>NZ_JACVTX010000001.1:0-464704 GCF_016624745.1 Erwinia sp. S43 | reverse complement strand
ATGCTACAGCAGACGCGAAAGCGGAGCGCGAGGCGAATGTAAACCGGATTGTTGAAAACTGGGGAGTGAGTAAGGAAGAAGCGGACGGCCTCTATACTGCTATGGCTGGTGTTCATACAACGGCGGCGATTGGTGGTGCGATTTATGGGCTCAAGGGGGCAGGGACAAGTGGAGATACGGCCGGATCTATAAAAAATGTTAATCCCGGATATCCTGAACCGGGCCGGACACATAATTGTGTAAACTGTTCGGTTGCTACAGATGCTACTTTGAGTGGGAATCCTGCATCAGCTTTACCCATTAATCATAATAACGGCGTTCCCCTATCAGTTTTGGAAAAGCAATATGGTACTAAGTTTAGGTATGTTTCTTCATCAGAAACTATTACGCAGCAAATGAAAAATGCAGGACCTGGTTCAAGAGGTATTGTTTTTGGTTCATATGGGCCAGGACAGCCAGGACATGTATTTAATGTTGTAAATCAGAATGGTACAGTTCGGTTCCTTGACGGGCAAACGGGGAAATCTGCCGATCTCAGCCAATTTAAATCATTCCAGTTACTAAGGACAAATTAATGATTAATTTTGATGAAGCTGTAGAAAAAGCGGCCAATTACCTAAAAAATACAGATATTCCGGTTGTTATTACACTTCAAGGACGTTTTTCTGAAGGATGGTTTTTTTGTTTCCAATCGCGAGAGTATCTTGAAACAGGCGATTTTTCTGCTCAGCTTGCAGGTAACGCACCGTTTATAATTGATAAAGATACCGGTGAGATACATGAACTTGGAACTGCATATCCTCTTGAAAAATATCTTCAAGATTATGAAGATAAAAAAGTAATGTAAGTTACAAAAACCCGGCCACCGAGCCGGGATTATTTTATCTGCCGTTCAGTCAGTTACTGGTTTTGCTCTGCGGCCTGCTGATCACCTCAATCATCGCCCTGACCCGCCGCTGCTCACGTGCTGATTCGCGTGCCGTCAGTATCAGATAGCCCGGCATCACCCGCACATCCAGCGGTATTCTGGTGATCAATCCTGTTGCGGTCAGATCACCCTCAGTATGATCGCCCATTCTGGTTGAATAGCGACGATGAAAGCCAGTACCGGGCGCTGCTCAGCAGCGGCAAATCCTTCACCGAACGCTTTACCATCTCGCCAGGCGCGGACCTCACTGCGGAACAGATGGCGCAGGTGACCGCTGACATGGTGCTGATGGTGAACCAGACGGTCACTCTGCCGGATGGCAGTACGCAGGTGGTCAGCGTGCCGAAGCTGTATGCCCGCGTGCAGCCCGGCGATCTGCAGGGCAACGGCACCCTGCTGGCGGGTAACACCGTGCGTATCAACACCGCCGACAAGGTGATTAACAGCGGCAGTATTAATGGCCGCGAGCTGACCGCTGTTTCGGCGGGCAGCCTGCTGAACACCGGCGATATCAGCGGCAACATCACGCAGCTGGTGGCGACCGGAGATATCGTCAACCGGGGCGGGCAGCTGAAAGGCGGCGACCAGTTCACCCTGCAGGCCGGGAATGATATTCTCAGCCTGACCGGCAGCGAACAGCGGGGCAGCGAGAGCTGGCTGGGCCGCCAGGCGGGGATCGGAGTGACGAACGACGGCGGCCTGCTGTCGCTGAACGCGGGTCATGATATTCAGCTGACGGCCAGCGTGGTGAGCAGTCAGGGCCGCGGCAGCACCACCCGGCTGATCGCGGGCAGATATCCAGGCCGTAACGGCCGCGATACAGGGGTAAGGTCAGCCATTACTCAGAAACAAACCGATAAGGAACTGACGCCGTTAACCATACGCCGTTGTCAGCCTGAAAGAATCTAAAGCCCTGTTCGTGCATGGTCTGGGATTGTATTTTTAATACAATCGGTTTCCCGTGACGTTGCCCTACCTGAGTTGCAGTATCTTCATCATATGAAAGATGCACATACCTTCAATTCTGTCCAAACTGACTGAAAACCTATAATGCAGCCTGACGGCAATTAAAACATCATCCATGTTAAATTAATCCCGCTACCTTCCTACCAAAGAGACTCTCCGCATGCTGAACGGACTTAACCACATCACTATCGCCGTTAGCGATGTGACAAAAAGCTTTGATTTTTATGTCAATACGCTCGGTTTTACCCCAAAGGCGAAGTGGGCGCGCGGTGCCTACCTTTCACTGGGTGAGCTGTGGCTGTGCCTTTCTGCTGATAACGTGTTGTGCGGCGGGGATTACACTCACTATGCGTTCAGCATCCGTAGCAATGACTTTGATGAGTTTGCTGTTCGCTTAAGAACGGCGGGCGTGACGGAGTGGAAAATCAACAAAAGTGAAGGGAAGTCCGTCTACTTTTTAGATCCCGACGGGCATAAACTGGAAATTCATGACGGGGATTTGAACAGCCGCTTAATGGCCTGCCGCGACCAACCCTATGAGGGGATGACATTTTTCTGATTCCAGGCGGGGAATGGAGCCTTGTGGCTGGCCGAGATGGCACAAATGAAATCGGATATTGGGGCCAGTTTAACGCTGGCCCCAATTGACGGTCTGTACGTTTTCCCTGCGGTCCTGCTGAAATTTCAACAGTCCAGGCGATGCGGAGGCTTGCAAAAAGTCCAAGGCTTCATCGCCTATTTAGCCAGCTCTTCCAGACTATCGCGAAATGCCGTTACGGCAATAGCGCGGTTATCGGCCAGATAGCGATCTTTCGGCGCAGGGGCAGAGCTTTGTACTGCAATCAGCTGCCAGTCGCCGTTAACCTTCAGCAGCAGCGGGGAGCCGCTGTCTCCCGGCAGTGTATCGCACTGGTGCGACAGCACCGTTTTCTGCGCCCAGCCGGTGATCAGGCAGTCGTTATGCGAATAAAGCGTATCCAGGTGATCTTCCGGATAACCCGCCTGAGTCACTTTGCGACCGGTTGCCTTCAGCGCTGCGGTCATTTCACTGCGTGTACCGGCAAACAGCGGCAGCGGCACAATACCGGATGGAGGATTACGTAAAATAATCAGCCCGAAATCGTAGGGCGCTGCAGAAGCCGGAACAATCCAGCCATCGCCATCGGCCTTCAGTTTTTTCCCCAGCGTTGGATTCACCCGGCCTTCAATATCGTGAATTTCATAGCGCCATTTACCGTTATTGCCGGCGACAAAACGCAGCGCGATAGCTTTATCCAGTTTACCCGGCGGTGCCAGCAGGCAGTGGCCGGCGGTCAGGGCAAGGTGAGGAGAGATCAGCGTAGCACTACACAAATTGCCACTGGCCGTTTCAAGCTGTCCGATCGCTTCCCACGGCTGGCTGGCGGTATTGCTGACCGGCAGACGGTCATCTTTACCAAAAAACAGCGTCTTGGTGTCGGCTTCACTTTGGGCATCATCATCGGCGTGAGTACAGAACGAAAAGGAGAGGAAACCCATTAATAACACAGCAGTCAGGCGCATATTTCTCTCGGGCTGGAGAAGCATTAAAGGTGATTACGCTAATGCAGTAACTATAGACGGATAGCGCTTAAAAAGGGAGATTAATTTGGAATATCAGCACGCTACAGGGTTCAGATGTAGAAGCTGGCGGCAATCACACCGCAAAGGATCATCACAACCAGAATAATTTCGAATAAATAGCGGCGCACCATCATCCGAGACTCCGGGAAAGAAACACCCGGATAATCCGGGTGTTTGAGTTAAGGATCTTGTTTCGGGCGGCTGTCCGCCCGTCTGCAAAAATTACGCTTTAGGAGCAGCGGCTTTCTTGGCAGCTTTGTGGTGTTTTTTAGCAGCCTGAGCTTTCTGAGCTACTGGTTTCTTAGCGGCTTTGTGGTGCTTTTTAGCAGCCTGAGCTTTCTGAGCTACTGGCTTCTTAGCAGCTTTGTGGTGCTTTTTAGCAGCCTGCGCTTTCTGAGCTACTGGTTTCTTAGCAGCTTTGTGGTGCTTTTTAGCAGCCTGAGCTTTCTGCGCTACTGGCTTCTTAGCGGCTTTGTGATGCTTTTTAGCTGCCTGCGCTTTCTGCTCGGTCGCTTTCTTGTGTTTTTTGTGATGTTTAGCGGTTGCTTTAGCCGGAGCTGGCGCCGCAGTTGTGGTGGTGGCAGCAGCGGCAGCTGGTGCGGTGGTAGCTGGGGCAGCTGTGGTCTCAGCAGCGAAAGCAACTGAAGACAGACCCATTGCAGCGGCTACAACCAGAGCAAATAATTTTTTCATTGCAAAACCCTCAAATGTTTATTCATGTGTCAGCCCACTGCGGGGCCGGTGAGTAAACTATATGAGAACGGGACGGGCGCTTCAGTGAGTGATTGGTATCGGCGTGTAACCGAATGTACAAAGGGGAATGCGATAGTCGCATTCCCCTTGAAGGCCTGTAACAACGGTGGGTTTACTTCAGATAACGGCTTTCAAGATGCTGGCGGAACCAGATCGGGTTGAGGTCCTCTCCGGTGGCATTTTCTACCAGCTGGCGGGTGGAGAAACGGCTGCCGTGCTGCCAGATATTCTGCTGAAGCCAGTTAAACACCGGCTGCAGATCGCCCTGGGCAATCAGTTCATTAACCTGAGGAATCGCACGCTTGAGCGCCTGGAACAGCTGCGCGGCGTACATTGCACCCAGCGTATAGGTCGGGAAGTAGCCGAAGGCACCGTCGGTCCAGTGGATATCCTGCATACAGCCGTCGCGATAGTTCCCGGCAGTATTAATACCGAGCCAGTGCTGCATTTTTTCCTGCCACAGCGTGGGGATATCGTCGACCTCAATCTCTCCGGCAATCAGTGCGCGCTCAATCTCATAGCGCAGGATCACGTGAGCCGGATAGCTGACCTCATCGGCATCCACGCGGATCAGGCCCGGTTTCACCCGCTGGTTTAGCGCAATAAAGTTGGTGGTCTCCATGCCCGGGCGATCGCCCAGCAGCTGTACCGCCAGCGGCTGGATCAGGCTGAGGAACTCCGGGCTGCGGCCCAGCTGCTTCTCAAAGAACAGGCTCTGTGACTCATGAATAGCGGTTGAGCGCGCCAGAGCCACAGGCTGATCGGCCCACTGCTGCGGCAGATTCTGCTCATAGCGCGCGTGGCCGGTCTCGTGGATCACGCCCATCATCGCGCTGATAAATTCATCGCTTTTGTAGCGGGTGGTGATACGGACATCCTGCGGTACACCGCCGCAGAACGGATGTGCGCTAACGTCCAGGCGACCGGCGTTAAAATCAAAGCCCAGCAGCTTCATTATCGCCAGCCCCAGCTCTTTCTGCTGTTGCTGCGGGAAAGGCCCTACAGGAGCGATCACCGTTTCTTTCGCCTGCTGGTCGACGATTTTTTGCAGCAGTTCCGGCAGCCACTGCTTAAGATCGCCGAAAGTACTATCCAGCTTCGCGCTGGTCATGCCCGGCTCGAAGACGTCCAGCAGCGCGTCATAGCGCGAACAGCCGTTGGCCTGCGCCCGAATTTCAGCTTCCTCGCGGCTGAGTTTCACCACCTCTTTCAGATTGGCGGAGAACCCCTGCCAGTCGTTGGCGGGGCGCTGCTGACGCCATGCATGTTCGCAGCGGGAACCGGCGATGGATTTAGCTTCCACCAGCGAGGCGGGCAGCAGAGAGGCCTGCTGCCAGGCGCGGTGCATTTCGTACAGATTTGCCTGCGCCACATCGTCCAGATCTTCCTGCTTCGCCTGGTCCAGCCATTCGCCCACCTGTTTTGCCGTCAGGATTTCATGGCGCAGCACGCTTAGCTCCGCCAGTGCTTCACCGCGCGCGCGGCTGCCGCCTGCGGGCATCATGGTTTGCATATCCCAGCCGGTAATTGCAGCAAGATGACCAAAGCGTGAAAGGCGCTGAAAGGTTCGGGTCAGATTCGCGTAAGCAGATGACATACTATTCCTTAATAAGAGGAGAGTTCAGACGCCTCAGGCGTCGCGCAAAGGGTGATTAATTGGCCAGCAGAAGCGCACGCTGGCGCCGCCGAGCGGGCTGCTGTCGATGGTGACGTAGCCGCCAAACGCCTGTGCCACAGAGTGAACAATCGCCAGCCCCAGGCCGCAGCCGCCGGTAGCGCGATCGCGGCTGGGATCGAGCCGCACAAAGGGTTCGAATACCCGTTCGCGTTCTTCCTGTGGAATGCCGGGGCCGTCATCCTCCACCTGCAGGCAGGCAATGTCGCCGTCAAACCACAGTCCAACGCGCAGCCGCTTGTCGGCATAGCGCAGGGCGTTATTCACCAGATTGTCCAGCACGCGTTCCATCAGACGGGTATCGGCCACGCCGTGATTTTCACGCTGCGGAGTATCCAGCGCGATTTCGGTATCGGGATTGACCAGGCGCATATCCTGCAGCCGTTCGTGCAACCACTGTGCCAGATCGAGTGATTGCAGATTCAGCTCCACGCGCGGACGATCGAGGCGCGCGTAGGTCAGCAGCTCTTCGATTAGCGCCTCCAGCTGGCCAATATCCCGGTTGAGTGCCGCAGATTCCGCCTCACTGAGGTTATCGCTCATTTCCAGACGATAGCGCAAACGCACCAGCGGAGTGCGCAGTTCATGGGCGATGCCGTCGATCAGCTGCTTCTTGCTGGCGACCAACGTATTGATATTGTCAGCCATCTGGTTAAAGGCTACCCCCAGCCGCAGCAGGCTGGAGGCACTGTCAAAATGGATACGCTCGTCAAGATGGCCCTGACCGAAGCGCTGTGCGGCATTCTCCAGCTTCAGCATGTCTTGCCAGTGCGGGCGCATCCAGATAAACACCGGTAACGCCAAAGATATACCGATAAAGGCCAGCAGCGCGATATCCAGCAGGCGCATTTCGTGCAAATAGAACAGATACGGGATCGGGCCGACCGCCAGCACATAGTGGCTGCGCGGAATGTGCTGCAGGAAAGTGTATTCGTCGTCAAGCGCGACAATTTCCCCCGCGCGCAGGCGGCGCAGCGTCGGCGGATCGAGCTGATATTTGCTCATCGGCTCGATGTGCAGCTTAAAGGAAAGGTTGAGGTCGAGGTTATTAATGGTGCGGTTCCAGTCGCGCGGGGGGATCTCCCGCAGTTCGCTGCGCATCAGATACAGCGAACTCTTCATTAAATCGTCCATCGACTGGCGACCGGCGCGTTCGGCGGTGAATTTGTACACCAGCCCGACCAGCATCGCCATCACCAGGAAGCAGACAAACAGCAGCAGATAAAACTGAATAAACAGCTTTCTCATTGGGCATCCCAGGCGTGCGGAGCGAACAGGTAGCCTTTATTACGGATGGTTTTAATCCGGTACGGTTCGGTGGCGCTATCCAGCAGTTTTTTACGCAGGCGCGAAATCGCCACGTCAATGCTGCGATCCATGCCGTCGTAGCTGACGCCGCGCAGGGTTTTCAGCAGGGCATCGCGGTTAAGAATTGTTCCGGCATGGGTTGCCAGCTCCCACAGCAGATCGAAGTCGGCGGTGGAAAGAGCAATAATTTCACCGGAAAGCGTCACCTGGCGGTTAACCGGATCGATGCTCAGCGTGCCGAAGCGCAGGCCTTTCTGGCTGGAAACCGCAGGAGCGATCTCTTCACCCTGGGTTTTGCTCCCGGCCTGGCGCAGATGCAGCCGCAGACGCGCCAGCAGAACCGCCGGTGGCGTGGTTTTGAGAATATAATCATTCGCACCCATCTCCAGCGACAGAATATGGTTCATGTCGCTGTCGAGTGAGGTCAGCAGCACAACCGGGCCAGACCAGTCACCGCTGCTGCGGATATCGCGGCAAAGCGTCATCCCGTCCTTGCCGGGTAGCATAATATCCAGCATGACAAGGTCCGGGTTAGTGGCAGCGATCGTTGCTTCAGCCCTGTCTCCACGGCTTTCCACAATGACCTCAATATCGTGTCTTCCCAGATAGGCGGCAATCAGCTCGCCTACATCTTTGTCGTCTTCAACAAATACTATTTTATTCATGATGCGGTATATCGGGCCGTAGATGGCACTAGCTTATCCTTTCTCAGGGGCAACGCCTATTAACCTGTGCTAAATCGTCGGAAAAACGCCTCGGAGAATCCTTACATCTGTTAATCTAATGAATGTAGTATAATGTCGGTCGAGTATGTCATTATAAGCGTAAGGGCTGTTTTGACGTGTAACGAAAAGGAGGAAGGGTGTCAGAAACTAAGCTGGCTGCAGTAGGGCACAATGACCCTGTCTGTATAAATTATATCGATTTCCTTTCCGCTTCCTGTAAGAAACGCTGGAGTTTTGTTGATGCGATTTACGGCGTTATCCCGTTTTTTGGCATCATTACCCGCAAAACGGCAGCTGCCCCTCGCGCCGCACCGGAATGCCTCAAAGACCTCGCGCTGCAGATTATCTCTACTCAGGTCAGTGATGAAATCAATATCGTTCGCCTGATAACTCTTGCGCAACAGCAGCAAATTGCCCGCTTTGAAATTCTTCTGCCTTATCCGCTATCAGAATCTCAGCTGACCACCGTGCGTCAGGAGTATGCCCGTCCGCTGGAACTCCAGCAGCAGGACGACCGACTGCATATCGCCATCCCGCCGCTGTCCCACTGACGGCTACTGCATCAGCATCCAGGCTGCCGGAAGGGCGGCCAGGACCAGTACTCCCATTGCCATCTTCTCGACAGGCTTCAGCGCCGTCAGAGCCTGTCCCTTACGGCGGGCAAACAGAAACAGCAGCATTCCCGGCGCGTAAAGCACCACCGACAGCAGCAAATGCAGTGGCCCGGAAGCGAAGAGCAGCCACAGACCGTAAAGGCTCGCGCCGATAGCAACTGCCGTCACGGCGGGTTGGCCCTTGCGATACGCCAGCTTGAATAAATAGGCACCTACCAGGAAGTAAGGCACCAGAATCATCTCTGAAGCGATAGTCAGCAGCGTATTGTAGTCTGCCCCGGTCAGCCAGATCAGGATCAGGCACAGCTGGACGCAGCCGTTGGTCAGCCACAGTGACGCGGCAGGTGCGCCCCGTGCATTCTGCCGACTGAGGAGACGGGGGAACGCCCCGTGCTGGGCGGCAATCATCGGGACTTCCGCTGCCATAATCGTCCAACTGAGGTAGGCACCGCAGACGGAGACTATCAGACCGCTGACGATAATCAGGTTGCCCCAGGGGCCAATCAGCGAAGTCATCAGTCCCGCGACCGAAGGGTTGCGCATGTCAGCCAGTTCAGCGCGCGGCACCACGCCGAGCGAGAGTAGCGTCACCAGCAGATACACGAACAGTGCAGCCACCACCGCCAGGAGCGTCGCGCGGCCGACATCCCGCTTGTTGCGCGCGCGGGAAGAAACCACCACCGCGCCCTCAACGCCAATAAATACCCACAGGGTGATCAGCATGGTGTCTTTAACCTGCTGCCACACCGGTTTACCCAGCGACAGTCCACTGAAATCGATGCGGAAGCGATCGTAGTTGAAAGCGGCAATCGCCAGCACCACAAACAGCCCGAGCGGCAGCAGCTTGCCGAGTGTGGCGGCCAGATTAATCCCGGCAGCGGTCTGTACGCCGCGCAGCACCAGGGCATGGACACCCCACAGCAGCACGGAGGCACCCAGCATTGCCTGCCAGGTATTGCCATCGCCAAATACAATGTGGCCCGGCGAATCGGTAAAGAAACTCATCGCGGAAAAAACGATAACCAGGTACGACACGTTGGCGATCACCGCGCACAGCCAGTAACCCCAGGCGGAGCAGAAGCCAATCAGCTCACCGAAACCCGCCTGCGCATAGGTAAAGATCCCGCCATCCAGTTCTGGTTTTATTCGGGTCAGCAGCAGCATTGCCGTGGCCAGCAGCAAAATGCCCACACCGGTAATACCCCAGCCGATCAGCAATGCTGCCGGACTGGCTACCGCTGCCATATTTTGCGGCAGGCTGAAAACGCCTGCACCGAGCATAGAGCTGAGTACCAGCGCGGTCAGAGCGGTAAGCCCTAGTTTTTTGTCCAAAAATGACTCCAGAAACAGAATAAAAAGCCAGTTAAATCGATTGGTGTGAATTTTAATCAGGGTTAATGTGCGATTGTGCGAACGATAGCCCTGTAAAAGGAGGGCGATTTTACGGAGTGAGGAGGAGGGATGCAATGATTTACTATGCACAAATCACAGCGGATTATTCACCAATAAAAAGGGCAGCCCGAAGGCTGCCCGCGTTGCAGACTGTTTTAGCTTATTACCTGAACAGGTCAGCACTGACAGTCAGGTTACCGCCGCTCTGATTAGACCACTGGCGAGTCACGTGGTAGTACTTCGCACCTTTGGCAATCGCGCGCTTACCGACTTCTTCCGAAATTTCGGTTGGGGTGCTGAAGTGGCCGGTGAAGGTTACGCTGTCAAACGGCTGCATCTGTGCTGCCGTGATGGCGTTCACTTCCTGCACGCTCTTACCGTTTGGTAGGGTGACAGTGTAACGCTGACCGGACGTGGTCTGCGTTTCAAAGAAACGACCGACATTTTTGCTTGGTGTATCGGAGGACGCGACACCCGGGATCTCAACGTTTTTCGCTGCAGCACCACCGGCGGCCAGCGCGGCTTTACCGGCTTCGGAATCCGCAGGGATCAGATTCGACGACTCCTGCACCACACGTTTTGGTGCGTCGGCTTTATAGATATAGGCGGTGATCATCTGGTTGCCGCCGTTGTTGGTATCGATCTGGCGAATAATAAAGAAGGATGCCGCACCTTTATCTTTCGCTGAACGACTGATGGCGTCGTTGACGTCCGGCTGGCTGCGGAAGAAACCGCTGGCGCTGACCGTGTCATACGGTTCCAGCGAGTAGGCTTCCGATTTAGTCAGTTCGCGCACGCCGTTGATCACGCGATCTTTATTCTTCACTGCTTCCGGTGCATCTGCGTGATACAGGTCGGCAGTCACGTTCCAGTTGCCACCGTTGCCGTTGGTGTCGTTGATGCCCTGAATGTAGTAGGAGGCGGCACCCATCGCATCAGCACGTTTAGATACTGCGCTGCTGGCTTCGTTAATGGCATTAAAACGGCCATTGATGGTGATCCGATCAAACGGTTTCAGCGCGGCGGCTTTCTCCGGCGTCAGTTCCTGTGCCGCATGGACTGCGGTTAATGATGTGAGTGACAACAGGGCTGATGCCAGGATGGTGTTCTTCAGCTTCATAAAAATAATCCTTCGCCTTACGCAAAATGAGTACGAAAACGTGCTGGAGTCTTGATGTTCAACAGATTAGTCCACGATTATTGCATGTAATAATGCCTCTGTCTCAGCCATTTTTTATGGTTTTATGTGGGTGGGTATTCCGTTTTTTGGAATAGTCAGGAAAGCTTGCTGAATCGAGTCATTTTTTCAGTCCATACCACTTATGCAGGTAATAGCTACCACTTTACTCGTTAATGTATTGTTAATTAATGGTATTTGATAAGAATACACTGAGAATGTTAAATTTTTTCGTAGCAGATTATCGTTGGTTTAGCGCGAAATTCAGGTCCAATATAGGGTTGAACCGGGTCTGATTTGAATTTTTATAGGTAAAGTGCGCCGCAGTGCTCGTGGTGGCTGGATCGGAACACACATTTTCAGTAGGTTATAAACAGTTTGAAACAAGATGGTTTCGGTCATATGGGCCGGAGCAGTATCAACAAACCGTCATACTCTCTGATGAAAGGGAAGAATATGCTTATTGGTATTACCAAAGAACGGTTGGCAAACGAAGCCCGTGTGGCAGCAACACCGAAAACGGTGGAACAGCTGTTATCACTTGGCTTCAGTGTCACCGTAGAAAGCGGTGCGGGCCAGCTCGCCAGCTTTGACGATGCAGCCTATGTTGCTGCCGGTGCAACGATCGCTGATACGGTTAACGTCTGGCAGTCGGATATCGTGCTGAAGGTTAATGCGCCGAACGATGAAGAGATCGCCCTGACGCGTGAAGGCAGTACGCTGGTCAGCTTTATCTGGCCTGCACAGAACCCGGCGCTGCTGGAAAAACTGGCAGCGCGTAAAGTCACCGTGATGTCGATGGATGCGGTGCCGCGTATTTCCCGCGCTCAGTCGCTGGATGCCCTCAGCTCGATGGCTAACATCGCCGGTTACCGTGCGATTGTGGAAGCCGCTCACGAGTTTGGCCGCTTCTTTACCGGACAAATCACCGCAGCGGGCAAAGTACAGCCTGCCAAAGTGATGGTGATCGGTGCCGGTGTCGCCGGTCTGGCAGCGATCGGTGCCGGGCGCAGCCTGGGCGCAATCGTTCGCGCCTTCGATACCCGCCCGGAAGTGAAAGAGCAGGTGCAAAGTATGGGCGCCGAATTCCTCGAGCTGGACTTCGAGGAAGAAGCGGGCAGCGGCGACGGTTATGCGAAGGTGATGTCAGAAGCCTTTATTAAGGCAGAGATGGCACTGTTTGCGGCTCAGGCTGCGGAAGTGGACATTATCGTCACCACCGCCCTGATCCCGGGCAAACCTGCGCCGAAGCTGATTACCGCTGACATGGTTGCTTCGATGAAACCGGGCAGCGTGATCGTCGATCTGGCGGCGCAAACCGGCGGCAACTGTGAACTGACCGTGGCAGATAAAGTCACCGTTACCCCGAACGGCGTGAAGATTATCGGCTACACCGATCTGCCAAGCCGTCTGCCGACGCAGTCTTCCCAGCTCTACGGTACTAACCTGGTTAACCTGCTGAAGTTGCTGTGCAAAGAGAAGAACGGCGAGATTACTATCGACTTCGACGATGTCGTGGTGCGAGGCGTGACCGTAATTCGCGATGGCGAAGTGACCTGGCCCGCACCGCCGATTCAGGTTTCCGCTGCGCCTAAAGCGGCTAAAGCTGAAGTGAAAATTGAAGAAGAGGTGAAAAAACCGGCTTCTCCACTGCGTAAGTATCTGCTGCTGGCGCTGGCTATCGTCCTGTTTGGCTGGCTGGCTAACGTTGCGCCGCCGGAGTTCCTCTCGCACTTTACCGTGTTCGCGCTCTCCTGCGTGGTGGGTTACTACGTGGTGTGGAACGTCAGCCATGCGTTGCATACTCCGCTGATGTCGGTAACCAATGCGATTTCCGGGATTATCGTTATCGGTGCGGTACTGCAAATTGGTCACGGCGGCTGGGTCAGCTTCCTGTCGTTTATCGCGGTGCTGATCGCCAGCATCAATATCTTTGGTGGCTTCACCGTCACCCAGCGCATGCTGAAAATGTTCCGTAAAAACTGAGGGGTTTGTCCATGTCTGGCGGATTAGTGACTGCAGCATATATTGTTGCTGCGATCCTGTTTATTTGCAGCCTTGCCGGGCTGTCTAAACATGAAACCTCGAAACAGGGGAATATCTTCGGCATCAGCGGTATGGCGCTGGCGCTGGTAGCGACTATCTTCGGCCCGGATTCTGGCAATATTGCCTTGGTGCTGCTTGCGATGGTCATTGGTGGGGCAATCGGTATCCGTCTGGCGAAGAAGGTTGAGATGACCGAAATGCCGGAGCTGGTGGCGGTGCTGCACAGTTTCGTTGGCCTGGCGGCGGTACTGGTTGGCTTTAACAGCTATCTGGACCACGCGCCTGGTCTGCTGCCGGTGATGGAGAACATCCATCTGACCGAAGTCTTTATCGGCATCTTTATCGGTGCGGTAACCTTTACCGGTTCGATTGTGGCGTTTGGTAAGCTGCGCGGGAAAATCTCCTCGCGTCCGCTGATGCTGCCGCATCGCCACAAGCTGAACCTGCTGGCGCTGGTGGTTTCCTTCCTGCTGCTGATCCTGTTTGTGCGTTCAGAAAGCGTGGGTGCTCAAGGCTTCGCGCTGTTGGTGATGACGCTGATCGCCCTGGCGTTCGGCTGGCATCTGGTGGCATCTATCGGCGGTGCCGATATGCCGGTAGTGGTATCGATGCTGAACTCCTACTCGGGCTGGGCGGCAGCGGCAGCGGGCTTTATGCTCAGCAACGACCTGCTGATCGTGACCGGTGCGCTGGTGGGTTCGAGCGGTGCAATCCTCTCCTACATTATGTGTAAGGCGATGAACCGTTCGTTTATCAGCGTGATCGCCGGCGGCTTCGGTACTGACAGCAGCTCAACCGGTGAAAGCGAAGAGATGGGCGAATACCGCGAGATCGATGCTGCGGGCACCGCAGAACTGCTGAAAAGCTCTAACTCGGTGATCATCACCCCGGGTTACGGTATGGCGGTTGCGCAGGCTCAGTATCCGGTGGCTGAAATCGCCGAGAAACTGCGCGCGCGCGGCATCTCCGTACGTTTCGGTATTCACCCGGTTGCCGGTCGTCTGCCTGGCCACATGAACGTACTGCTTGCCGAAGCGAAAGTTCCTTACGATATCGTGCTGGAAATGGACGAAATCAATGATGACTTCGCTTCTACCGATACCGTGCTGGTTATCGGCGCTAACGACACCGTGAACCCGGCCGCGCAGGAAGATCCGCGCAGCCCGATCGCCGGCATGCCGGTGCTGGAAGTGTGGAAAGCGCAAAACGTGGTGGTATTCAAACGTTCAATGAATACCGGTTACGCAGGCGTGCAGAACCCGCTGTTCTTTAAAGAGAACACCCAGATGCTGTTCGGTGATGCGAAAGCGACCGTAGATGCCATTCTGAAAGCGCTGTAAGCCACTCAGGCTTTGGGGCGACATGACCTGAAGCCTGAGAATAGCGGAAAGTAACAGGGGCGACCTTTAACCGGTCGCCCCTTTTTTATTGTCCGTTTTAAATCCGCACCTCAGGAGAGAGGAGCGGATTCCCGCAATGAGTCAAAGCAGGTGCTCAGTACGGCATGAGCTATTGTTTCTGCTCGGGGTCCTGGGTACCGATAAAGAAGTACCAGAGCGGGATGGAAAACAGCAGGGTGAAGACGCTGCTGTAAATCGTGATCATAAAGAATTCCGAAATATACAGCTCTACCGGCCAGGTAGAAAACGGCATGTTGTATTCCTGAATGGCTCCGCCGATGATCGCTCGGGTCATGATAATGGCAACGACAATGAAAACGCAGGCCTGGGCGGTCAGAAAATTCCTTCTCTTTTTGCCCGGTGGTAAAAACGCCATAAAAAACTCCTGTATGCTGTTCAGAACTTCACGTTAACTTTTGCCCACCAGGTACGACCTGGCTCGTTAACCGGGGTATTAGACGAGTAACCAAAGCTGCTGTTACCCGCCAGATTCAGATGTTCGCTATACGCCTGATTGAAAATATTATCAACGCCAGCGCTCAGCTTAAGCTGCGGATTAAACTGCCAGGCCGCATTGGCGGAAAAGATGCTGAACCCGGCACTGCGGCCAAAATCTTTGCCGACCACATTTCCCTGATTCAGCGCGATGCGATCCTGATGGCTGACCATCCGCAGCAGGGCGCTGGTGCTGAACGGTCCATTTTCCCAACCCAGCCCGAGCCGGGCATCCAGCGGCGGCATCTGCGGCAGAGCCGTGTTATCACTGCGATTTTTGCCCCACGCCCACGCCAGGCTGGCATCCGTCGACCAGTGTTCGGTCAGCTGGTAACGGTAGCCAGCTTCTGCACCCATAATCGTGGCGTCAACGTTGCTTGCCCGGCTCAAACTGCTGTTATCCGCATCGTAATTAAACAGAATAAAATCGTTCACCCGGCCAACGTAGGCGGAGAGCCAGCCATCAAGATGTTCACCGGAATACATGGCGCCGAAGTCCAGCTGGGTGGTTTTTTCGGGTTTAACCGTATCAAACGCCGCTGAAAGGCCATCTGCGCCGGTGGTGGGCGAAAATAACTCCCAGTAATCCGGGAAGCGCTCGGTATAACCGACGCCAGCATACAGCATCAACGGCACGTCGTTGAGCGTATGTTCCAAACGCATAAATCCGGCCGGCAGCGTATCGCTACGTTCGCCTTCACCACGGGCGCTGAAATTATCCACCCACGTGCGATCCAGTCGTGCACCACCCACGATTTTGTCCTGTTCGCTCGCCGACCAGCTCAGCTCACTGAACATGCCGACGTCGTGGAAGCGGGCATCTTTACTCCAGTCATCGCCACTGCGCTGGCGGTGGGTGCTGGTCTGCATATCCAGACCGCTTTCTAGTTTAACATCGCCCAGCATCAGCGTGGCCATCGCCCGCCCGCCAACGGTACGGCGGTCGAGCCTGCCCGTCATGCCGCTGCTCATATCCATACCGCCCATCGCCATGTCAACCATGCTGCCCATTCCGGCCGTCGGTGAGCGCAGGGTGATATTATCCATAATATGGTCGGCATAGTTGTAATAAATTTGTGCCTCAACTTTATCCAGCACTTCGCCGATGTTCGATTTCTCGAAGCGCAGGCCGAGGCTTTCACGCTTAAACTGTGAACCGTCCATACTGCGACCGGCGTAGCGGGCCTCGCCGTTGCCGCGCCCGGCGCTCAACTCCAGCAACGTATCGGTATCAGGCGTCCAGCCCAGCGCGATATCGGCATTCCATTTATCCCAACGAGAAGCAACGCGATCGCCGTTACCGTCTTTGTAGTCATCCGAACGCGATTTGTTACCCAGCAGGCGCAGATAGCCCTGTTCACTGCCGAGGCTGAGATCCGCATTCTGATCGTAGCGATGGTTTGATGCGGCCAGCAGGCTGGCATCGCCTTTGATCCCTGTCTCTTTGAACTGCGGCGGCTGGCGCTCAAAGCGGATGGTTCCGGCGGAGTTTCCCGGTCCCCAGAGTACGGTTTGCGGCCCCTTGGTGATACTGAGTAAATCGAAGCTTTCCGGTGAAATATAGGACGTTGGTGCATCCATTCGCGCCGGGCAGGCCCCCGGCATTTCTCCGCCGTCGGTGAGGATACGCAGGCGTGAGCCAAACATCCCGCGAAATACCGGATCGCCGTTGGTGCCGCCGTTGCGTACCTGAGCAAAACCGGGAATGGTTTTCAGATAGTCGGAACCGTCGCTGGCAGGAACCGGCTGGCGTGGCGTTTTGGGAGATGTCACCACGTTCAGCGGATTAGACAGCGGTGCCGTTACGGTAATCACTGCATCCTCGTTCACGATGGGATGATGAGGATCGGAGGCAGCCTGGCTTTGGCATGCGATGGAAATAGCCGCACTCAGCAGTGAGCTGCGCAGGGGAAATGTATTCATTTATTATTCCTGTTTTAACCATCAACGCTAACGTCTGATTACTATTTCATTCCCGTTCTCCAATGCTTTTATTACGCAGTAGAAGATTCAGGGTAATAATAATCAGGGCGTGCGAGGTCCTGTGAAAATCACATTATTATTTTTTCCAAGCGATATATTTGCCGCAAGCAAATTATCGAGCTGAATAACATTCAGGAATTAAAAACAGGCGGAGCGCGCGGCTGGCAGGGGCCGGGATAAACGGTAAGGTGATATGTGGGCAGCGGACGTATCGGCGGTGACTGGCTCACCAGCAGCATCAGTAGCAGCACCGGGACAAATAGCCACATCAGCATCGGCACGTGGACCAACAGCTGGCAATAGCCGCAGGCAAATTCATCCATCATGCCCATGCCCATGCCCATGCCCATATTCATACTCATGGCGTGGGACTGAAGGGGATTCATGGCGTGTTGCGTTGCGTTGTTTAAGTCGTTTACGCTGCTGTGGTTGCTGTGGTTGCTGTGGTTGCTGTGGTTGCTGTGGTTGCTGTGGTTGCTGTGGCTGCTCGATATATCGTCAGCAGTCATACTTTGCATATTCATATCATCGTGCATCGCGGACATATCGTGCATTGCTTCAGTCATACCGTCTGAAGACTGGCGATGCATCAGCGATTGCGAGATGTCCGGCGCGATAAATAGCAGCAGAATCGCCAGTATGGCGATAAGTGCAGGCATTCGGCGCTGTGACAGACGATATAGAACCAAAAGGGCAATCTCTGGCAAAGTAAAATGACCGGCAGAGTGTAACGGCTTTTATTTATAATGTTAAAGGATAATTCTTATCATGAAGCTATTTTTTAACGTTATTGCGACAGGGAATAAATTATCGCCGACTTATTCTTGGTGAATTTAAACAAATATTTAACATTAAAGCTGATATTTAGTCTTACAGCATTCTCAACAGACGAAATATATTCTGGCAGAGAGCAGAGAGCAGAGAGCAGAGAGCAGAGAGCAGAGAGCAGAGAGCACCGGGCTTTCATGGGATCGATGAAACGGTTAACACAATATCATTTTCAAGTGGCCAGGCGCAGCCGCGCGTATCTCAACGACTGCGCCTGTAGTCAGATTAATCGTCTTCGTCGTCGTCCAGTTCCACCGGTGAAGTAAAACCGTCAGGTTTGATGGCTAACAGGTCACAGCGCAGGTGGTCGATGACCTGCTCTGCGGTGTTGCCAAGGAAGGCAGCGGAAAGACCGGTGCGGCCAATAGTGCCCAGGACCACGACCCCCACAGAAAGATGGTCGGCCAGTTCCGGGATGACTTCTTCCGGTAAACCCTTTTCCACATGGGTAAATTTCTCGTCAATGCTGAATGACTGACGTAGCGCCTTCATTGCCACCAGATGCTGCCCACGAATTGCATCGTTATAGACGCTTGGGTCAAAATCGGGCAGTTCAATGGCGATATTGATTGGCGTTACCGGATAGGCACCGACCAGGTGTACTTCGGTATGGTTTACCCGTTCGGCCAGGTCCAGCGTTTCCCGCACCAGCTTGGTGTTCAACGGATCGTGATGCGGCTCTTCGCTGGCGAGGTTGACGGCGACCAGCGCTTTCGCGCCCTCTGGCCAGGCCTGGTCTTTCACCATCCAGACCGGGCAAGGGCATTTACGCAGCAGGTGCCAGTCGGTTGGGGTAAACACCACCGCCTGCAGGCGATCGTGCTGATGGGTCATTTTGATCACCAGATCGTGCTGGTTGTTCAGTACTTCCTGAATAATCGCTTCGAAGGGGCGGTTGTGCCATACCACTTTAATATCGATTTGCACACCGGCGGCCAGATAGGCCTGCGCCTGCTGGCGAATCCACTCAGTGCGCTGGCTGATCACGCCTTTACGCATCGTTAAGCGTTCGTCAGGCGACAGCAGAGTGGTCATCTCGTAGGAGAAATCATAGATCGGAAGAAAACAGGTAATCTTACCGCCAAGGCGCTGATTCAGATACACCGCGCGCCGCAGGGCAGGCTGGTCGTCCTGCTGCGGATCGATAGCCACAAGGATGTTTTGATAGTTAGCCATAATGGGTTCTCCATACACCGAGCGTGTAAGTTAAAGATAGCCCAATCAGACAAAAGGAAAAAGGGGAAAGATATTGCCGGATCAATAAAATAACAAATATTGACCCGGCAAATCGTCAGGCGATTGCCCTGCTTTGGCCGGCAAGCTGGGAGAGGATTTCATGATTTTCAATAGTGATATATTTGCCTTTCACCGCCAGCATTCCATTTTTCTGAAAGCGGCCAAGCAAACGGCTAATAGTTTCTACCGTCAATCCCAGGTAGTTACCGATATCGCCCCGCGTCATGGTCAGACGGAACTCGCGCTGAGAAAAGCCGCGCTGGCCGAAACGACGAGAAAGACCGTAGATAAACGCGGCAAGGCGTTCTTCGGCATTTTTCTTCGACAGTAACAGGATCATCTCCTGGTCACCTTTGATCTCGCCGCTCATCAGCCGCATCATCTGCTGGCGCAGGCTCGGCATTTTACCGGACAGGTCGTCTAAGGTCTCGAAGGGGATTTCACACACCATCGCGGTTTCCAGCGCCTGCGCAAAGCTGGGATGCTGACTGCCGCTGATCGCGTCAAAGCCAACCAGATCGCCCGCCAGGTGGAAACCAGTAATCTGTTCGTCACCCTGTTCGGTGATGGTATAGCTTTTAATGGTGCCGGAGCGGATGGCATATAACGACTTGAGTTCGTCGCCGGCTTTGAACAGCGTCTGGCCTTTTTGAATTGGTTTCTTGCGCTCAATAATATTATCAAGCTGGTCAAGTTCGTGTTCGTTTAGCGTGAAGGGGATGCAGAGTTGACTGATGCTGCAATCCTGGCAGTGAATAGCACAACCACCTGATTGTATGCGTCGACTGATAATTCTCTTTTCTGGAATCATAATGTACGCTCTATGATTATTGACTGATATCAATTTTACCGTTTTGACTTACAAAATGAAACTCATCAGAGCAGTTTTAGCCACATAAAGACTAAGGACGTCATTATTAAAAGCTATCCTGGTGAAATATATGATAAAAACAATCCATTAACAAACTTAAATCTGCTTATTTAGCGATTTTTCATTGATCTGTGCCATTGTAATCATGCGCTGTAGAGTATTGTTCTGCTCTTTGCCATCATAATTTACACTTAACCGTGGAATTATTTCGCCCATCGAAAAGCGATGCTGGCGCAATTTTCGCCTTGCCGCTTTCTATCTTGCTAAACTTCCCGTTAGGCGTTAAAACGTCATGCGCTGAATTGTCGCGCCGCAGGTGCCAGTAAAAGGAGTGAGTGATGACCTTTAACCCTGATGAAAGCGATATCTTCCGCCACGCGATGGAAGATGTCACACCGCTGAAAGACTGCAGCACGATTATGTGGCAGAAATCGCCATCCGCTAAACCCCCCAGAGATCGGCAGTGGGAAGAACAGTTGGATAATCCGTTGACCACCGGATTGCTGGAAGTTGTGCCGGGCACGCAGCCGCTGGAGTTTATTGCTGACGGTATACAGCCTGGGGTACTCGATAAACTTCGACAGGGCAAATATCCACCGCAGCTCAATCTTAATCTCATCAAGCAATCGGCAGAAAACAGTCGCCAGATGCTGTACCTGTTTATGCGCCAGGCACTGCGAGATGATATCCGTAATTTGCTGATAATCCACGGCAAAGCGCGGCACGACACGTCTCATGCCAACATTATTCGCAGCTACCTGATGCGCTGGTTACAGCAGTTTGATGAAGTGCAGGCCTTTTGCAGCGCTCAGCCTCACCACGGCGGTAGCGGTGCATGTTACGTTGCGCTGCGTAAAAGCGAACGGGCGCGGCTGGAAAACCGAGAGCAAAACGCCCGCCGCGCTCGTTGACGTTCTAACCAGAGTGCGATTTTCGAATAGTCGCCAGCAATATCTCTGCGCTCAGGCTGAGCGGAACGCCGGAGCGGGTAAGAATACCGACCGGCTCTCCCGGTCCGTGTGATGCCACGGGCAGTGCGGCAAGGGAATTGTGCAACAGATCCTCCTTAATCGCGCCGGAAGGAACAAACCAGACATAGTTGTAGCGTAGCGCCAGCTGGCGAGCCAGTGACGTGGCCGACGTTTCGACCAGCGTGGGCGGCAGGCTGCATCCCTGTTCTTTCAGCATGGTTTCCGCCAGCCTGCGCGGGGCAGTTCCCTCAGGTGAGATCACCACTGGCCAGGACATTGCGCGGGAAAGCGTGACGTTGTCACTCATCAGCGGATGATCGGGGCGAACCACCAGCCGCAGTGATTCCAGGAACAGCAGTTCATAAGTCAGTCCGGTCATCAGTTCGGCGTCGGCCATGCGGCCGATGCCCACATCAAATTCCCCGGCTTTCAGCCCGGCTATCAGTACGTTATTGTGCAGCGTTGCCACCTGTACAATGGTTTGTGGCCGCTGCTGATGGAAGCGATCGAGAATAGAAGGCAGCATCCCGAGCGCCACGGTAGTTAACACGCAAACCCGCAGCACTTCCGGCTCCTGCGGTAACGGCGTATTAAAGGACTGTCCGGCATGATTGAGCGCATCAAGCACTTTAACCGCGTGAGTGAGAAACTGTTCGCCCATCATGGTCAACTGCGCACCAAGCCGACCCCGTTCGAACAGTCTGGCTCCGGCCAGCTCTTCCAGTTCATTTAGCGTTTTTGACAGCGCGGGCTGGCTTAGCGACAGGGTTTCCGCAGCGCGGCCGAGGGTGCCCTGCTGCGCAACGGCAACAAAGGTATGCAGGTGGCGCAGTCGAATGCGCTGATTAAATTGATAATTTTTATTCATAGCTCAGATTAGTAATCTGGCGGTATTACTGGCAAGCTTGCGTTGCGTTTTTTGTTAACCTTATTGCAAAATTTAATTAACATTTGCTCTGTATAGCCCGGTAACTATTACTTTTCAGGGCGTTAAATCACCCATCCTTAATGTGTGCTTATGCATTACTGAGGTTGAAAGTACATGCAATTAATCAGGAGAACTTCATAACAATCCGTTATGATAACGGGCTATTTTTCCGCTTGATCGCGCAGCAGGGCCCTGAGGCCGCAGAAACCCGCTTAGCATGCTGGAGCGGGGTGACGATCGGCAAGCCAGGGAGTACGCAGTGAACAGTACCGCGGCCATCGATATTCATGCATTAATCAACCGCAATGCATTAAGCCGTTACCAGAAGTGCATTATTGCACTGAGTTTTGCCGTCGTCGCCATGGACGGAATGGATATTGCGCTGATGGGCTTTATCGCTCCGGCGTTGAAAACGGCGTGGGGTGTCAGCAATCATCAGTTGGGTGCGGTCATCAGCGCAGCTCTGATTGGCCTGGCGCTGGGCGCAATGTTTGCCGGGCCGCTGGCCGATCGGTTTGGCAGACGGGTGCTGATTATCAGCAGCGTGTTTTTCTTTGGCCTGTGGACGCTGGCAACCGCATTTTCACAGAACCTCGATCAGCTAATGCTGTTCCGCTTTCTCACCGGTTTAGGCCTTGGAGCTGCGATGCCTAATGTCGGTACGCTGGTGGCGGAATATTCCCCCGAGCGCAAACGCGCGTTCCTGATCACCGTGGTGTTTTGCGGCTTTACCTTTGGAGCCGCCAGCGGCGGTTTTGCCGCCTCATGGCTGATCCCTCACTACGGCTGGCATTCGGTACTCATTCTGGGCGGCGTTTTGCCGCTGATGATTGTGCCGTTCTTACTCCGCTGGCTGCCTGAATCCGTGCGTTTTATGATGACGCGCAATGCTCCAGCCTGGAAAATTCGCCGGATTGTCGAAAAGATGCACCCCGGAATGACGACCGATCGTTGCCGTTTTGCCCTTAGCGAAATAGCCACAACCGGAGGCGCCGTGCGTCTGGTGCTGTCCCGACAGTATCTGTTTGGCAGCGTAATGCTGTGGGGCAGCTATTTTATGGGGCTGTTCCTGGTCTATCTGATCGGCAGCTGGCTGCCGTCGCTGGTCAAAGACATTGGTATGACGGTCACCCAGGCCGCGCTGGTCACGGCGATGTATCAGGCGGGGGGGACGATTGGTTCACTATTTGCCGGCTGGGTAATGGATCGCTTTAACGCCAATCTGGCACTGGCGGCAATCTATTTCACCGGTGCGATTGCTACCGTGTGTATCGGCTATGCGCCGGCAGACGTTCTGGTGCTGAGCTGTATCGCTTTTTGTAGCGGCTTCTGCCTTAACGGGGCGAATACCGGAATGAATGCACTGTCCGCCAGCTACTATCCAACGCGAGCGCGCGCTACCGGTTCCAGCTGGATGCACGGAGTGGGGCGAGTCGGGGCGATCATCAGTGCTTTTGCCGGTGCGCAGATGTTGTCGATGGGTTGGAATATTACCGATGTCTTTTCCTTCCTGGCCATCCCCGCAGTCCTGACTACGCTGATGCTGGTGGCAAAATCGCGTTATGGTTACCGGCCATAGTAGGGCAAAACAACTGCCTCGCGGCCACAGGCTGACAAAATCAGGGGGAGCATCGCCCCCGGTTTTGTCAGTAAAGATCGAAATTTCTCTCACTCCCCACCTTCTGTCCCTTCATTTTTTGCCTGCCGGATAAAAAAATATCTGACGCTTTATTTTGGTGCCTGTGCACCAAATTGGTTCAATGCTGCATTAACTCGTTCTATTTGCGTCGTTTTATTTCTTATTGTTAATGCCAAAACTAAACATCGCTCCCCACCATGGTGCGATCGTCTCTATGCCTTTTTCATTACGAAAAAAGAGATTGAACGAGTGTTCAACGCTGTGTAAGTTAATAATCAATCGCAGGGTTTAAATAAATCAACAGGCACATCAGATGACGGTAATACAACGACAATCGGAACTTATTTCCGCCGCTTTAACCTGCCTGAAAAAGGAAGGGTACAAAGGATTATCGGTAAGGAAAATAGCTGATGAGGCGAAGGTTTCCGTCGGCTTGATTAATCATCATTTCGGCAGTCTGGAAAAATTAATATCCGCAGCCTATGAGTCAATGGCGGGTGGAATTCTTATTTCCCTAAAAGAAACCTGTGAAGGTGAAATTACCGATCCCGCTAAAAGAATTGAGGTGTTTATTCGGGAGAGCTTTAATCCATCAATTCTTGACCCCGATCTGCTTAATGCGTGGATAGTGTTTTGGGGAATGACGAGATACAGCCCGGAAATTGATAAATCTCACTCATTAACCTACGCCAGCTATCTTGAATTCCTTTCACAGCTACTTGGCGACCTGTGGCGGCAGGACAACAGTACGGAATGTAATATCCGACTGGCCAGTATTTCATTTTCATCAATGCTCGACGGTTTATGGGTGGAAAGCTGCCTCAACTCACACGCATTTAAACCAGAAGATGCCGTATCAATCTGTCAGGCATGGATCAAAGGCTTCCGTGCCGGAATGTTTGCATCATAATTAGAAAATTTTCAGGGGATAATATGATCAAGGAAGTAAGAAAAGAAGTGTACAACTGCGTGCCTTATGCCGCAGGTAAAAGTATGGAAGATGTAATGGAAGAGTATGGTTTATCCAGCGCCATTAAACTGGGGTCCAATGAAAACCCTTATGCACCTTTTCATCTTTCCACGAAACGAATGATGGATGAAGTGCTGAAAATTAACAGCTATCCGGAGAAAAACTTTATCCGCCTGAAATCTATTCTGGCAGAAAGAAATAATCTGGCTGCGGAAAATATTGGTTTAGGTCACGGAGCCGGAGGCGTACTCGATACGCTGGCTAAAACTTTTATCAGCCACGGCGATGAAGTAATTGTTCCGAAAGAAACTTACGGCCTGTATAACGAAATATCAAAAGGGATGGGGGCTGAGGTAAAACAGATCCCCCTGGACGGCGAATTCCGCCTGGATCTGCAGGCAATGGCTGCCGCGGTGAGTGAAAAAACAAAGCTGATTTGGGTTTGTAATCCAAACAATCCCACCGGCACTACCGTTGACCGCAATGAATTTTACGCCTTTATTGACGCACTGCCGAACCACGTATGGGTGGTATTAGATGAAGCCTATATTGAATTTGCCAAACAGGACCATCTGATTGATGTAACCCGCCTGATTAGTGAAGGTAAAAAAATTATTAAAGTCGGCACGCTGTCGAAATATTTTGGTCTGGCGGGCGGGCGAATTGGCTACTGCATTGCCCGGCCCGAGGTGATCACCGCCTACGACACCATTAGCGAGCCGTTTAACGCCAACCGTATCGGTCTGGCCGGTGCGGTCAGCGTGCTGACGGAAGATCTGGCGACCTGCATCAGCTATGGCAACCGGCTTATCGCCTCCCGCGAAAGCATGATTGCGGAACTGCGCGAGGCGGGCTGTACGTGCAGCGAGTCTGACACCAACTTTGTCTTTTTCTCTACGGATTTTGCAGCGAGTGATATTGCCAATCGGCTGCTGCAGCAAGGCGTGATTGTGCGTCCGTGCGGCGGCTGGGGCTACCAGAACCATCTGCGGGTGACGATCGGAACGGAAGAACAAAATAAAGTCTTTATCGACAAATTTAAAAGTGTGTTGCAAACATTACAGGGTGCTTAATTATGCCAAAGTATAAGAAGTATATAACCCTCCTTCTGTTGGGTTTTTCCGGTGGTGCGATATTTGTCTTTCCCTATCTTAAATATATTTTTTATGATGACGTATTAACCTCACTCGGTATTGGTAATGCCGATTCCGGTTTACTGTTGACGGCGTATTCTCTCGGCTGTGTGGCACTGTATATTCCAGGGGGTATTCTGGCCGACAAACTGTCGCCGCGCATTTCCGTGGTGGCTTCCTTGTTCGCAGCCACCGCATTAACGCTGATATTTGCTTTCTTCTTTAACTTTGCCTCGGCGCTGGTGGTCTGGTTCCTGATGGCCTTTGCTTCCGGGTTTGTTTTCTGGTCCGCCGTACTTAAGGCGGTAAGGATAATCAGCGAGGAGCAGGATCAGGGGTTAATGTATGGCATCTATTACAGCGCCAACGGTGCCGCAACGGCGATAATTAATTATCTGTGTCTGAAAGTATTTGGCTATTCCGGCGGCGGCAGCCATGGACTGTTTATGGCCGTGCTGCTGATGGCCTGCTTTACCGGTGTGTCGGCTATTGCCCTGATGTTCTTCCTGAAAGGATTCGAAAAGTCAGAAACGAAAGAAGAAGATAAATTTAAATTCGCCGACCTTTCACTGGTAGTGAAGAATCCCTCGGTGTGGATGGTGTCGATTATCTTCTTCTGTATCTATGCGGTTTATACCTGTAGCTCTTATTATACGCCGTATCTGACCTGGCTGGGGATGTCAGCCGATAATTCCGCCGAGCTCAGTATTCTGCGAATTAATATGGCGATGATGATTGCCTCGCCAATAGGTGGCTACCTGGCGGATAAAGTTTTCAAATCGACGCTAAAATGGATTATGTATGGTTCGATTCTGCTGGCCGTCTCTATTGTCGCTACGGTAATGGTCGGCGGTGATAATCTCCAGCTAACCAGTATCATTTCAATTATTCCGGGCTGGCTGGTCATGTCGATGTACGGCATTATGTTCTCGTCATTTAAAGAAATTAATGTCCCCGTCAAGGTATCGGGAACGGCTATCGGCTTTGCTTCAATTATTAGCTATTCACCGGATCTGTTTATGAATACCGTTTACGGCACGGTGCTGGATAAATACCAGGGTGCGGATACCATGACGGCTTATAAAATAATCTTCCTGAGCCTGGCCTGCCTGGCAGTGCTGTCGGTTATTTTATCGCTATGGGTGTTGTCGAGAAATGCAGTTAAGAAAAATCGAATTTCCGAGCGTCTGGTCAATAATTAATAGCAGCAGTCTAAAGAGTTCCTCTAATGAAAATAGTGATTTGCGATCATAAAGAATCGCTCGACAGAGACGTCGCCGCTGAAATTAATCTGTTTAAGCAGCAGCTGGGTCAGAATACCGAGGTAATTATCCATGAATACAACGGCGATAATCAGGCATTAAACGAAGTTATCGCCGATGCAGATGGCATTATGACTTCCTATGTGACCTTTACCGATGACATGATTTCCGCCTGCCGCAGGCTAAAAGGCATTTCGATTAATGCGACCGGTTATAATTTTATCGACCTGCAGTCCGCCAGCCGCAATAACGTTCAGGTAGCGGTGATTGCTGAATACTGCACGCAGGAGGTCAGTGAACATGCCATGACGCTGGGCCTGGCCGTGGCGAGGAATATCAAGGCGTACGGGCGCAGCATCGAGCAGAAGCAGAAATATGCCTTCAACTGCGTCAGCGGCATGTTCAGGCTGGAAGGGAGCACCTTCGGCATTATGGGGCTGGGGAAAATCGGCCAGGCCGTTGCCAGGAACGCGCAGGGGTTCGGCATGAAGGTGATTGCCTTCTCCCCGTCCTGCCCGGCAGCGGTGGCGGAGGGGCTGGGCATAACGCTGGTAGATAAAGATCGACTGCTAAAAGAGAGTCATTTCATCTGTTTAACCATGTCGCTTAACGCTGGCAATGTGAACATTCTGGACCGCGAGGCGTTTGCCAAAATGGAACAACGGCCAATTATTATCAACGTTTCGCGCGGTCAGATGATCGATGAAGAGGCGCTGGTTGAGGCCCTCGACAACAATTTGATATTTGGTGCCGGGCTTGATGTGCTGGTTGAAGAGAGCGATGAGTACATTACCAGATCGCCGCTGGTAGGCCGGGATAACGTTGTTATTACGCCGCATGCTGCCTTTTACTCTGATTTCTCGATGCAGGAAAATCAGCGGATTGGCGTGTCGAACCTGGTGAATATCCTCACCGGCAATATTAACGACGTGGCGCGCATTGTTTCGTCCTGAGCATCGTTGAGAAGCGCTCGCAACAGGTCATCATGAATCAAAACCACCTCTATTTCAGAGGTGGTTTTTCTTTTATTGCAGGCGACTGTCCTGCACTATCGTAAAGCGCCCGGGTCCCAGCAGCATCACTGCCAGCGCCCCAAACAGATACAGCGCTTCGCCCTCCAGCGCCCAGGCACCGACCGAAGTGCGGTCCCAGAATGCGCCGGTTTTCACCAGCAGCGTGGCGACCACCAGGTTAATCACAATAATAAACGCCGCAGGGCGGGTCATCAGCCCGATAATCATCATTGCCGGGGCCAGAACCTCACCAATATAGGCTCCGTAGGCCACCAGCCCTGGAACGTTGTGAGCCTGCAACAGCCCGGCAATCCAGCCCACTCCATGCTGTAGCTTAAATACGCCATGAAACAGCAGCAGTGCGCCCAGCGAAACGCGCAGTACCAGCCTGCCCAGATCGGGGTGATCGCTGAGCCGGGTAAAACCGTTATTAAGCGAGGAGAACATAAGTGAAGTCCTTAACGTTATGAAGAAATGCTCGGCGGCAAAAGGCGTGTGCCGCAGGCTGGCGATGGTGACATACGTCAGGATCGGCCTCCTATCAGCATAATCTGCAAATCAATTTTCACCAGCCGGGAGCGAAACGTAACTGAACTGCCTGGCTCATTTTTCTGTGCTGAGTGCCGTTTCATCATGGGAGGAAAGCCACGCCACCAGTTCATCCAGCAGCGGCGGGGCTTCCTCTGCCGGACGACGGATCAGACTGTAAACCGCGCCGGTTTTCACTCTGCCGCTGAATGGCGCAACCAGCCGCTGCATGGCCAGATCTTCCGCAATCAGCGTGACGTCCGCCACCGTCACGCCGTAGCCCTGAATGGCCGCGCTGATTGCCAGATCCATGGTGGCGAAATGCTGATTGCGCTGCATGGCAATGGACATCTGCTGGGATTTCAGCCACAGCTGCCAGTCGCGGCTGTCGGCGGTGGGATGCAAAAAAGTCATGGCGGTCAGCGTAGCGGCATCTGCGGGACGTGAAGTCAGCAGGCCACCTGCGAGTACCGGCGTCAGCTCCTCCTCGAACAGAAGCAGGCCGCGCCCGCTGCTGCCGTAAAGGATCGCAGCATCATAGTGTTCCAGCAGAATGCTGTGATCGACGGTGGTAGTCAGCGAAACGTGCAGCTCGGGCCGCAGTTTCTCCAGCGCTACCAGCTTCGGCAGCAGCCAGCGCATGGCGCAGGTCGGGGCCTTAAGCCGAATCACCGCCTGTTGCCTGCTGGCCTGCGCAGCGTCGAAAATCTGCTGATAGCCTGCCTGTAACGCGGGGAGCAGGGCGGAACCCTGCGGTGTCAGGCGCAGCCCGCGCGCGTGGCGATCGAACAGGCTGAAGCCCAGCCAGGCTTCCAGTGAGGCGATCTTACGGCTGACGGCCCCCTGAGTGATGCACAGTTCCCCTGCGGCACGGGTCAGATTGAGGTGGCGCGCGGTGACAATAAAAGCGTGAATGGCGTTCAGCGGCAGCGGACGCTGGGACATAGGTACACCCTGAGCTATGTTTAAAAGTCATAGCTATTATGACAACAATTCGCTTGTCGCCTCAAGCCGCGCCACGTTGAATAGCATAAGCAAATTCACCCGACGGTTTAACCTCTGACTGGAGCTTCCATGACTATCACCTCTTCGGTGCAGCAGCGCTCAAAATTACCCGACGTCGGCACCACCATTTTCACGGTGATCGGCCAGCTTTCCGCGCAGCATAAGGCGATTAACCTTTCGCAGGGCGCACCAAACTTCCCCTGCGACCCGGCACTGGTAGCGGGCGTCAGCAGGGCAATGCAGCAGGGCCATAACCAGTATGCGCCGATGACCGGCGTCACGGCCCTGAAGCAGATTCTGGCGGAGAAAGTCGAAACGCTTTACGGCCAAAAATATGATGTTGCCAGTGAAGTGTTGATCACCGCCAGCGCCAGCGAAGGGTTGTACTCGGCGATTGCCGGACTGGTGCATCCGGGCGATGAAGTGATCTTCTTCGAACCGGCTTTCGACAGCTATGCGCCCATTGTTCGCCTGCAGGGTGCCACCCCGATCGGTCTGAAGCTTCAGGTTCCGGATTTCGCCATTAACTGGGATGAAGTCAGCGCGGCGATCACCTCGCGCACCCGGATGATTATCATCAATACGCCGCACAACCCAAGTTCACAGGTGCTGAGCCGCGAGGATCTTGACCGCCTTGCCGCGCTGACCCGCAACACCGATATCGTGGTGCTGTCCGACGAAGTTTATGAACATATTCTGTTTGATGGCCGCAAACATAACGGCATGGCGACGCATCCCGAACTGGCGCAGCGCAGCGTGATTGTCTCCTCCTTCGGTAAAACCTTCCACGTTACCGGCTGGCGAGTAGGTTATCTGCTGGCTCCGGCAGAGCTGATGGAAGAAGTGGTGAAAGTGCATCAGTTTATGATGTTCTCTGCCGATACGCCGATGCAGGTAGCGTTTGCCGACTATCTGCAACAGCCGGAAAACTACCTCGGGTTAGGGGCGTTTTATCAGCAAAAACGCGATTTGATGGCATCTTTGCTGAAGGATTCGCCGTTTACCCTGCTGCCGTCCGCCGGATCGTTCTTTATGCTGGCCAGCTATGCGGATTTCAGTGACGAAACGGATAGTGAAATGGTACAACGTCTCATCGTTGATTACGGTGTGGCAACTATCCCACTGTCGGCGTTTTATACCGATGGAACCGACAATAAACTGATCCGTCTCTCTTTCGCAAAAGACGAAGCCACCTTGCAGGCTGGTGCACGCGCGCTCTGCCAGGTCAAGCCTCGCTAATCAAAATCATAAGGGGAAGTGAATGAAGAAATTGAATGCGCTGTTTGTGGCAATTGGCCTGCTGACATCCGTCTCCGCGCTGGCGCAGGAAACGCTGCGTTACGGTCTGGAATCTCAGTATCCGCCGTTTGAAAGCCGCAACGCGTCCGGTCAGCTGGAAGGGTTTGATATCGATCTGGGCAACGCGATTTGCCAGGCCGGTAACTTCAAGTGCAACTGGGTGGAGAGCAGTTTTGATGCGCTGATCCCGGCACTGTCGGCGAAGAAGTTCGACGCCATCAACTCGGCGATGAATATTACCGAAGCGCGTGCAAAGAGCATCGGCTTCACCAAGCCTATCTACCGTATTCCAAGCATGCTGGTGGGTAAAACCGATGCAGGCCTGAAAGATGCGACTGCGGAAGCACTGAAGGGTAAGAGCATCGGCGTTCTGCAGGGCTCCATTCAGGAAACTTACGCCAAGCAGCACTGGGAGCCGAATGGCGTGACCGTAACCTCCTATCAGGATCAGAACCAGGTTTATAACGATATGGTTGCCGGTCGTCTGGACGGTACGCTGGTGATGTCTGCGGCGGGCCAGTCTGGTTTCCTCGATAAGCCACAGGGCAAGGGATTCGGTTTTATCGGCAAAGCGGTTGAGGACGATACGATTCTTGGTACCGGTATTGGTTTCGGTCTGCGTAAGGACGATACCAAGCTGAAGGGCGAGCTGGATGCGGCGATTACCAAGGTGCAGACCGACGGTACGATCACCAAGCTGGCAGCGAAGTATTTCCCGGGTATTGATGTTTCTGTGAAGTAAGCCCATAAAACCTCCGGCATGCCGCTTTGCGAGATGCCGGAGCGTGAGCATTTATCTGGCCGTTATCCTTGGGGATGGCGGTTTTTTGCTTTTTAAAGAAAAAGAAATTGCTGCGACGCGCGGGGCTGGGTTCAGCCTCTGCTGCTGCTTCAGGGCGGTCCTCGCGCCGCGTTGCGGTGCCCTCGGTTACGCCATTGCGCCGGTCGGACCGGCCAGGATTGAACATCCCTGTTCAAACCCGGCCTGACGCCAGCGTCCCTGCTGTCGTCTCCTGGCTCAATGGCTTCACCTCGGCGCTGCGGATGCCCTTACGCAGCAGCAGAGGCCGCCCCCCCTTTGGGCAATCTGCTCGCTGTATTAAATTCCTGTCGTTTAACTTTGTCTTATCGAACCGACTTTTTGCTGATCGTTGTGATTACATTGATGGCCGGGGCCCAGTATCTGCTGCTGCAGGGCAATCTGCTCGCTATTTTAAACATCGTGATCGTTGGTATATTCCCAGGTCCTGGACATATCAATTCTGTAATTAACCGGTGTTTTCCCGCAAAACCTAACTGCAAGGCTTCAATATAAAGAGTGCTTTCTTTTCACCAGATGTCGATGCCTGAATTACTGAATTACTGAATTACTGAATTACTGAATTACTGAATTGTAATTCTTTCATTTCCAGCCAGCAGACGCTTATGCAGCAAAGCAGGCGGGCAGGTGTCTTCCTGAAGGGCCATCCGCAGCGCTGAACGCAGAAAGGAAGCCCGGATTTGCCCACACGGACGTGGGCAAAAGACGCAGCCGCGCAGGACGCGCGTCTGCGGCGGTCCGTGAGGCTGACGAACGAAGAGAAGGCACAGCGAAGCTGCGCGAGGACCGGCCCGGCAGGAAGACACCCGCCCACCAGCGTCAACACCCAACCCACAGGCAACTTATCCAGTCCACCAATGCGGGAACATAAATCACAGGCAACATATTCAATCCGGTAGTGCGAGCACATACGCAGCACACTAGCGATAGCAATCGTCCATAAGCAACACACTCAGCTCACGAGTGTGAACGCATACCTGCTAAATTTCACTCGCAGTAATAAATCTGTCCTCCAGCCATTGACGGCTGAATCGCAGCAGTGAGCCTCTTTTTCTCTGTAAAGCCACCACCTGTGCAGAAAAGCAGGCGGGAAGGTGGCTTACTGAAGGGCCATCCGCAGCGCTGAACGCAGAGAGGAAGCCCGGATTTGCCCACACGGACGTGGGCAAAAGACGCAGCCGCGCAGGACGCGCGTCTGCGGCGGTCCGTGAGGCTGACGAACGAAGAGAAGGCACAGCGAAGCTGCGCGAGGACCGGCCCGGCAGGAAGACACCCGCCCACCAGCGTCAGCACCCAACCCGCAGGCAACTTACCCTGCCCATCAGCGCGGGCACTAAACTCACAGGCAACATATCCAACCCGTTAGTGCGAGCACACACCCAGCTCACCCCTACTGACAGAAACTGTCACCCCCCAACGCTATCCTTCCCGACATCAAACCAACCCACGAAATGAAAGGAAATCACCATGAACGCACTCAATTACACCATCCTCTACGTCGAAAACCCGAAAAAAAGTGCCGAATTCTACCAGCGCCTGTTCCAGACCGAACCGGTGGTGACGGAGGACATCTACTACATGTTCGTACTGCAAACCGGCCGCCTGGGACTGTGGGCAATCGACGACACCCAACCGCCGGCAACCAAAGGCCCAAGCCAGTCAGAACTGGTCTTCACCCTGGGAAGCCGCGCAGAAGTGGATGCCTGCTGCCGCCTGTGGCAGCAGCACGGCGCGGAAATCCTCCAGCAGCCGAGCGAAATGGACTTCGGCTATACTTTTACCTGCAGCGACCCGGACGGTCACCGTCTGCGCGTATACGTTTACGAGGAATAACAGCGTGGAAATCGGTGGCGTGCAGCCGCGCCGGGAGGCGGGTCTTTGATACAGAAGCGGGCAGAGTCTGCCCGCTAACCGGCTTACTTAACGAAAGGGCGCGCCGCCAGCAGGCAGATTTTCTCCGCCAGCTCGTAGGACTTCACGAACGAGGGAATCGGCAGAAACTCAAACTTAGAATGGAAATTATGCGCGCCGGTAAAGAAATTCGGCGTCAGCAGACCTTTCGCCGACAGCGCCGCGCCATCGGTGCCACCGCGCATCGGGATCACCTTCGGCTCTACACCAATCTCCTTCAGTGCCGCAAAAATCAGATCGATGGGCAGGCGATCTTCACCAATGGCGTTGCTGATATTGCTGTAGGTGTCGCTGATGCTCACCTCAACGCGCCCGGTCGGATAGCTTTTACGAATAATCTCCGCCACATCGTGGATCTGCTGCTTGCGTCCGGCGAAGCTTGCCAGGTCGAAATCGCGAATGGATGCCTTCAGCACCGCCTCGCTGGCGTTGGCATGCATATCATTAAACCAGGTGTAGCCTTCGCGGCCCTCGGTATGCTCCGGCGTCTGCTGGCGATCGAAGTGGCCGATAAAATCCCACGCCATCAGCAGCGGATTGACCAGCACGCCCTTGCCGGACATCGGATGCGCGGTCACACCGGTCAGGCGGATCTCTGCCGCTGCGGCGTTAAAGTTCTCATACACCACTTCGCCCAGCTCGCAGCAGTCAATGGTATAAGCAAAATCCACCTTAAAGCGGGATTCCAGGTCCAGCGCCTTCGCGCCGCGCAGGCCGATCTCTTCATCCGGCACAAAAGCCATCACGATGTCGCCAACCGGGGCATCGGCAGGCAGATGTTCCAGCAGCGTCATTACCACCGTAACGGCGGCTTTGTTGTCCGCACCCAGCACCGAGGTGCCGTCGCTGAAAATAATATCCTGGCCGAGATAGGCGTTGATCTCCGGGTGCTCGGCGGTGCGCAGCCAGATGTCCTGCTCCTTATTCAGGCACAGATCTTTACCCTCAAAACGCAGCGTTTGCGGATGAATATGCGGCGACAGGCCAACGTCGACGGTATCGATATGGGTTATGAAGCCGATTTTCGGTGCGCCCGGCGTATTGCCCGGCCTGACGGCGGTCACGGTGGCAAATTCATCGATTACCACATCCTGCAAACCCAACTGGGTCAGCTCTTCCGCCAGTAGCCGGGCAATGTCGTGCTGTTCGGGCGTACTGGGCAGGATGGTGGCGGCGGCATCGCTCTGGCTGGTGACCGCCAGATAGCGGTAAAAACGGTCGGTCAGCTTCTGCGCGAGGGAGTCAGTCATCAGGATTCCTTAATCGTTGCTCAGCATATCGCTGTATTTATGTCATATTTATCACTCAGATACTCTCTGGTTTTACGCACCACCCCCTGACAATGTCAAATAAAAAGCGAGGATGGAGATGAAGAAAGCGGTACTGGGCACGCTGTTAACGGCGCTGGCAATCTCAATGGCCTCCGCGGCATCGGCAAAAACACTGGTGTACTGTTCTGAAGGATCGCCGGAAAACTTTAACCCACAGCTTTACACTTCCGGCACCAGCGTGGATGCCAGCGCGGTGCCGGTTTACAACCGGCTGGTGGACTTTACGCCGGGCACCACCGAGCTGATCCCAAGCCTGGCGGAAAGCTGGGATATCTCTGAAGACGGTACGGTGTACACCTTCCATCTGCGCAAGGGCGTCAAGTTTCAGAGCAACAAAACGTTTAAACCCACGCGCGATTTTAACGCCGATGATGTGATCTTCTCGTTTATGCGCCAGAAAGATCCGGCCAACCCGTATCACAACGTCTCTAACGGCACCTATGCCAACTTCGAAAGCCTGGAGTTTGGCACGCTGCTGAAAAATATCGAGAAAGTGGACGACCACACCGTGCGCTTTACGCTTGCTCATGCCGAAGCGCCGTTTCTCGCCGATCTGGCCTGGTACTTTGCCTCGATTCTCTCTGCCGAATATGCCGACGCGATGCTGAAAGCCGGTACGCCGGAGAAGGTGGACAGTGTGCCGATCGGCACCGGTCCGTTCGAGCTGGTGCAGTATCAGAAGGACTCGCGCATTCTCTACCGCGCTTTCCCGGAATACTGGCAGGGCAAGGCGAAGCTTGACCGGCTGGTCTTCAGCATCGTGCCGGATGCCTCAGTGCGCGCCGCCAAGCTGGAGAAAAACGAGTGCCAGGTGATGCCGTTCCCTAATCCCGCCGACCTGAAGCGGCTGGGTGAAAACCCGAATATCACTCTGGAGCAGAAAGCCGGGTTGAATACCGGGTTCCTCGCGTTCAACACCCAAAAAGCGCCGATGGATAACGTCAAAGTGCGCCAGGCGCTGACGCTGGCGATCAACAAACCGGCGATTATTGAGGCAGTCTTCCAGGGGACCGGCACCGCTGCGAAAAACCTGCTGCCGCCGGGCGTGTGGAGCGCCGCCGAAGATATGCAGGACTACGCATACGATCCGGAAAAGGCGAAAACGCTGCTAAAAGAAGCGGGTATCGCGCAGGGCACCTCCGTTGAGCTGTGGGCGATGCCGGTTCAGCGCCCGTATAATCCGAATGCCAAACGTATGGCGGAGATGATTCAGGCGGACTGGCAGAAGGTCGGCATCAAAGCCACTATCGTCACCTTTGAGTGGGGCGAATACCTCAAACGGGTGAAAAACGGCGAGCATCAGGCGGCGCTGATGGGCTGGACCACCGCCACCGGCGACCCGGATAACTTCTTCGGCCCGCTGTTTAGCTGCACTTCGGCCAACGGCGGTTCGAACTCGTCGAAATGGTGCTATCAGCCGTTTGACCAGCTGATTACCAAAGCCCGCGCCGAGCAGAACCACGAAAAACGCGTGGAGATGTACCGCGAAGCGCAGCAGATTATGCACGATCAGGCCCCGGCGGTGATGATTGCTCACTCAACGATCTTTGAGCCGGTGCGCAAAGATGTCAGCGGTTATGAGGTTGATCCGTTCGGCAAACATATTTTCTATCCGGTGGATATTAAATAATCGCTAAAAGTCGTAACGCGTTCTTATGCGTTCATCCTGCTGCTTCAGCTCGTGCTGGGCGAACTCCAGGAACAGCGCCAACGCGGCAGAGTGCGGGCGGCCAATCGCGGTTTGCACCTGTAGCGAGCGCTGGCTGAGCTGTTCGCTGCCGAGCGACTTCAGTACCAGGCCCTGTTCTTCGGCCTGGTACATCACCGTAAACTGGCTGCAGATGGTGATGGCCTGCGGCGTGCTCAGCAGGAAGGAGTAGAGCGTGCTGAAGTTATTACAGGTCAGAGTGGGCTCCACAAAGGTGCCGCTCATCCGGCAGGAGAGATCGAAAAGCTGACGCACCGTAGTGCCCGCATCCGGCAGCGCCAGCGGCCAGGCCAGCAGGTCGGACAGTTGAATCCGCTGATGTGCCAGCGGGTGATTTTGCTGCATCACCAGCAGCACCGGTGCAGACCAGGCGGCCACCACATCCACGCCGCGCTCCGGGTGCAGGCTGAACTGAAAGGCGACGTCGCATTCGCCACGGCGAATCACTTCCGCCACCTCCAGCGCGCTACCCACCGTCAGATGAAAGCTGACCCCCGGATGCAGCTGGCGAAACTCAGTAAACAGCACCGGCAGCAGGCTGAATGCCATGCCGTCGGTACAGGCCACACGCAGCGCGATGCGCCGCACCGCCTTCAGCCCCTTTATCTCCGCAATGGCGTGTTCCATGTCCATCATGCTTTTCCGCACGTGGTTCTCAAATATTTGCCCTGCGTCGTTCAGGACCATGCCGCGCGCATGGCGCTCAAACAGCGGTGCGCCGACTCGGGCCTCCAGCCGCTGGATCTGGCGACTAATAGCGGAAACGGCAACGAACAGCTGCTGGCTGGCGGCGCTTAGCGAGCCGCTGCTGGCAACGGCGAGAAAATAGCGAATTTCAGTGCTGTGCATAGCGGTGCTCTTTAACGGTGCGCGATCGGTGATGGTGCAGATGAGCATTGCTTTTAAAGCAAGTCTCGTTTGTTATTTTGATAATTGTGGCAAAGCTGAATATTAGCTTAGATGGAGTGATAACAACATCGATCCGCGAAAGAGATCGTTAAAACGCAAACCAACACATAACTACGGAAAAAGTCTATGACAGCTGAACAGGCAGTAGCCCGCGCGACGGCGTATTTTGACAGCGGGGAGTTTAAGCGCGTGCTGGCTAATCGCGTGGCGATACGCAGTGAAAGCCAGCGCGACGATCGCGATGAGATTATCCAGCGCTATTATGACGAAGAGATGATCCCGGCGATGCAGGGGCTGGGGTTTACCTGCCAGCAGCTGCCGAACCCGCAGGCACCGGCGCGTTCGTTCCTGCTGGCGACGCGTATTGAAGACCCCGCGCTGCCCACCGTGCTGTGCTACGGCCACGGCGACGTGGTGTTCGGTGACGATGAAAACTGGCGCAGCGGGCTGGACCCGTGGCAGCTGGTGGAAGAGGGCGACCGCTGGTACGGTCGAGGCAGCGCCGATAATAAAGGCCAGCACTCGGTGAATATCGCCGCGCTGGAGCAGGTGATTGCCGCGCGCGGTTCGCTGGGTTTTAACTGCAAGTTCCTGTTTGAAATGGGGGAGGAAGTCAGCTCCCCCGGCCTGGCGCAGCTGTGCCGGGATCGCCAGTCCGAGTTAGCCGCCGATATCTTTATCGCCTCCGACGGCCCGCGCCTGAACGCGGAACGCCCGACGCTGTTCCTCGGTTCGCGCGGGGCGGTGAACTTCCGCCTGAGCATTCACGCCCGCGACCGCGACTACCACTCGGGCAACTGGGGCGGCCTGCTGACCAATCCCGGCACCCAGTTGGCGAATGCGCTGGCCTGCCTGGTCAATCAGCACGGTCAGCTGCAGGTGGCCGCGCTAAAACCGCCGGCCATCAGCGCGGCGGTTAAGGCTATTCTCGATGATATTACCGTGGGTGAAGGCGACGGCCCGGCTATCGATCCCGCCTGGGGTGAAGCGGGGCTGACGCCAACCGAGCGCCTGTACGGCTGGAATACGCTGGAGGTGCTGAGCTTCCTGACCGGCAACCCGGCGCGGCCGATGAACGCCATTCCCGGCAGCGCCACGGCGGTGTGCCAGCTGCGCTTTGTGGTGGATACCGACTGGCAGCACATCGGTGAACATCTGCGCGAGCATCTGGATCGCCACGGTTTCCCGCAGGTTGAGGTTGAAGTGCTGCGCGGTTCCCCGGCCACCCGGCTTGATCCTACCGACCCGCTGGTCGGCTGGGCGCTGGCGCTGATGGCGGAAACCAGCGGCAAAAAACCGGCGCTGCTGCCGAATCTGGGCGGTTCGCTGCCAAATGATGTCTTTGCCGATATCCTCGGCCTGCCCACGCTGTGGGTGCCGCACTCCTATCCGGCCTGCGGCCAGCACGCGGTGGATGAGCACATGCTGAAGTCCATCGCGCGCGAGGGATTACAGATGATGACCCGGCTGTTCTGGGATCTGGGGGAACAGGGAAGTGCACTGCTGGCGCGCCATCAGGCCCATCGTGCGCAGGGAGGTGCAAAATGAGTACCACCGTTCAGACACCTGCGGCGGTCAAGCCGAATCTGTATAAAACCCTGTTTGCCACCTGCGTCGGTAACGCGCTGGAGTGGTTTGATATCGCGGTATACGGTTTCTTCGCCAGCTATATCGCCCATGCGTTTTTCCCAACCGAAGATCCCTCTGTATCGCTGCTGCTGACCTTCGGCAGCTTCGGCGTGTCGTTCCTGATCCGCCCGCTCGGGGCAATTGTGCTGGGTGCCTACGCCGACCGCGTCGGGCGCAAGAAGGCGCTGCTGCTGTCGATTATGCTGATGATGGTCGGCGGGCTGATCATCACCGTGATGCCGACCTACAGCAGCATCGGGGTGATTGCACCGATTATGATCCTACTGGCAAGGCTGATTCAGGGCTTCTCCGCAGGCGGCGAGTTCGGCAGTTCCACCGCGTTTCTGGTTGAGCATTTCCCGGAGCGCCGCGCGTTTATCGCCAGCTGGCAGTTCGCCACCCAGGGGGCCAGTACGCTGATGGCGTCTGCCTTTGGCCTGGGGCTGACGGCCTGGCTGACCGAAGCGCAGATCCAGGAGTGGGGCTGGCGTATTCCGTTCGCCTTCGGCCTGCTGATCGGTCCGGTGGGGTTGTATATTCGCCGCCACGTACATGAACCGGCCAGCTTCGTCAGCCAGGAAAAACACGCCGCGCCGCTGAAAACGCTGATGGGCCAGCAGAAAAACCTGCTGCTGCTGGCTATGGGGCTGATGGTGATCTCCACCGGCGTGAACTACATGCTCAACTACGTGCCGACCTACGCCACTAAAAACCTGCATCTGCCGGGATCGACAGCGTTTACCGCTACGCTGGTGGCCGGGATTATTCTGACGGTGGTGACGCCGCTGATGGGGCTGTGGGCGGAAAAAGTCGGGCGTCTGCCGCTGATGTGGGGCTCGCTGATTATGCTGGCGGTAACCATTTATCCGGCGTTCCTGCTGGTGGTGAATCACACCAGTCCGACCACGCTGATCCTGCTGGTCGGCTGGATGGCGCTGCTGAAATCGGTCTACTTCTCAACGGTACCGTCGATGATGGCCGATCTGTTCCCGATGACTACCCGCGCCAGCGGCATGGCCATCAGCTATAACGTGGCGGTGACGGTGTTTGGCGGCTTTGCGCCGCTGATCTGTACCCTGCTGATTAGCCTGACCGGCAGCAGTCTGGCGCCGAGTTACTACTTGATGCTGCTGGCCCTGTTCAGTGCGGTTGCACTGTTCCACAGCCAGCACCGGGTACGCTAAACACCCTTAAAATGTGACGCTGTCACTAATCGTGCCATAACGCCTCGCGCACCTTCACCGCGCGAGGCAACAATCCCAGTGCATAAAAGCGGTCGGCGATGGTCTGCTGTTCGCGGATCACCGCCAGATCCATCCGCTTCGTCTGATGGCTGCGGCGCACCAGCGCGTCCGACAGCGCCTGCGGTGCCAGGCCCAATTCCGTTGCCAGCAGTGCGCTGGCCTCTTTACGATTACCGTCTATATAGCGCCCGGTTTGTTCCAGCGCTGCCAGTAATGTATGCAGCAGATCGGCAGAGTGCGCGGCGAACTCGCGGTGGGTGAGGTAAAATTGATGATTGTTCACCCGGCCACGCCCGTCGCCGACCACCCGCAGCTGTCCGTCATACTCCGCTGCGCTGAGAAGCGGGTCCCACATCATCCAGGCATCCACCGCGTGATGATCGCTTGGCGTCAGCGGATATTTCGGCGGCGCGTAAACCACCCGCACATCGGCCAGGCTCATATCCGCTTCATCCAGCATCTGCACCAGCAGATAGTGCACGTTGGAACCTTTGTTTACCGCAATGCGCTTACCGCGCAGATCGGCAATCGTGCGGATCGGGCTGTCGTTAGCCACCATCAGCGCCACGCTCTGCGGCGCGGCCGGTTCCCAGGCCACGTAAAGCAGCGGGCTGCCGCTGGCCTGGGCGAATACCGGGGGAACTTCGCCGGTGGTGCCGAAGTCGATCTCGTGGTTGGTCAGCGCATGAAGCAGCTGCGGCCCGGCGGGAAATTCACTCCACAGTACGCTGATCCCCCGGCTGGCAAACTCCGCTTCCAGGCTTTGCCGCGCTTTAAGAATGCCGAGATTGCCGAATTTCTGATAGCCGATGCGCAGTTCGCGTTCCTGCGGCGCGGCTGGGGCGACATCGAAACGCAGGCCGCGTGCGGTACTGCGCCTCGCCTTGATCAGCCCCAGATGGCCGAGATGCGTGCGCAGCGTGTTGCGGCTGACGCCCAGCAGTGCGGCGGTTTGTAGCTGGTTACCGTCGCTCAGTTCAAACGCATTACGCACCAGCGAATCCAGCACCCGCTGGTATATCTGCCCACTGTCAACGCTCAGCTGCTGGCGCAAAAAGCGATCCAGCGCCAGTTCGCTGGCGGGTTGAGGGTCCAGCGCCACCGGGTTAAGCCGCAGGTGCTGCGGCGCGATCACCGCCTCGCGGCTGAGCAGCACGGCATTGTGCAGGGTATTTTCCAGCTCGCGGATATTGCCCGGCCACGGATAATCCATCAGCGTGGCGACGGTATCCTCCGCCAGCCGCAGCTGTGGCCGCCCGAGTCGGGTGGCATACACCTTAAGGAAATGATCCGCCAGCAGGGGAATATCCTCGCGGCGCTGGCGCAGCGGCGGCAGGGTCACCGCTGCGACGTTCAGACGATAATAGAGGTCTTCCCTGAAGCGGCGTTCGCGGATCGCCTGCGCCAGATCGACGTGGGTGGCGGCAATCACCCGCACGTTAACCTTCACCGGGCGGCGCGATCCCACCCGGGTGACTTCACGCTCCTGTAGCACCCTCAGCAGCTTCACCTGAAGCGGCAGGCTCAGTTCGCCGATTTCATCCAGCAGCAGGGTTCCCCCTTCCGCCGCCTCAAACCAGCCCTGGTGGCGCTCCGCCGCGCCGGTAAAAGCGCCTTTTTCGTGACCAAACAGCTCCGATTCCGCCAGGGTTTCGGTCAGCGCACCGCAGTTCACTGCCAGAAAAGGCTCGCCGCGCCGCGCGCTGTGATGATGCAGATAGCGCGCCACCACCTCTTTACCGGTGCCGGTTTCGCCGACGATCAGCACCGTGGCATCGGTAGGTGCCAGCCTGTCCAGCACGCTCTGAAAGGCAATAGAGGCCGGGTCAATCAGTATAGGGGCGGGGTTTTGCATGCTTCACTCCTGCGGAATAGCGTCTGCGGCCAGAGTATCCTGGCGCGGAAGCGGCGACGAGAGGGATAAACGGCCGGGCTGCTGCAATTGCAGCAGAAGATCATCATTCGCTGCTGCAAATGCAGCAAAAATTAATAACGGAGATGTTTTTAATATGCTGATTTTTAACAATAAAAATTCAATAAAGAATTGGCATGCTTCCTGCTTAGTGTTTTATAACCAAAGCGTAACTTTCTAATGAATAAATTCAGATGTAGTTATATAGGAAATGGCAAATGAGCGAGTCGGTACAGGACAACATCAACGTATTCTGGTTTCTGCCCACCCACGGTGACGGGCGTTACCTGGGGACCGCTGAAGGCGGGCGGGCAGTCGATCTGCCCTATTTACAGCAGGTTGCGCTGGCGGCGGACAATCTTGGCTATTACGGCGTGCTGATCCCCACGGGGAAAAGCTGCGAGGATTCCTGGCTGGTCGCCTCGGCGCTGGCACCGATGACTCGCCGTCTGCGCTATCTGGTGGCGGTTCGTCCTGGATTACAGCCACCCAGCCTGGCTGCGCGTATGGCGGCAACCCTTGACCGCCTGTCGGAAGGACGTCTGCTCATCAACGTGGTCACCGGGGGCGACCCGGTCGAGAACCGGGGTGACGGCATTTTCCTCAGCCACGCCGACCGCTATCAGGTCACACGAGAGTTCCTTGATGTCTATTCCCGCCTGCTGAAAGGCGAAAAGGTGGACTACGACGGTACACATATCCGCGTGGAAGGCGCTGAAATCCTCTTCCCGCCGGTACAGGAAAACGGCCCGCCTCTCTACTTCGGCGGCTCGTCGGATGAAGCGATCGACGTGGCTGCCAATCAGGTAGATACCTACCTGACGTGGGGCGAACCGCTTGAGCAGGTGGCCGAAAAGCTGGCCGTGGTGCGTCAGCGCGCCGAGCAGCGCGGTCGTCAACTCGACTACGGCATCCGCCTGCACGTTATCGTGCGGGAAACCGAAGAGGAGGCGTGGGCCGCAGCCGACAAACTGATTGCCCATCTGGATGACGACACCATCGCCAGCGCGCAGAAAATCTTTGCCCGCATGGATTCTACCGGGCAGGCGCGAATGAGCGCACTGCACAGCGGATCGCGAGACGACCTGCGCATTGCGCCGAACCTGTGGGCGGGCGTTGGTCTGGTGCGCGGCGGGGCGGGCACCGCACTGGTGGGGAACCCGCAGCAGGTTGCAGCACGTATCCGCGAATATCAGGCACTGGGGATCACCAATTTTATCTTCTCCGGGTATCCGCATCTTGAAGAAGCACACCGCTTTGCCGAGCTGGTTATGCCACTGCTGCCGCTGGCGACAAACGGTGAAAAACGTCAGGGAACGGTCAATACCGGACCATTTGGTGAAACGATTGGCGGCGACCGCCGGCCACAAAAACAGACCAGCGTGAGCTGAGGAGAACAACAATGAGCCAACAACCTATTCAATTCGCCTACTGGGTACCGAACGTGTCCGGCGGCCTGGTGATCAGTAATATCCCGCAGCGCACCAGCTGGGACTTTGACTACAATCGCAAGCTGGCGCAGATTGCCGAACGCGCCGGGTTTGATTACGCGCTGACCCAGATCCGCTTTACTGCCGGATACGGCGCGGATAACCAGCATGAGTCGGTCAGCTTTTCACAGGGGCTGCTGGGCGCGACGGAAAAACTGAAGGTGATTGCCGCGCTGCTGCCCGGTCCGTGGAACCCGACGCTGGCCGCCAAGCAGATCGCTACCATCAGCCATCTGAGCAATGCGCGCATCGCGGTTAACATCGTCAGCGGCTGGTTCCGTGGCGAGTTCAAAGCCATCGGTGAGCCATGGCTGGATCACGAAGAGCGCTACCTGCGGTCGGAAGAATTTATCCGCTGCCTGAAAGGCATCTGGCAGGAGGAGAGCTTTACCTTTGCCGGCGATTTCTACCGCTACCGCGATTATTCGCTGAAGCCGAAGCCGCTGTCGCCGCGCCCGGAAATTTTCCAGGGCGGCAGTTCCCGCGCCGCTCGCGATATGGCCTCACGCGTGTCGGACTGGTACTTCACCAACGGCAATACCGTGGAGGGTATTCGTCAGCAGGTGGAGGATATTCAACGCAAGGCGGCCTATAATCAGCACCAGGTTAAAGTCGGCGTCAACGGCTTTGTTATCGCCCGCGACAGCGAGGAGGAAGCACAGCAGGTGCTGCAGGAGATCCTCGACCACGCCAACCCGGATGCGGTAAAAGGCTTCCAGCACGAAGTGAAAAACGCTGGCAGCGCCTCGCCGGAAGGTGAAGGCAACTGGGCAAAATCCACCCTGGAGGATCTGGTGCAGTACAACGACGGTTTCAAAACCAATCTGATCGGCACGCCGCAGCAGATCGCCGAACGCATTATCGCGCTGAAAGAAGCGGGTGTGAGCCTGATGCTGCTGGGCTTCCTGCACTTCCAGGAAGAGGTGGAGTTCTTTGGTCGCGAGGTTATTCCGCTGGTGCGCGAGCTGGAGCGGCAGAAAGAGCGGGAACTGGCGCATGGCTGATCGCCATATCGCGATCGTCGGTGGCGGTTTCAGCGGCACCGCGCTGGCCATCCATCTGGCGCGCGGCGGCCATGCCGGGCTGAAGGTCACGGTAATTGAACCGCGCGACGGCGTGGCGCAGGGCGTGGCCTACGGCAGCCGCGATCCGGCGCACCGCATTAACGTGCCCGCTGACCGCATGCAGCTGACCGCTGCGGAACAGGGCGACTTTGACCGCTGGTTCCGTGCCTCGGCGGCTTACGATGCTGACCCGGCGGCACGCTGGCAGGACGGGCGGGTGTATCCGCAGCGTGGTCAGTTCGCCGGCTACATCGCCGGGCTGTTTGCCGAAGCGCAAAGGCAGTCACCGGTGGTTCTGCGCCATCTGCGCGACCGCGCCGTGGCGCTGGAAAACGGTGAAGTCATTACCGCCAGCGGTGAACGACTGCGGGTGGATGAGCTGGTACTGGCAATCAGCCATCCGCCGCCCGCACTGCCGCGCGCCATTGCGCTGGCGCTGGAAGGGCATCCGGGACTGGTTGCCGATCCGTGGCGTAACAACGCGCTGGCGGATATCGCGCCTGATGAATCCATTGCGATTATTGGCAGCGGTCTGACCATGGCCGATACCGTGGCAACGTTACACCGTCACGGTCATCGTGGGCCGATTGTGGCCTTTTCACGCCGTGGCCTGCTGCCGCGTTCTAATCTCAGCGGCAGCTTTGAGCCGAGAGTGCTGGATTACGCTGTTCCGCAGCAGGATTCTGCACTCGGCTGGCTGCGTCGCATTCGTCGTGAGGTGAAGCGTGCCGCCGCAGAAGGGCTGCCGTGGCAGCTGGTGCTGGATGATATCCGCCAGAACGGTCAGGCCATCTGGCAGCAGCTGTCGCTCTCCGAACAGCGGCGTTTCCTGCGACATTTACGCCCGTGGTGGGATGTTCACCGCTACCGCATCGCCCCGCAGGTCAATGCGGTGCTGGAACAGTGGCAGAGCAGCGGACAGCTGCAGGTGCTGGCCGCGCGTTTGCAGTCCATTACGACGGAAAAGAACGCGATCCAGCTGGATTTACGTTCCCGTCGAGGCGAAGTCCGTACCCTGAAGGTCGATCGCCTGATTGTCACCACCGGACCGGCGCACGGCGGGCTGCTGCAAAGCGATGCGCTGCTGCACCAGCTGGCGCTGGACGGTGTGATCCAGCCGGACGAGCTGGCGCTGGGCATTAAGGTTAACGGCCGTTCGCAGACCATTAATCGCTTTGGCGCACCGAATCTGCACCTTTACGTGGCTGGCCCCGCCGCGCGCGGCCGCTTCGGTGAACTGATGGGGCTGCCGCAGGTGGCCGAACATGCAGAAAGCGTTGCTCGCCAGCTGTTGGCTTCTTGCTCCGGGCCGGAAGAACAGGGGCAGTAAGCCTGTTTTTTATTCAATATTAAAGCACGGTATTCCCCGTCGCCAGACCAGAAAAACGGCTCCGCGGCGGCGGAATACCGCGCTTTCAACAAAATCTGCATTTTTTACTCCAGGCTTGCCCGGCGGTAAGGTATAGTCCGCTTTTTTGCACGGGGGTAACATGCTGACCAACTCAACGACACGTCTTAATAAATACATCAGCGAAAGCGGAATCTGCTCTCGCCGCGATGCCGACCGCTATATCGAACAGGGAAATGTTTTTATCAACGGCAAGCGCGCCACGGTGGGCGATCGGGTGTCGGACGGTGATGTTGTTAAAGTTAACGGTCAGCTGATAGAGCCGCGCGATGCCGAAGATCTGGTGCTGATTGCGCTGAATAAACCGGTGGGCATCGTCAGTACCACCGAAGACGGCGAGAAAGACAACATTGTTGATTTCGTTAACCACAGCAAGCGCATTTTCCCCATCGGCCGACTGGATAAAGACTCGCAGGGGCTGATCTTCCTGACCAACCACGGCGACCTGGTCAACAAGATCCTGCGTGCCGGTAACAACCACGAGAAAGAGTACCTGGTGACTGTCAACAAGCCGGTTACCGAAGAGTTTATTCGCGGGCTGGGTGCCGGGGTGCCGATGCTGGGCACGGTGACCAAGAAATGTAAGGTGAAGAAAGAGTCGACCTTCGTTTTCCGCATCATTCTGGTTCAGGGTCTTAACCGCCAGATCCGCCGTATGGCCGAGCACTTCGGCTATGAAGTGACCAAGCTGGAACGTACGCGAATCATGAACGTCAGCCTGAAGGGCGTGCCGCCGGGCGAATGGCGCGATCTGACCGATGACGAACTGATCGACCTGTTCAAACTGATCGAAGACTCCAGCTCGGAAGACGCCTCGGCTAAAAAGTCACCGCCGAAATCCTCCCCGCAGAAAAAACCTGCCGGAGCCAAACCGGGAGCTAAGTCGGGCGAGAAAAGTGCCGGAGCGGGAGCTGCTGCCGGGCGCAAGCGTTTCACTCAGCCGGGGCGCAAGAAGAAAGGGCGCTAGAATAAATTTTGGCGTGTCCGTCAGCGGTTAACGGCGATGGTTGCGGCCTGCCGTTAGCCTGTGGGCAGGAATCGGTGCACAAAAATCTGCGCTAATGCTGACGGGTGGTGCTTCAGGCGGATTGTTGTATCACCAGCTGGCCGGATAAGGTGATGCGCTGGGTTTGCAGCTCCGGCTCTTTCAGTTTGCGCATCATCAGCCCCGCCGCCTGGCGACCGGTCTCCTCACTGGCTGAGGAGACATAGGTAAACGATGGCGAGGTGAGATTAACGTGCAGCATATCCTCAAAGCCGATTAGCGCTACCTGCTGGGTCAGGAACACGTCCTTACCGACGGTACGCCCCACCTGATGAATGCCGCCGATCGCACCGATTATCGCCGTCGGGGAATGGCAAAGCAGTGCGGTAATCGTATTGTTTTTCTCTAACAGCTGACGGGTGGCCACGCTGACCGAATGGGTGCTTTCCAGGCAGGCGGGGGTGAACTCATCGCGCAGCGCCAGCCCGTTCTGCTTCAGTGCGCCGTGCATGCCCAGCAGGCGCTGGTGGCGCACCCGATCGTTTTCCATTCCGCCGATATAGGCAATGTTGCGGTGCCCGCGCTCAATCAGGTGGCGGGTTGCCAGACTGGCCGCCTGGCGGTTATCGCGCATCACCAGATTACAAGGCTGTTCCGGCAGCGCCTGCGACACCACCACCAGCGGCAGCGGGTACTGGCAGAGTTGTTCCGGCAGTCGGTCGGTCGTGGCATCACTGGCAAGATAGATCACGCCCGCCACGCCCTGCTGTTTGAAAGAGAGCAGGCAGCGCTCCAGATGCTGTTGGTCATCCTGCGGCTGGCCGAGGAACACCATAAAGCCCTGGCTTTCCAGCTCTTTTACGATGCTGGCCATCACCTTAATGGAAAAGCTATCGCTGAAATCGCGCAGAATCAGCCCAATCAGATTTGAGGTATTGGAACGCAGGTTTGCGGCGGCGACATTATGCACGTAGTCCAGCTCATTAATCGCCGAGTGCACGCGTTCGATGGTCGCCTCGGATATTTTTCCCTTCTGGCGCAGCACCAGCGACACGGTCGAGACGGAAACGCCCGCCAGTTTAGCGACATCAATAATGCTGACCTTTTTCAAACTCGCTCCCTGAAACACCAGAATAATCAGTCGGAAACAATAAAGCCTCCCGTACGAATACGGGAGGCTTAGCTACCTTAACAGCACCGGGCTATTTGCCAAGCGTTGTCGACATCGCCTGGGCGATAAACTGCGCACGAGCACCGAAAATAACCTGCACGCCCTTGTCGCCGACAAACACCACGCCGCGTGCGCCTACGCTGTTCAACCCCTCTTTATCCACGCGATCGCCGTTCAGCACTTCGATACGCAGACGGGTAATGCAGGAACCGACGGAATCGATATTTTTCGCTCCGCCCAGCAGGCCGATAATTTCGCTAACCAGCTCGTCATCGCTCTTATCGCTGGCATTCGCCGAGACTTCCGTGCGGCCGGGCGTTTTCACGTCAAAGCGGCGGATGACAAAGCGGAAGGTAAAGTAGTAAATCAGCGCCATCGGCACACCAATCATCACCGCGCTGAGGAAGTTGGTCTGATAGCCGTTAAACGACGGCAGGATACCGAAGGAGATGTAGTCGATCAGACCGGCGGAGAAGGACTTGGCGATATGCGCATGCAGCAGATACATGCACATATAGGCCAGACCGGCCATGATGGCGTTGAAGACGTACAGAATCGGCGCAACAAAAATGAAGGTGAACTCAACCGGCTCGGTAATGCCGGTCAGGAAGCAGGTCAGTGCGGCGGAGAACAGAATACCGGCGGCGATTTTTTTGTTTTTAGTGTGCGCTTCGTGATACATCGCCAGACAGGCCGCGGGCAGCGCAAACAGCATCAGCGGGAACTCGCCCTGCATAAACTTACCGGCATTCTGATAGGTGCTGCTGCTGAATGACTTGGTGCCTTCTTCCAGCATTTTGAACCAGATTGTCTGGTCGCCGTGGATCACCTGACCGGCCTGCGTGGTGTAGTCGCCGAACGAGTACCAGAACGACGGATACCAGATATGGTGCAGGCCAAGCGGGATCAGCGCGCGTTCCACCAGACCAAAGATAAAGGTCGACGCCGCCTGATTATCACCGTTGACGATCACCGACAGGGCATCGATACCCGCCTGGATATGCTGCCAGACATAGGGCAGCAGCAGGCCGAGAATAAACGACATAAACGCAGTAGCAATCGCCACGAAGCGTTTCCCGGAGAAGAAACCGAGGAATTCCGGCAGCTGTAGCGTATGGAAACGGTTATAGCACCAGGCGGCGAGAATACCGCAGATCAGCCCGCCGAATACGCCCATTTGCAGGGTGGGGATACCAACCACCATTGCATACTTTCCGCCCTGTGAAGCCATTTCCGGCGTAATGGACAGCACGGTTCCGATAGTAATGTTGGTAATAAACACCGATACGGCGGCGGAAAGGGCAGCGATACCCGATTCCGACGCCAGGCCAACCGCCGAACCGATGGCAAACAGCAGCGGCAGGTTGTCGAAGATCACCCCGCCCGCGTTCATCATCAGCGGCAGGTGGAACTTATCACCGAACGCCAGCAGCAGGCCGGCGGCAGGCAGCAGTGAGATGGGCAGCATTAGCGCGCGGCCAATCATCGACAGCTTTGATAGCGATTTAATAAACCCTGATAACAGTCTCATCCCGATTTCCCCCGATTACCGACCATTATTCTGCGCACATTGTGCACTATTATTGTGAGTAGAACGTTTTAGTAGAACGTTCTACTTATCGTGAGAGAAGGTGCCGGGTTGTGCAACAAAATTCAGAATTTCAGGCATAGGAATTTGTGATTGTTTGAAGGGGATCAACTTCCGCAGTGAGCAAGCTACGCCATGTTATCGCGAGTTTTTCTGTTATGCTGTTTTCCTGTCTTGCTCAGGTTATTGATTGTTTTACGATAAGGGACTATTTAATGCATAAATTCACACTTCTGCTTTTTTGCGCGTTATTAGCCGCCTGTACGCAGGGTAACAATGATAGCCGCGGAGAGGTGCCATCGCCGATAGCGATAAAACGGCCCGCTTACCCAGCGGCTGCGTTTCATCAACGACTTACGGGCGATGTCATGCTGTCGTACGATGTCGACGCTAACGGCAATGTGATTAATCCGGTAGTGGTGTCTGATACGGCTAATGGCGCGTTTAACCGGGAAGCGGTGAATGCCATTTCGGGCTGGAAATACGAACCCAATAAGCCGTATAAAGGCATGACAAAAAACATCAAATTTATGATAAACCGACAGTAATCTTCGTTGTCCTGCCGGGCATTGCTGCCCGGCAAATTCGCCGGTCATTTCACGCCTGAGAAACGGCTGGACGACATACCCGGCCTGTAGCAAAATTTCAGGCTCCTGATATACAGCCAACCCACACTGGTCAGCAGCATGCACGCATTCTCAAAGTATGTTTTCTACTCAACGTTGATTCTTTATGTTCTGACGTTACTTACCGTGACCTACGTTGGCGTCTATTTAACTTATGTCGCCGTGCCGGTCATCGTGCTGTCTGGCCTGTTGATGAAGCTGTCGGCGAAAAGAAATAACCCCCCCGGGCCGGTTTCAACGGCGGTGGCCAACGTGCTGTCCGAGGCCAACACCGGTCTGGCGCAGGTCAATGAAAGTCTGCTCTGGTATAACGAAAAACTCAGAATAATAAACGAGAAAACCGAACCGCATAATAAGCGCATCCAGGATATCAAAATAAAAATGATCGAGCCGGAAGTGATGCTGAAATATGAACGCGATCCGTTTAAAATCAAAGCGCTGGAAGCGCAGCTTGAAAGCATGGAGCAGGACATCAGCGAGATAGAATCGCAGAAGGATGAAATTAAGCTGGCGGTGGAGATCGATATTGCCCGCCGGAGACAGCAAGGCCAGCGCCTGAGCCGGCCGTCAGCGCATTGACCGGGCATTGCTGCCCGGCAAAGTCGCTGGCAACCGGCAATAAAAATTACTTATCCAGCGACCAGGTTGCGCTGCTGACGTCCACTTTCACCGGCAGCAGGCCAATCTGGGTAAACTTGTCCGCCAGCGCCTGCTGTTCAGCAAATACCTCCGGGGTCATGCGTTCTGCGCCGTACGGCATTCTCGCCAGCGCCCGCTGCCAGATGGGTTCCGGCAGTCCGGTAGAGGTTGAGAGGATCTTCGCCGCCTCCTGCGGATGACCGTTTGCCCACTGGCTGAGTGTGCCTAACTCATCTACGACCTGCTTAGCGGTTTGCGGCCATGTATCGGCAAACTTGCGGCTGGCAAGATAGAAGGTGTAGTGCGGCACCAGTCCTTCGGCGTTTCTCACCAGCCGCGCTTTGGCGTTGGTTTCCACCTCAGAGAGGAACGGGTCCCAGATCACCCAGGCATCAACCGCACCGCGCTGGAAGGCGGCGCGGGCATCCGCCGGGGGCAGATAAACCGGGGTGATATCCTTATAGCTCAGCCCGGCATCTTCGAGCGCACGAACCAGCAGATAGTTGACGTCCGAGCCTTTATTCAGTGCCACGCGCTTGCCTTTCAGATCGGCAACCGATTTCACCGGGGAATTCTCGGGAACGACAATCGCTTCCGTTTTCGGGTTCGCCGGAGAGTGGCCGAGGTACACGAGGTCGGCTTTCGCGGCCTGGGCAAAGGTAGGCGGCGCATCGCCCGTAGCGGCCAGATCGATACTGCCAACGTTCAGGCCTTCCAGCATCTGCGGACCGGCAGGGAATTCAACCCACTTCACCGCGATCCCCTGTTTTTTAAACTGTTCATCCAGCGTGCCGCGATATTTCAGCAGGGCGAAGATGTTGGCTTTCTGATAGCCGATATTCACCGTTTCCGGCAGTTTTTCCGCTGCATTAGCCGAAACGGTGGTGGCAATCACCAGACCGCTAATCAGGCCGCTAAGAAGTGCTTTATTCATGTTATTTCCCGAAGTGATAAGCGCTGTCAGAAAAACATATCAAAATGCATGAAGGCGGCTTAGCGAGTTGATCTGATAACGATATGCGTCAGGAACATAACGACGTGGAAAGTGAACATATCGGAGTAGAAAGAATTGAAGGATTGAACAGGAACGTTGCGGAGCAGAATGAACACGGCGATGTGTCAGGAATGTGAAGAGCACAGAAGATTGCGCTGCCGAATAAATACATCAGTTTGACAGGGTAAGCACAGAGAGGCGGCATCTCGGGTGTGAAGATGCCGCGTCAAATCATTTACTGATATTGCAGATAGGCAACGTGGGTCTGCAGATACTCTTCCAGGCCGTGGCGGCCGTCGGCACCGCCAATGCCGGATTTACGCCAACCGGCGTGGAAGCCCTGCATCGCCTCGAAGTTTTCGCGGTTGATATAGGTTTCGCCAAACTTCAGCTGCTTCAGCGCCTGCATGGCGGTATTCAGGTTTTGCGTGAAGATCGACGAAGTCAGACCGTACTCGCTGTCGTTAGCCAGCGCGATAACTTCATCGAAGGTGCTGAACTTCATCACCGGCAGCACCGGGCCGAACGTCTCTTCCTGCATAATGTTCATCTGTTGGTTAACGTTGGTCAGCAGGGTGGGTTCAAAGAAGAAACCGCTGCTGCCTGCGCGTTTGCCGCCGGTGACCACCGTTGCGCCTGCCGCCACCGCATCGGCGACTTTCTGCTCCACGCGCTGCAGGGCTGCGGCGGTGATCAGTGGGCCCATATCCAGCCCTTTTTGCGTGGCGGGATCGCCAAATTTAACCTGCTCAAACGCTGCGGCCAGGCGCTTAACCACTTCATCGTAAACTCCTTCCTGCACGTAGAGACGCTCGGCGCAGTTGCACACCTGTCCGGTGTTGATCATGCGTGAGGCAACGATGGCCTTCACCGCCAGGTCTAAATCCGCATCGTTCATCACGATAGCCGGGGCTTTGCCGCCCAGCTCTAACGACACCTTGGTGACGTTCTGCGCCGCTGCTTTCATCGTGGCGATCCCGGCGTTTACGCTGCCGGTCAGGCTGACCAGGCCCACTTTCGGGTTGGCCGCCAGCTCCTGGCCGATTACCGGGCCGTAGCCGGTCACGAGGTTAAATACCCCGGCGGGCAGGCCGATCTCATTAACGATTTCGGCGAAGATAATGGCGTTATTCGGCGTCAGTTCGCTGGGCTTGATCACAATGGTATTACCGGTCAGCAGCGCCGGAGCCGCCTTGCGGGCAATCAGGAAGAACGGGAAGTTCCACGGCAGTATTCCGGTGGTGACGCCAATGGCTTTTTTGAACACCAGAATATTTTCCTGCGGGCGATCGCTCTGCACGATCTCACCTTCGTAGCGGCGCGCCCACTCGGCCATATAATCGAGGTAGTCGGCGGTGAAGAACACCTCGGTTTCGGCCAGTTCCTGGGTTTTTCCGCCTTCGGCAACGATAGTGGCGGTCAGCTCTGCCGCGCGCTGGCGCACGCCTGCGGCGATTTTACGCAGCCAGTTTCCGCGTTCAATCGCCGGTAACGCCTCCCAGCCCGGCTGAGCCAGCGCTGCGGCATCGATCGCCCGCTGCGCATCCTCAACGCTACCTTCGGGAATGCGCGACAGCAGCACCTCGGTGGCCGGGTTGATCACATCTATCCAGCGATCGGAGCGATTCTCGACAAACTGACCGTTGATATACATTTGTTGCTGAACTGGGTTCATGGCAGGTTCTCCGTGACGCATTTTTTATCGGTGTGTTAATTAACAGCGGAATAACTGTTACAGGTCTTAGAAAGTGCAACAGCTGTGGCGCAATCACCTTGAACTGGCTGCCAGCAATGAGAGCCGGGTGGCAAAAACGAAAAGAAGCGGCTGACCGATCTGGCATTTTTTATATTTAATGATAAATATGAGCAACTTAACGTAAAACCCGAGTGAATGCAGTGGCCGGGCATCAGATAAGCGAATTGTGATCGAGGTCGGCTGAAGGCGCTGAATTTTGCCAGATCTGCCGCCGGTGGGGCAGCCAGCGTAAGGTTGCCCGGTGGCGCTTATCCGTAGACTCCTTCGTCATACAGGGCAAACAACAACGAAGGAAAACAAAATGAGTGAAGCCATTCTCTCGGGTATTCTGTGGCATCTGGTCGGTGCGGCCAGCGCCGCCTGCTTTTATGCTCCGCTAAAGAAGGTCCGCAACTGGTCGTGGGAAACCATGTGGTCAGTGGGCGGGGTGATGTCGTGGATTATCCTGCCGTGGGCGATCAGCGCCATGCTGCTGCCCAGCTTCTGGGGCTACTACAGTTCGTTCTCTCTCTCCCAGCTGATGCCGGTATTTCTGTTTGGCGCGATGTGGGGCATCGGTAACATTAACTACGGTTTGACCATGCGCTACCTCGGCATGTCGATGGGTATCGGCATTGCCATCGGCATTACGCTGGTGGTTGGCACGCTGATGACGCCGCTATTACAGGGGCGCTTCGTTGAGCTGTTCAGTTCCACCGGCGGTCGTCTGACGCTGCTGGGTGTGCTGGTGGCGCTGATTGGGGTGGCGATCGTTTCCCGTGCAGGACTGCTGAAAGAGCGGGCGATGGGCATAGCGGCGGAGGACTTTAACCTGAAGAAAGGCCTGGTGCTGGCGGTGCTGTGCGGCATTTTCTCTGCCGGTATGTCCTTCGCGATGGATGCGGCCAAACCGATGCACGAGGCCGCTGCCGCCGCAGGTATCGACCCGCTTTACGTGGCGCTGCCGAGCTATGTGGTGATTATGGGCGGCGGGGCGCTGATCAACCTCGGCTACTGCTTTATTCGCCTGGCAACCAAATCTAACCTGTCGGTTAAAGCCGACTTCTCGGTGGCAAAACCGCTGCTTATCTCCAACATCGGATTGTCGCTGCTCGGCGGGACGATGTGGTATCTGCAGTTCTTCTTCTATGCCTGGGGCCATGCCCGCATTCCGGCACAGTACGATTTCGTCAGCTGGATGCTGCATATGAGCTTCTACGTGCTGTGCGGCGGGCTGGTGGGGCTGTTGCTGAAGGAGTGGAGCAACGTTGGGCGCAGACCGGTTCGCGTGCTGAGCGTGGGCTGCGTGGTCATTATCCTCGCGGCCAACATTGTCGGGATGGGAATGGTGTCGTAAATTCGTTACAGCGTCACAAAAGGCTGACCCTCGGGTCAGCCTTTTGCGTTATGCAGCCGATGCGCCTCGCCGCCGCTGATAAAACGCTGGCGCCAGGCGCTGGGGGTAAAGCCGGTTTCGCGGGTGAACACCACCGAGAAGTAGTTACTGTCATCAAAGCCGCAGCGCGAGGCCACTTCACCAATCAGCAGATCGCCGCTGCGCAGCAGATATTTTGCCTGACACAGCTGCAGCTGGCGCAGATAGTGGCCAATGGTCATGCCGGTTTGCTGGCGGAAAAGCTGCTTCAGCGCCCGTTCGGACAGGCGATGCTGTTGGCAGAACGTGGCCAGATCGAACGGGCTGGCGGTATGCCCCTGAATGGCGGCCATCAGCAGGTCCAGCTGTTCGCCTTCCGGCAACTGCCACGGCAGATCGGAGGCGTAGCGATGGCGTTGTAGTATCAATGCCAGCTGTAAAAACAGCGCTTCGGTCAGCTGCCTTGAGAGCAGGTCGCTTTTGCGGCTCTCCACCTCCAGCTGCTTAATCACCCCGCGCGCCAGCGCCATACCACGCGTGGTCAGCCGCCAGCATCCTTCGTTGCGGGCAGGCAGCAGCTGCTGCCAGTCCAGCGCCAGCTGAAAGCGTTCCGGGCAGTAGATAATATTGTCCAGCACCAGATCCTGCACCGACTCGTAGCTGTGGCAGTCGTCGGCGTGCAGATAAAAGATATCCCCGCAGGTTACCGGCCAGGGACGATCGTTCATGACGTGCAGGCCGTTACCGCGCCAGACCAGCACGATCTCATTAAATTCGTGAACGTGGGGCGAAAAGGAGGGCTGCGGCGTGCGCTCGGCAACCGCAACCGGCATCTGTTCGGAAGGAATATAGTCGGCTTTGGCCAGCCGCAGAGGGGCAGTCACCATGCATGTCCTTTTCAGTCATTTTGCCGCAGTGTACGCGGAGAGCAGCCAAACTCCCGTTTAAACAGCGTAGAAAAGTGATTGCTGTCACCAAAACCGCAGTGGAAGGCAATATCCGTCACCCGCATTTCACTGTGGCGCAGCAGGTGGCGCGCCTCCAGCAGGCGCAGGCGGTTGAGGTAGCGCTGCGGCGTACTGCCGGTCTGCTGCTTCAGCTGGCGATGCAGGGTACGCAGGGACAGTGAAAAGCTGTCCGCCAGATTTTCCCAGTCAACCTCTTCGCTGTAATGGTCGGCCAGCCAGTCGAGCAGCGCACGCAGGCGGCTGTCCTGATCGTCGCTCTGCGCCGCGCTGCGGCCCTGATGCAGCAGCACCAGCAGCTGCATAAAGCGCATCTCCTGTTCCGCCTGCCCGGCAATGCCCGCCGGGGAAGGTGAAGCGACCAGTCCGTCAATCAGCTGCCTGGCCTGCGCCAGCACTTTATTACCGATGCGCCAGTGCGACGGATAAACCCCGTCATGCTCGGCGGGCAGCAGGTGCTGAAGCCCGGTGAGAAAACGGAATGACTCCGGCCCGCGATACAGCACGTTGGTCAGCGTCAGGTTGTCCGTTTGCTCATACATATGGCGGTCATGATTACGCACGAAGCAAACGCAGCCGCTGCACAGCGGCTGCGACTGGCCGTTAAAAACGTGGATACCGGCACCCTGTTCGACGATCACAATTTCATGAAAGTCATCGTGATGATGCTCCGGGAACGCCCCCTGCGGTGCTCGAGGTTCGATAGCAACCGGGCAGTGCCCGGAGGGGAAGAAATCGGCGCTGTGTAACACGGTCATGATTGTTTCCTCGTAACATGCCAGCAACAGAGTGTACGAAGCCGTGAACGTTGCCACCTTGAATTTTTGACAGTAAATCTTCGCCAGGGCGCTAATTTTTAAAGAAATGAGCGGAAACATTGAAAAATGCGGCAGGCATCACATCCCGCTCTGCAACGGGTTCAGGATGTGAAAATGTGAACTGCTTCACGTTCATCTTTGCCATCCTGCCAGCAGGGGAAATGTGCTGGCAGTAGCAAGAAGGTGGCAAAATCGCGCTGTTTTACACTGGTGACATCGAATCATCAGGAAGTAAATCATATGACTGTTCGTCACCTTGTGGCCGTTGACCTTGGCGCATCAAGCGGTCGCGTTATTCTGGCCCGCCACGATCTGCACAGCCAGAGCATTACCCTCAAAGAGGTGAGCCGCTGTGTGAACCAGCTGATCAGCGTCGATAATCACCAGTGCTGGAATCTGGATGCGCTGGAAGACTTTATCGTTGCCGCGCTGGAGACGCTGGATCGCCAGGGTATCCGGGTGGACAGTATCGGGATTGATACCTGGGGCGTGGACTATGTGCTGCTGGATGAGCAGGGGGAGCGCGTCGGGCTGCAGATTGCCTACCGCGACGATCGTACTCACGGGGTGATGGCCGAAGCTGCACGCGAACTGGGCCATGAGAATATTTATCAGCGCACCGGCATTCAGTTTCTGCCGTTTAACACCCTTTATCAGCTACGCGCGCTGTGCCGCGACAATCAGCCTGAACTGTCACGCGTGGCACATGCGCTGCTGATCCCGGACTATCTGCACTTCCGCCTGACCGGCAAGCTGAACTGGGAATACACCAACGCCACCACCACCCAGCTGCTGAACATCCGCAGCGGCGAATGGGATCGCGATTTGTTGAACTGGACCGGAGCAAATCCGGCGTGGTTCGGACAGCCGTCCCAGCCGGGGCGCAAGGTGGGGCACTGGCACAGTCCGTCCGGGCAGGCGATCCCGGTGATTGCCGTCGCCACCCATGATACCGCCAGTGCGGTACTGGCGGCCCCGCTGGCCGATGCGCAGGCGGCGTACCTCAGTTCGGGCACGTGGTCACTGATGGGCTTTGAGAGCCGCGAGCCGTTTACTTCCAGGGCGGCGCAGGCTGCCAATATCACCAACGAAGGCGGTGCCGAAGGCCGCTATCGGGTGCTGAAAAACATTATGGGGCTGTGGCTGCTGCAGCGCGTGTGTGACGAGCTGGCGATTGACGATCTCTGCCAGCTGATTGCCGATGCCGAACGGCAGCCGGTATGCCAGTGGCTGATCAATCCCAATGACGACCGCTTCCTGAATCCGGCCAGCATGGTGCGAGAAATTCAGGACGCCTGTGCCGAACAGGCGATGCTGGTTCCCGCCACGCCCGCCGAGCTGGCCCGCTGCATTTTCGACAGCCTGGCGCTGTACTACCGGGAAGTCCTGCAGCAGCTGGAACGCCTGCGCGGCAGGGCATTCAGCCAGCTGCATATTGTCGGCGGCGGCTGCCAGAACCAGTTTCTTAACCAGCTGTGCGCCAACGCCTGCGGTATCCCGGTGTATGCCGGGCCGGTTGAAGCCTCCACGCTCGGCAATATCGGCTGTCAGCTGATTGCCGCTGGCGATGTGGCGGATGTCAGCGCTTTCCGCCAGCTGATTAACCATAATTTCCCTCTCATTCGTTTCGATTTCCAGGGCAGTGAGGCGTTTCGCCGCAGTCAGGCGCGCTTTCAGGCACTGACCCATTCAGATAAGGAGCTATGTATATGACCCAGGCTATTGAACAGGCTTTCGCGCTGGCTAAGCAGCGCTTTGCCGATATCGGTATTGATGTGGAGGCCGCACTGGCGCAGCTCGATCGCCTGCCGGTTTCCATGCACTGCTGGCAGGGCGATGACGTGCGCGGTTTTGAAAACCCGCAGGGCGCGCTGACCGGCGGCATTCAGGCAACCGGCAACTATCCGGGCCGCGCCCGCAGCGCGGAAGAACTGCGCGCCGATCTGGAACAGGCTATGGCGCTGATCCCCGGTCCGAAGCGGCTGAATCTGCACGCTATCTATCTGGAAAGCGAGCAGGCGGTGGATCGCCACGAAATCAAACCCGAGCATTTTGCCGGCTGGGTGGCGTGGGCGAAGCAGCAGAAAATCGGGCTGGATTTTAACCCGACCTGTTTCTCGCACGAGTTAAGCGCCGACGGCTTTACCCTGGCGCATGCCAACGCGGAAATCCGCCAGTTCTGGATCGACCACTGCAAGGCCAGCCGCAAAATCTCCGCGTGGTTTGGGGAACAGCTGGGCACGCCGTCGGTGATGAATATCTGGGTGCCGGACGGCATGAAGGATCTGACGGTGGATCGCCTGGCTCCGCGCCAGCGCCTGATGAACTCGCTGGATGAAATTATCAGAGAAAAACTGAACCCGGCGCACCATATCGACGCGGTGGAAAGCAAACTGTTCGGCATCGGTGCCGAGAGCTATACCGTCGGCTCTAACGAATTCTGCCTCGGCTATGCCGCCAGCCGCCAGACCGCGCTGACCCTGGACGCCGGGCATTTCCATCCGACCGAAGTGATTTCCGACAAGATTTCTACCGCCATGCTCTACGTGCCGCGCCTGCTGCTGCACGTCAGCCGCCCGGTGCGCTGGGACAGCGACCACGTGGTGCTGCTGGATGATGAAACTCAGGCGATCGCCAGCGAAATTGTCCGCCAGAAGCTGTTTGACAAAGTGCATATCGGGCTGGACTTCTTCGATGCCTCGATCAACCGCATCGCCGCCTGGGTTATCGGCACGCGCAATGCGAAAAAAGCGCTGCTGCGGGCGCTGCTGGAGCCGGTCGACCAGCTGAAAAAGCTGGAGCTTGAGGGGGATTACACGGCGCGCCTGGCGCTGCTGGAAGAGCAGAAATCCCTGCCGTGGCAGGCGGTATGGGAAGCCTGGTGCCTGCGCCATGATGTCCCGGCGGGTGCCAGCTGGTTAGGCGACGTCCGTCATTATGAACAACAGATTCTCAGCCAACGTTAAGGGTAAAAACATGCATCAGATACTCAACTCCTGGTTTGTCCAGGGCATGGTCAAAGCAACCAGTGATATGTGGCTGAAGGGCTGGGACGAACGCAACGGCGGCAACGTTTCGCTGCGCCTGCTGGACGAAGAAGTGCAGCCGTTCGCCGCTGATTTCTATGCCGAACCGCGCACGCTGGAACTCAGCCAGCCCGCGCCGGAGCTGGCAAACTGCTGGTTCCTGGTGACCGGTTCAGGCAAGTTTTTCCGTAACGTACAGCTCGATCCGGCCGATAACCTGGTGCTGCTGCGCGTCAGCGCCGACGGCCGGGCCTATACCATTCACTGGGGACTGAGCAACGGCGGTGTGCCGACCTCTGAGCTGGCCTCGCACTTCCAGTCGCACAGCGTGCGTAAGAAAGTTTCCAACGGCGCGGATCGGGTGATTATGCACTGCCACGCCACCAACTTTATGGCGCTGAGCTACGTGGCTGAACTTAACGCCGCCAGCTTTACCCGCCTGCTGTGGGAAGGCAGCACCGAGTGCCTGGTGGTGTTCCCGGACGGTGTGGGTATTGTGCCGTGGATGGTGCCGGGCACTGACGGTATCGGCACCAAAACCGCCGAACAGATGGCTTCTCATACGCTGGTGATGTGGCCGTTCCACGGTATTTTCGGCACCGGGCCGACGCTGGATGAAACCTTTGGTCTGATCGATACCGCCGAGAAATCGTCGGAGGTAGTGGTGAAAGTGCTGTCGATGGGCGGAATGAGGCAGAGCATTACCACCGAGGAGCTGATCGCCCTGGGTGAGCGTTTCGGGGTTAAACCGTGGGCGGCGGCGCTGGAAGCGAAGCACTCTCATGTTGCGTAAGGCGTTTGTGATGCAGGTGCATCCTGACAAGCATCAGGCGTACCAGCAGCGGCACAGCCCAATCTGGCCCGAGCTGGCGCAAACGCTGAAGGATCACGGGGCGCACAACTACAGCATTTTCCTTGATGCCTCACGCAATCTGCTGTTTGCGTATGTGGAGATCGAATCCGAGGAGCGCTGGAGCGCGGTGGCTGCCACGGAGGTGTGCCAGCGCTGGTGGCGGTCGATGAGCGAGCTGATGCCGTCCAATGCGGATCACAGCCCGGTCAGCAGCGAGCTGCCGTCGGTGTTTTATTTACCCTAAGTCACTTTTCTTAACGTGATTACCAGCAAAAGCCCCTGACTCAGGGGCTTTCTCGTTCTTATCGCTAACTTATCGCTGACGTGGGATGTTGATTTCGCTGTGAATTCTCAGCGGGGTTAACGTCTTATGCACTGGCCGCGGCTTTTAGCTCAGTGCTTTAATAGCTGCCACCAGCCGCGCGGCATGTTCCCGCGCCGCCTCTTTTTGCTGACTAATCTGACTTTCCTCAATTCGCGCCGTGTAGCTGACTCCGCTGGTGTGAATCGGCGGCAGCAGCTCCAGATTGCACAGCCCGGCGGTTGTTCTGAAGGGCAGAAGGTAGTCGTCCAGATCGTGCCCAAACCATCCTTCTGTACTGAAGGCTTCCTGCGGCGCACCCGTTGTAAACGACAGCAGCAGCTTTTTGCCGTTAAGTTTGCTGGTTGAACCGTGCGAGAAGCCGTACAGGAACACTTCATCAATCCACAGCTTCATCAGCCCGGGAAGGGCATACCATGAAAACGGGAACTGCCAGACAATCACATCCGCACAACGTAAAGCCTGCTGTTCCGCCTCGATATCAAAACGATAATCGGGATACAGCGAATCGAGATAGCGGATTTCTGCTTCAGGCAGCGCGGCAGCGACCGCGGTAAGAATGGTTGCGTTTGCGATAGATTCTTTCAGGTTCGGATGCCCTGAGATGATTAGCGCCCTGGTCATAGTGCCTCTGTTTTCAGTGAGTAACGGATTATGCCTTCGCCCTGTCTTGGCAGTCGGTAATGTAGGACAATCGTCGAATGCGGAGTAGACTGCTTTTATCACCTGAACTGTTAACTCAAAGTTAATAATGGACACCACAACCTACGGCCAGCTGGCGGTATTTCACACTATTGCACGTGAACTGAGCATTTCTGCAGCGGCGCGCAAGCTCGGCGTCACCGTGCCTTCGGTCAGCAAATCCCTGCGCCTGCTGGAGCAGAAAACCGGCGTGCCGCTGTTTGCCCGCACCACACGAAAAATCAGCCTGACCGAGACCGGTATGGCGCTGTTAAAGCGAACGGAAGGTGCGATGGCCGAGCTGGATACGGCGCTGGAAGAGGTGCTGAATAGTAGCGGCGCGCCCTCCGGCCCGGTGCGCATTACGCTGCCGCGCTTTGCCTGGCAGCTGATTCTCCGCCCGCTGCTGGCCGATTTTTATCGCACTTACCCAAATATCCAGCTGGAGGTTTCGGTCAATGACGGCAGCGTCAACCTGGTCGAGGAGGGATTCGACCTGGGCATTCGGTTTGGCAATGCGGTGAGCGAAGGGATGGTGGCCCGAGAAATTTTCCCGCCGTTCAGAATGGGGCTTTATGCTTCAGATGAGTATCTGGCGCACCACGGCACGCCGACCACTCCGGAGGAGCTGGCGACACACCGGCTGATCACCTATCGCTTCGGTACTTCGAAGCGCCTTTCAAAGCTTATCCTGCAAAGTCACGGTGTGACGATATCGCCCGATATGGATAATGCGATGATCTGCAATGATATTGATACCGTTCGCGATGCGATATCTGATGGCGTTGGCATCGGCAGACTGTTTGAACCGTTGCGGGATAATATGTCTGGCTACGAGCATTTGCAGCCGGTGATGAATAACTACTGGCCGACCTTTCCGGCGGTCTGTCTTTACTACCTGCCAAGAAGCCAGCGGGCGAAGCGAGTTCAGGCGACGGTTGATTTTATTGTCGATCGCCTGAATCGCCGTTGACCGCTTATCAACAAAAAGCCCCTGACCGTTTTCATGCCGGTCAGGGGCTTTGTCGTTTTGATCGTTAACGCGGGTAGTAATTTAGCCGTTGATTCTCAGCTGCGGGTAACGCTTCATGCTCCACGCGCACCAGCACAGCGACAGCACGCCGATAGCACCGCCGACGTAGCCGACACTGGCCATATTCAGATGCACGCTGACCTGGCTGCCCAGCAGTGCGCCGCCGCCGATACCAATATTGTAGATCCCCGACAGCAGGGACATCGCCACGTCGGTGGCGTCCGGTGCCAGTGCCAGTACGCGAACCTGAACCGCCAGGCCAATGATCATCATCGCCATGCCCCAGACGATGCACAGGGTGGAGATGGCCAGATCGTGCGTGGCGGCAAGATACAGTGACAGCATACACACGCTAATTAACAGGATCGCACCGAGTAAAAAGCTGGCCGGATATTTATTTCCGAACATGCTAAACAGAATACTGCCAACAATGCCTGCGGCCCCGAAAATTAACAGCAGGAAGGTGGTGAACCCGCCGCTTAATCCCGCGACGCTCTGAATAAACGGCTCAATATAGCTGTAGGCGGTGTAATGCGCGGTCACCGTAACGGCAATCAGCAAATAGAGTGACACCAGCGCCGGGCGACGGAACAGCATCGGCACGCTTTTTAACGAACCGGTATGCTCACTCGGCAGTTTAGGCAGCAGCTTAAACAGCAGCGCCATGGTTACCAGCGCCGCCACGCCAATCACCGCGAAGGTCATACGCCAGCCCAGCAATTGGCCGATCATGCGGCCGAGCGGCAGGCCAAGCACCATCGCCAGCGCCGTACCGGTGGCAAGCATACTCAGCGCCTGGGTTTTTTTACCCGACGGGGCAACGCGGATGGCCAGCGATGCGGTAATCGACCAGAAAATGGCGTGCGAAAAGGCAATCCCAATGCGGGAAGCCACCAGGGTGGTGAAATCCCACGCCACGGAAGAGAGCGCATGGCTGGCAACAAACAGGGTGAAAATCACCATCAGCAGAAAACGGCGCTCAACGTTGCGCGTTAACAGCATCATCGGCAGCGACATCAGTGCCACGACCCAGGCGTAGATGGTCAGCATCAGGCCAACCTGTGCCGTCTGCATTGAGAAACTTTCGCCAATATCAGACAGCAGGCCGACCGGAACAAATTCGGTGGTGTTAAAAATAAACGCAGCAATAGCCAGCATAACTACGCGTAGCCATGCGGTCTTACGAGAAACAGTGTTTGGATGCATTATTGAAGTTAACGATGTGTTGATGAAGTGTTAATCCAAATTATGGATCATAAATTTAGTAGGGATATTGTCTTTTATTTATGTGACAGATGAAACAGAAAATTCAATAAATTTGTAAATCAGAATTTATATATAACTTAAGCGAATCAATTAATCCTTTACTATTACCGTCCGTCATCGCAGTTCCGCCTGAGCGGGTTTGACCTTTGGTCTGCCAGGCCGCAGAATCGCGAAGAAAATCAGGCCGTAAAGGCAGCCGTCGAGGAAGAGATATCGTGAGCGTTCTGAATAATGTCCTGCTGGAGGAGATCCTGCAACAGGTGAGGCCGCTAATTGGTCAGGGTAAAGTGGCCAGCTATATTCCTGCGCTGGCCGACGTGCCCGCCGATCGGCTGGGAATTGCGGTTTGTATGCTGGACGGCACGCTTTATCAGGCGGGCGATGCGGATGAGCGTTTTTCGATTCAGTCGATCTCCAAAGTGCTTTCTCTGACTCTGGCCCTCACGCGTTATCAGGACAGTGAAATCTGGCAGCGGGTGGGGAAAGAACCGTCCGGTCAGCCGTTTAATTCGCTGTTACAGCTGGAACTGGAGCAGGGCAAACCGCGTAACCCGTTTATTAACGCCGGGGCGCTGGTGGTGTGCGATATGCTGGAGACTCGTCTGACCGCGCCTCGCCAGCGCATGCTGGAACTGGTACGGGTTCTGACGCAGCAGCCGGATATCCATTACGACCGCCACGTTGCCCGTTCTGAGTTCGATCATTCTGCACGAAACGCGGCAATTGCCTGGCTGATGAAGTCGTTTGGTAATTTCTCCAATGACGTTCAGACGGTGTTACAGACCTATTTTCACTACTGCGCGATGACCATGAGCTGCGGCGAACTGGCGCGCTGCTTTTTATATCTTGCCAATCAGGGGCGAGGCCTGGGGCAGGGCGAACCGCTGCTGACGCCAAAACAGGCCCGGCAGATCAACGCGCTGATGGTCACCAGTGGGATGTACGACGGTGCCGGCGAGTTTGCGTGGCGGGTCGGCATGCCGGGCAAATCCGGCGTGGGCGGCGGGATTATCGCGATTGTTCCGGGTGAAATGAGTATCGCGGTCTGGTCGCCGGAGCTGGATACTTCCGGTAATTCGCTGGCGGGCACCGCCGCGCTGGAACTGCTGGCCGACCGCATCGGTCGTTCAATTTTCTGACTTTAACAGCGGGCTTATGCAGATTTTTTTATACTCTTGAGCCAGTTGGCTCTGGTTCTCAATTGTTGATCCAGCTCAAAGCCTTTTACAGCACAATTTGCTAATATTTCGCGCAGTGAATTAACACTTATGGCGCGAGGACTGTGCAAAGTGAACAATGAGATGAGCATTCCAGCACGTCAGCTGACTCTTAACCATCAGCTGTGCCAGTTTGGCAACCTGGTGAAACTGGCGATGATCCGTACCACGCCGCAGAGTATTGAAGTCTGGACGATGAGCGGCAGCCGACTGCGCTTCCATCCTGCGCAGCAGGTTGAGGCGAGGTGGGTTGTCCAGTAAGCAGGCGATAAAAATGCCTGCCTGAAAGCCTGAAAGCCTGAAAGCCTGAAAGCCTGAAAGCCTGAAAGCCTGAAAGCTTTTCGAAGCGTCAGCCTTATGCTTCTCCGTGAGATATCTGGCGTTAAGCCAGGCGGATCGCTCAGTGTAATCCGCCTGGTCATTTGTCATTTACCCGGCCTGTAAACCACCGGTTGTCCTTAAACTCCCCGATATCACTCCGCTTTATCCCTGGCAGCGCAAACGGCAGGCTTTAACGACGGTGCGCTTCCCTGAACGTTAGCATTTCCCTGAGTTGTGCCGCGTCGCAAAATAACCGCACTGATAACCAGTATCAGCATGATTGCCCACTCGGTGCCCAGTGAGGACAGTACGGCGTGCTGGTAATTTCCTGTTGAGAGTAGCCCGTGGCTGTATACCGCACCCAGCACCATCGGGCCAAGGCCGAAAGCCGCCTGTTGTACCGTTGACAGCATTGCGCTTCCCGCTCCGGCATGGCTTTTTGGCACTTCCGCCAGCCCGATGCGGAAGAAACAGCTGACGATAAACGCCTGACCGAAACCAATCAGCGCGGTTGCCGGAATTAACTGCGCAATACCCACGTGCGGCCAGCCGTGATTAAACGTCCACGCCAGACCGAGCAGCCCGGTCATCTGGATCGCACAGCCGGTAATCAATGTGGGAACCTTACCCAGCCGTTCAACCACCCGTGCGGAAAGCAGGGAGCTGATAAAGTAGGCGACGCCGAGCGCGATAAAGGCGTTTCCTGACTGGAAGGCGCTCAGCCCAAGGCCGGACTGTAGGGTCAGCGCCACCACGAACATAAACCCGCTCCAGCAGCAGAAAAACAGTACCGCGATGATCAGGCCAAAACGCACGCCGTGCAGGCGCATCAGTGCCGGGGGCAGCAATGGCGCACCGCCGCGTTTTTCGAGTGCCTGCTCAACGCGCCACAGTCGGCTTAGCAGCAGGGGGAAGGCCACTAGCAGCACAATGCACGGCCAGCTCCAGTGCAGCAGCGGCCCCAGCGCCAGCGCGGTCAGCAGACAGCCAATCGCACCGACCAGATACAGCGTGCCGGGCCAGTCAATGGCAACGCGGCGGTCGTTCTGTGTCTCGGGAATACTGCGCGGAGCCAGCAGCAGGATCGCCAGGCACGGCGGGATGTTGATCAGAAAAACGCTGCGCCAGCCGTAGCCGCCGGGATCGGCATTTATCAGGAATCCACCGAGTACCTGGCCGATAATAAATGCCATTCCGCCAATGCCGCCGTACAGCCCCAGCGCCCGGGAGTGCTCGCGGCCGTGCAGGGTGACGTGCAGCGTTGCAAGAATTTGCGGCACGATCAGCGCTGCGCCAATACCCTGCAACGCGCGCGCCAGCAGCAGCGCCCAGACGTTGGGAGCAATACCGCAGATCAGTGAGGCAATGCCGAACAGCAATACACCGGTACTGAACACCCGGCGGCGACCGAAGTTATCGCCCAGGCGGCCGCCCATCGCCAGACTGACGGCAAAGGCAATACCGTAAACGGCAACGATCAGCTCAAGCTGGATAGGGCTGGCATGCAGAGTGGCGGACATGGCGTCCAGCGCCACGTTTACGATGGAAAAATCAATCATTGGCAACAGCTGACCCGCCAGCAGCACAATCAGCCCGCCTTGCCCCAGTGTGGTGGAATCAATCCCGCTTTTCATCTTGCATAACCCTTGTGTTAATCAGTGACCGGGCATAGCATCAGGGAAAATTTAAACGGGTACCAGATCCTGCTTATCATAGTACTGGCGCTACCCGTCAACGAGGAGAAAACCCGTGAGTGAGATCCAGCTGCCCGCCAGCACGGCGCAAAAAAACCGTCAGCTGCTGGCCACCTTCCTGCGCAGCCGTCGTGAAAACCTGGACCCGATTCGCCTCGGCATGCCGCATCATCGCCCGCGCCGAACCCCTGGCCTGCGTAGGGAAGAGGTGGCACAGCTGGCCGATGTCGGCGTAACCTGGTACACCTGGCTGGAACAGGGGCGCGAAATTAACGTCTCGGCCAAAACCCTGTCGGCGATTGCTACTGCGTTACAGTGTAACGAAGCGGAAACTCAGCATCTGTTCCAGCTGGCCGGGCACGCATCGCCCGCCTCGGTAGCGGCGAAAACCTGCGCCACCGTTTCCGCCCACGGGCAGATCCTGCTGGACAGCCTGAATCCGCTGCCGGCAATTATTCAGTCGCTGCACTTCGATATCATCGGCTACAACCCGGCATGGTGTCGGCTGATGAACGTTGAACTGGAAACCATTCCACAGGCCGATCGCAACTGCATTCTGCTGGCGTTTACCCACCCGCAGTGGCGCGCGGCGATTGCCGATCAGGATGTTCTGATGCCGCATATGGTGGCGCTGTTTCGCACTCAGATGGCGGATCACCTCGACGATCCCCGCTGGCAGGCGCTGCTGGAGCGGCTGATGGCGGAGTCCGAAGAGTTTCGCGACCTGTGGCCGCGCTATGAAATCCGTGCCATAGATAATCAGGTGAAGCGTTTTTATCATCCCAGGACCGGCATGATGACGCTCAGGCAGAATAACTGGTGGTCGGCACCGCGCAATGGCGATCGCCTGCTGGTGTACATTCCTAACGATGAAGAGAGTGCCGCTGCGCTGCGTAGTATTACTGACTGAGCTGCTCGGTTGAGTAGAAAATGACGGATAACGACGGAGACACTCTGGTTAGCAGAAAAATACCTGAAGACTGAGTCGCCATATTACGCAGAAAAGTCCCCATTCCCTGTTATTTTGCGTTACCCTGGACGGGTCAGGCGACATGCTTATGTCGCCGTTTTCATTTAACAGGGAGTCACACTGATGAATCAACGTCCAACGGTTGCCGTGCTGGGTCTTGGCGCAATGGGGCACGCCTTTGCCGCCAATCTGCTGAAAAATGATTTTACCGTTTTTGGCTGGAACAGAACCCGGGCGCGCGGTGAGGATCTGCTGGCGGCGGGGTTACAGCTGACCGATAGTGCGGAGCAGGCGGTGGCATCCGCCGATGTGGTGATTGCCATGCTGTCTGACGGCGACACCACCCAGGCGGTGCTTAATGATGTCTTACCGCAGCTGAAACAGGGCGCGGTGGTCTGCCAGATGGGCACCATTGGCATTGCGGCAACAGAGCAGTTAATTGCGACATTTAATCAGCGTCGCCCGGATGCGGTATTTATTGACGCTCCGGTTTCCGGCACCAAGGCACCCGCGGAGAATGCGCAGATCCTGATCCTCGCCAGCGGCGATCGTCAGCGTGCGGCGGCCATCGAGCCGGTATTTGCCGCGATCTCCAAAGGGGCGAAATGGCTGGGCGAAGCCGGTGCCGGTTCAAAAATGAAGCTGGTCGCCAATGCGTGGCTGGTTTCCATGGTGGAAGGACTGGCGGAAAGTACCCGCCTGGCCGAACAGCTGGGCTTCTCGCCGGATGATTTCTGGCAGGTGCTGGACGGCGGTCCGCTGGCTGCCCCGTATGTGAAAGGCAAGCTGGCGATGATTGCCGGGGGCGAGTATCCACCGCAGATGCATCTGATCTGGGCGCTGAAGGATGCACGACTGGCGCTGGAGGCCGCAGGCGATACCGCGATGCCGGGCCTGGAAACTATCGCCGCTCTGTGGCAGAAGGCGGTCGATGCCGGATACGGTGAGAAAGACCTCTCGGTAATTTATCGCTATTTACAGGAAAATAAGGCCTGATCTAACGGGGTGCTGTTCGGCACCCCGACAATATTTCCCGTCAAATCATTATGATAGAACCAATAGCCCATAGTGCTTAGTGAGCGGCTTCAAAAGTGTAACCAGGTTTGTTATATTATTAGCCTGATGTATTTTATAGTTAACTGATTTTTAATGCTTTTTATTCCAGTGTTTCATCCGCAGATGGACGGCAAAAAGCCAGGATCACATCATGCTTGATAATCGTTTTCCTACCGCCCTGCAAATGGTGCTCTGCATTGCCAAGGCGGATAGCGAGGATAAGCGCTGCACCAGCAAGATTCTCGCCGATGGCCTCGACGCCAACCCGAGTTTCGTACGTAAACTGATGGTGCCGCTGACTCGCGACGGTATTATTGTTTCCACGCTGGGCCGTTGTGGCACCATTCGTCTTGGTCGCCCGGCAGAGCAGATTACCCTGTGTGAAATCTACACCTCGGTGACCAATGATAAGCCGCTGATGGCCAGCCGACCGGAAGTCCCGGCGCGCTGCGTGGTCAGTGCTAACGCCTGCCGCTTTTTTAAAGAGCTGGCGAAAGAGGCCGAGCAGGCGTCCCTTGATGTGCTGGCCCGGCGTACCGTTGCCGATGCGCTGCGTGAAATTATGCAGCGAGACTGGACCGACACCGAAGCGCGCTGCGCCTCCTGATTTTTTCCTCTTAAAAATTCCCTCCCGCAGGCCGGTATCGCTGCGGGTTAATGACGTTTTCTGATTTAAGTTTTGCCCGTCTGTAGTCGCTAATAATGGATGAATTACGATTTAAACAGCATTTAATGCAACAATAAAACTTGCATTAAAATCGGCGTTGTCTTACCGTTGTTAAGTGCACTCATCATAGTTGCCTTTTACTCTCAGCGAGAATCAGGTCGGGGCACATCAGGTTGATAACAACACCAAATTTAACAACATCAGGGGAAGACCGATGAGCCATGATGATTTTATTAACGATCTTGTAAAATGGATCGATACCCATATTGAAGGGAAGATGGATTTAGATACCGTTGCCGATCGCGCGGGCTATTCGAAGTGGCACTTACAGCGGATGTTTAAGCAGCATACCGGCTATGCGCTGGGTGAGTATATTCGTGAACGTCGCCTGAAAAAATCCGCTGAACGCCTCGCCAGGGGCGGTGAGCCGATTCTGGATGTCGCTATCAGTTTTGGTTTTGATTCGCAGCAGTCGTTTAATCGCAGTTTCAAACGTCAGTTTGGTCAGTCACCGGGCGCATGGCGCCGCCAGGTTCAGATCGCTGCTCACGCCTGATAGTGTTATTGCTGGCAGGCGGAGCGGAATTCCGCTCCACCGCCGGCAGTGTTAATGTCCTACCACTTCACCGTTCCGCGCTGCCAAGCCAGTGAACGATCGCGAATGGCAAACAGCAGGCTAATCAGCGACGAGAACAGCAGGGCCATCACAATCAGCGCCCCGTACATATTGGCATAGGCCGCCCAGCCCTGAGCCCACTGTAAATACCAGCCCAGTCCCGACTTCACCCCCATCATTTCGGCCGCCACCAGCACCGAGAATGATGCGCCCAGCCCCATAAACAGCCCGACAAACACCTGTGGCAGCGATGCCGGCACCGCCACGCGCAGCACCAGAAACAGTGTGTTGGCTCCCAGCGTGCGCGCCACATCGTAGTAGCGCTGGTCAACGCTGGCGACGCCCGACCAGGTCAGTACCGTCACCGGGAACCAGGTGGCCAGCGCGATCAGGAATACGGCAGCGGAGAAGCTGGACGGGAAAAAGTACAGCGACAGCGGCAGCAGCGCGGTCGATGGCACCGGGCCGAGGAAGCGCAGCAGCGGATGCACCCAGTAGCCCAGGCCTCGCGACCATCCGATCGCCACTCCGGTAATAAAGCCGGTGACGCTGCCGAAAACAAACCCCAGCGCCAGCAGACGCAGCGAATTCAGCACGCTGTCACCCAGGCGGAACCAGTCCGTGGCCCAGGCTTCAACCAGTGCACGCGGCGGCGCGAAGAACGGGGCAGGCAGCAGGGCCAGCTTGGCGGTTGCCGCCTCCCAGATGCCGATCAGGATCGCCAGCGCCACCAGCCAGCGCCCGCCGCGCTGCAGGGGAGCCAGAAGCTTAGAGATCGCCAGCAGGCGACCGAACAGCACGATCAACGTCAGTGCGGCAGCAAGGATGAAAAACACCCGGTGCGTTTCAGCAACAAAACGCGGTGGGGCGAACCCCACCGGCTTATCCGGCCAGTAAATCATCAGTGCCACCAGACCCCACCAGGCAAAAACCGCCAGGATCAGCGCCGGGTTAAGCCGGACCGATGCGGAGCGGCTGGCTGTCCGCGGTGGCGTCAGGGTTTCACTGGACATACTTCCTCCTTATGCTGAATGCTGGTGCGCCGGAGCAGCAGGCAGCACGTCAGGCACATAGTGAGCTGCGAAGCGCTGTGCGTCGGTATCTTCGCGGATCACCTTGATGGTTTTCAGCTCGTTCAGATAGGTCACCACTTCCTTGCGCAGCTGTTCGCCGGTGGAGTGATGGTTGTGGGTGTGTTCGCGCAGCATGGCAGCGATATCATCCGGCGAAACGTTGCCCGGCACGAACGGCGCGAAGATCTTCGCGGTTTCTGCCGGGTGATCCGCCGTCCACTGCTGCGCGTCGATAATCGCCTGGGTAATGGCTCGCGCCACCTCCGGCTGTTCACGTACCAGCGAACCGCGCAGCCCCAGCACGCAGCAGGCGAGGTTGTGATATTCACCGTTCAGGTTGTTATCCACTTCAATCAGGCCGTCATGCTTTTTAATCAGCCAGCCCTGAGGATCGTCCGCCGCCAGCGCCTGCACTTCGCCCTTGCGCAGCGCCTCGCCGAACAGGTCGGCCGGGTACTGCACCCAGTTCACCTGGGTGTCGGGATCGATGCCGAGTTTTGCCAGCTGAATGGCAAAGAAGTTACGCAGCGGGCTGGCCTGATCGGTCACCGCCACGTTTTTCCCTACCAGATCGCGCACGCTTTTAATGCCGCTGTCTTTGCTGGTTAGCAGGCGCATACAGCCGCCGTGCGTCCCGACGGTCAGATCGACATCAAAGCCCTGTTCCAGCGGTTTCAGCCAGCGCAGCGCCATACCAATACCGCCATCCGCCTGACCGGTGGCAATCGCCTGCAGCAGGGCATCCGTCGGTCCGCTAAAGTTCACCGGCTCAACGTTCAGACCGTACTTTTTAAAGAACCCCTGCTTCAGTGCGACTGAAATCGGCGACTGACACACCGCCGTCTGGCCCCAGGCCAGCTTAACGGTGGTTAACTTGCTGGTGTCATCACCCGCTGCCCACACCGGTAACGCCGGTGCTGCCACCAGTCCTGCACCCACCACACCCAGAGTCTGAATAAAACTACGCCGTGAAATCCCACGTGAAATCGTCATGCTTGTTATCCCTGTTGACTGAATTATGTCCGCACTATGGCAATTTTTTTTACATCGCCAAAATAACAATCCCTCATTTTCAATTGCGAATTCGCGTTATCCACCGGGCTGTAAACCTTTGCCACTATTGATATTTCACGCGCGGTAAAAAAAACGGAATAGTCAGCGTATTACGGATAAATGAGGTGAACCGATGTCACTGGCAGAACAACTGGATACGGCCTTCGGGCTTGAATTAACCATCAATCAGGTCAGCCATGCTTTTCATCTCGACGGGCAGAGCCTGGCGGTTTTAGACAATGTGTCTCTGAAGGTTGATGCGGGGGAATTCGTTGCGCTGCTGGGGCCGTCCGGCTGCGGGAAATCAACCCTCCTGCGGCTGGTGGCTGGCCTGGATCATCCAACTCAGGGCGAGATCTTTGAAGATCGGCAGCCGCTAACCGCGCCGCATCCCAGCCGGGTGGTGGTGTTTCAGGACCCGACGCTTTATCCGTGGCGCCGGGTGTGGCGCAACGTCGCCATCGGCCTGCAAACCCAGGGCAAGCTGACGCCGGAAGGGCGCGAACGCATCGACCAGACGCTGGAAAAAGTGGGCCTCAGTCAGTTTGCTAATGCCTGGCCGCATCAGCTGTCGGGCGGTATGGCGCAGCGAGCGGCGCTGGCCCGGGCGCTGGTTAACCATCCGCGACTGCTGATTCTGGATGAGCCGCTGGGCAAGCTGGATTCGCTGACCCGCATTCGTATGCAGCACGAGCTGGTGGAGCTGTGGCGCGAACAGCGCTTTACCGCGCTGATGGTGACTCACGATGTTGAAGAAGCCCTGCTGATGGCGAACCGGGTGGTGGTCTTCAGCCCACGCCCGGCAAGAATTATTGAAACTATTCATGTCGATCTGCCGTACCCACGCCGCCGCAATGATCCGCGCCTGATCGCGCTGCGATCGAAAGCGCTGGCGCTGCTGGGTGCTGAAGCCACTGAAGTGACCGAGGATGCTGATAATGACCATTAATAATTCCATTACCGAGCTGGTGGGCAACACGCCGCTGCTGCGACTGTCGCGCTTTCGTCAGCAGTTTGAACTGCCTGCGGAGATCCTCGCCAAGCTGGAGTATTTCAACCCTAACCACAGCGTGAAAGATCGTATCGCGCTGTCGATGATTGAAGAAGCTGAACGCAGTGGCCGACTCAAACCGGGCGATACCATCGCCGACTCGACCAGCGGTAACACCGGCATCGGGCTGGCGGCAATAGCCGCAGCGAAAGGCTATCCGTTCCGCGTCTATCTGCACGACAAGCTGAGCGAAGAGCGCTTCCAGATCCTGCGCGCGCTGGGGGCAGAAGTGATCCCCTTCAGCCAGATCGAAGGCTTTACCGAGGTGCTGGAGCAGAGCGACGGCGATTTTGTTGCCGCCTCACGCTGGCTGGCGGAAAACGTGATTAATCGCCAGCCCAACGTCTTTCATACCGCCCAGTTGGAAAACCCGGCCAACCCGGCGGCGCACTATCGCACCACCGGTCCGGAAATCTGGCAGCAGACCGAAGGGCAGGTGGATATCGTTATTGCCGCGGTGGGCACCGGCGGCACGGTGACCGGCATCGGCCGCTATCTGAAGCAGCACAATCCGGCGATTCAGGTGATTGCAGTTGAGCCCGGCCCGCATTCTATTCCGACCGCAGATCGCCCTGAGCAGCGTGAATTAACCGGCGTGCATGCCTTCAGCGAGGTGCTGCCGGAGCGCGTTCCGCCAACCCTCGACCGCAGCATCGTCGATGAGGCCTTCCCAGTGGAGCACTGGCAGGCAACTGCCGCCGCCCGCGAAGTGGCGGTCAGCGACGGCATTCTGATCGGCGAATCCGCCGGTGGCGTACTGCATGCCGCTCGTGCGGTGGCGCTGCGGCCTGAAAATCACGGCAAACGCATCGTGGTGGTGCTGGCGGACAGCGGCCTGAGCTATCTCTCCACCGGCCTGTTTAACCATGACATTACCCCCGGCCAGCTGCAGGTTGCTGCGCTGGTCAGTAATCAACAAATAAAAAACGCTTCATAACCCGACGCAGAGAATTTTCATGAGCCAGATTACATCGTTACCGATCCTTGACCTGTCGCAGCTGGACGGCACCGCCGAGCAGCAACAGGCCTTCCTCGACAAGCTGGGCCGTTCCGCCCGCGACGTCGGCTTCTTTTATCTGATCAACCACGGCATTGATGCCGAGCTGTCGGCACAGGTGCAGCAGCTTTCCCGCCGCTTCTTTGCGCTGTCGGAGGCGGACAAGCAGCAGGTGGCGATGATCCACTCGCCGCATTTTCGCGGCTACAACCGCGCGGGTTCCGAACTGACGCGCAGCCAGCCGGACTGGCGCGAGCAGTTCGACGTCGGAGCGGAACGCGAGCCGCTGCCGCTGGATAGCGGCGACGCAGGCTGGAAACGCCTGCAGGGGCCGAACCTGTGGCCGGAAGCGCTGCCGGAGCTGAAACCGGTGCTGCTGGCATGGCAAAAAGCGATGACCACCATGTCGCTGCGCCTGCTGCGTGCCTTTGCCCGTGCTCTGGAACTGGCTCCCGACGCCTTCGATTCCCTGTACGGCGATAAACCAAACGAACATATCAAACTGATCCGCTATCCGGGCCAGACGGCGGAAACGTCGAGCCAGGGCGTGGGCGCGCATAAAGACTCCGGCTTCCTCAGCTTCCTGTTGCAGGATCAGCAGCGCGGTTTGCAGGTGGAAGTGGCTCCTGACCAGTGGGTAGATGCCCTGCCGCTGAACGGTGCCTTTGTGGTGAACATTGGTGAACTGCTGGAGCTGGCCAGCAACGGCTATCTGCGTGCCACGGTGCACCGCGTGGTCGCACCGCCTGAGGATCAGGATCGCCTGTCGATCGCCTTCTTCCTCGGTGCGCAGCTCGATGCGGTGGTGCCGGTGTTTAATCTGCCTGAACCGCTTGCCCGACTGGCGCTTGGCCCGGCCAGCGACCCGCTCAATCCGCTGCTGCGCGACGTGGGCTGGAACTACCTGAAAGGGCGTCTGCGTTCCCATCCCGATGTGGCGCAGCGCTGGTACAACGAATTATTACAACAACAACCTCAACACACAGCCTGATTTAAGGAACAACAATGAACAAACGTTTTGCTGCTTTATCATTCTCAGGGATTGCCTTATCCGTGGCGATGGCTTTCAGCGTTAACGCTGCCGAACCGCTGCGCGTGGCTGCCGACCCGGTGCCACACGCCGAGATCCTCAACTTTGTGAAAAAACTCGATCCGTCGCTGGATCTTAAAATTATCGAGCTGAGCAGCGGCGTGAACGCCAACGAGCTGCTGGCGCACGGTGATGTGGATGCCAACTATTTCCAGCACGTGCCGTATCTGCGTGACCAGGAAAAAGCGCTGGGCCAGAAATTCACCGTGGCCGCCACGGTGCATATCGAACCGCTGGGCATCTATTCCCGTAAGGTGAAAAGCCTGAAGGATGTGAAGGAAGGCGCAACCATCGCCGTACCGAACAACACCACCAACCTGAGCCGTGCGCTGTATCTGTTGCAGGCACAGGGGCTGATCAAACTGAAAGCGGGCTATAACGATCCGTCGAAGGATCAGGCAACGCCGAAAGATATCGCCGAAAACCCGAAAAAGCTGAAGATTCTGGAAGTGGAATCACCGCAGATCCCACGCGCGCTGGATGACGTTGACCTGGCGGTGATCAACGGCAACTACGCGCTGGAAGCGGGGCTGACGCCATCGAAAGATGCGCTGGGCCTGGAAAGCGCTACCAACAACCCATATGCCAACATTCTGGCGACCACGCCAAAACTGGCTGATGATCCGCGTATTCGCCAGCTGGCGAAGGACCTGGAGTCAAAAGAGGTGGCCGATTTTATTCAGCAGAACTATCGCGGATCGGTGATCCCGGTAGCGGGTAAATAAAATGATTCGCCTGGAGCAGGTCAGTAAAATTTACGCCGGGGGGCAACCCCCGGCACTGGATGATGTGTCACTGGTTATCCCCGATGGGGCAATCTACGGCATTCTTGGCCGCAGCGGTGCGGGAAAAAGTACGCTGATCCGCTGTCTTAATTTACTGGAAAGGCCAACGTCCGGGCGCGTGCTGATCGACGACCAGGATATCACTGCGCTGACGCCTCGCGCGCTCCGGCAGCAGCGTCAGCGCAGCGGGATGATTTTTCAGCATTTCAACCTGCTGCATTCGCGAACCGTGGCCGATAACGTCGCGGTGCCGCTGGAGATCGCCGGGGTGAAACGCCCGCAGCGCCAGCAGCGGGTGAACGAACTGCTTGAGCTGGTGGGGCTAAGTGAAAAAGCGACCGCCTGGCCGTCACAGCTTTCCGGCGGGCAGCAGCAGCGCGTGGGGATTGCCCGCGCGCTGGCGGCCCGGCCCGATTACCTGCTGTGTGATGAAGCCACCAGCGCGCTGGATTCGGAAACCACCGCCTCGGTGCTGGCGCTGCTGCAACAAATTAATCAGCAGTTTGGCCTGACGATTGTGATGATCACCCACCAGCTGGAGGTAGTGAAATCAATCTGCGATCACGCCGCGCTGCTGGAGCGGGGGCGACTACGGGAGAGCGGTGCGCTGAGCACGCTGCTGCGGCAGCAGGATTCTTTACTGCGAAACGCGCTACTGCACGATGCGGAGAGCGAACGCCGCTTCCTGCAACGACACGGTATTGAAGGAGGTCCACTGTGCGCGGTAGCCTGAGCCTTGAAGACCTGTGGCAGCTGATGCTACAGGCAACCCTGGAAACGCTGTATATGGTCGGTTTTTCCGGGCTGTTTACCCTGGTGATTGGATTGCCGCTGGGCGTGCTGCTGTTTATCAGCCGTCGCGATAGCATTCTGCCGCTGCCGCGTGTGAATGTGGTTGTAGGGGCGATAGTTAACGTTGGCCGTTCGCTGCCGTTTCTGGTGCTGCTGATTGCGCTGATCCCGACAACCCGCTTTATTGTCGGCACCACGCTCGGCAGCAGCGCGGCGATTGTGCCGATCACCATCGGCGCGGTGCCGTTTTTCGCCCGTATTGTAGAAAGCGCGCTGGATGAAGTGGCGAAAGGGCGCATCGAGGCGATGCTCTCCATGGGCGGCAACGACTGGCACGTGGTCAGCAAGGTACTGCTGCCGGAGGCGCTGCCCGCGCTGCTGGCCGGTGTGACGCTGACGGTGGTGATGCTGATTGGTTTCTCTTCGCTGGCCGGGGTGATCGGCGGCGGCGGGCTGGGCGATCTGGCGATTCGCTACGGCTATCAGCGGTTTAATCAGCCGGTGATGATTGCCACCGTGGTCGTGCTGATTGCGCTGGTGCAGGTTGTGCAAATGACCGGCGACCGACTGGTAAGAAGCTTGGCACATCGTCGTTAATTCAGCACCATAGCGTGATGGCATAGTATACTGTCTGAATTCGCATTACTTTTCTTCTTTCAGACAGGGTACGTCATGGAAATTCGTCATGCCATCAAAACGCAGTGGTGCCAGACCGTTAGCTATGGGCTGATTTTTATCGCGCTGTTTGCCATTTTCCCTCTGCGGCTGCTGCCGTGTTTCCTGGCCGGGTTCATCGTCTATGAAATCATTCTGGCGATGACCCCGTACATTGAACGTCTGGTGAAAGGACCGATTGCCCGCTGGATCAGTATCTTATTCCTCAGCATGGTGATTATCCTCGGACTGGTTACCGGCATTACCAAACTGATTAGCTTTCTGCTGCACGACTTCCAGAACCCGGCGATGTTTCACGCTACCGCCACCAAAATCCTTGAGGATGCTCAACATACCCTGTCGCCGGTGGTGACCCGTTATCTGCCTGCGGACATAGATGAACTTCAGCATAAGGTGATCACCTGGCTGCGCGAGCATCTGGTGGTGGTGCAGACCTTCGGCCGCAGCGCCGCCCACACCTTTGCCACTATGCTGATCGGCATGCTGCTTGGCGCAATTATCTCTCTGCGCAACAGCAAGCTCCGCAGCGACGACGCGCCGCTGAAAGAGGCGATGCTCGACCGCCTGCGTACCCTGGCTGACTCCTTCCATAATGTGGTGTTCGCGCAGATCAAAGTCTCGCTGGTCAATACCGTGCTGACCTGCGGTTTCCTGTTTGGCATCCTGCCGCTGTTCGGCCTGCATCTGCCGTTTGCCAAAACCGTGGTGGTGCTGACCTTTATTGCCGGGCTGTTGCCGATTATTGGCAACCTGATTTCCAATACGGTGATCGTGCTGATCGGGCTTTCCATCTCGCTTGAGGCGGCGCTGATTGCGCTGGTCTATCTGATCCTCATCCACAAGCTGGAGTACTTTATCAACGCGCGTATTTTCGGCACCCGCATCAGCGCCAAAACCTGGGAAATCCTGTTGGCGATGTTGGTGTTTGAATCTGCCTTCGGGCTGGCGGGCGTGGTGGCGGCACCGGTTTACTACGCCTATCTGAAAAGTGAACTGCGGGCAGCGCGGCTGATCTAACCTTCATCAAGGATTTTTATGTTAGCGTTCGGCAGTTCGCTGTGGCACCAGTTTCTTATCGCGATCCCTCTGTTTGTGCTGATCGGCCTCGGCTGGCTGCTGGTGCGCTGGCGGCGCTGGCCTGAAAGCATTACCGAAGCGATGAACCGGCTGGTGTTTCGCGTGGCGCTGCCGTCGATGCTGTTCCGCCTGATGTGCGATTTCAGCAGCGGCCCGCCGGTGGATGCCCGCCTGCTGCTGGCGTTCTTTGGTGGCTGCCTGCTGGTGTTTATTCTCGGCAGGGTGATTGCCAGCCGGATGTTCCACCTTGATGGCGTGTCCGGTTCGGTGTTTGCGCTGGGCGGTATCTTCTCCAATAACGTTCTGCTCGGCCTGCCGATTGCACGCGTGATGCTTGGTGACGAGGCTATTCCTGCGGTGGCGCTGGTGCTGGTGTTTAACGGCCTGCTGCTGTGGACGCTGGCAACCGTTTCGGTAGAGTGGTTCAAGCACGGCTCGCTCAGCGTAAAGGGCTTTGGTAAAACGGCAGTCAGCGTGCTGCGCAACCCGCTGATTATCGGCATCCTCAGCGGCACGCTGTTCAGCCTGACCGGGCTGCCGCTGCCGCAGATGATTGACCAGCCTGTATCCATGCTCGGCCAGATTGCCGTGCCGCTGGCGCTGGTGGCGCTGGGTATGAGCCTGGCGTGCTATCGCATTAAAGACGGCCTGGCCATTGGCGGCGTACTGAGCGCGATCAAGCTGGTAGTGCATCCGCTGGTGGTTTGGGGACTGGCATGGCTGCTGGGCCTGCCGCCGCTGGAGAGTAAAGTGGTGGTGCTGCTGGCCTCAATGGCGGTGGGCGTGAACGTGTATCTTATGTCCCAGCAGTTTAACGCTCTGACCGGACCGGCTGCGACAAGCATGCTTCTGACCACGCTATTTTCGGCAATTTCTACGCCAGTTCTGATACTTACGATGGACTGGGTTTATGCGTGATTGCTCTGGATTTCTTAGCGCGGTCATCTTTACTGTTTTGGTCATCTTCTCCAGGTAGATTCATCTAGCTGAATTATCTTTTGCGCGGTGATACGATGGATGAATTGAAAGGAATGTTTAGGAAGGCGAGAGACGGTTGTTAACTGACATGGATGGCGAATCAGTTTTGCTGGGGAGTATCAGATAGGGGAGTCCGCTTTGTGCCAGAAGCGGAAGTAATGAACTTCCTTCTAAAGGATACAAACGAGAGTATTTAAGGCCATCGTGGTAAAATAGATTACGATTAAAATCTATTATGAGGTGGTCATGGGACGTTCAACCAAACTTAAGGCCGAAACTAATCGTGCATTGATTGTGGAAAAGGCGAGCGGCCTTTTCAGGGCTAATGGCATCGCTAATGTTAGCGTTTCAGACATCATGAAAGCTGCAGGAATGACCGCAGGTGGATTTTATAAGCATTTTGAATCCAAAGAGAGTCTGGCGCGGGAAGCTGCGAACCTCGCGTTTGACGCATCCACTGCCAGCTGGAGCAAAGTTTCCTTAGAGCAAGGTGGCAACCCGCAGTATGAGTTAGCCCAATATTATTTCACGCCAAAGCCGACAGATAAGCGTTGCCCCATGCTTGCCTTTGGTAATGACCTGATGAAAGGAGATAACCCTTTACTCGCGGAAGATTGCACTACAGGCATCAAAAATCTGTTTCAGGTATTTGCGGGCACAATCAAATCGAGTGGATACGAAGAAAGTGATCTTGTGAAGTTTGCAGCAATGGTCGGGGCTAATTATTTAAGTGAGCTGAGTAGTGACCAAGAATTTTCAACTCGAATCAGAAAGGCTGTTCTGGATCTCTTGTGATTTAAGGTCAGTGAATGCGGGAAACCTTCTGGTTTCCCCACATGTACTTAAGCTATGGACAGTTGCGAGCTGGCGGATTTTTTGATTGCGTCTACTAACTCCTCAGTGGTGAGAACTTCGGTAGCATATGTTGGGCCATCGATATCCATCGCAGCATGTAAGGCTTCGTGAGAACGGGCAGATGTTGCATCTCTCACCAGGGTAACGTGGAAACCAAGTTCCATACCTATGCGTGCGGTGGCCTCAAGACAGGTGTTGGCTAAAAGGCCCACGCAAATAATTTTCTCCTTACCATAGCGCTTCAGTTTGTGCTCAAGATCAATGTTTGGGAAACCGCTTGATCCCCAGTGTTCAGTTGCGACCACATCGCCTTCATGTACCTTGAAGTCATCATGGAAGGTTCCTCCCCAGGTTCCTTTTGCAAATGCCTGACGTTGCCCGGCCCCCAACTGATAAGGTGAAGGATATTTCCAATCTTCATAATCGCCCGGTTCCCAACGATGGTGCGGAACGTGGTAAACGGTAATACCAGCCTCGCGAGCAGCAGCCACAATTTTGCGCAGGTTCTCGTGCATGTTGTTTTCTTTTGCGATTTCCTTCACCCAGGGGAAGAGTTTTCCGCCTTGGGCCAGAAAATCGTTATACAGATCGATGCACAGTAATGCAGTGATTTCGGGTTCATATACCGGGTTGGTCATGTCTTTCCTCTCAATTAGATGGTGTAAGCACCGTTAATTTAAAAATAGAGTATGATCGTAATCTATTTTAGTAAAGAAAAAAGTTAATACAGCATTTAGGCGTACTTAAGACGAATAGCTTCAGAGATGGGTATGCGGTGCGATGGAAACAGTAAAGTGGTCGATGAGCATCAGTTTCAACCAAGGCTAACGTCCGCTGATCGCTCATAAGGGACAACCATACTCAAATCTCCCACATTGCAGGAGATTTGAGTATGAACACGTCACCGTGGAACAAAGATCGTATCATCGGCCAAAAAAGACCACTTCAGATATCGCATATCTGGGGGATCCGAATCCGGCTTGAACTGGAAGGTAAAACGCGCGATTTAGCTCTGTTCAATATGGCCCTGGACAGTAAGCTTCGAGGCTGTGATCTGGTCAAACTCAAAGTATCTGATGTGGCATATGGTAACTCGGTTTCAAGCAGAGCAACGGTGTTGCAACAGAAAACCGGTAACCCTGTGCAATTTGAGATAACCAAAGGGACAAGAGAAGCTGTTGCTGCATTGATAAAGCTTGGCAATTTGCGCAGTAAAGACTTCTTGTTCCGGTCTCGGGCCGGAACTAACCAGCACATATCAACACGTCAATACAACCGGATCTTTCATGGGTGGGTAGAAAAGCTTGGTCTCGAAGATTCGCTTTACAGCACTCATTCCATGAGAAGAACAAAACCTTACCTGATCTACAAGAAAACCAAGAATCTTCGGGTGATCCAACTTCTGTTGGGCCATAAGAAGCTGGAAAGCACAGTCCGTTATCTGGGCATTGAAGTAGATGATGCGTTAGAGATCTCTGAATCGATTGAAGTCTAAGGTTGTCAGGGCTGCAACAGCAGCCCTGTGCCTGATGCCCGCTGGCATCGGGTTTTATGGAACGAACCCATTTGTAGAGGCTGTGTTGCGAGACGCCCAGGCGTTCAGAAACGTCGGCAACGGAATAGCCCCGCTCGGTGATCTGGCGGACAGCTTCTTCCTTAAACTCAGGGGTAAATCGTGTTGTGCCCATAAACTCCTCCTATGCTCAAAATATAGGGCAGATTTGTCTACGGGCTCGGGGTCACTCCAGTCCGCCGGAATTATAACTCCCGGCCCGACCGTTCTGCTTGCACTCAATAACGCAGCCCGCTTTGGGATCCGACGGGCTTCCTGGGGAATTCTTGGCGCAGCAGCTGCGGATGTCCTTCTTGTAGCACTGGTAGGATTGGGACTTGGTGTTGTACTTGCTGCTTCAGAGACGCTTTTTGTCACTCTGAAATGGGTAGGTGCTGCATGGCTAGCTTATATCGGCCTGCGGATGTTGCTTTCTTCTGATACTTCTTTACCAGGCGATACAGAAGTAACAACTCCGGCACGTCGATCGCTTTTCCTGAAAAGCTTTTTTGTCGCAATGAGCAATCCAAAATATTACATCTTTATGACCGCACTGCTTCCTCAGTTCGTCAGTACATCTCAGCCCGCCTTGCCGCAATACGCCAGCCTGGCGGTGATCTCTTCCCTGTAATCAGTACCGGTCTAAACTACAGTATCCGGTCTTTCTTTTATCAAACAAAGAGGCCAGTCCGTTATGAAAAAGACCCGTTATACCGAAGAACAGATCGCTTTTGCGCTGAAACAGGCCGAAACCGGCACCCGGGTGGAGGAAGTGTGCAGAAAGATGGGGATTTCTGAAGCCACGTTTTACAATTGGAAGAAAAAGTTTGGCGGCATGGGGGTGACGGAGCTGCGCCGCCTGCGCCAGTTGGAAGAAGAGAACCACCGCCTGAAACGGCTGGTCGCCGATCTCAGCCTGGATAAGGAAATGCTGCAGGACGTCATCCGAAAAAAGTTCTGAGGCCGGTGCAGAAACGCGAAGCGGTCGAGTACCTGCTGGCGGCGTACCGCATCGCGGTTCGCAGGGGATGCCGGCTGATGATGCAGAGTCGCACGGTCTACAACTACCGAAGTTGCCGCGATGACCGGGCGCTCACGCAGCGGATACGGGAGATTGCAGAAACCCGCATTCGTTACGGCGCGCAGCGTATTCATATTCTGCTGCGGCGTGAAGGCTGGCTGGTTAACCGCAAGAAAACCCACCGGATTTACTGCCTGGAGGGGCTGAACCTGCGGGCAAAAAGGCCGCGGCGGCACGTGACGGCCAGGCACAGACGTGCGCGTCCGGTCGTAACCGGTGTGGATCAGTGCTGGAGCATGGACTTCGTTGCTGATAATCTGTTCAACGGGCGTCGGATACGCGCTCTGAGTGTAGTCGATAATTTTAGTCGTGAATGCGTGGCGATCGAGGTAGGCCAGGGGCTTCGCGGTGACGATGTGGTCGCTGTAATGGAACGGATCAGACAGACACAGCAGCGAGTGCCACAGCGACTGCAGACGGAGAACGGGCGCGAATTTATTTCGAAAACGCTGGATCGCTGGGCGTATGAAAACAGGGTAACGATGGACTTCTCACGCCCCGGAAAGCCCACGGATAACGCCCTGGTGGAGTCATTTAACGGCAGCCTGCGGGATGAGTGTCTGAACGTGAACTGGTTCCTATCACTGGAAGATGCTCAGGAAAAGATCGAACACTGGCGACAGGAATATAACCAGTACCGGCCGCATTCATCGTTAAATAACCAGACTCCGGCAGAATTTGTCCGAAGTCTGCAAACAGTCCCGGATCTCTGATTTAACCTGGTATGGATATTGGGAGGAGATCAGCGGCAGTGATAGTCTTTATTGATGTGGTAGCGATGCTGGGCTATGCAATGCTGGGTAAAAAGTCTGTTACACTCTGGAAAACAAACGGCATCAGATGGATGAACCGAATCAGTGGCTCTTTTTTATTGATTCTCGCTGGATCAGTTGCCCTGTATCGAAAGAGTAGTTCTTGAACTAGCGTTAAGTTAAAAGCTGAAAAAGTGCGGCTTTTATTTTTATTCATATCCCATTGATTTAGGCATGACTTAACGCAGTCAAATACTAAAATAAATTCACAAAATCTCTTCATTCCAGTTTTCAAAAGTGAGAACTGTTCCGCTTTCTTGAATCCACTCAATAAATTCGATGGTGTGGGGGTATTTTAAATGCATGTCGAAAGCCGCCTGATCTTTGAACTTCTCATAAACGGCATAGCGATTAGCAATTTTAGGGTGGCGATGAACGCGAAACTCTAGACATCCAGGTTCTTGCCGCGTTGATGAAACAAGCTTACTGAATTGCTCCATCAGTTCATCTTCTTTTCCTACAGGTGAAACGGGGAAGGCAATAACTGTGATGTGGCTCATCCTTAATTCCTCTTTAAATGATTTTGGTGAGTTCATTTGAAAAATACGCAAAGTTTTATATTGTTATCAGAAAATTCAAGCTATATGCATTCTTGTCGATAACTGTTTAAAAATTAATTTAATCATTATTTATTTTTAAATAATCCATTAGAACGCGTTAACTCCAACTTTAGCGATGGTTTCATCCTGGAATGGAGTGCCACCAGAAATCCCTATTGAACCAACCAGCTGGTCACCTGAGAATACAGGTAGCCCGCCCTGAATCGGCAATCGCCCGTCATTAAAACTTGTGAAGCTGAGACGCTCTAATGTGGCAGTTTCGATGATACCACTCGCTTTTTTCATCATCGCCGACGTCAATGCTTTTCCTTTGGCTACATCAGGCGTCTGAAATGAAGCGCCATCCATTCTTGCCAGACAGATAACATGCCCAGCAGGATCTAAAACACATACGCTCACCGAAATTTTCATCTCTTGTGCGGCTTTTATCGATGATTCCGTCATTCGGTGCGCGTCGTTCAGGTCTAAATACAAAAGTGGAGTCATTTTTTTCTCGCTATACTCTTAAAATATAAGTGAACAAACTAATTTTTCTTGCGGTTTATGATCAAAATAATTGTTGCCAGACTGATCATAATAATTGACACACAGCAGACACCCTTCCAGCCAGCTAAACTCCATGCTTGTGCGCCAATAGCAGAACCTATCGCGCCACCAGAGAATGTCGCTACCATGTACAGTGTGTTGACTCGTGCACGAATATCATCTCCAAGCTTAAAAATTCTTGTCTGATTAGCAATTTGTCCACTCTGAAGGCCAAAATCCAGAAGATTCACAGCCACAATTAGTGCGATTAAAAATGTCATTCCGCCGATCCCAGCAATCAGGAATGCAAGCATGACAGCTAGTAGTGCAAGGAGATTGACGGCAAACGTTCCCAGGCGGTCTGACAGACGCCCCGCGAAAGGAGCCATTAATGCGCCTGGTGCGCCATACAGTCCAAATAATCCTGCAGCAGCCGGGCCAAGGCCGAAGGCGGGACTCGCCAAATGAAATGCGAGCGTTGCCCAGAAAGCTGAAAATGCGCCAAAGACCAGGAAGCCAAGCATCATTGAAAGCACAAGTGGCTTATGCTGCAATAGGGGTACGAGTGAACGAAGCAGGCTTAAATATCCCCCTTTTTGACCGGTTTTTTTCTTTTCAGGTAACTGTCCAGGAACAACAAGCATCAGCATGGAGGTCAGGACTGCACACAAAAAGTAGGGGGAGCGCCAGCTTTCAGTCCATTGAGCCAGAGAGCCTGATACCGTTCTCGACAGCAAAATACCCAGTATAAGACCTGTCTGGAGGGTTCCAATTATGCGTCCTCTTCGTTCCGGGGCCACAAAGGAGGCAACAACCGGAATCAGGATTTGAGGCACCACCGTCGTTGCAGTAAGAGCAATGCTGGCTGCAATGAGCACTGGAAGGGACGGAGAGAAGGCAGCAACGAGTAGAAAAACAGTTGTAAGCAAAAGCAGTGCTCGCAAAAGACGTCGGGTCGGCACGACATCCGCAAGTGGCAGAACAAGCAGGATACCTGATGCATATCCTATCTGAGCCCCTACCGGAACCATGCCAGCGTAACTCTCTGTCACTCCCATGTTCTTAGCGATAAGGTCCAGCAGCGGCTGGCAAAGGTACACGTTGCCCACGGTAATTCCGCATGCAACAGCAAGCAAAATCTTCTTCAGCAAAGGCAGATCCTCATGCTTCTGGTTAGTAATGTCGGACATTGATGGATTCTTCACAGTTAATAGAATAAATTGAATTGCACTCATTAGTGCAATATTGCACTTAATAGTGCAAAAACGTCAAGGTGAGAAATATGACCAGCAACGGGAAAGCGGCCGGAAGTGAGACATTATCTATTTTTGATCTTATAGAGGGTCATACCCCATCCCTGTCCAAACGAGACGCAATATTGGCGGCGGCCACACGACTTTTCATTCAAAACGGGTTTGAAAAAACCAGTATGGACCTGGTATCTCAGGAAGCAGGCGTTGCTCGACGCACCCTTTATAATCAGTACCCTGAAGGGAAAGAGGCGCTTTTTCGCGCCATGGTTGAACGAATGTGGAGTTCCTTTCCTGTCATTGACATCGCCTCTCAGGAAGAGGCAATGAAAGATACTGCCACCGGATTGCATATGATTGCTGAAGCAGTGGCAGCATTCTGGCAGTCAAACCTCTCAGTAGCATTCTTGCGCATGGTGATTTCTGAAGGCAGGCACTTTCCTGATTTGACTGAGAGCTTTTTTGCTTACGGGAAAATACCTGCGATGCGGGGCGTTAAAACATATCTGGAACAACAGGCCAGAGCGGGGAAACTTTCGATACAAAACAGTGAACGCGCTTCAAGACAGTTTCTGGGATTGATTGACGAGCCATTACTCTGGATACGTGTTCTCGGACGGGAAGAAAATCATACCCCTTTGGAAAAACAAGCGGTTATCGATGAGGCAGTCGATATGTTTCTGCGTTATTACCATATAGAAAAATAAGCATGATTGACTCTTGATTTTTTATGATTATAAATCAATAGGTTAATCATGATAAACGTGGAATGCAGTGGGATCAACTTCCGCTTCTCGCTCATAGCCGCCACACCATAACTAGTGGCGACTATAAGCATCAACTGGCCTGATTTACGCTATCAATCGAGGAAAACCGCATTTCTTTCCAGCCGCCTACAGAACCTACAAACTAAACAAACGGCCGCGAAACCAACTCCAATCCGAGCACCATCAGGAACAGGAGAAAACACTGCCTGAAGCGCCTGGCGCTGATGCGTGCCCGCACTTTCTGCCCCAGCCACATACCTGCCAAGGCAGGAACCAGCGAAAAAAGGGACAGTGAAAGCTGCTCTACTCGAAAAGCATCATGAAGATACAGCCCTACGGCAAGTGCCACGGTAGAGACGGTGAATGACAGCCCCAGAGCCTGAACGAGTTCATCTTTCCGTAGGCCAAGCGACTGGAGGAAGGGAACGGCCGGCATCACAAATACGCCCGTTGCGCCGGTGATGATACCTGTCACGCCGCCAATAACCGGGGAAAGCCATTTCTCCTTTGCCTGAGAGACAGTCAGCGACGGCGAGAACATTGCAAAAACAGCGTAAACGATTAAAGCTGCGCCCAGAGCAAACGCTGACCAGGCGGGATTAACGCTGATAATCAGCGAAGATGCCGCCACGGTTCCCACCACAATCAGCAGCATCATCAGCCACAGTCGGCTGACAATCATCTTCACTGAGGGGCCGGTAAACAGCTGCAGCACATTCGTCACGAAAGAGGGAAGTACCAGCAGTGCGGCTGCGATCGGCAGTGGCATAAACATGCCAAGCAGCCCCATCGCCACCGTAGGCAGTCCCATTCCCGTTACGCCTTTTACAAAACCAGCGACGATAAAGATCAGCGAAAGAGTGATAAACAGCTGTCCGCTCACGACGTTTGCTCCAGTCTAAGATTTTCCGTGATTCAACCATCTCACCCGGCGGTGGACAATCTGGTTTAAGCGCGTCATGCTTCGGAAAACCCGAAGGCTGAGACGGATATCCTATGAGACTTGATCTTGCTGATTTGAAACTCGTTGTGTGCATCGCGGATGCCGGAAGCATTACCCGCGGCGCCCGGCATGCCAGCCTGGCCACGGGGTCGGCAAGTGAGAGACTGAAAAGCATCGAGGACGATACCGGGGTAAAACTGTTTATCCGGCATCCAAGGGGAGTCAGTCTTACTGAAGCGGGTGAGGTTCTTGTTGGCCATGCGCGGGAAATCCTGGCCCGGCAGGAACGGCTTAAAGCCGAGCTGGGCGCATACGCGAAAGGAGCCAAAGGGAAGATCAGGCTGTATGCGAATACCTCTGCGATGGCAGAGTTCCTGCCCGGCAGGCTGGCGAAGTGGCTATCAGCGCACCCGGGTGTGACCATTGAGCTTGAAGAGAGAAGCAGTGCGGATATTATTACCAGCATAAGTAGCGGCGTAGCTGAAGCCGGCCTCGTTTCAGATGCGGTAGATGCCCGGGGGCTTTTGCTTGAACCCCTGGCAGATGACAGGCTGGCACTTATCGTCCCATTCTCTCATCCATTTAAATGCAGAGATAAAATCTCATTCTCCGAGGCGCTTGCAGAGCCATTTATTGGTTTACATCCCGGTAATGCGCTTCAGGATCACATCAGTGAACATGCAAAAGATCTTGGGCGTCCACTGACCTATCGCATAAGAATGAGCAGCTTTGAAGGGATAGGGGAGATGGTCAGCAGTGGGATTGGTGTAGGCGTTCTTCCCTTATCACTGGCTGAACGCTTCAGTAAAAAATTCCCGTACCATATCCTGCCGCTAACCGACTCATGGGCACGGCGGCGGATCTGCATTTGCTATAAAACACCGGATTCACTGAGCCCGGCGATGGCGCGGCTGGTTGATTTTCTCAGGGGTCAGGATTGAGCAATATCAGTTCGGTCAGCAGTTCGCAGCTCTTTACGCATCAGTGCATTTTGCAGCGTTACGCCGCGCCGGACGGGAAACCCGCGTTCAACCACGTGGAAACCCTGCCGCAGAAAGAAACCTTCAGCCGTCTTGCTCACATTCGACGTCAGCTCACTTAGTCCAAGCCGTCGGGCTTCATCGTGGATGGCTTTCATCAGCAGCGTGCCGACACCCTGTTTCGGGCAGTTTCCCGCTACGAAGAAATGGTCGATATAGCCATTGGGTTGAACATCGGCGTATCCGGCAATTTCACCCTCCAGCTCAACGACAAACGGTTGGAGCTGCTTTATGTGGCTGGCCCATCGTTGCGGGTCCATATCCTCCGGTGCCCACGCTGCGATTTGATCGGGGGTGTAGTCACGCGATGCAATGTCTCGTATGGATGACAAAAAAACCTTGAGCAACGCTGCCTCATCTCCCTCTCTGTATATTCTTAATTTTATCATAGGCTTATTCATAATTTACTTGCGATTTAATGAATTAATCTGTCAGATTCAGATGACGAAGTCACGTACGAAAGCAGTTAAACTCCGCTGAATACATGACTAATGCGCAATCAATGTTTATTCTCCCTGGCGGTGAGAATTTATTAAATTATAGGAAATTATAAATAGAGGAAGCTATAGTGGGACGTTTTTTATAAAGATATTACAGAAATCTCTAAATATTAGTTCTTGATTTATATAAAGGTAACTAATTGCTAAATTTGTATATGACGCTTTTCCTTTTCTTCCTTTTTCTGGGGGGAGGGAGTGTGGTTGATTTAATTTGTTCAATATAAGAAATCAGATTGGAGACTGAAATAATAAGCAGTGCAAAGGCGGTGAGAAGCAGAGTTAAGTCGCTCATGTTATTTCCTTTATGTCCATGTTGAAAATCTTCCTTTGGCAATACTAATCACCAATAATGGTGACTGGCAAGTCTTAATTCTTATTTTTATGTTTTTTAGGATAATTGTTATTAATTTAATTGCTTTTTTTAACCGTAATTTTACTTCTGAAGTTTTTTATTTTTCCATTCTAATTGGAGTGTTGTGAATTATTTATTATGTTTGTTTCTAATAACTTTTTTATCTTTATGATTTTAAGGGGTTTTACAAAGTAAGCTTATAGTCAAAACGGGTCAGGTAATCATAAAAATAATGGTTTTCGGGTAGAAGACCTGACCGTCAACGCTTTACTTTGGTGGGGAAAATGCCTCGTTGAAGAAACTGTGCAGGTCAACGCCAAAGTACCAAAGCCCGATACCGAAGCAAATCACTATCGCTGAAACAATTTTTTTAATCATGGTTGCCGCCTTCGTGTTAGGAGGATTTATCCTGCCATGTACACTCTCTGTAGCGAAGTTTTTTTTCCCCTGATTTTGTTATTTTTTGCCTCTTTGATACTGGGAAGGAAGAGGGTACGTGATTCTTTAAAAAAATGTGAATGATGTCACAAGCTACAAGTTGGGGGGCGAGTCGGGCTGCGGTGGCGAGATTTAAGTAAGCCCGAGAAGGGTGCAAACTGGCGTTGCACAACCTTAACTCGGGTTTTGATAGAAATAATTGAATACCCGATGGTGTTAAAATATTAATGTAAAATAATCATTTTCTCTTAAACTGAAGTTTAATTGCTCTTCTCTGGCGATAATAAGAAACAAAACTGTAAATAGTGACGATTAATAATACAATAGCAAATATAAGAAGCAGCCAGTCTTTCATCTAATACCTCTTGCGTTAGCATGAAATACAAGACTGTAAGTGTATGGGTTAACGTCAGAGCTAAACATAAGATAATTCTTGCAATGGATAAAGGCGCTGTGAGGCGTTTTATTGTTAGCGATAAACTTTGTCAGCATAGTCAGTTGCCTCCTGTTGGTTCAGATCGATTCTTTAGATAGTTTTTACAACATTCTGCCATTTGATTGAAATCTATATGATTACCAGCACAATCACACTGTTTTTTGTTGCGCTGGTCTCCGCGATTCCCGAGGTTATAATTTTTAGTGCAGCATAAAATGCTGGGCAGGGTAAGGGCTTTCCTCGGCTCAGAACGCGATGATTTTGTTCATAAGTGGTTGTCATATTCCATAATTAAGAATTATCCAATACAATCGCCGTTCCAGAATTTAGCGTAGGGTGCATGATGACTCTGATAGATCGGGAATCGTATGTTAAGAAAAAGATGCGACCCATTACTTTTGCCGGCTTAGCTATTCTCGCTCTGTTGGTTATATTCCATTTTTCTTTCGGATCAATCGCACTTATTGCTCTGGCTGCTACTGCGGGATATGGGTATTTAAAAAATACAATTTATCCAGAAGAATGGCAGGAACAGCATGATAAACATATTCAGGAATCACGCGATTTGGATGAAGAACAGTTCCGTTCTCTGACCGCTCAACACCTTCCTGTTCTGGCGCGCAAAAAAAGAATGTTGGTGACCTATGATGATTATGGCAACGTCATTTACGATCGATGGGCAAAAGAAAAAGAGTATTACATTGATAAACTGGATTATGTTGCGTACTCCACGCCATTTTATAAAGGGCTTTATCCTCGTGAACAGCGCTGGCTACTGGATGATATCGTCGATGAATACATGGCCTCTCATGATGAGGAGAGCGTTTACTCTGAAGAAATGTCACCGATCGAGTATGAACATCACTGTGCCGATTTGTTGTGGCAGCAGGGATGGGATACTCGAGTCACACAAGGTTCTGGCGATCAGGGAGTGGATGTTCTGGCGGTGAAGTACGGCATCCAGCTGGCGTTGCAGTGTAAAAAATACGCGTCACCCGTGGGTAATAAAGCCGTTCAGGAAATTATTGCCGGTAAAGGATTTTATGGTGCGGATGTTGGGCTGGTGGTGAGTAATAACACTTACACGCTTTCTGCCCGCCAGTTAGCGTTGTCGCATTCGATTATTCTGCTGCATCATGAAGATCTGGCAAATATCGATGAATTGTTGGGGATACAGGAATCCCCGGTTTGATGGATGATGCTGCCAAATGATTTCGTCCCTGTGTCGCCAGGATGACTGCCGGGCAGGGGCGCAATATCGCCGCCATAGTAAGATGCATTCGAACAACCATCGGCCTGCAATTTTTCAACATTAAGAGTGCTACTCAGCGTTGTTCAACGCCAAACCATTTTTTAAAGGCCAGCCTGCCGACCGACGTGATGGTGATTTCCCTAAATCCCGTTGTCCGGGCGATCCATTGCTGGCGTTCACAGTGGCTGAAAAATGCGGCACCGGCTTCACCACCCAGATGAAAGCGCCTTTCGCTCCAGTCCAGGCAGCCGCAGCAGAGTTTTCGCCGGTTGTTGCCGTTCAGTTCGATACCCATTTGGGCAAACTGCTGATGCCCTTTATCCGTCAGTACCGTGCCGTCATCGGTAAGCCACGCAAGATTGACCATAGCGTCGAAGATATCAACCGCGACCTCACCGGCCAGATGATCGTAGCAGGTGCGGGCAAGACGCAGAGGCACCGGCGTGCTGATCCTGGCAGCAGAGGGGGAGCGCCAGGAAATGCCCATCATCCTTTCCAACAGTTCGGCAATATCCTGCCCGGCAAGCCGGAAATAACGATGCCGGCCCTGTGACAGGCCGGTAATCAAACTGCCGCTGACCAGACGTGAAAGATGGGCGCTGGTGGTGGATGCTGCAATGTCGGCAACCGCAGCCAGTTCCGTTGCTGTCCACGCCCGGCCATCCATCAGGGCACAGAGGATTTTTACCCGGGAAGGATCGGCCATCGCCGCTGCAACATTCGCCATGGCGTGTTCAAGCGCATGGCTGTTTTCCTCTGACTCAACGGGTTTTAGCATATCACTCCGGATTGACCACCCATTTTTGGGTTAGCGTAGCGGCAACCTTATCATTGTCCGTCAGCAGAATCAGCTGGTTTGCATGATCGCTGTACTGCACAACAATATTGATCCCGTTATTAGCCAGTGCGGCGGCGATTTCACCCAGTTCTCCCGGGCGCTCCTGCTTAAGTTTACGAATCAGCGGCGTGCGCACGGCGGCAATCTGAAAGCCGGCCTTTTCCAGTACGTCTCTGGCTCGGTTACCGTCCTCAACCAAAAAATGGGCGTGTGCCTGTTCGCCAGCGGTAAATACGCCGCCGCCTTCCAGCCCTACGCCGTTTTGCCCCAGTAAAGTGCCCATCGCCGCCAGTTCACCGGGCGCGTTGCGTAAAATAATATGGATATCATGCATGAGCCTTCTCCCTGTTTTCTGATGAATATTCCCGCGCCAGCTGCATAATTCTGATGCGATAAAAAGCAAAAATCGATTTTCGGCCTTCTTCCTGGGCGGCTTTATGAATCACATTACGTTTCCATTGCAGGACGGCTTCCTCATTTTGCCACCATGAAAGGGAGAGTATCTTTCCCTCAGTGGTCAGGCTCTGGAACCGTTCAATGGATATAAAACCCTCGATATCCGCCAGCAGCGGTTTTAACTCTGCGGCCAGCTGCAGGTAACGCGCCTGCTGTGCCGGAGTCACATCTGCTTCAAAAAGTACGGCAATCATTTTTCTGCCCTTTGATTGTGGAGACTGGGCTTCACTTTATCGCTATCAGATAGCCATGCTTCGGCGACGAGCGAACTATGCCTGTCGCGGTTGGCATAAAGGGGAAAAGTGGAGGGCGTGATCATCGTCTAAACTTAAGTTTCAGCCAGTAAAAGGAGAAAGCAATGTCGAAGTCTGAACGCAATTCCGACCAGCAGCGCAGAAAGGAGAGGGATCATCCGGCGAAGGACGATCCGCGAGAACACGGAGAAATACCGCGCACCCCAGATAATAGCGACGATGATGAAAGGGATCCGCTGGATAAATGATCAATTTAGGCCGGTGTGCGTTGAATCTTAAATTATGGCCCGCCGATGTACCAGAGCGGGCAAGGTCTCAGTCTGGATGACTCGTGTCAATTTTTACTCAGCCTGTCTTGAAAGCAGGGATTTATAATATTTTCTTAGAAGGTGAATGTTTATCTGAGTCCAGATTAACGATGCCGGAATGGTTGCAATAATCAGACGTAAGAAGCCCCATGGCCCACTTTTATCGCCGGTATAGAGCATCTCCAGCAGATAAGAGACGCTTAACAACACGGCGATATAAACCAGGCCACCCGCCCAGAATGCACGATGTGTTTTCAGCCTGCGCAACGCCTCGTTGTAGTTTTTCTTGCGTACTTCACGTGGCAAACCGCTCAGCTCAGGGATGCTTTTTATCGTCCAGTAAATTCTCACTCAGGTTACCCCGCGCCTTATTTTTTATAAATGATAATGAATTTCATTTTCACCAGCAACCCATTGGGCTTCATTCAGCCATGCTTGCTTCGCAGGCGAGCTTCAGCCGGCTGTGCACGTCCGGTGGGATCGGTGCGGTCATCATCATCCGGTAGTTACGGCAGGCCGGGGTTTCTTCGCGCGCCTGCTCAGAGCGCTTCTCCGAGCAGGCGGTAAGGATAAGTGGTAAAGCCAGTGAAAGCAGCAGCGTAATTTTCACGGTATCTCCCTGTTGGTTATTTGAATAAGCGCGATCCCATACCGCTAAGTCTAGCGTTAAAAGGTGATATCCGATCGTAAAGCGTGACGGATGTTAAGATTTTGTTAGATAGCGATTGCGATAAAATCATTTATTTCATTATTCTCTTTCTACGGTTTATGCATTTCATTTTGCATCCGAAGACATTACCCCGATCTGCCTCTGGAGAAGAATAATGAAGCATCTGAAGAAAATTTTGCTGGTTGCCGCACTGAGCTGTTCCACGTCTGCACTGGCAGAAACCATCGGCGTTTCAATGGCCTATTTTGACCAGAACTTCCTGACTATTATCCGTCATGCCATCGATAAAGAAGCGAAAGAGCGTGGTATCAAGGTGCAGTTCGAAGATGCACGCGGTGATGTCGGTCGGCAGACGGACCAGGTGCAGAGCTTTATCAGCGCCGGGGTCGATGCCATTATTGTTGACCCGGTAAACTCGGCCGGAACCCCTGCGATGACCAAACTGGTTACTGCGGCAAAAATTCCGCTGGTTTACGTCAACCGCACGCCGGGCGATCCGAAACTGCCGCCGGGCGTGGTGTTTGTCGGTTCTGATGAGAAGCAGTCCGGCACGTTGCAAATGGAGGAGCTGGCGCGCCAGGCAAATTACGAAGGTAAAGTCGCCGTGATGATCGGTAACCTGACTGATGCCGGTGCGTTGCAGCGTACTAAAGACGTGGAAGAGGTGGTGGCCAAATACCCGAAAATGAAGGTTGTGCAGAAGCAAACCGCGAACTATTCCCGCAATGAGGGGATGGACCTGATGCTGAACTGGCTGACCAACGGGGAAGAGATTGATATCGTCGCCGCGAACAACGATGAGATGGCGATTGGTGCGATTATGGCGTTGCAGCAGGCCGGTAAAAAGGACAGCAAAGTGCTGGTGGGCGGGATTGATGCGACGCCGGACGGCCTGAAAGCGCTGGCCAGCGGTAAAATGCAGGTCACCGTCTTCCAGGATGCCGTGGGCCAGGGTAAAGCTTCGGTTGATGTGGCGCAGCGGATGATCAAAGGCGAGAAACTGGATTCCTATCACTGGATCCCGTTCGAACTGGTTACGCAGGCCAACATGAAGCAGTACGAGAATAAATAACGAACTGCGCGGACTTAATCAGATAAGGGGCCTCAGTGGTCCCTTTTTTACTTTATAATCCTTTGACGAACCTTCTGATTCTCAGCAAGAGAACGCCAGTTACCGAACGGAATATGAATAAAAAACTGATTATCGCCGGAATCCTCGCTCTTATCGCCAGCTACGCCGGGCTCAGGCCTTCGGCCGAACACAGCCCGCGCCAGCAGCAGTCTCAGCAACAGCAAAACTCTCCGAGTTCAGCATCAGAAAGGTCGGTTACAGAGCAGAATCAGCAACGTTCCGGGCAGTCGGCGCAGGATATGCGCACGGCCAGTGCGCCGCAAAGCGATGATATCAGCGCACTGACTCAGCAAACTCGCGTGGCGAACTACCTCCAGCAGCATCAGCGCCTGCCGGACTACTATATCCGTAAGAATGAAGCGCGCCGCCAGGGCTGGGACCCGTCCCGCGGTAACCTCTGCCAGGTTTTGCCGGGCAGGGCTATCGGCGGCGATCGTTTCAGTAACCGCGAAGGTGGGCTGCCGGATAAAGCAGGGCGGAAATGGTTTGAAGCGGACGTGAACTATCAGTGCGGTCGTCGTGGCAGCGACCGGATGCTCTGGTCCAGCGATGGCCTGATTTACGTCACCCGCGATCACTATCGCCACTTTGAACAGGTGAACTGAGATGCAGCTTGTCAGCTTTGATCTCCATGATGTGCGTGATGAGCAGGATTTCTACCGGCAGTTTGCGGAGAAATTCGGCCTGCATGATTTTGGTAATAACCTTGATGCGCTATGGGATGTGCTGACCGGCGAGGTTTCGCTGCCGCTGCGCATTATGCTCAGGCATTTGCCGCAGCACCCTGCCGAAGCAGGCTTGCAGCGCATCGTGGCGGTGATGCAGGAAGCTGAATCCGAAACGGCAGGGGCCTTCAGCGTTCGGACCAGCCAGCCGCTGTAGCTTGCATAACGGATGCGCCGTCAGTATGGTGTGCGCATCGTTACCGACCCGGACAAAACATGACTGCGAATCACTCAAAAGACCCGCTTCACGGCGTAACCCTGGAAGCCCTGCTAACCCGTCTGGTAGAGCGCTTCGGCTGGGACGATCTGGCCGCACGCATCAACATCAACTGTTTTAAAAACGAGCCCAGCATCAAGTCCAGCCTGAAATTTCTCCGCCGAACGCCGTGGGCGCGTAGCGAAGTGGAAGTGCTGTATATCGCCTCGCTTGACGAGCCGCAGGATATCCCCGCTGACAGTCCGTGGGCTAACCATCGCGGGCGCGATCGGTAATTCAGCGTCACCTTGAGAACCCCGTAAAAATAGCCGGTATCCCTCCGCGGATAGCGGCTTTTTTTTATCCGATCGATGCAGTTTCAGAACAGGCTTAACCCTGTTCCGCTTACTCCGGCACGTGAGGGACGCTATAATTGACCGTTCATTATTGGCTGGAGAAATTGCCGGATGTTTACCCGTTCCACCCTCACCGTTATCGTTGCCGCAGGTATGCTGACCGGCTGTGCGACTCAATCCTCCGGCACGGCTTCCGTCAGCTCGGTTGATGAAGTGGCGCCTGCCAGCGCCCAGGCGTCCAGCGTTTATGTGAACACCACGCATATTCAGGATCAGACTGTGGCGGCGGTGGATAGCTCTGCAACGCAGGCGCAAAATCAGACTGCCTCGACTGCCTCGACTGCCTCGACTGCCTCGACTGCCTCGACTGCCTCGACGGGCACGCAGGCTAACAGCAGCCCGGCCACGGCTTCGACTTCAGGCAGCGCTGATGCCGGTGCTGGCAACCCGGCGTCTGCGGGTTCTCAGACTCCATCAACGCAAACCGAGACCGCAACGGCGCAGAATGCTGCCGCAGATACGGCGAGTGTTTCCACTCAGACCACGGCGGCGGATGCAGCGAACGCCCCGGCCCAGAGCACCGCAGCGACCTCTGCTACCGCTGCGGCTACAACGGCAGCTCCATCGGCCTCAGCGGATAGCAGCACGGCTCAGGCTTCGGCAGCTCCGGCGACTTCAACAGTCACCGCGAGCGCGCAGGCTCAGGGCGCAACAACCGCTACATCGACAGCATCGGCACCCGCTGCCCCTGCGGACAGTGCCCCGGCAGAAACCGCCGGCATCACCCCACCGATTGTTCCGGTGGTCACCACCGCAGCTCAGATGCAAACCGATCCGGTGAACAAACCCCCCGCGCAGTCGATCATTCACGTCTATCACGCGTTAACCAAGACCGACGACGGTTCGTCAATTATCCTCACGGTGGACGGCAAGGAAGCGGGCGTGCTTAAACGCGGTGAAGTGACGTCGCTGAGCGTGGCACCGGGTAAGCATAAGCTGGGTGGCTACGTTCGCACGCTGTTTGGTATGGGCCGCGTGACCATCCCCGCGCTGGATATCACCACATCATCCTGGGCCGCCACCAAAATTTCCTATGCGGTCACCAAAGATAAACCGGGCTTTACGCTGACTAAGAAAGGGAATAGCTGAAAGCAGGGAGCAGGGAGCAGGGAGCAGGGAGCAGGAAACAGGAAGCAAGGAGCAGAAAGGCTTGAAACATTAAGCTGAATGCTGGAACTGCTGATAGTCACGACGGGATAAAAAAAAGCCCCGGCGAATGCCGGGGCTGCAGGGGCGTTAAATTACAGCGCCATATCCTGTTTAGCGCTTTCCGCGCGTTTTTCCGGCTGAGCCTGTGGGGCCGCGTCGGCTGAGTTACCCATCTGGATAACCGGTGGCGTGGTCAGCTGCAGTGTGGCAGCCGTGTCATTCCACACCTGCTGAGTCAGCGCAACGTTACCGTTCAGCTCCTGACCGTAGCTTGGTACGATAGCGCGGATCTTGCTCTGCCATTCCGGGCTGTTGAACTGCTCAGGGAACAGCTTCTTCACCACGTTCAGCGCGATTGGTGCAGCGGTAGATGCACCAGGCGAAGCACCCAGCAGGGCCGCCACGGTTTTCTGCTGATCGGTCACGATTTCCGTACCCAGTTTCAGCACGCCGCCTTTATCTGCATCTTTCTTGATGATCTGCACGCGCTGACCGGCCTGAATCAGCTTCCAGTCTTCTTTACGCGCGTTCGGATAGTACTCTTTCAGCGCGGCGAAGCGGTCGTCGTCGCTCAGCATCACCTGGCCCACCAGGTATTTCACCAGATCGAAGTTGTCCATGCCTACGTGAGTCATCGGCATAAAGTTGCTGGTGGTGGTGGTGCTCAGCAGGTCGAACAGCGAGCCGTTTTTCAGGAACTTGGTAGAGAAGGTGGCGAACGGTCCAAACAGCACAACGCGCTTACCGTCAAGGAAGCGGGCATCCAGGTGAGGAACGGACATCGGTGGTGCACCGACTGAAGCCTGACCGTACACTTTTTCCTGATGCTGCTTAGTAATTTCCGGGTTCTCAGACACCAGGAAGGAACCGCCTACCGGGAAGCCTGCATAGTTGTCCGCTTCCGGGATACCTGTTTTCTGCAACAGCTTCAGCGCGCCGCCGCCGGCACCGATAAACACGTATTTTGCGTCGACGCTGTGCTTCTCACCGCTTTTCACGTCGGTGATAGTGACATGCCAGCTGTTGTCGGCGTTACGCGCGAATTCGGTGGCTTCCGCAGAGGTTTCCAGCGTGAAGTTTTTATCTTTCTTCAGGCTGCCGATCAGCTGACGGGTGATCTCGCCGTAGTTGACGTCGGTGCCGACCGGAGTCCAGGTCGCAGCGACTTTCTGCTGCGGGTCACGGCCTTCAATCACCAGCGGTGCCCATTTTTTAATCTGGTTCTGATCGGTGGAGAACTGCATGCCCTGGAACAGCGTGGTCTGCTGCAGCGCCTGATAACGCTTGGTCAGGTAGTTGACGTTGGTGTCGCCCCAGACAAAGCTCATATGTGGCGTAGAGTTGATGAAGGAGTGCGGGTCGTTAAGGATGCCGCGCTTCACCTGCGCCGTCCAGAACTGACGGGAAATCATAAACTGTTCGTTGATCTCCAGCGCTTTGCTGACGTCAATCGAGCCATCCGCGCGCTCCGGCGTGTAGTTCAGCTCCATATTGGCCGAGTGACCGGTACCGGCGTTGTTCCATCCGTTGGAAGATTCGAGGGCGACACCGTCCAGTTTCTCAACCATCAGCTGTTTCCAGTCTGGCTGCAGTTCCTGTAACCAGGTACCCAGCGAAGCACTCATGATGCCGCCGCCGATTAGCAGTACGTCGGTTTTCTGGTTGACTGGCGTTTCAGCATAGCTGGCAGAACAAACCAGCAGCGCTGACAGGGAAAGAACGGGTATAAATCTTCTGGAATTAGACATTTCTTTAACACACATCAATAAAAGTTTAAAAACTGGATGATTATTTTAACGTAAATTGTGATCCAGATAAAAATTTTCTTCACTTTTTTTCACATCTGGTCATATTTCGTTGATACAGCGTGATATTTGACGATAAAACGCGCATGCCATTGACTCTGAGAATCGGTCCTTCAACCGAACGGGTTAAATTTGCGCCGCTCGTGCCCATTTGGTTATACTGAAATGACCATATGGAGGATATGCGATGAAAATGTTTACCCCTGCCGTATCCGTGCCGCGTGTTGAAACGCTGTGGCAGCACGTTGGCCTTAACGTAGCCGACGGCGTTCTGCTGGTGGGCGAAATTGATAAGGGTCTGGAGGGCGAAGTGGCTAACCGCATTGCCAGCTGGGCGCACATTACGCAGTCCGAACTGCGCCGCATCACCGGTATCCCCAGCACGACCTTCAGCCGCAATATCAAAAAGCGCTTTAGTCCGGATCAGAGCGAGCGCTTGGTGCGTTTTATTCGCGTACTGGATCGCGCTGTCGATCTGTTTGAAGGCGATAAGCTTGCCGCGCAGAAGTGGCTGAATGAGCCAAGCCGCGCGCTGGGATGGAAAGCACCCGCCGACCTGCTGGCCTCTGAATCCGGTGCCTGGGAGGTGATGCGCCTGATCACCCGTCTGGAGCACGGGGTCTGGTCTTGATCCTCTATCGCCTGACTAAAACCCGCTTCGCGGCCGGAGCCTGGAGCGGGCAGGGAGCGAAGGAAGCGGGCGGGCGCTGGAACAGCGTCGGCACGGCAATGGTGTACGCCGCCGAGGCGGCCTCACTGACCATGCTGGAAACGCTGGTGCACCTGCATGCGGCGAATCTGCTGGACAGTTTTACCCTGTTGTCCATTGACGTCGATGATGATTTGATTCAGATGATCGATAACCAGACTCTTCCCGCCAACTGGGCGGCAGCGGAAGCCCCACCGGAACTGGCGGAGATTGGCGATCGCTGGGTAGAGAGCGGGGATGCGGTGGCGCTGAGAGTGCCGAGCGCGCTGTCGCCGGTGGAGTTTAACTTTCTGCTGAATCCGCGACATCCACAGTTTTTGTCAATCGTCAGCAGGGCGGTGAAGATTGACTTCCAGTTCGATGCCCGACTGAAATAATGGCTACGCGGTAATTCGCGGGCTCAACGGTTCAGAGAGCGGGCCATTCCACGAAACGGGTTAGCTATTCTCGCCGGTTTCACGCCTTGCCGCACGGCGATACAGCGTACTCCGCGCCACGCCCAGCGCCTGGGCGGCCTTGCTGATATTACCGCTGAAACGCTCCAGGGTCGCGGCAATCAGCTTCTCATCATGTTCCTGCAAAGCAGGCAACGGCTCGCTGCGCAGTAATCGGTACTCTTCCGGCAGGCTGTCCACGTCCAGCACTTCATTATCATCCGCCAGCGCCAGCAGCACTTTCATCAGGCTGCGCATCTGCCGGACGTTGCCCGGCCACGGCTGCTGCGCCAGCGTATCCAGCAGCTCAGCGGTCATCACAATGCCGCGCTCGCCGCCGCCCAGCTCCAGCCAGAGCTGTGAAATAAACTCTGGCAGCGCGGGCCACTCGCGCAGCGGCGGAATGGTATGGGAGAACTCCTGCAGGCGGTAGAGCAGGTCCTCGCGGAATTCGCCATCTGCCACCCGCTGCGGCAGGTTACGGTGGGTCGCGCAGATCACCGCGAAATTCACCGGCCAGCTGCGGCTCGATCCCAGCGGTGCCACTTCTTTCTCCTGCAATACGCGCAGCAGACGCGTCTGCATCGCCAGCGGCATATCGCCAATCTCATCAAGGAACAGCACGCCGCCGTCCGCTTCGCGGATTTTACCGATATAGCCGTTTTTGCTGGCACCGGTAAATGCACCGGGCTGATAGCCGAACAGCTCCGACTCTATCAACGATTCGGGAATGGCCGCGCAGTTAATGGCAACAAACTTTCCTTCACGCCAGCGGCTTTGCTGGTGCAGCGCGCGGCTGACGTACTCTTTACCGCTGCCGGTTTCACCATGAATGCACAGGGATACCCCGGCGTTCAGCAGGCGCACCATCTTATCCCCGGCGGCACCCAGCGAGAACGGCAGCACCGGCGCGGCGGCAGGGGCTACGGGGAAGTTGACTCGCGCCGGGGCGCGTAGTCGGTAGAAAAAGCGCTGCTGGCTGCGGGTCTGTACCGGCTGAGGCACGCAGTTCGCGGCCTGCTCGGCCTGCGGGAACAGATCGGCAAAGGTGAGAATACCAAACAGATCGGCGCTCAGTTCCAGCTCGCGCATCGCCAGCCGGTTGGCCGCCATCAGCACATTGTCGGAAAACACCAGCAGCAGCTCTTCAACGTGATCGATGCCCTGAATCTGCTGATGCAGGCTCATCAGCCACTGGTCGGGATGCAGGCTTTGCTTCACCCACAGATATTCAATCTGCTTCGCTGCCTCTTTCACCCAGGCCAGCGTGGCGGGATGAGGATAGTGAGCCGGGCCGGAGATATCCAGCACCCCGGCAATCTGCCCGTTCGGCGCCTGCAGCGGCATCGCCGCACAGTAGAGGTCCTGATTGCTGGTGAGGTAGTGCTGATCGCCAAAAATTTCGCAGCCATCATCTATTGCCAGCGCGGTACCGATTGCGTTGGTGCCGCGGCCGCACTCGCTCCATAAGTTTCCCGGCGCAAGGGCAAAGCGCTGGGCTTTCTGTAGAGCGTGCATATCGCCGAAGGTATTCAGCACCAGCCCGCTGGCGTCGGACAGGATCACCACCGACTGCTTGCCGGAAACCTTTTCCGCGAGCCGCTTCACCGCATGCTGGGCAAAATTTTGCAGACCGGCATTACTGGCCAGCACATCGGCCAGTTCACCGGGGCGAATACGGGGAAAGTCATCAGCGGTACGGTCCAGGCCGTAGAGCTGGCTGCGAAACCATGAGTCGTTCAATAGCGGTGTAGTGGCGACGTTCGATGTGCTGGCAGCTGACGTATTTCCCTGCATTGGTAACCCCATGCCTGTAGCGAATGTGTTGCAGCATTGTAGCTATCTGGTTTTTTTAGTGTTGCGATTTGCGACACAGATAGAGAAATTATCCGATAGTCCATGCCGAAAAAAAGGTTATTAGCGTTGTAACAGTATGATAAGTATCATCATTTTTTAGAATATCGCAAGCTAAAAAAACTGGCACGCTACCTGCAATATCTGAATGCAGCCAAAAAAACACCCGCTACGAGGATTCATTCACGGCTGCCTGTTTACCCTACATTAAGGAGTTTGCGATGCGTTATGCACATCCCGGAACGCCCGGCGCTTTAGTCTCTTTCAAAGCGGCCTACGGTAACTTTATTGATGGCAAATTCGTCGAACCGCTTAGCGGTCAGTACTTTATGAACACCTCTCCGGTGAACGGTAGCGACATTGCTCAGTTCCCGCGTTCCGATGCCCGTGATATTGATTTTGCGCTGGACGCCGCTCACCGTGCGGCCGACGCCTGGGGAAAAACCAGCGTACAGCATCGTGCTAACCTGCTGCTGCAGGTTGCGGATCGAATTGAAGCCAATCTGGAATACCTGGCGGTTGCCGAAAGCTGGGACAACGGTAAGGCAGTGCGTGAGACGCTGAACGCCGACCTGCCGCTGGCGGTGGACCACTTCCGCTACTTCGCCGGATGCCTGCGCGCTCAGGAAGGCAGCGCGGCAGAGATTGACCAGCACACTGCCGCCTACCACTTCCACGAACCGCTGGGCGTGGTCGGGCAGATTATCCCGTGGAACTTCCCGCTGCTGATGGCCGCGTGGAAGCTGGCTCCGGCGCTGGCGGCGGGTAACTGCGTGGTGCTGAAACCGGCAGAGCAGACCCCGCTGGGCATTACGCTGCTGCTGGAGCTGATTGGCGACATCTTCCCGGCTGGCGTACTGAACGTGGTACAGGGCTTTGGCCGCGAGGCCGGAGAAGCGCTGGCGACCAGCAAGCGCATTGCGAAAATCGCCTTTACCGGTTCAACGCCGGTGGGCCGCCACATTATGGCCTGCGCGGCGGAGAATATTATTCCCTGCACCGTCGAGCTGGGCGGCAAGTCGCCGAACATCTACTTTGCCGACATCATGAATGCCGAGCCGGAATTTATCGACAAAGCGGTAGAAGGTCTGGTGCTGGGCTTCTTCAATCAGGGTGAAGTCTGTACCTGTCCGTCGCGCGCGCTGATCCACGAATCGATCTACGCGCCGTTTATGGAACGCGTGATGGCGAAGGTGGCCACTATTCGCCGTGGGGATCCGCTGGACACCGATACGATGATTGGCGCACAGGCCTCTCGTCAGCAGTTCGACAAAATCCTTTCTTATATTGATATCGCCCGCCAGGAAGGCGGCCAGATCCTCACCGGCGGCGATCGTGCATCGATTACCCCGGCGCTGGATACCGGCTATTACATTCAGCCGACGCTGATTAAAGGCAACAACCAGATGCGCTGCTTCCAGGAGGAGATCTTCGGGCCGGTGATCGGCGTGACCACCTTTAAGGACGAAGCCGAAGCGCTGGCGATTGCCAACGAAACCCAGTTTGGTCTGGGTGCCGGGATCTGGACGCGTGATACCAACCTGGCCTATCGCATGGGGCGCAGCATCAAGGCCGGACGCGTGTGGACCAACTGCTATCACATCTACCCGGCACACGCGGCGTTTGGCGGCTACAAACAGTCCGGCGTCGGGCGTGAAACGCACAAGATGGCGCTGTCTGCCTATCAACAAACCAAAAATCTGCTGGTCAGCTACGACACGGCACCTTTAGGGCTGTTCTAAGCCTGTTATCTTTTACGGAGTGACAAGATGAAAACGATGAAAGCCGCAGTAGTGAAGGCATTTGGCGAACCGCTGGTCATTGAGCAGGTACCGATCCCTGACGTTGGCCCCGGCCAGCTGCTGGTGAAAGTAGTTGCGACCGGCGTATGCCATACCGACCTGCACGCTGCCGAAGGTGACTGGCCGGTAAAACCGCAGCCGCCGTTCATTCCAGGTCATGAAGGTGTAGGTTACGTGGTTGCGGTAGGTGAAGGCGTAAAGCACATAAAGGAAGGGGATCGCGTGGGCGTGCCATGGCTGTATTCCGCCTGTGGCCACTGCGAACACTGTCTGGACAGCTGGGAAACCCTGTGCCATTCGCAGCAAAACGCCGGTTATTCCGTTAACGGCAGCTTTGCTGAGTACTGCCTGGCCGATGCTAACTATGTGGGTATCCTGCCGGATAACGTCGAATACAACGAAATTGCGCCGATCCTCTGCGCCGGTGTAACCGTCTATAAAGGCCTGAAAATGACCGACACCAAGCCGGGCGACTGGGTGGTGGTATCCGGTATCGGCGGTCTGGGCCATATGGCGGTGCAGTATGCGGTGGCGATGGGCCTGAACGTCGCGGCGGTGGATATCGATGACGAGAAGCTGGCCTTCGCTAAACGTCTGGGTGCCACCGTCACTGCCAACGCCCGTAATGTTGACCCGGCAAAAGTGTTCCACGAGGAGTTTGGCGGCGCGCACGGCGTGCTGGTGACGGCGGTATCACCGAAGGCGTTTGAGCAGGCTATCGGCACCATGCGCCGTGGCGGAACCATGGTCCTGAACGGTCTGCCGCCGGGAACCTTCGATCTGTCGATCTTCAACATGGTGCTGGACGGCATTACCGTTCGTGGCTCCATCGTCGGCACCCGTAAGGATCTGCAGGAAGCCCTGGACTTTGCCGGTCGCCATAAAGTGGCAGCGAACATTGCCGTTGAACCGCTGACTAATATCAACGATATCTTTGCCCGTATGCACGCCGGTAAGATTGAAGGACGTATCGTCGTCGACCTGGCGCTGTAATTCCTGAGTGTAGTAGTAAGCCGTAGCCACGGGCGCAGTGCTGTTTGCTGCGCCCGTTTTACGTTTGTTAGTTATGCCTGGGTGTTACCCAGCCACTGCTGGTGGCATACCACTCCCGGCATCATGGCTTCCAGCCCGGCAATCAGCGCATCCCCGGCATCCTGCACCGCAGAAAGCGGCATCGCGGGCAGGCTTTCAAGGATAAACCACATGCGGGTCGCGCTGGCATCAAGGCGAGTTCTGACACCCTGACGCCAGTTCCAGCGACGGCAGGTTACGCCCTGGTCATCGCGCCAGATAACTTCTCCCGCGTCTACCGTTTCCAGCGTGGTAACGCCGTCCTTCACCGTATCGAACTGCTCGTTGCCTTCCGCCACGCAAAGACAAGGCTGTCCCTGATATGCCGCGATATTTTCGCCCCCGACCGGAATGGCATAGCGAATACTGATGGCGTTATACAGGTCAACGACCGGATCGATAGCAGGCAGCGTTCCGTCGCGCAGTACGCGCTTGCGCAGCGCTTCGGCGGAACAGGGGGTGCGCTTTGGTTTCGCCCCGAATCTCTGAAAAACGTCCGCCCAGGCAGCCAGATGCGCCACTGCCCAGTCGGGCTGCTGCTCGCTGATAAATCGGCAGGCCTCTTTCAGGGCCTCTGCGGCATACTCTGGTCGGGTAAGGGGGGCGGCCTCAACGCTGATACTTAAGGCCCTGAAGCCCGGAGCGATTTCCCCGATCTGATTGTCGATTGACGGTAAAACGGCAAACATTGCATACTCCATGGGTGACTAATTTATTCTATAGTAGTGACCGATGACCAATAAAGTCAATATAATGACCGAGCCGGGTGCGGATGTACTGAGTGTGAACCAGGCTGTTTCACTCAGCATTAAAACACAGCGTAAAGATAAAAAGCTTTCTCTTGACGAGCTGTCGCGCCGCGCAGGCGTATCAAAGGGCATGCTGGTGGAGATTGAGAAAGGCAGTGCGAACCCCAGTATTGCCATCCTGTGCAAGATTGCCGCCGCGCTGGGTATGTCGGTAGCGGATATCGTTAACGTGACTGCGGCTCCCGCTGCCTTTCTGGTGAAACGGGAAGAGATGCCGGTACTGTGGCAGGGCGAAAACGGCGGTTCGGCACGTCTGCTTGCCGGTACACGCGGCCCGGATATGCTGGAATTATGGCGCTGGGAAATGCATCCGGGAGAGAAATTTACCTCATCCGGCCATCCATCGGGTACCGTTGAGCTGCTGCATGTGGAAGAGGGAACCCTGACGCTGAACGTCGAGGCCAGCGAACTGCAGGTGTCCAACGGCTGCGCCGCAGTCGCCAGAACCGATTTACCTCACAGTTATGCCAACCACAGCGATCGACTTCTGGTCTTTACCATGTCGGTCAGCGAACGGCACAGTTGATAACCCGGGGCCGTTAATCGGAAGCCCCGGGCCAGGCTATTACGCCTGGACCACTGAAAATTCGCGAAGCAGGGCAGGCAGCTGCTCTGTTTTGCAATAGTGGCTGGCACCAACGTAATAATGCGGTTCGCCGGTAAAGATGGATATTCCGGCATTATTCAGCATCTCAAAATCATTGCTGTCATTGCCAAAGGCGATACTGCGGCTGAAATCCACTCCCAGCGTCTTCAGCGCCAGATATTTATTCTCCTGACGCGGGGTAATATCGAATATATTCTCGTGTCTGTGGTGATGAAGAGAAAATTCGAAACTATTCTGCTGCAGAAATGCATCCGTCTTCGCGCGGAATTCACCATCAAGAATAAGAATTTTACTCACTCCCTGACTGACCAGTTCACTCTCCGGGATTTCACTGTCGGAAAGGCTGCGCATATAGTCGTGGAAGGTATGCGCGGTCTGCGACGTGGAAAAACTCCAGTGGCCGTCAAGTACATAAGGCACCTGATGCTGCTGAAGCAGGTCGATCATCATTTCAGCTGCCCGATCATCAAAGCGGTTACTGAACAGGCACTCACCCTGTTGCCAGGCCATCGCCCCGTTACAGCCGACCATCAGGCAGTCGTGCAGTTCACGCGGCAGCAAAGGAAGCATGTCGCGCACCGGGCGGGCGGAGGCAAAGATAACGCGGGCGGAGTTGGCGAGCGAGATAATATTTTCTGCCAGGTTACAGTGTAACGGTTGTCCGTTCGTAATAATGGTACCATCCAGGTCAAAGATATAGGTTGTCACCGTGTTCCCTTTATATATGCGATATTTTTTACAGTCAGAGATTAACATGCCCGGGCCGGTTATTCACCGAAAATGGGGGGATAACCAGCCAGGATGATTCCTGGCGGTTATATTTTAGCTGCGTTGTTATTTTAATCCGTTAAGCCGCTATTTAAAAAAAGAATCCTCGCGACCATAGCGGTCAATCCCTGGCTGAGTTAACGTACTGGCAATTTCCCCCGTTCGGAGTTGTTGATGGATATCATTGGGATCATTATGTCGGCAGGTAAAGCCTCGGTGAATGTGGCGCTTTATACGCTGATCCCCATTATGGTTGTTATGCTGATTATTATGAAATACCTGGAGGTCAGAGGAATTCTGGACCGTATCGTGCAGGTGATGACGCCGGTGCTGAAGCCGTTCGGGATTACCGGGATGGGGATTTTTGCGCTGATCCAGCTTAACTTTGTCAGCTTCGCCGCACCGCTGGCCGCGCTGGCCATTATGGAAAAAAGGGGCGCATCGGACCGCCATCTGGCGGCGACGCTGGCCATGCTGTTTGCCATGGGGCAGGGAAACGTCTTCTATCCGCTGATCCCCTTCGGTTTGCACTGGGGGGCCGCGCTGGGTATTTCGGTGGCGGGCGGACTGGCCGCTGCGGCAATCACCTGGTATTTCTTCGGCCGCAGGCTGTCGGTCGCCTCGCTGCAGCGGGATGACACGCCGCCGGAAGATAAATCCGCAACCGGCCTTATCGCCATTATTAACGGCGCCGGGTCGGATGCAATCCGCCTGTCGTTGGGTTCGGTCCCGATGCTGATCCTTTCGCTGACCGTGGTGGGTATCCTGAAAGAGGCGGGAGCGATTGAACTGCTGACCCGGCTGATTGCACCGGTGCTGGATTTCTTTCATGTCTCCGAAGTGTTTATTCTTCCGGCGTTAACCAAATGCCTGGCGGGGGGAACCGCTTATTTCGGCGTGGTATCCGATCTGCTGCACCGTGGATTAATGACCGCGCAGCAGGTTAACGCCTCCGCCGGGTTTATGGTGCAGACGCTGGATCTGCCCGGCATTGGCATTTACCTCGGTATCGCCAGCCGCTTTGTCAGGCTGTTCCGCTTTGCGCTGCCCGGTGCGCTGGTGGGTATTCTGCTGCGTACGGTGTTGCACAGCACGATGTTCTGAATGGTTCATTCTGTTACCCCTTCTGTAAACAACGCATTTACATAAGATTTGTAAATGCTTATGATTCTCATTCTCTTTATATGCTCCCGTGCCGGATAAACCGGCCGGGATGCCTGTCCATTGATGGAGCCAGAAATGAGATCGTTGTTTACCCCACGTAAAGCCCTTGTCGCTGCGGCGATTGTGACCTCACTCAGCCTGACGGCCTGTCAGGCTCCGCAGAAACAGGCGCAGGCCGCGCAGCAGCCTGCTGCTACCGCCAGCGAATCTAAACCCGAAGATAGCCGACTCACCCAGCGCGAACTCGCCGCCGGGCTGTATGAAATGGCTTATTCTCCGGCGGCGGGAGGGCTGTACGTTGCCAGCGCTCAGGGATTCAAAACGTCTAACGGCGGGGTTATCTACCGTCTGGACCCCAAAACGCTTGAGACAGTTAGCGAAACGCACACCGATCTGAAAAACTTTGGCGTGGCGCAGGACGCTGACGGCAGCGCGATTTACATCACCAACACGGTGGACGGCGGCATCACTAAGGTTGATGCGCAGAGCGGTAAAGTATTACAGCGCCTGATGTTTAAGGATCGCAGCAAGAAAGGGGATGCGCTGGGCAGCCGCGAAATCCTTGCGCAGGATGGTCTGCTGTACGTTGGCGGCGTGGGCGATCCGGGTGTGATTTGGGTGGTGGATGCGAAAACGCTGAAACTGAAAACCACCATTAAAAACGCCGGAAAATGGGTTACCGGGATTATCTGGTCTCCGCTGACCAATAAGGTTTACGCGGCCAACGGCGGCGGTGAAATTCTGGTGATCAATCCGCGCAGCCACAAAATCGAACAGCGCTGGACGGCGGGTGACGATAAACAGTATCTGTTCCTCAACCTGGCGGAAGATCCGGCCACCGGACGTCTGTTCGTGACCGATAATTCGAAAGCGAAAGAGACAGTGGTATTTGATGAGCGTAGCGGCAAAGTGATCAAACGCCTGCCGGGTGATGCGCTGGCGGTGAAGTTTAACGCCAAACGCAACGAGATCTTCATCAGCCAGCGCGAATCGAAGAAGGTACTGCAGCTGGATGCGACCAGTTACGCAGTAAAAAATAGCTGGTCGTTTGACAGCCATCCAAACAGCCTGGAACTTTCCCCGGACGGCCAGACGCTGTACGTCAGCGTCAAGCAGGGGCTGGATAAATCGCATACGGCTAAAGGGCCGGACAGCGTAGCGCGTATCGTGCTGAACTAAGCTTTGTTCTGCCGGTGAAGAATTTGCCCCGGCAGCTTATTCCCCGCGGTTCGGTTCACTCTCACCCAGACATTCTGCCTGGCTTGCTGCCCGTTCTTGTTATCCGCGCTTTTACTGCATACTTTCCTGCTGCCGCATCTTGCGCGCCGCACGGTGGCAATAGATAAACCAGCCCAGCGCCAGTGGCAACGTCAGTGGCATAATGACAAGGATATTATAAATCGCGTCCAGACCTCGTGGCGACCCGTTCAGAAAATTACAGACTCGAACGGAGAACAGGTGTATCACCAGGGAATCCATTGCCTTTTTCGCGAAGGGATACAAAGCAATAAGTAGCAGCGCTGGCAGAAGAAACCACAGGGAAAAGTGCTTAATTAAGGTAAACATGGCGATACCATAAACAAGCAGGCCGCTAAGAAAGTTCCAGCCAAATTCTCCGCTGCGTAAATAGCGCCGCATCGGTGTGGCTAGGGGGGCTTGGGGGGGATGTATAGCCGGATTACCGCCGGTCTTCTTTCGTTTTCGGCTCAATCTTGGGGTCCGTTCAGGAGTGGCGACGTACTGATTTTGTAACAGGGGGAAGAGGGCATCCTTGCCCCTCTGGCAATTACTCGTAGCAAACGCCCGGATTCTCAGACAGCAGCACAAAGTCCTGGGTCTGCTTATCCAGCGCGCGAATAACGCCGCTTTCAATATCGTAAACCCAGCCGTGCAGGCGCAACGCCTTATCACGCAGGCCCACCGCGACGGACGGATGCGTTTTGATATTGTTCAGCTGTGCGATAACGTTCTCACGCACCATGGCATTCACTTTCTCTTCTTCGCTGGCGTAGGTTTTCTTCTCGACAACGGCCTTCGCCGCATCGGAGTAGCGCAGCCAGTGCTGAACAGCAGGCATCGGGTCCAGGCACTGGCAGGTAGCGATGGCTTTCATTGCGCCGCAGTTGGAGTGGCCACAGATAACGATATCGGTGACGCCCAGAGCCACTACCGCATATTCGATGGTCGCAGAAACGCCGCCCGGCTCAGGGCCGAAAGAGGGCACGATATTGCCGGCATTACGAATGACAAAGAGCTGTCCGGGTTCCTGCTGGGTGACCAGTTCAGGCACCAGACGGCTGTCGGAGCAGGAGATAAACAACGCTTTGGGATTCTGGCTGGAAGCAAGGCTGCGGAATAATTCTTTCTGATTAGGGAAAACATCTTTCTGGAAATTCAGAAAACCTTCAACAATGTGCTGCATAGCAGATCTCTACCTTCTTTTATCGTGAAATATTATTCTGACACTGAAGCACCGCCGCGTGCAACTTATCAGAAAATTCTACATCTGGCCTACCGGCGAACGGCCATCATCAACGCACAGCGTAAGCTGATGTTTTTTCACTTTGTAGTATAGCGTGGTCCTGGCTATCTGCAGCTCCTGTGCCGCTCTGGCGATATTGCCCTGAGTACTGTTAAGTGCGTTGATAATCAGCTGACGTTCAAATTTATCAATCGCCACATCCAGGCCCTCCTGAGGAATAAACTGTGGGCCGATGTCTTCTTCCGGTTTACTCACCTGGCGGAAGGAAACCGGGGAAGAAATTTCATCATCATAGGCCAGTACGTCCAGCGGGCCGTTGTGCTCCTGCTGTAGCATGCTGCGCAGTATCACATTCTCCAGCATTCTTACGTTGCCGGGCCAGGGCAACTGCGTGAGCCGCCGGGTTACCTCTTCACTGATATGGGTGATCTGGCAGCTGACAATATTGTTATATTTTTCAATAAAATAATTTGAAAGCAGGCGGATGTCAGCCGGCCTCTCGCTGAGAGGCGGTAGCACCAGCTGACCGACACACAAACGATAATAGAGATCGGACCTCAGATGGCCGCTGTTAAGCAGCTCCGACGGGGGTTCATTCACCGCTGATAGAATTCGAATATCTGACGTCTGCTGGCGTGATCCACCCACTTTCCAGAATGTTTTATCCTGGCAAAAGCGCAATAACTTGCTTTGCAAGCCGACCGGCATGGAGTTCAGCTCATCCAGAAACAGCGTACCTCCCTGAGCAAGTTCCAGATAACCCTGGCGATGTTCGGCACCGGTAAACGCACCTTTCTCCGTTCCGAACAGGGTACTTTCAATCAACGCTTCCGGAATGGCTCCGCAGTTCAGTGCGATAAACGGTTTGTCCGCCCGGTTGCTGTAGTGATGAATAAGCCGGGCAAAAAGCTCCTTTCCCGTTCCCGTCTCACCGACGATCATCACCGGAACGTCACCTATGGCAAGGCGTTTAGCCTGGTCGATTAACTTTTGCATCCGTGGATCAGCGGTAATAATTTCGTACTTCTTCTCGCTCTGGTTATGGTTGTAAAGCAGGCTGTTCAGCTCAACTACCTGGTCCTGCAAGATCCGCGTAGAGGAGATATCGCGGCCAATTTCAATCACTCCCTGGATCTCTCCGCTGCTGTTATACAGCGGAACGGTAGTGTGCTGAAACTCAACGGCTTTCCCTTTACGGTTGTAATAAATCTGATAATTACCAATAAATTCTTTGCCGTCATACAGCGCCTGCAGCATGGTGCTCTTTTCTTTGCACAGGCCATAGACGTCCTGCACGCTCTTCCCCAGCGCAGACTGGACGCTGTAGCCGTCTATGCCAGCACTTTCCTGGTTGTAATAAATGAATTTTGCCTGCCGATCGATAATCGTGATGGGTTGATGAATTAAGTCAAAAAAACGGGAAAACAGCGACACCATACGCACCAGTTCTTTTTGCGATTCCATTCGTGTACAGCTCCTTAAATAGTAATTTTAATTAGTTTTTATCCCTGGTGTAAAAAATGGCTTGAGGGATGGCGTGAAGTGTGTCGAAAAACAGACACAAGTACAATATTTAGAACCTTATCTAAATATTAAACAGCATCAAAAGACTTAAGCTGTTGACTTAAATGATTTGTTTGTTATGGCACGGCGCTTGCAATACTCCTGTTGAGTGTTGATTAACAACCAGAAAATGGACCGTGAAATAGACTAAGGGAAAAATATGAAAAAGCTTAAAATTGCTGCCACACAGGAAACGCTGAACAGTTTCGTCACCGACAGGGATATTGTGGGTGTCACAGAAACCGACTTTACGGATGTGGGGGCTGTTGTTTTAACAACCTCCGATATTAAAAGAGGGTTGCTGGAAATTGCTTTGCAGAATGAGTTCAATATCCCCGTCTTTGCCGTGCTGGAAAAAGGGGAAATATTGCCGCCAGACATTCTAGAGAAGATGCGCGGCGTGATTAATATGAACGGAGTGACCACGGAATTTTTTGGTAAGCAAATCAATTTTGCAGCAAGCGAATACGAAGAAAGCCTGCTGCCGCCATTTTTCAAAGAGATGACTCGCTATACCGAAAAAGGCAACGTGTCGCTTTCAACACCGGGCCATAACGGCGGCCAGTTCTTTCGCCAGACCCCGGCAGGAAGGCGCTTCTTTGACTATTTTGGCGAGACGGCCTTTCGCGCTGATATGGCCAGTTCCGAGGTGCGTCTGGGCGATCTGCTGATTCATGAAGGCGCTGCCTGTCAGGCCGAACAGCATGCCGCTAAAGTGTTCCACGCCGACAAAACCTACTTCGTGTTAAACGGCACGTCGGCTTCGAATAAAGTTGTGACCAACGCGCTACTTGCTCCGGGCGATCTGGTGCTCTTCGATCGAAATAACCATAAGTCCTGTCATCACGGTGCGCTGATTCAGGCGGGAGCAACGCCGGTTTACCTTGAAACCTGTCGTAATCCGTTTGGCTTTATCGGCGGAATTGATGCCCGCTGCTTTAAAGAAAGCTATCTCCGGGAAGAGATTAAAGCCGTTGCGCCGGAGAAGGTCGACTGTCCACGTCCATTCCGTCTGGCAATTATCCAGCTTGGCACCTATGACGGCTGTATTTATAACGCCCGTCAGGTAGTCGACAAAATTGGTCATCTTTGTGACTACATTCTGTTTGATTCGGCCTGGGTCGGTTACGAACAGTTTATTCCGATGATGCGTGACTGCTCGCCGATGCTGCTGGAACTGAAAGAGAACGATCCGGGGATTCTGGTGACGCAGTCAGTGCATAAATTGCTGGCGGGATTCAGCCAGGCATCACAAATCCATAAAAAAGATCGTCATATGAAGCATCAGCCTTATTACTGCAACCATAAGCATATGAACAATGCCTATATGCTGCATGCCTCCACCAGTCCTAACTATCCCATTTTTGCCTCACTGGATGTGAATGCGCAAATGCATGAAGGTAATGCCGGGGTGAAAATCTGGCAGGATGCGATTAAGGTCGGCATCGAAGCGCGGAAACTGATCCTGAAAACCTGCACCATGATCAAACCGTTTATTCCTCCGATGATTGAAGGTAAACCGTGGCAGGATTACAGCACCGACGAAATCGCCAACGATCTGAAGTTTTTTGACTATGTTCCGGGCGAAAAGTGGCACGCCTATCAGGGCTTCGAAAAAAATCAGTACTTTGTTGACCCGTTCAAGCTACTGCTGACCACGCCGGGCATTGATATTGATACCGGTAGCTATGCCGACTTCGGTATCCCGGCCACTATCCTGTGTAACTTCCTGCGCGAACACGGCATTACGCCGGAAAAAAGCGATCTCAACTCGATCCTGTTCCTGATCACACCCTCTTCTGACTTGCCGAAAATCCAGTATCTGGTCGCATTGATTGCGCGCTTCGAACAGCTGGTGGCTGAAGATGCGCTGCTTTGCGATGTCCTTCCGTCCATTTACGCCGACCACGCCGAACGCTATCAGGGCTATACCCTGCGTCGTCTGTGCCAGGAAATGCACGACATTTACGTTCGTAACAACATCAAGGATCTGCAAAAGGCGCTGTTCCGTAAGGAAACTCTGCCACGGCAGGCGATGCTGCCACAAACAGCCAATCTGGAGTTTGTACGTAACCATAGCGAGCTGGTGGCCCTGGATGAGATCGAAGGGCGGATCGCGGCTGAGGGAGCTTTGCCTTATCCGCCGGGAATTATCTGCATCGTACCTGGCGAAGTGTGGGGTGGGGCGGTCCTGAAGTATTTCAAAGTCTGGGAGACAGTTATCGATTTGCTGCCGGGGTTCGCCCCGGAACTTCAGGGCGTGTACTGCCGGGAAAATGCTCAGGGTAAGGTTCAGGTCTGCGGTTACGTCATTAAACAATAAGAAGAATGGCTGCCCGAAAACGTACTCCGGGCGGCCGTCACAAGGATGAGAAACTATGTCTGATTCAAAACCGACGAAAAAAATGGGCGTCATACAGCTAATCATTCTGACCATTATCAACATGATGGGTTCGGGGATTATCCTGCTGCCGACCAAGCTGGCGGAAGTTGGCACCATCTCAATATTATCCTGGCTGGTGACCGCACTTGGCTCGCTGGCGCTGGCCTACTCCTTTGCAAAATGCGGGCGCTTTAGCCGTAAACCCGGCGGGATGTTTGGTTACGCTCAGTATCCGCTGGGCACCGGCGGTAATTTTATCTCTAACTATACCTACGTGATTTCCTGTCTGGCCACTAACGTCACGATAGGTATTACGGCGGTTGGCTATGGGGTGGAGCTGTTCAATGTGCTGCTTACGCCGGTTGGCGTTTGCCTGGCCACCGTGGCCGTGCTGTGGGTGACCACGCTGGCCAACTTTGGTGGTTCAGCGGTGACCGGTAAGCTTGGTTCAATCACTATCTGGGGAGTTATCATCCCCGTCGTGGGGCTGTGTATCATCGGTTGGTTCTGGTTCAGCCCGGAGCAGTACGTGCAGGCCTGGAACCCGCATAATAAGCCGCTGTTCTCAGCCGTTAGCGCATCAATTTCGATTACGCTATGGGCGTTCCTCGGTCTGGAATCCGCCTGTGCTAACAGTGATGCGGTTGAAAACCCGGAACGCAACGTGCCGATTGCGGTACTCGGTGGAACACTGGGCGCTGCGGTCATCTATATTGTTTCCACCAACGTCATTGCCGGCATCGTGCCTAACCTGGATCTGGTCAACTCGACTGCACCGTTTGGCGTGGCGTTTAGCTATATGTTTACCCCGCTGGTGGGCAAAATCATTATGGCGCTGATGTGCCTGGCCTGTATCGGCTCGCTGCTGGGCTGGCAGTTTACTTTTGCTCAGGTGTGTAAATCCGGGGCAGAAGCCGGTTTCTACCATCGTGTATTCACCCACGTGAACAAGATGGGCGCACCGGTAAAAGGCATGCTGATTCTGGTGGTGGGGCAGACTATCGTTACCTTTATGACTATCAGCCCGTCGCTGACCAAGCAGTTTGATATTCTGGTTAACCTGGCGGTGATTACCAACCTGATCCCGTATTTACTGTCGATGGCTGCGTTGATCACTATGCAGCGACTGGCCGATGTCAGTAAACGCGAAATGCGTGTGACCAATACCATCATGGTTATCGCGACGCTCTATACCTACTATGCGTTGTACAGCGCCGGTTTTGAGGCACTGACGTGGGGCGCGCTGGCAACGTTCCTTGGCTGGAATCTGTATGGTTTTATCGCGCCGAAGTTTGAGTTAGAGCGCAACCGTATTGAAGACAAGCAGTATCTGGAAAACCACGATAAGTAATCCGCAGCAGGCGGCGGGCAGGTGAAACTGCTCGTCGCCTGCGTCTGGCAAGATCAATCCCCCGTCAATCTCCCGTATGGCTATGCAGTACCAAATGGTTTTATCACAGGAATCCTCATTAGTTACAACATACAAATTAATCCGGATATACTCCGCCTCAGCAACGGTGTTAACCTGGTTCTGGCAGGGGATAAAAGGTCGGCAAGATAATTACCTGAGAACTTAAATTCCCCTGTTGCCGATACGCTGTTGATATATTAACCGGAACCTGAAACAGACTGACACATTATTGTCAATCCAGGAAAATCAGGGGTAAAGAAGCACGTTAATTCCGGATTATGACAGCAATGTCATTTTCATGTCAGCTAAAGAACAGGGTCGATGAAATATAATTACCCCATCAGAAATAATGAATTTAAATGGGAGATATTTATGAAAAAGCGTATCGCTATGACCTTGCTAACCGGTGCTCTGGTTATTTCATCCTTCGCTAATGCGGCGGAAGCTGTTAAAGATACCAACGGCTTGGTGAGGAAAGGAACCGTATCCGTTTCTGGTGCCACCACGCTGTCAAACCTCGAGAGCATGATTAAACAGGAAGCGGATAAACAGCACGCCAGCCGCTATAAAATTATCGCTGCCGGTGGGCATAATTTGCTGAGCGGAACGGCGATTATTTATCAGTAATCAGCTGCACTGACTCACTTCTTACAACGACATCCTTAGCCAGCCTGATAATCAGGCTGGCTTTTTAACGTCTGAACCTTTTTGTCGTGTATCGTGGCGAGATCGCCGGCGGCAGGGACAGACCGCCGGTTTAAACCATTCTCCACTCTAACGGACGTTACGACTGACGGCGCTCGGGGGAGAACAGGGAGAAGTAAATCAGCCCGGAAATAATGCTCAGATTCTTACCGAAGGCAATAAACTGGCTGCTCTGCTGGGCACCTGTGTATAGCCAGAATTGATGGAAAAGCACGCTGGTGAGGAATACATAGACAATCCAGATAATCGACACGGCCTTTAATCGATATCCAGTTAAGAAGCAGAGACTGCCGCCTAACTCAATAATTATCGCCGCAACGATCATTAACTGTCCGACCAACGTATCCCCGAAAGGCGTTTTGGCCACGTTATCTGAAAAATGCAGAACTTTACCCAGCCCGCTATAAATAAACAGCGGGGTGATAATAATGCGGGCAATAATTAAAACGACTTTTTCATACATGATAGATCCCTGTTTGTCTGGAAGGATGAAAGTTCATCATCATCCTGGCAAACAGGGGCTGTCATTAAGATGACCGCTTGCTGACAGCGCGGTAAGGTTAGCGCTTTTCAGCTACGGCAAGGGTAAAACCGAAGGTATTCACGCCGTCGCGGCTGTTAACAAAAACATCGCCTCCGTGCACCAGCGCAATCGCTTTAACAATCGACAGTCCCAGTCCGTGATTACTGCTGCTCTGCGTTCTGGAGCCGTCCACGCGATAAAAGCGTTCAAACAGGCGTTCAAGGTGATAAGACTCAATCTCTGCACCTTCATTTAACACGGATACCGAAATTAACCTGTCGGACTGCACGATATTGATATCGATTGTGCTGCCTTCGTGGGCGTAGCGTGAACCGTTGCTGAGAAGATTAGCCAGAGAGCGGGTAAACAATCTGCGGTCTACATATGCCGTAGCGTCGCCGTTGATGCGCACTGACAAATGGCGTTCCGTTAGTGACGGCTCAAGATATTCAGCCGCTTTCTGACTTTCATTGCGAAGGGAAACCTGCGCCATCTGAGCGGCAAACTTACCGGTCTGGGCATGAGACAGGAATAACATGTCATTAATAATCGACGACATGCGCTCAAGCTCTTCAAGATTCGATCCCAGCATATTTTGCAGCTGTTCTACGCTGCGGTCGCGGGAAAGCGCCAGCTGGGTCTGGCCTATCAAATTGGTTAACGGTGTTTTCAGCTCGTGCGCGACGTCGGCATTAAAGCTCTCAAGCTGCTCCCAGGCCTTTTCCTGGCGGACCAGTACGCCGTTAAAGGCCTCTGCCAGCGCATGCAGTTCTTCCGGCAGAGAATCGATACACAGCCGCTGTTTCTGTTTCCCGGGAACCAGCTGATGCGACTGGGCGCTCAGCGCTTTTATCGGCTTCATGCCCGCGCGGGAAATCCAGTAACCCAGCAGAGCGACCATAATCACGCCGAAGAAGGTGATAAACAGCAGTACCCGTGTGAACTCTTCCAGCGTGCCCATATAGGGCGTGGAGTCGATCGCTACAACGTAACGTAATGCTGGCCTGTTACCGCTGGCGGGCAGGGTGCTTGCCATCAGGAACAGCGGGCATTTTTTGGCATCGGGCAGGTCTACTTTACTGAAACCATCTTCCAGCGCTCTCAGGTTCACACCCTGCGGCACCGGTCCGCCGAGGTGATAAAACGGGTCGTCGCTGATAATCCAGTACTGTACGCGCCCCCCTTCGGAGGTAGAAAGATTAACGAATTTCGCTTTCAGCAGCTGCCAGTCATAGGCAGAAGCCCGGGAGACAATCATCGGTTCAACCAGCGAATAACGAAACTGAAGTTCGTTATGCATCTGCTTTTCCAGCGATTCCTGTAACGTCACGCGCAGGCAAACGGCGTAGGCCAGCGCCATGCTTACCGTCGCCACGGTGAACATTAATGCCAGACGGGCGGAAATGGATTTTCTGAACAGATTGAGCATGATGGTTAATCTCGAAACTCAAGCACGTAGCCCATACCGCGCACGGTGTGCAGCAGTTTGATATCCCACGGCGCATCGACCTTGGTCCGCAGCCGCTTAATGGCGACTTCAACGACGTTAGCATCGCTGTCAAAATTCATATCCCACACCTGTTCGGCGATCATCATTTTTGACATGACCTGGCCCTGATGTCGGGCCAGCAAACTGAGCAGAGCGAACTCTTTCTGGGTTAAATCAATCCGGCTGCCGTCGCGAATTACCCTGCGCGCCAGCAGATCGATAGTCAGGTCGTGAACCTGTAAATGGGCAATATCGTAACTGTCCATCGATCGGCGTCTGAGCAGCGCCTGTAATCGGGCAATCAGTTCGGTCAGTGAAAATGGTTTCGGCAGATAGTCATCGGCACCCAGGCGCAGGCCCTTGACCCGCTCATCAAGCGAGCCGCGCGCGGATAGCATCAGCACCGGTGTTCTTTTGCTTTCGCGCAGGCTGGCGAGCATTTCATAACCGTCCATCTCTGGCAGCATGACATCAAGAATAATCGCGTCGTAATCGTATTCGACGGCCAGGAACAGGCCGTCTCTGCCGTCATGGGCGGTATCGACAATAAATCCCTGTTCTCTCAACGCCATGGTGATATAGGAGGACGTTTTCAGCTCGTCTTCCACCAGCAGTATTTTCATGATCGGGTGTTTCTCTGTTCTTACTCGGTTTACGGCCGCTATTATAAATACAGCTCTGGTCCGCAGGCTGACTTTTTGCTGACATTTTTGTCAGCAAAATGACGATGGGTGCTAAATTCGATCTTTTTCCTTTTCCTGCCTGCCTATTCCGCGCCAGCCAGGGCCTGATGTCTCATTCGTCCAAATGCCATCATTCCGCTCAGCAGGGTAAATATCGTCATTATTCCCGCCATCGCCCACGGCGTACCGTCATTCAAGGCTGCCAGCATCAGCGAAGAGATAATGCCACTGCCGTATTGCAGGGCACCAATCAGCGCCGAGGCGGAACCGGCAGTTCCCGGTACCGCATCCAGCGCCGCAGCGGTGGCCGAGGCGGCAATAATGCCGTTCATCGAGAAGAAAACAAAAATACAGGCGGCCATGGCCAGCATATTTTTGGGGAAGATCGCCAACGATATGCACATGAGTAACGCCATTATTGAGGCAATAGCGGCAGCAGTTTTAAGCATATGCTCCAGAGGAAATCGCTGAACGAGCCGCTTATTGATAAAGCTCATGCCCACTACGCCAATAATATTGACCGCAAACAGCCAGCCATAGTGCTGGGGATCGATACCGAACCCGCTGATGTAGACCGCGGGCGAACCGACGATGAAGGCATAGACGGCGACATAATAAAAGGTCACACACAGCGTATAGCGCATAAAGCTGCGATTTTTCAGCAGGTGCAGGTAGTGAGTGAAGGCATTGCCGAGCGAATCACCCGTGCGTTTTTCCGCAGGGAGCGTTTCTGGCAGCCAGAACAGGGCGATAAACATCAGCACGCCAACGGCTGCGAGAAACCAGAAAATCACCGGCCACTGTGAATAGCGGATAATCTGCCCGCCGAGCAGCGGACCGGCAATCGGCGCGATAGCCATCACGATAATCAGCGTAGATAGCATCTGCGCGGCACGGGTACGGCTGAAGAGATCGCGGATCATCGCCCGCGCCAGCATCGGACCGGTACAGGCACCGGCCGCCTGGAAAACTCGCCAGATTACGATCTGATACATTTCAGTAGACAGGGCACATCCCGCTGAGCCAATAGCGAACAAAATCATGCCGATATACAGCGGTGGCTTGCGTCCAAATCTGTCGCTTATCGGCCCCCAGATAAGTTGGGCAATGGCGAAACCAATCAAAAAACCGGTTACGGTCAGCGCCGCATCACCGTGTAGCGAAATCGACATCGCCGGCATCGCGGGCAGATAAATATCCGTCGACAGTGAAGTAAAGGCCATCAGCGCGCTGAGGATGGCAATAAAGGCGATGCCGGTTTTGGCACTGGCAGAGTTTTTCACAGGGATTGTCTCATTAGATGGTTCGATTTGGTTGACGGGAAAAGAACACACAGAAAAGCCAGAGGCTAATTAGCCACACTGATGGAAACTAATATTTGAATGGTCTGATGCGGTGAAAGTTTAATATTGCAGATTACGTTTGATTAGCGGGGTAAAAACGATAGGGTTTATGATTTTAATTCATTTATTGAAGTGATGGTCTGATGAGTTTGAGAGTTGTCTCGCAAAAACTGTGTGCTTTAAATTCGACCTTTCTCACATAAAGTGAAATTTTTCCGAAAGATTTGTGAAGAATACACATGTATTTCATTTTGTGTATAGTGGTAAGCGAGGGTCAAACTTACTTGTCAAAGGCGGACAATGCTCAAAGAAAACTTTAATGATCTCATCTATTTGGTGATGGTCGCACGCGAGCGCAGTTTCACCCGAGCGGCAGCCAAGCTGGGCGTATCACAGTCAGCACTTAGCCATTCCATCCGCGGACTGGAAGAACGGCTGAATACCCGCCTGTTAACCCGAACGACGCGCAGCGTTGCCTCTACGGAAGCCGGGGAGCGGCTGATTCAGAGCGTCGCGCCGATGATTACGGAAATTGAAAAAGCGCTGCAGGATTTGGCGGATAATCAGGAAAATCCCTCGGGAAATATCCGCATTACCGCCGGTGAACATGCGCTTTCCAGTACGCTGTGGCCGCTGCTGAAACCCTTTTTACTGCGCTACCCGGACGTTAACGTGGAATTATCGATTGATAACACCCTGACCGATATCGTCAGCGGGCGTTTTGATGCCGGCGTACGCCTGGGTGAGTCGATAGAAAAAGATATGGTAGCGGTGCGTATTGGCCCTGACTGGAAAATGGCGATTGTTGCCACACCGGACTATTTTGCTGAACACGGCGTGCCACAAACGCCCTATGAGCTGCAAAATTATCGCTGTATTAACATGCGTCTGCCCACGCTCGGCGGGTTGTATCACTGGGAATTCAGCAAGGATGGCAAAGCCATTCGGGTCAAGGTAGAAGGGCAGTTAGTGTTCAATACGCTCTCTGCGCGCATCGATGCGGCATTATCCGGAATGGGGGTCTGCTGCGTTCCTGAAGATTCGGTCAGAACGCACATAGAACAAGGCAAACTGCAAAGCGTATTACAGGACTGGTGCGAACCATTTACCGGTTACTATCTTTATTATCCCAGCCGAAAACAGCACACTGCGGCATTTTCAAAGCTTATCGATGCGGTTCGCTATCAGGGATAAAACAGAATATTTTTCAGCAATTTCACCAGAAATATGGGTGAAAACAATTTGAAGGGATGACGCTTGCCGGATATGCTGAAAGCTGTTCTGGCAACGTCCAGCCATTCGATCGACGCCTTCCGGCAACAGCACCGTCTGATATATGCGATCGCTCTGAAAATATTGAGGGTGTATATGACACTCACTGCGATGAATTTTGGCCGTATCGCGGCTATTTTGCCCGTGCAGGATATGGAAGTTGCGCAGCGTTTTTATATTGATGGATTAGGATTCACCAAAACCTTTCAAAATGGCGATCCCGTCGGTTTTATCATCCTGAAACGCGACGAAAGCGAACTGCATTTATCGCTCCAGCCCCGGCATAAAGCCGCCCCGTTCCCGATAGCCCATCTGCTGGTCGACGACGCCAACGCAATGTATGCGCTTTGCAAACAGCATGGCGCAAAAATAATAAAAGGCGTGCAGGATAAAGATTACGGCTTACGTGCATTTGTCTTCGCCGATCCCCACGGAAACCGCATTGATGTCGGCCAGCGGCTGCGCGTATAACGCCTCCTGCATCCGACTTTTAAGTACTCTGATAGCACTCATAACATTAATTACCCACCCACAATGAGGAAAGCATGAGAATAGGCATCGTAGGATACGGTTCAGGCGGTAAAAATTTTCACGCGCCGTTTATTTCGGCGGCCAAAGGGCTGGAGCTGGCGGGAATCGTTGCTCGCGCACCGGCCACCATCGCCAGCGCTCAGGCAGATTTTCCTGATGTGCCGATCTACCCCAGCCTGACGGCTATGCTGGCAGCAGGCGTTGATATTGTTACCATCACCACGCCGCCGGCCACCCGCCGCGAGCTGGTTCTGGAAGCGATTGCGGCAGGCGTGGCGGTGATTGCCGATAAGCCTTTTGCACCGGATGCGAAAACCGGTCGCGAGCTTGCCGATGCGGCGAAGGCCAAAGGCGTGGTGCTGAGCGTTTATCATAACCGCCGTTTCGATGCTGACATTCAGACGTTGCGCAAGGTGATTGAACAGCAGCGCGTTGGCAAATTGTGGCGTCTGCATAATCGCATGGATCTTGACGATCCGCATACGCTGGAAGGCGGTGAAGCGGGCGGCCTGCTGCGGGATATCGGTAGCCACCTGGTCGATCAGACCCTCTGGCTGCTGGGGCCGGTTAAATCGGTCTATGCTCATACGGATATTGTTGACCATCCAGACGGCCCGACCAATGCCAGTTTCGTTATTACGCTGACCCATACCAGCGGCGTTCACTCCCATATCTCTGCCAGCAAACTCAACCGGTTAGCCACCCGCGAGCTGATAATCTATGGCGACAAGGGTAGCTATACATCTAACGGCACCGATGTGCAGGCGCAGGCGATTTTCGCCGGTCAGCGCCCGGCTGACGATCTGGCGGCCTGGGGTTATGAAAAACAGGAGCGGTGGGGAGTGCTGCGCACCGCCAACGGCGAAGAGGCCATTCCCTCCGAGCAGGGGAATTACCATGCCTACTATGAAGCCTTTGTTGAAGCTGTCCGCAGCGGTGTGGAGCCCCCGGTGACCACCGAGCAGGCGATCCAGACGCTGGCCGTGCTGGATGCTGCGCTTACCAGCGCGCGCGAGGGCCGCCCGGTAACGCTGGCGTAAAAATTATCAGGCCCGTTGCTTAGGGGCGGGCCTGAAGTTAGCGAGGTTATATCACTGCTCCAGCGTGCGTAAAAACGCCGAAAGCGAATTATCCAGCTCACTTAGTGCATTAGATGACAGCCCCGACAGGATCTGCCGCTCATTCTCGATGTGTTCTTCAATCGCCCGATCGATCAGCTCCCGCCCGCACTCCGTCAGTTTAACCAGCATGCTGCGCGCATCCTGAGCATTGGGCACTCGCTCGATAAATCCACGAGTTTCCAGCCGCTTAAGCCGATGTGTCATCGTCCCCGATGTGACCATCAGCGTTGAAAACAGTTCGGTCGGGCTGAGGCTTGGCTCACCTGAACGGCGCAGAGCTGCCAGCATATCGAACTCCCACATACTGAGATCGAATCGGGCAAAGGCCGTTTCCAGTTTCTGCTGCAGCAGGGCCGCGCATCGATTAATACGTCCAATTGGTCCCATCGGGCTGGCGTCCAGATCGGGCCGTTCGCGCAGCCACTGTTGCAGAATGGCATCCACGGCATCATGTTCACGATTTTTCATAGGTACATCCATTTGTCTTGACTTCAAGATAACTGATCGACACACTGATAATATCTTGAACTGAAGGTAAAGTCATGAACATTACATCCTCAATGCATTACTGGCGTGACGTGATCCTCACGGCGCTGGCCCCCGCGATCTGGGGGTCTACTTATATCGTCACATCGGAAATCCTGCCGCCGGACAGGCCATTTACCGCTGCGCTGATCCGAGTTTTACCGGCGGGTTTGCTGCTGTTGCTGTTCACTCGCCGCATTCCGCTTAGGGGCGATGTGTGGCGCTTAGTGGTGCTGAGCGCGCTGAATATCGGGGTTTTCCAGGCGCTGTTATTCGTTGCCGCTTACCGTCTGCCGGGAGGACTGGCCGCCGTGTTGGGTGCCATTCAGCCGCTGTTGGTGATGGTGCTGGCATGGGCGGTTGACCGGCGCGCACCCGCACAAATTACGCTGTGGTCCGCCGTGGCCGGGGTGATCGGAATGGCGGTTTTGCTGCTGTCGCCGCAAACCACCTTTGAACCAATAGGGGTGATCGCTGCGCTATTGGGTGCCGCCTGTATGGCCACCGGAGTCTGGCTGACCCGGCGCTGGCAGGTCGATCTGCCCGTACTGTCGCTTACTGGATGGCAGCTGGTGATTGGCGGGCTGATGCTGGCCCCCGTTGCGTGGCTGGTCGATGCGCCACTACCGGTGCTGACCTTGCCGCAGTGGTGTGCCTATGCGTATCTCAGCCTTGCCGGTGCGCTACTTGCCTATGCGTTGTGGTTCCGTGGAATAACCCGGCTTCCCGGCGTGGCCGTTGCCACACTCGGTCTGCTTAGCCCACTGGCCGCCGTAGCACTGGGCTGGATCGTGCTTTCCCAGTCAATGACCGGTACCGCCTTTATTGGGCTAATCGTCGTGCTGCTCAGCGTATTCGCCGTGCAGTGGACAACGGTTCGCCGTGGATAATGACCCTCTTTAACCGGCTATTATATAAGGTAATTACATGAAATCTTCCGTACAGAACGCTATTGAATCACGTATCTCCATTAACCGTTTTCAGGCCGATCGTCCTCTTGATGATGAAACAATTACCTCTCTGGTCACGTTGGCAACCAAAGCCCCAACGGCTTTTAATATGCAGAACTGGCGGTTTATTGCCGTGCGCTCGCCTGAGGGGAAAAATCTGCTGAAAGAGTCCGCCTGGGGCCAGCAGAAGATCGTCGACGCTTCGGTGGTTTTCATCATCTGCGGCACGCTCTATGCACATCAGCAGCTGGCGGCGGCACTCCAGCCCAGCGTGGACGCGCAGATCATGGAGCAGCGTACTGTCGAAGGTTGGGTAAAGCAGGCTACGGCGTCCCATGAAAATAACGCGGTGTTACAGCGTGATGAGGCCGTGCGTTCCGCTTCTCTGGGGGCGATGACATTGATGCTGGCCGCCGAGGGAATGGGGCTGGGTTCATGCCCGATGATTGGCTTTGATGCTGAACAGGTGGCAAAAGACTTTGCTCTGCTGCCAACGGAATTGCCGTTGATGGTGGTCGTCGTGGGCTATCCGCTGGATAACAACTGGCCGCAGAAGCCGCGTAAACCCGTCGCGGACGTGTTAACCCTGGCTTAATGAAATACTTTACCGATGCTGGCGATGAATAGATTCTGTGCCAGCATCGGTGAGTCAGAATACAGGGCGGATCTGATTACGGTTGAAATCAAGTCCGCCCGATCATAATTTCAAAGTCTGCGTCACGCCGCAGTTGTTCACAAACTCTTCGTCATGGCTGACTAACAGCAGCGCCCCTTTATATGATTTCAACACTCCCTCTAACAGCCGACGGGAATCAAGATCCAGATGATTGTCCGGCTCATCCAGCAGTAAGATATCCGGCAGGGGGGATGAACAGGTTAAGGCCAGCAGGATAACTTTCAGCTGTTCTCCGCCGCTCAACTGCTCAAGCGGAATCAGACTTTTATCGCCCCTGATGCGCAGAGCACCCAGGCGGGTACGCCAGCTTTCAGGGGTAACTAAAGGGTCAAATTCGCATAAGGCTTCAACCACTGGCAGTGCAGAATTCAGCAGGGTAAGGTGCTGATCCAGATAGCGCCAGTGGCCATGTAGTGAGTAACGCCCCGACGCTGCCGCCAGCTGGCCCGTCAGCACTTTAAGCAGGGTAGATTTTCCGCTGCCGTTACGCCCGGCGATATGCCAGTGCTCGCCGCCGGAAATGGTCAGGGAAAGCGGCTGCGACGAGCCAAAAGGCAGACGTAAATCCTGAGTGTTAACTCGAACGCGCTTTTGCTCATCGGTGTAGGAAAATTTCAGCATTTGCGGTGTTACGCGTTCAATTTTCTCGTTAACTACACTTCGTTGCTTAGCCAGGCTGGCCATGACGCGTTCGTGGCGCTGGGTGATTTTTGACTGCTGCTTCTCCGCTTTGTTCTTCTTCATATCCAGCAGCAACAGAGACTGTGACCCCGAAGAACGGACGCGATCGCCCTGACGCCGTCGCTGGGCTTTTTTCTCCAGCGTGCGCTGTAGCTCATCCCTTTCTTTACGCAGGCCGGACTGTAACTGCTTTTGCTCACTGCGTAACGCATTGAGTTGACGCTCTTTCTGCTGCGAGAAATCGCGGTAATTACCGCCATATTCCACCAGCCCGCCAGAACTGAGTTCGTAAATGCGCTGCATTTCATTCAGCAGCCGCCGATCGTGGCTAATCACAAGCGACCCGGAAGGATGCCGCTGCAGCTGTTCGCTCAGCCAGCGGCGACCGGTGCTGTCGAGATGGTTTTCCGGCTCGTCGAGCAGTAAAAATGAGTCCTGTTGCAAAAATGCCCGGCACAGCGCCAGGCGGGTCTGTTCGCCGCCGCTTAGCTGCGAGGAAGAGCTTTCCAGAGAAAGATGACCCAGCGCCGCACTGTCCAGCAGTGACTGCCAGCGGAGTGGATAATCCCATTTGTTGGCAAGGAAATCATAATCATCGGCATTGGCACTGCCGTTTTCCATTCTGCGAAAAGCCGCACGGATGTCGGCGATCCCCAGCGCATCTGCCAGAGTCAGTCCGGGCAAACGTGTTAACTGCGGGACGTAATAAAACGGTGTCAGCCAGTTAATCGTGCCGCTTGAAGGCTGGCGACGCTGTGCCAGTAACGACATCAGTACTGACTTGCCGCAGCCGTTCATACCGGTCAGCCCCTGGTTTTGCTGTGTCAGAGTGCCGCTAATCTGTTGAAACAGAGCGGTGTCGTTGAACGTAATTGAGAGTTCAGAAAAATGGCAGTGTACAGGCATAGTTGTGCTCCTGAATAAACAGGGCAGGCCGAAATGCCGGATCGGAAATTAACGCTGACGAGGATAGCTGCCTGCCCAATATCAAAATTCACATCGGATAAGATGCGGGAGATATTGCGATGGAATACAGGCATTAAATCATGTCGGCAGACATCCTCAGGGAAGGTGAAGGAGGTATAGTGGCAAAAATCGTGCAGGCTGTAAACCCGGTGGTGAACGAGAAAATGCCGCAGACGGGCTGCGGCATCAAACGGTAAATCAGCGAGGAGCGTTTACTCGGTCACTTTTTTCTTCAGGTCGCTGGCACCTTCTTTGGTACTGTTCCAGCCTTTCTGCGCGCCTTCTTTGGTCGCATTCCAGCCTTTCTCAGTCCCTTCTTTGGTTTTATTCCAGGTCTTCTGCGAGCCTTCACTCACTTTACTGGTGAAGCTGTCGCTTTTGCCTTCGGCAGCATGTTTAGCTTTGAGCTGCTGCTCCTGGCCCTGATGCTGCGCTTCGTGCAGTTTTTCTTTAGCGGTATTTGCACCGGCCTGCGCGTTGGCGACGGTTTCATCGGTTGCGTGTGTGGCGGCAAATGCGGAAGTGGCCAGTAAAATGGCTGACAGGGCGATAATCGTCTTTTTCATAAATATTCCCTCATAAAATACGTCATTAGTGTTAACAACGTGGTCAACAATGCCACGCGAAGCGACCAATGGCTTTAGGAAAAAACTGTAAAAAGTACACTGCCCACGATTATTGACTGTTCATTCCATAATTGATAAGTTGTGCAATCCACAACTGAAAGAGCTGATAACTATGGCTGGAAGACCCAGAGAATTTGATGACCAGCAGGTGATCGACGCTGCTATGGATGCTTTCTGGCGTGATGGCTATGAGGCAACGTCTGCTCAGGCTCTGGTCGAAAGCACGGGTCTTGGCAGAGGCAGCCTGTATGCGGCTTTTGGTAATAAAGAAAAGCTTTATCACGAGGCACTGCGCCGCTATCACCAAAACAGTATCGATTTTCATCAGGAGATATTCGCCCGTTCAGGCAGCGTAGCTGAGCGCCTGCGCCTGCTTTTACAAAAGGGGACCGAAATCGATCTGAGCAATGTTGAACGCAATGGCTGTATGGCGATTTTCTCTCCGCTCGAAAGGTCCGCCAAAGATGCGACCGTTGATCGGCTCAGCCGCCACTACATTAAACAGCTTGAACAGATGTTTGCCTTACTGTTCGCTCAGGGTATTACGTCCGGTGAGTTTCCGGCTGATAGAGATGCCAGCGTGATGGCGAAATCTTTTATGTGTGGTTATTTCGGCTTCAGAGTATTTGGCCGCATTGTTCACGAAGCGGATTACCAACAGCAGGCAATCGACGCGCTGTTAAGAACGATTTAAGCCATAAAAAGCCTCACGGCTTTTTATTTACCTATTTCTTTAACGATCATTCCACTATTTAAAGAGGAAAACATGCCTGACAAACTCATTCAGCAACAGCTACTTGCAGCCAGATATGGTGCGGACCAGCAGCCTGAAAACATCATCTGGAATACACAGATAGCAGGGCTTTTACGTCATCGCTCCGTACGGAACTTTACCGATCGGCCACTGCCGGCCGGCTGGCTGGAAACGTTGGTTGCCGCTGCGCAGTCGGCTTCTACGTCTTCTAACCTACAGCAGTGGAGCGTTGTCGCCGTCACTGAACCGTCGCTGAAAGCACAGGTACGAATGCTCGCTGCCGGTGATAACGGCCTGGCGAACGGCTATATTGAACAGGCTCCGGCGATACTGCTGTGGATTGCCGATCTCTCCCGCAACCACGCTATCACCTCCGCCGACGGGCTTTATCCGCAGGTTCATGATTATCTGGATGCTTTTCTGATGTCTTCCGTTGACGCCGCGCTTGCGGCGCAGAATGCCACTGTTGCCGCGGAATCCATCGGGCTGGGAACGGTTTACATTGGTGCGGCCAGAAATAAAGCGAAAGAATTGGCGGAACTGATTAACCTGCCTGAACGAAGCTATGTTGTCTGCGGACTGCTGATCGGTTGGCCTGATGACCGGCATCCCGGCGATATTCGACCCCGCTTACCGCAGTCGGTGGTTGCACACCATAACCTCTATCAGGCTGATGACCTGGATGTACAGATTGATCGCTATGAGGCGGTTTTTCATGCCTTTCGTGAAGGCCTGGGCATGAAGGACAAAACGTGGAAACAGGCGGTGCAGTCTGCCGCTGTCAGCCTGGAGTACATGGATGGCCGCCAGAATCTGCGAGAAACGCTGGAAAAAAGCGGCTTCGGGTTTAAATAGTTAGCTCGTTAGCGCTTCGATCTCCGCTTTGCATTGCATCAACGAACTGAGCAGGTGATCGAACTTCTCCTCAAAGCGCAGGGCCGGGACGGCAACCGAAATCGCGTAATGTTCACCGGCCCCGGTATTCAGATAAACGCCCATCCCGCAGACGCCACGCGCATGTTCCTCGCGATCGATCGCATAACGTCGCGCGCGGGTTTGCCGGATGTCATCCAGCAGCAGAGGCAGCGTTCGCAGGGTATTATCCGTTCTCACATCCGGCTGGCCGCCGAGCAGGTCCGCAATTTTCTCATCGGCAAGCATCGCCAGAATCGCTTTACCGTGTGCGGTGCAATGGCAGGGAAACGCCGTACCCACAGCGGATACCACGCGCAGCTCCTGGTCAGAAACGAACTGGCTGACGGAGACGGCATGGCTACCGCGATAAACGCACAAATCCACCGTTTCACGCGTACGGCGTCCCAGCGTTTCCATCGACGGCTGCGCGAGGGCGATCACATCGGTGTGCGCGGAGGCCGCCAGGCGTGCCAGCGCTGGTCCAAGCCGAACGCCGGTGCTACCCGATATCAGCAGCTGCTGTGACTCCAGCGAGGTGACCAGTCGGTGAACGGTGGTGCGGGGCAAACCCGTCTCGCGCGACAGGCTAGAGATGGTCATGCCTTTTGGCTGTAGCTCCAGCGCCCGCAGAATTGTGGCGGCCCGGGCAATAACCTGTGAACCACTGCTGTCTGCATCATTGCTCATCTTCATCTCCGGTTTAAAACATCCTGCAGCAGGATACCACGCGTTATCCGCCTGGTGGACATATTGCTTGCCTGCCGGGCTGAACGTACGTTGCTGACATTCGATTTACCTTTTGTTCGTTGACTTGTTAAACAGATGGTTTAAAAATATTGTCCACATATTGGATTATTCATCCATCATTCGGACAATCCGAGGCAATAATGCATCAACTAAAAACAGCGGGCGCGTTCACGCTACTGGCGGTAGCCTGTCTGACCATCATGGTGGGCTGTGTAATCGTACCCGGATTAACGGCGGTCGCTGAAAATCTGGGCGCGCCTTCAGCGGCCAGCTGGCTGGTAACCGTTCCGTCGCTGGGCGTGGTAATTTTTGGGCCGCTGGCTGGCCGCTTTATTGACCGGGTAGGGGCTTACCGGGCGCTATTGTGGGGGCTATTTTGCTACGGTCTGTCAGGCAGCGGTGGCGTGCTTCTTCACGGCACGCTCCCGGTAATGGTAGACAGGTTACTGCTTGGCGGTGCAACGGCGGTGGTGATGGCAGCAGGTACTGTGCTGATTTCTCAGTTCTACAGCGGACAGGCGCGGATGAAAATGATCGCTGCTCAGGGCATGTCGATCGAACTTGGCGGTGTGATCTTCCTTTTCATCGGCGGACTGTTGGCCAGCCTGGGCTGGCGCTGGCCGTTTCTGCTTTATCTTGTCGCCTGGCTGTTGCTGGCGATGCAGTTAATGTTTGTGCCCAGACCATCCGCCGAGCCGGAGGAAGAAAGAATTGGGAATGAAATCAGAGATCTTTCGCCCGCTATCGGTCAGCTCAAAACGGTATTATTTGCTGCAACAGCTTCTATGCTGTGCTTCTTTACCGGGGTAATCGTTATTCCGCAGCAGTTTCATCAGCTTAATATCGGCGCGGCGGAAACGGGCTATTTCCTGTCATTTGTCTCGCTAATCGCCGTCATCGCCGCAGCAATCATGCCCAAAATGGTAAAACGTCTGGGGGAGTTCGGTACGCTCTACGCCGCTTTTGCCTGCTATGCCGCGGCGCACCTGATCTTTTCTGCATCATCTGGGGTAGTGCCGTTTATCGCCGGAGGGGTTCTGATGGGATGCGGTTTCGGCCTGTCGGTGCCGCTGGTTAATCACATGACCGTCGAACTGAGCGAAGCGCACGTACGTGGGCGAAATCTTGCCTGGCTGTCAATGGCGATTTTTTCCGGGCAGTTTTTGTCCTCCTTTATGGAGTTTATCCCCGGCAATGCATCGGTGATTTTTGCGGGTGCGGCTCTGATTGGCATCGCGGTCATGGTGATGCTGTATTTACTGCGGCGCGGGATGCGGGAAGATTAAGCCCGGCGGCAACGAGATAGTTGTTACCGCAGGGCATTCGTGGTGCCGAATATTACCAGGCTTCAGGCTTCAGGCTTCAGGCTTCAGGCTTCAGGCTTCAGGCTTCAGGCTTCTGCTGAAGCCTGACTGTCGCCAGATTTTTCGGCATCTGTTTTATTGCTGGAATAAATAAAGTAAAGCGCGATCCCCAGGCAGATAACCGCCCCCAGCCGTGTTGCTGAAAAGTGGATCGATTCGTTCCCCAGCCAGCCAAAATTATCAATCAGCATGCTCATTGCCAGCTGACCAAAAATAACCGCCACCGTTGCCACCGCTGCCCCAATACGCTGAACGGCCAGCACCATGATCACGATATAAGGTACGCCACAAAGTGCACCCAGCAGCTGCCATTTCGGCACGTCCAGTAGACTTAAGTCATGCGCCGGTTCAAAGAAGAAAATAAGCAGGGCGCTGACCAGCGCACCAAGTGAGAAAGTCAGAAATGCGCTGCGAAATACGCCGACCTCGCTGCCTAATTTACCGTTTATCGCAGCCTGAATACTCAGAACCGCACCGCCGATCACGGCCAGAATAATCATCACTATATTCATTGTTTCACCTTAGCCCTTTGCCACCAGAATCAGTGCGGCAATAATAAAGATCAGCGCAATAAACCGCTTACGGTCAATTTTACGATGCGCCGTACCGAGTAGCCCGTAGTGGTCAATCACCACGCTTTTGAAAACCTGCCCGGCAAGAATGCCGATCATCGTCATCGCAATACCAATCACTGGCACGGCCACGGTCAGGATCACCACGTACACCGGGCCAAGAATACCGCCCAGCAGGGTCCATGATGGCTGCGTGAAGAAGGAAGGGCTGCTGCGGGGGCTAAAGAACAGCATCAGCAGGAAGGTCAGCGCGGCACCCACGCCAAAAACGCTGAACGTTGCCCACAGCCCGCCGACTTCATTTCCTAATGGCCCCAGCAATCCCGCCTCAACCGATAACCCCATGCCGCCAGCAACGACGAGTAGTATAAAAATAAGCTGCATAAATCAGTCCCCGATAATTTAGGGTTGCGATGGTATAGCAGCACCGAATCATGAAAAACGGTATAATTCAGGAAACACCTTTGCAGGAATCGGGATAATGTTTGATGCTGGCAGCATAAATTTCCGCACGCTGGTATTTTTTATCGGCGTGTATGATGAACAGAACTTTTCCGCCGTTGCCAGGCGGGAAGGTGTGTCGGCTTCTATGGTTTCGCGCGTGATCATTCAGTTAGAGGACTCGCTTGGCCAGCAGCTGTTCTACCGCAATACCCGCGCCGTTATCCCAACCGAAGCTGGCCGACTGTTTATTGACTACGCCCGCAGCATGACCGAACAGCTGAATAAAGCCCGTAAAGAGATGCAGGACCGATCCCTCGAACCCGCCGGGCTGATACGTATTAACGCGCCGGTTTTCTTCGGTCAGCGCCATATTGCGCCCTGGCTGACTGCGCTGTCCCGGCGATATCCCCGCTTACAGATGGAGCTGATGCTGACGGATGATTTTATCGATCCACACCGTGATGCCACCGACGTGCTGTTCAGGATCGGCGCGCTGACCGATTCCTCCTTCCATGCGCGTATATTCGCCACGCAGCGTTATTATCTGGCGGCATCACCCGAGTATTTAGAACAGCACGGCCAGCCCGCGACGCCTGCCGATTTCAGTCAGCACAAGTGTCTGGTTTACCGCGGTTCTTCCGGCCCCAATCGCTGGCTTTTCCGTCAGCCAGGGGAGGGCTGGACACACTATCCGGTGGCAGGGTTACTGACTTCCAATAATGCGGAATCTCTGCTGACCAGCGCACTTGATGGGATGGGACTGGTGCTGTTTCCCGACTGGCTGATCAATGACAGCCTGAATAAAGGAGGACTGGTGCGCATCATGCCTGACTTCGAGGCGGCCATTCACACCGAGCCGCAGCATATCGCCGCCATCTATCCCAACGCCCGCCATCCACCGCTGAATGTACGGGCGGTGATTGACCATTTCGTTGGCGTTTACGGAACGCCACCTTACTGGCAGCTGGGAGAAATGGGGCAGGGAAGTTAAAGAGAGGACAGGAACTGCTCGATCTGGCGTTTATTCTTAAGGTGGATCACCGGCACCTCCGGGCCATATTCAAGGCGAAGCCTCTCGATTTTTGGCCTGTCGTTACTCTCGAATTTCCAGACGTAGTGCAGAAATGCGAAAAACTCGGCATTGATTTTCTCCGTGCAGCCGTCTGGTAAATCAGATCTTTTTTGATTACGCAGTGACCGCATTAATACCCTGAACAGGCAGATGATACGGGGCGTGTCCATCCAGACGATCAGGTCGGCAGCAGGTATACGCAGGTCGAACGTTCTGCGAGGATAATTTCCCTCGCTGATCCATGTTTCCGTGTTTACTGCATCGCTCACTCGGACGCGGAAAGCTGCCGGTTCTGGTTTTGTCCACTGTGGCCCCCAAAATAACCGATCCAGATGCGCCACCGGGTAATTCGTTTTTGCACCAAGGATTCGGGACAACGTTGATTTTCCGCTTCCTGCATTACCTAAAATGACGATACGTTTGGGGCGCACGTTTGCTCCATCAGTGATTACGAGGTTAATCAGGCAGGCGGCTATTCCTGCCGATTGCGGTTAACGCACGTCTTTCATGAAGTGATGAATTCGCGCAATAGTATCCGGTGCAAGCTCCACTATCGCACTGACATGGTCGCCCTGCGCGGATATAAATGCCTGCCGATTTTTTTCAGACCAGTCCTTTAACGGCTGATAATAGATATCCTGTTCGCCTGCCCAAAACAGTTTGGGAATGTTGATATCAGCGATCTGCGGGGCGTCTTTAAAGCCCTCATATCCAGCTAATGCCTCAAAGGTTGAGCGCAGCGGTGCTTTATTTTCAGTGGATACCCATGTCGTTAATGCGGGAGCCGTTTCCTGAGCAAAGGCGAAAAATGCATCGAAATCAAGGCGGCCGTTTGGTCCCTCGGGTAAGCCATTCTGCACATCCCATCCGCCAATGACTAATGAAGATAACGTCTCTGGATGATATTTGGCCAGGTTAATCGCCAGCCATGCGCCAGAAGAATAGCCAACAACATGGGCTTTTTTAGCGCCCAAACTGTCAATTAAACGCCTGATGCCATCTGCCTGACTTTTTTGATCGAATGCGGCGTTGATGATATTTGCGCTTTTGCCATGGGCTAATAAATCAGGATAAACAACCGTAAAATCATCACGTAATGCATCGACCAGTCCATTGGAAACCCAGTTATTGCCATCCATTAACAGGCCATGCAGCAAGATAGCCAGTGGACCGTCGCCAGTAATACCGTAGTGCAAGAGAGTGTGGTCTTCATTTACCGTCATAAATAGCTCCATAGGTGGGAAATAAATTTTTGATCAGGGGCTGAGGTGCCTGGCAGGTTTCTCTTCACAGGTTTCACTTTACCCGTCCCAGTCTTTTTTACTCCATGAGAAGGGCGAGCACCAGAAAAAGTGTAACGAAAACGAGAATTGTTAGCGTTTAGAAGTAAAGAGGTACGCGTGATTTTAGGTTGCTTTCGACAACTATTTTCCGATGTAAAAAGAGAAGCATTATTTTTGTTTTTTATGTAAACAATTAAAAAATATGACAAATAATGCCAGTGTTATCTCGTTATGGTTTTCGTTGTTGACAGAATATTGCTGATAATGGTTGTATTGTACAACAATAATGGCGAGGTAATAATGATGCAAACTGACATCTCTCCGGCCTGCAAGGCTACGACCCCTGATAGTGTGGAAATTCTCGAAGGCTATATTCCCGGCCTAGTCGGTCGGGTGACGGAGATGCACGCCTGTTTTTATGCGAAGCATTCAGGATTCGGGCAGTACTTTGAAAGTAAGGTCGCAACCGGCATGGCCGAGTTTGTTTCCCGGCTCAAGCAACCCTGCAATAATGTGTGGGTCGCTGTGCAGAATGGCCGCATTGTCGGCTCTGTTTCCATAGACGGACAGGATCTTGCGAATGGTGCAGCACACCTGCGTTGGTTCATCATTGATGATGGCTGTCGTGGAGGTGGGATCGGACGTCGCTTGCTCAACGAGGCGATGGCTTTCTGCGATCGCAACTCGTTCAGCGCAACCCAGCTATGGACTTTTAAGGGGTTGGATGCTGCCCGCCGCCTCTACGAATCGACCGGTTTTGTTTTGGTCAAGGAAGAGCAGGGTGACCAGTGGGGCAGCACGGTAACGGAACAACAGTTCACTCGAGCCGGCATTAAATCAGCCAGCTGATTAATCGTTAAAAGGCTAATCCAGCCAGGGGTAACGGGCAACCGGAGAATAAACAGTGAGTGATACGCTAAATATTATTGAGAAAATCAGGGCTGAATCTCGTTCTCTGGTCAGGGAGCTCGGCTTTATGGGGGGGGATTTTGCGGGAACATCTTTTTCACCGTCCGCCGTGCATGCACTTATTGAAGTTCAGGCAAACCCTGGGATTTCAGCACGGGAACTGTCGGAGACGCTCAGACTTGAAAAATCGAGTGTCAGCCGCGCTCTGCGCAAGCTCATCATTGCGGGGATACTGGAGGAAAAAACCTCTGATACCGACAGTCGTTCAAAGCGCTTGTTTCTTACCGATACTGGAAATGCGCAGGTCAATGATATTCATACCTTCGCACGAGCTCAGGTCTCACGGGCATTGACTCAGCTCAGGCCCGGAGAAGGCGACGCCGTTTTGAAAGGGCTTCAGTTATATGCTCGCGCGCTGCATCATTTGCAGGAAGATGAGCCGTTGCCGATCCCCGTCAGAATCGTTACGGGGTATCGCCCGGGGATGATTGCCCGGATTGTCGAAATGCGCGCACTTGAACAGGCCAAAGTATCCGGTTTTGATCACCGCTATGAGGCTCAGATCGCCAATGAGCTTGCCGATTTGTTTTCCCAGTCAGGAGCAGGCAGTCAGCATCTTTGGGCCGCTATGTATGATGATCGTATGCTGGGTTCTGTCGTGCTGGATGCCGCAGGAAATGGTGACGGCATTGCGCATCTGCGCTGGTTCATTGTTGATGAATCGGTTCGCGCAGGGGGAATTGGTCGCCGGCTTCTGAACCAAGCGCTGGAACACGCTGATGCGACAGGAGTGCTGGAGACTCATCTTTGCGTTGGAAATCTAAATGCGCCTTTGAATCATCTTCTTGCTGAGACAGGTTTTAAAGCTGCGAAGCGTCCTGACGGGCATCTCTTTATCAGGGCATCAGGAACAAAGGACGATAAAACGGACATCTGAATTTAGCCAACAATTAAAGTGCGCATAATGTATATTATGTTAAATTAATTATAAGGAGCAGCCCCTTACCAAGCCAGCCTGCAAGCAGACTCATTTTAGTTCCACGCATTTTTGAGATTTCCGGTTTTTCAGCCATCAGCCGATACTATACTATACTCTTCCGGTGTCAGGTTATTCAGGGGGGCATGAAGCCGCTAGCTGTTATATTCCGTCAGTCTGCGCCCTGTATTTTCCCATGCTTCTTCAGCGTTCTGAGCAGATAAACATCCAGTATTTCAATCCGGTATGTCCGGTTAAACCGCTCGGTAAACACGTTCTGTGTCGGTTTGCCTAGCTGGAAAAACTCCAGCATCACACCATGCTCTTCTGCCCATTGTCTCAGATCCAGTTATATCAGACGGAAACTCTTACCAGTATTGATCCGACATTGGTTGTGCCAAGCGTAACAGCCACTACGGGCCACGGATAACACCCGGCACATGGGTTTGATGATGAATTCAGCCTAGTGGTTTTCGATAAAGACATACTTCATTACTTCATTTCAGGTGCTTCGCGAAGTATGTCGCGGCCTTTTGTAGGTTTTCACAGTAGCGCGGTTCATGCTAGTACCCCTCTCCCTGGCAGAACCGCTAGCTGTTACAACTAATTTAATTTATCTCCACATAAATTTTCTATTGCTGTTCAGCCAACACTTTTTTAATTATTTTATTTAAACGTTCATCCCAGTGTCCATTCCTAACTGTACTTGAAACCTTCAAATGTTTCGCATGCCTGACAAGCTGTGATTCAATAGTATCAATCCATTGTGAATCATTGCTGTTTATTTCAAGTATTTGTTCGAAAGAGAAAAGCATGGTCGAGATAAACCAGCAATATTTTGAATATTTCTCATTTTTTCTACTTGGCTTTGTTAATCCATTTGTAAAACTTGGATTTTCAAAACACAATAGTAAATATTGTTGATAAATTTGGTTTGCAGTTGAACGCTTTGATTCTTCAGCGCTAGATTTAATTTGACGAAAGGCAATCCAAGCGGCAATGATTCCGACTATTACCGCAGCAATAGTTGCCAGGTTGGCTAATATCCCTAACCATTTAATCCAAAACTGAATATCGAGCAGTATTGACCAACCTGTTTTAAAGCATGTTAGATCTTTGGAACTCATAATAAACCCCGCCAATGAAAAGGAATGTTAGAATCTTGATTTTGACATTTTGAACCCAACAGGAACGGGTTTAAAATCTGATGAGTTATCGGTCATAACTCCACGCTTTTGAAATCTCCTCAAAGGTTTATAATCAATTTCTGCAATAACATATGTATCTGATATCCCTCCTTTAACTCTGACAGGATCTCGCTTATGTTCAGTTCGGTATGGAACTCTAACACGACTATCTCCGTATGCTCGATTGTTAACCTGAACTACAAATGAATGGGTATCATGTGACGTTCCTTCAACCAGATAGCTAAATGTTTTAACATCCGGATTCCATTCGAGAACAAAAAGGCAGTCCACTAATCCCTGAAAACTAACGCGTATAGAGGGATTTGTTAAATCACTACATATAATGGAACCAAAATGAAAGTCACCATGCTTGTATATAGGTAAGCCTGGGGTTACATTATTTTTATAAGTAAATAATCCGAGTTTTTTTTCTTTAAGTTGTTTTTTCTCACTATGAGAAGGGAATGTTTTAGGTTGCAATATCAATAGATTGCTATTATATCCTGGCCAGTTTGTAGTTAGTGATAGTAAACAATCATTTCTAATTAATCTCTCATTTAACTTGTGCCTATAATATTCAATTCCTGCGATCAATGAAATTTTCTGCTTTGCAAGTTTTTGAGCAATATTAAACGCCCACCTTAATGGTAGAGCACATTCTGGAAAAACAATATAATCTGCTTTAACACCACCTTTAAGAATGGAATTAATTAATTTATTTATTCTTTCGTATCGTTCCAAACTCTCGTCAGGGTGCCCTGTTAAAGCCAAATCAAACTGTTTATCTGATGTGAAGTAATTAGTTAAAGCAATAAGTCTTTTTTTTCTGAATTTGTCAGGGATGTTAAATAAATTACTTTCCCCTGTTGGGGAAGAATAGCCAACATCACTTCTAAAAAGAGTTTTCGCACCTCGCAGGGCTAAGATACTATCTTTGAAAAGTTTATTATTTCTTAAAACTTCCGGGCAAATTATTGCAATTTCTTGGATTGTTAAAGGTCGTGTTGGAAAGGCTAACGCCAACCAGTGTGGTTGTTTTAACTGGGCCGACTCTCGAAACCTTCTAATCAAAGTAATGCGTAAAACCCGTCTGACATCCATCGCTCTAGGGGCCTGAGCGATATTGATATCTTCATTTTGACTATAGAACCAATAATCTTTATATGATCTAAACCCGAAGTCTGCTAAAAGAACTTTATCTTTAAGCTCTATAAGTGTTTTTTTTGTTAACGGTTTTTTTTCTATGCAAGTTAAAGTTGAGAGGTTAATTATTGTTTTTCTAAGTTTTTCCCAGTTTCTGAAATTTTTATCTGTAGATGCTTGGATGGCAACTTCAAATAATCTACTGTAAAAGTATTCTTTACAGCTAATAAGTTTGTTTTTATTCAGTTTTAGAGTTGTCTCATCTATCAATTCGAGTGTTATATTTAATTTTTCAATAAAAGTGTTAGTGTAGCCAAAGTCGTTGTTTATTATCATCAGTCTAAACACGCGGTGTAAATACCCATAATACTCAAAAATACCCTGAGGGGTTAATAGATAGCGCCCAACTAGGCCATAAAATTCTTTTCTTTTTTCAACCCACTTAATACTATCGAGATCATTGGAATAGCTCTCTATATCTTTTAATAATAACGAAAGTCCAAGTCTACGTATCGATACAACATCCGCCTTTCTTAATGCATCTGGGATCAATGATGCATCAGAAGAAGCTAGTAATGTTTTATTTGCCATTTCTATAGAGTCTGTTGGTAACTCTGGAAGGAGACGATATTCGCTTGATTGCTCTTTAATTTGATTAGATATCTGATCGATAAAATCTAATCCATAAGCACCTGAAAGGCTGAATATTTTTTGCTTTCGCGCTGTGAATTTTAATTCGCAGTCTGAAGCATAATTAATCTTTAATCTGAGATCTGGCTGTTGTCCTTTGTTTTGATTGATTTTCACACACTCAACTTTTTTCGATATGTAGTTAATGATGGAATTTCCATTAATTAATTCATCTGGCGTTTCAAAAACTATAAATATATCATCAACATACCTACCATAATAATTTGGTTTTAACCCTTGTGATATCTGTATGTCTAGGTCATATAATAAAACATTTGATATTACTTTTGATGCTGACAATCCTACCGGCAAGGCACCATTCTGTGAAGTATCATAGTCAGGTGTGTTTTCATACCAGAAGTTAATTGATTCTATAAATAATTCAGTTAGTTTTTTTTCATCATCGGTCAATTCTACTCCTATTCTTTTATGAAAAGATCTGCGGAGTAGAAAATTAGGTGAGGATTGATGGTAAAATTTTTCCAAGTCCATTGTTATGGCTGTAACAGGTTTATTTTCCTCTATGAGATTTCTCATGCTATTTAGACCATCATCTCTCCATTTTTTGTATGCGGGAAAATATGGAGAAAATAGTCCTGAAGCATTGTTATTTAAAGGGCTATAAATTTTTTCATTTGGAACTTGTTTTTTTTCTCTGCGTCTTAACCTGTTACCATAAGATAAGTTTTTATCTAGTTTCTCCTCAAATTTATGCCCGATTTTTATTATCCAGAGGGCAGATAATATCTGATACTCTACTGTTGGGCATATTATTAATCTATATTCTGCAGTTGCTTTTTTTCTTTTGTTTTCAATGAACTTTTGTTTCCAGTCAGCTATTGGATCTACAGACCTGTAATGCACATCTTTTTTATTTTTCCAAGTTTCGTTGTTTATTGACTTTGGTATATAGCTATAGCTTCCTATGAACTCCAAATCTCTAACTAGAGATCTTAATTCTTTTGTTATCTGATTATGTAAACGTTGCAAATTCCCTTTAATATCAGATTCAAAATAACAAAATGCAATGGCATTAGTATGAGATGTTTCATAAAAAGCTTCGCTTTTAGCTTTTCTGTAGGCTAAATACAAATCTGACATGGTTATATATTCTTGGTTAAATATATTTTTATTCATTAGGTTTTTTCCATAAGCAACGATGTTACATGTAAACATAAAAGAGTTTAAAAATGAAATCACTACCTGCTGAATGATAAAAAGCACTGATAATTTTGATTCAAAAGATTCACCTATAAGTAACTGTTAGCTGGTCAACCTTCAAAACGCTACCGCCCTCAGAAGCGATAGTTCTGATAAAGGTAGAAAGAGGTGAATTTTATCGTGAAATTTATTTTATTCAACAAGTCAATCAGATATTTTCCATTTTTTAATGATGGCAAGGGAAATGTTGAGTAAGTTGATTTATTGAACAGGCACATTTGTTATTTCCGTTTAAAACAATCGCGCTACGCGAATTCTGAAGTTTATCGTGTGGGATAACCAGCGACAATTCACGTAGCGACATCAGTTGATCTTCATCCCGCCATGATGCAAATACGCATTACATTTGACTCATTCTGTGAGTAGAATAAGGCATCTATTCAGCTCAGGAGCCGCATATGTGGATTTGGCAGCAGGAAAACTGGCCGGCGTTCAGCTGGGACCGTCAGCGCATCGAGCCGCTGCTGCGCGCCACGCGTTTTTTGCAGGGAAAACTCTACGGTAGCAGTATGTTGCTGGATGAGGCAAACAGCACGCTGGATAATGTGTTGGCCAACATTCTCTACTCCAGTGATATCGAAGGAGAACGCGTCAACGCCCACTCGGTACGATCTTCCCTGGCGCATCATCTCGGTATTGAGGACGGCATGACCTATGCCGTGGATAAAAAAACCGAAGGCCTGGTGGCATCGGCGCTGGACGCTATCGAAAACCTCGACCAGCCGCTGTCTCTGGCGCGATTACTGCACTGGCACGCCCTGCTTTTCCCCGCCGGTTCCGGCCTGCTCTATCCGATCGTTGGCGGCCAGTTGCGCAGCGGTCCGGTGCAGGTGGTTTCGGGCCGTCTTGAAAAACCGGTTGTGCATTTTGAAGGACCGGATAGCGCATCGATTGCCGACGACGTTGATGCATTTTTACAGTGGTTTAACGACAGCCGCAACGATCCGGAACTAGACCCGCTGCTGCGCGCCGGGATTGCCCATCTGAGATTTTTAACGCTTCATCCTTTTGAAGACGGTAACGGCAGGATTGGCCGCCTGATTATGGATCTGGCGCTGGCCCAGGCGGAAAGCAACACGGTCAGGCTCTATGCAATGTCCCGCACGATTAATATCCACCGTCAGGATTACTATCAGGTGCTGGAAAATACCCAGCGCGGCGAGCTGGATATCACCGTCTGGCTGAGCTGGTTTATCGACATGCTCAGAGCCTCGATTGAAGAAACGCTGGCGGTTATCGATAAAACCGTGTTTAAAACTCGCTACTGGCAGCAGTTCGACGCCGCGCAGATTGGAACCGAGCAGATTAAGGTACTTAACCGCCTGCTTGACGGCGATTTTAGCGACGGCATCAATAACAGCCAGTACAAGGCGGTGGCGAAGGTTAGCCGCGCCACCGCCACGCGCCATCTGGCACAGCTGGTTGAGCTCGGATATCTGCTGGCCTGTCCCGGCGGTGGGCGCAGCGCTCGTTATGGCTTGAACCGTCTCTAAATGACGGAAACGAACCGTAATTTATTCAGTTACCTGCGAGATCTGCCACGGCCTGACGATATTTTCCGCAGAGCGAAGCGCGTGTCAATTAATGCCCCATTCGCGCTCCTTTTCGAAAGCCATACTGCCGTGCCCGCCAGGTGATAACAAAAGCGACGGCCAGCAACAGAATCAGTGCCGGCGGCAGCGCCGGTGCTCCCCAGTTATCCAGCAGTATCCCGCCGGAAATACCCGCCGCAGCAATCGCACCATTCCAGGCCACCACGTTCATCGACAGCGCGATGTCTGCACCCTCGCCTGCCGTATGGCGGTAACCGTTTGTCCTGCGAGTGAGTTAGAAATGTTCAGCCCTGCCGCTATCTGCGGCAATAATCCCGCTGGCAGCGTCTCCGTTATGATGCAGATAAACCCCGTCATCGCCAGCGCCAGCAGCGCGGAAACCGGCAGTGCAGGCACTTCCGTTCGCATTCGTGAGACATCGGTTTTATGTGAACAAGGTAGCGCGATTTCTTTCTCCATATGCCCTTCTTATCTAGTATATGTATCGATTGGTATGTATTTGGCGATAAGCGATCCCTCAGCCACGATTATTTATCGGCTGATGCGATGTGTATCGATCGGTACATTAGTGGGCGAGGATTTTTTTGTCAACGATATATGTATCGTTTAGTATAGTAATCCGATCACTCAGGTAACGGAGGCAGACATGGCTGCGATGGGAAGACCAAGAACATTTGACCGTGATAAAGCGATTGAAGATGCCATGCACCTGTTCTGGCAGCACGGCTACGAGTCCACCTCTCTCGCCCAGCTCAAGGCCAGAATTAACAAGGGCATCTCCGCGCCCAGCTTCTATGCGGCCTTCGGTTCTAAAGAGGCGCTATTTCGCGAGTGCGTGCAGCGATATCTGGCTACCCATGGCCAGGTAACTGAATTTCTGTGGAACAGCCGTTTGTCACCGCGTGAAGCGATTGAAACCACGCTGCGATCTTCAGCGAAAATGCAGTGCGATCCCAGTCACCCGCCGGGATGTATGGTGGCATTGGGCACAATGAGCGCCACCTCCGCCGAGCACGCCGATGTTGCCGAACCGCTGGCCCGTTCGCGTCACCGCACCAGTGAAGGAATTCTGGCTGCTTTTCAGCGAGCGGCCGACAGCGGCGAGCTGAAAAAAGGGGTTGATGTCAACGCTCTCGCCACCCTTTTCACCACCTTCCTGTTCGGATTGTCGATCCAGGCACGTGATGGTGCCAGCCTCGACCAGCTGAATAACGCGATTACACAGATCATGCAGCTGTGGGATGCATCGGCGTGAATCAGCAGGTGCTCAAACCGCGCCGTCTTACCTGATAAACCGTTGCGGTAATCGACAGCACGGCGACCAGGGTAAGAAATACGCCCATGGCGATCATCGAGTTAAAGCCGAAAATCTTGAACAGCAGCAGCCCGCAGATACCGCCGCCGAGGAAGGAAACGATAGTGACCAGGTGCGTAAAGAGCTGGTTGCTGTGCGCCTTCAGATCGCGCGACGGGTCCCGGCGCAGGCTGACGCAAAGCAGCGATCCCAGCGCAATACCGGCATCGGTCAGCGTTCCGGTGATATGAGTTGACCGCACCCGCCCGTTAGAGAGCTGGGTGGAGGTGGAGTTATGCAGCCCCATCAGAAAGCCCAGGAACACGATCACTTCACGGTTGTTGGCGTGGGAATAGTAGAATTTTTCAAACAGCGACATCATCGCCAGCGCGATACCTTCCAGCAGCAGAATGATGCTGAAAATGGTTCTGATATTATTTCTGACACCGCTAATCACCAGCATTCGTGAAGCCATCGACCCGACGACAAACGCCAAAATAATCGCAGCAAGAAACGATAAATCACTTAAGTCGGAATTAGAAACTTCAGAAGAAATTTGTGAGGTATTGCCGGACATATGGGAAGGAAATATACCGAAAGCACCCAACGCCATCGCGTTGAGAATTCCGGCGGTGGTGGCTAATAATAAGGCTAAGTTACGATCCTCATTATGCGTTCGGCCCTTCTTTCGCTTTATCAACATCTGCAACATCGTTAATGTCTCCACAGGTAATGCATAACCCTCTGAGAAGCTGAGTATAGGGCAAGTTCGTGGAGTAGAATGTTAAAATAGATAAATCCTATACCTGAAATGGATAATGAAAATTATATAAAAGATAATTAAATTAATGTCAGCAGCGAGATAACGACTTATCTCCCGTTTAAAAATTTATTCCCGGAGCTGATTGTTATTAATCAGCTCCGGGAAAATTACATTAACTCACCGCTCAGGTTATGCACTGCAAGGCTATCCCCCGACGTGCAGGCGATCCAGCCCCGCCCGTAAATCTGCTATCAGGTCCTGCGGATCTTCCAGGCCAATCTGCAGGCGCAGCGTTGCGCCCTGCTCATTCCACTGCGTTGCGGTGCGATAATCACGGCAGTTGAACGGGATGATCAGGCTTTCAAAACCGCCCCACGAATAGCCCATGCCAAACAGCTCAAGGCCATCAAGCAGCCGGGTGACCGCTGGTTTATCGAATGCCGGGTCGAGGATGATTGAGAACAGCCCTGTCGAACCCGTGAAATCACGCTGCCACAAATGGTGCCCGGGGCAGCTCTCAAAGGCGGGATGTAAAATGGTCTTAACCTCCGGCTGCTCCGCCAGCCAGGCAGCAATGTTCAGCGCGCGCGTTTCTGCTTCCTTCAGGCGGATATGCAGCGTTCGCAGCCCGCGCAGGGCAAGGAAACAGTCTTCCGCGCCGGGTAGCATCGCCATGCTGTCATAGGTAGCGCGTAAATCCTGCCAGGTTTCGGCATTGGCGCTCACCATCCCCATCAGTAGATCCGAGTGGCCGCTCAGGTACTTGGTTCCCGCTTCCACCGAGAGATCGCAGCCGTGACGATGCGCCTGGAAGAACACCGGCGTGGCCCAGGTATTGTCGATAATCGTTTTGATACCGCGCTCGCGGGCGATGCGGGTCATCAGCGGCACATCCTGAATCTCGAAAGTTTGCGACCCCGGGGACTCAAGGAATAGCGTAGTGGTTTCCGGCCGCAGCAGGCTGACGATACCTTCTCCCACCAGCGGATCGTAATAGGTGGTTGTCACACCAAATTTTTTCAGCGTCAGATCGCAAAAGCTGCGGGTCGGCCGGTAAACCGTGTCCGGCATCAGCAGATGATCGCCCGCCTTAAGCGTGGTCATCAGCGCCAGCGCCACGGCCCCGAGGCCAGAGGGTGACATCACCGTTCCCGCCGCACCGGCCAGTTCGGTCCAGGCATCTTCAAGGTTTTTAATCGTTGGCGTACCCAGCGTGCCGTAGGCGAACTCCGCCCGGCTGTGTTCAAGGTCCTCGACGCTGTTAAACACCACTGTCGATCCGCGATACACCGGGCAGTTAACAAAGCCCCGCTGATCCTGCGTGCTCCTGCCTAACTGGGTTAACCGGGTTGCCAGGGTTAATTTTTCGGGATTAAGATTTTTCATATTTATGTCCATTCAGTGTGCCACCAGCCTCTGCCGGCGGATTACTCTACGAATTTCAAAAAAGGCGATATGCACAGGAGGATGCCGTAGAAGGCAATATAGTAATTTCGTTTAGCTCGCAGGTTTTCCAGGGCGGGAACCTGCGATACCAGATAGTAAGGAATTAAACAGGCCACCAGCCCAAATATCGGACCGGAAATCTGCATCAGTAGCATCACGGAAAAGTCAAAGCTGACCCAGATCCACAGGAAGATAACAATGCCGACCGCCACGAACAGCGATAGCGTTGCACGGTTAATATGACTCGTTCCGGCAATGCGCGAAATGATATTCACCGCCAGCCCGATAACGGCTTCTTTAAAACCAAGATAAATACTGAAGAACGCGGTAAGTATGGCAAAGATATTTAGCGTCACCGATAAAATATTCACCATGTTTCCCGGCATAATCTGGGAAGCCAGCGCCAGTGCAGATATATTCTGGTCTAATGCCGAAATCGCCTCCTCTTTACTAATCGCAAAGCTGAAGGAAAAAGCAAAGAACAGCACGCTGACCGCCAGGACGATATAGGCAATGCGGGTTGCCCGAACCGCGCGATACGAGGCCACCAGCGGATCGCGCTCAACCTTACGAAATGCGATATTCATCGGATTGAGGATCTGCACAAACAGAATAGAAAACAGCGTGAACGGTAACGTCAGCAGCACATCACGTAAAAACGGCAGCAGCGGAGGGAAAGCTGAAATATTACTCAGGCTCCAGTAAGGTAGCATCACCAGACCAAGGAAAACGATCACCCCAAGCTTGAACAGAATCATTGGCCCGGAAATACGGAACAGCAGCCTTTCGCCCTGATTGGCGATGGCCACAATAATCGCCAGAAGAATCAACGGATACCAGCTGGTTTTAGAAAGAAACGTATCGGTAAGATGATAACTGTGTAAGTAAGTTGCGCTGTCGTTCACCAGGCTCATCGAGTAATTGAGAATACCCATCAGCAGCATCAGAAAATAGGCGATGCCCAGCAGTCCTCCCCAGTTTTTCCCCAGATACTGGGTAATAATCTCGGCGTAGCTGTCGCAGGATTCCGTCTGCGTCAGCGTTTTCAGATACAGATCCTGCAACCAGTAAATCGCCGGATAGCTCAGGACAATAGCGAAAACAAAGACCCAAATCCCCTTCACCCCGGCCTGTATGGGCATATAAATAATCCCTGCCCCAATCGCCATGCCAATACATAACACCACCCAGCCAAGATCGTAACTGGTGAATGGGATCTTAAGATGATTTACCGCCTCTTCATTATTTATCGTCATTTTAAACCTCGGTTCAAGAGACATGCCCGCGAATTATCTGCATTGCAGAAAGCCGCATTAACGTAGAAAACGCGCTCGAAGTTTTTAACTCTCCGTTCCGCAGGCTTATATTCCGTGAACGGCGATCGTTTGCCATGAAGTGTTTTCCACGGCAAAGATGATTTGTGATGTGCGCGGCTTTCTCTCCGTCAACTGTGAATGCCTTTCACAGTTAGTTTCCTAAATATCGGCTGTCGGGTCACAGTTCTGCACCAGGCGGCTTTTAATAAACGCCAGAAAAAGATTCAGCGTTTTATTATCTCTGGCCGAATGGCGGACTCTTGCCTGTAGCCGATGGGTGACGCCTGGATCGTAGTCCGACAGCACGCGGACAAGCTTGCCGCTATTAATGTAATGACAGGCCAGATAATCCGGCAGGCAGGCCACGCCGCCATGCAGCAGTGCCCTTTGCAGCAAAAGCAGACTGGAGTTACAGGACAGATGTGGGGTCACCGCAACCGTTTCACTGCGGGTATGATGGCGGAACATCCATTTACCATCATGGGTCATCTGCGGGTAAACCAGACAGTGATGGAAACGTAAATCGGCGGGAACGGTAATCGGTGGATGACAGCGTAAATACTCGGGGGAAGCGCAGTAAAACCAGCGGATATCCATCAATTGCTCCGCATCCTCGTTCTGCGTTGCCGCTTCTGAGGTAATTCTGAACGCCACGTCGATATCCTCACGATCGAGGTTGATAAAGCGATCGTCCAGCATCACGTTAATACCAATGCCCGGATACCGGGCCTGAAAATCGCTCGACAGCGTGGGAATATGCGTACAGCCAAAGGCCACCGAGCAGCTGATGCGCAGCGTTTCGCCCTGCATACCCGGCACGCGGCTGCCGTCGGCAATACTTTCGATATCGGCAATAACCCGCTGCGCCAGCTGTAGAATACGCCGTCCATCCAGAGTCAGCTGGAATGGGCGGCTTTCGCGATTGATGAGCAGATTGCCGGTGATGCTTTCTAACTGGGAGAGGCTCTTGCTTACCGCCGACGGCGTCAGCCCCAGTTCCCTGGCCGCTCGCGAGAGGTTGCCGGTTTCGGCAATTTTAATAAAGATTTGAAACTGATTCAGATAGCCTGAGAGGTTGGGAATGTTCATTTATCACCGTCGCGCGTTGATAAATGTGATATGCGGATGTCCCTGATGTGCATAGTTTTCTCTTTTTTTAATATAATCAAACATTAAAAATCGAGTCTAATCTATCCCACACATTTTATGCAGTGTGTTGTTTTCAACATGTAATGCAGATCATGCATTTGATAACACATAAAAAAAGGCTGCATTCGGTTAACGAACACAGCCTGGATGTCGACTTACTGTCGGATTTACGCTTCCTGGCCCGCGTCGTGCATGCCTTTCCGCAGGGTGAAGTTAACGCCCATGGTCAGCAGCGGTTCCGGTGGGTTCCACTCTGGTTTTGGCAGCGACAGCAGGAAGTTAATCGTGTCGTTACTTTTGCCCGCCAGCCAGTCGGCCAGCATGGTGCCCATCGCGGTGCCGCGCACGGTCCCCAGGCCATTACAGCCCAGCGAGCCGTAGACGTTCTTTCTCAGTTCGCCGAACAGGCTCGATCCGTTACGGGTCATGCCCAGACCACCGCCCCACGTATGTTCAAAGTTAACGTCCTGCAGCGTTGGGAAACGGCGCTCAAACGACTGACGGTGGGTTTCACGATACTTCTGGGTGTAGCCCGGTTTGTAGCGCCCGTCCGAGTTAAAGCTGAAGCTGTTACGGATCAGGATGCGGTTATCGTGGGTGCGACGCGAGGTGGTTCCGAACGGATCGGCAGGAATAACGCCCCAGAATTCCTGGCCGCCAATGCTGTCCTGCTCCGCTTTGGTCAGCGGACGGGTCAGGCTGCCGTAGGTGAAGATCGGGAAAATAGTGCGCTCGCCGAAGCCAAAGTGTGTACCGAAGGCATTGTTGGCGAGGATCAGCTTATCGGCAAAGATGCGGCCGGTTGCGTGATGCAGCACAATTTGCGGTTCGTATTCAATGGCGGTGATCGGCGTTTCTTCGTACAGCTTAACGTTGGCCGGCAGGCTGTCCGCCAGGCCCTTCACCAGTCCTGATGGCTGAACCAGAATCGTTCCCGGCGTGTACAGCGCCTTACGGTAGAATTTCGTGCCGAGATGATCGGGCAGATCCTTACCGTCGATAATCTTGCATGGCTGCCCCAGCGATTCCAGACCGCCGCGATAGGCTTCCAGCACCGCAATACCGCTGTCTTCCACTGCGGCCTGGTACTTACCCGAATGGCGCATCTGGGCATCAACGATATTGTGCTCTTCCACCTGCTCTTTCAGGATGCGCTGCCCGGTCTGGTTCAGATTGAGGATATTACGGGCAATTTTTTTATCGCCGATATAGTCCGGTGCGCCGATATCGTGAGGTACGTCGATCAGGAATCCGGCGTTACGGCCGGACGTGCCGAATCCAACCTGCTGCGCTTCAACAAGGATGATCTGATCGTCCGGGAAGTTCAGTGCCAGCTGACGTGCGGCGGCCAGTCCGGTGAAACCGGCACCAATCACTACCCATGGTGCTTTCGCATCGCCCACCAGCGCGGGCTGCGGCTGGCGTTTACGGCTGGTGTGGAACCAGCCAGGCGTTGGATCGTCGGAAGGCAGCGCATCAATTTTCAGCAGTGAATCCGGCGCTGCGGGCAGATTGTCGGTCAGCAGGGAAGCTCCCCCACCCGCCGCGACGATACCAGCGCCGATCCCGGTGCCAACAAGCAATTTTCTTCGTGAAATACCCATTAAGAATAAACTCCGTGATGAGAACAGATCTGCCCTGAAGAACCCGAAAGCGAGGCTTCATGCATTTCTTTTGTGTATTGAATGTATACACCAAGTATTTTTATTATTTACATTTGTAAATACTCTGTCAACTAACTATGCAAACTTTCAACCAATTTGTAACACTAAGATCAGGGGTTTAGGCTGTGTTGAAGTACGACTCTGCGCCCTGCTTATAGCAGATCGATGCCGTGGCTATGGGCGTGAGATCTCAGACGGGGGCGAGGTGTTCAATGTGGCTATAGGGGGGGGGGAGCAGATGCCAGAATGGGATAACGAGATCAGGGGATAACGATAGGGATGAAGGTAAAAACAGCGATCTGCGCGAAATGAAATTCGGCGCAGATCGCATCTGTCAGAGGTCAAGAAGCAGTTTTTTCGAGAAAGTTCTTAACATTTCCAGTTCTTCATCGTCCATGCGCATAAAGCAGCGCATCTGCTTCGGAATGGCGACGATTTTATCCTGAAGATCCCTCGCCTTTGGCGTCAGAACCACTTTTTTCACCCTTTCGTCTTCGGCAATCGATACCCGGTTAAGGAACCCCTTCGCCTCCAGTTTCTGTACCAGCGGCGTTAACGTCCCCGAGTCGAACAGCGTTTTTTCGCTCAGTTCACGCAGCGGAATATCATCCTGGTCATAGAGCGCCAGCAGCACGACAAACTGCGGGTAGGTCAGATCGAATTCTTTCAGTAACGGGCGGTACTGACGGATAAGCGCATTGGTTACCGAATAGAGTGAGAAACAAAGTTGCCCATCTAATATGCTGTTTTCTTTCATTTTTTCCACCAGCTGAACGAGGTTGCAGAATTTTATTATAAATAAAGTTTGACCATAAGTATCTTGCGTGCAAGTATTATCCGCACAAGGTAAGTGAGCAGGCAGTCAGACATCACTAACCGGGATAAACCAACACTAAGTTTTTATTCAACAAAATACAGAGGGCTACACTAATGAAAATTGCATCGATTTTATTAACATCCGCCGTCTTTGCTTCAGCCGCTTCCGCAGCGACCACTCAGTCACTGAACGCGCCTGCCCCTACCGCCGGTGTAAAAGCTTTCCTGGACGTGCTGAATTCAGGCAAAGGTAAACCGATGGAACAGATGACCCCGCAGGAAGCCCGTCAGGTGCTGATCGGTGCCCAGCAGGGTGCGAAGCTGCCTGCCGCGCAGGTAAGCGATAAAACAATTCAGGTGAACGGTCAGAACATCAGGCTGAAAATCGTCAAACCGGAAAACGCGACGGGCACCCTTCCGGTGTTTATGTTCTTCCACGGTGGCGGCTGGGTACTGGGCGACTACCCGACTCATGAACGCTTGATCCGCGATCTGGTCCGTGATTCTGGCGCGGCGGCGGTTTACGTCGATTACACGCCTTCCCCGGAAGCGCATTTCCCGGTAGCAATTAATCAGGCCTATCAGGCCACCCGTTGGGTTGCCGAGCACGGCAGTGAAATCGGCGTAGACGGCAGCCGTCTGGCTCTGGTGGGTAACAGCGTGGGCGGTAATATGGTGGCGGCGGTTGCCCTGCAGGCCAAACAGCTCGGCGCACCGAAAATTCGCTATAACGTGATGCTGTGGCCGGTGACCGATGCGAACTTCGACGACGCGTCCTATCACCAGTTTGCCAACGGCCATTTCCTGACCCGCAACATGATGAAGTGGTTCTGGGATAACTACACCACCAGTGCCGCGGATCGTAACAACATTCTGGCTTCCCCACTGCGTGCCAGCACTGAACAGCTGAAAGGCTTCCCGCAGACGCTGATCCAGACGGCGGAGCTGGATGTGCTGCGTGACGAAGGTGAAGCGTTTGGGCGTAAGCTGGATGCCGCAGGCGTGCCGGTGACCGTCACCCGTTACAATGGCATGATCCATGACTACGGTTTACTGAATCCGTTAAGTGAAGAACCAACGGTGAAAACCGCGCTGTCGCAGGCGGGTGCTGAACTGCAACAGCATCTGAAATAATCTCATCACGGGCAGGCTCAGCTCTCGTCTGTTAATCACAGCGATAATGGCTGAGCCTGCCCGGAACCTGAACAAAGAATTCCCCTGTCCCCGCCTCAGTCCCCGATGTTACTGCCTGCTTAATCTTTCCTGCCGCCATAGTGCGAAACACGAAATCATCCGCAAGATGCTACATTGACAACGTTGCAGATAATAAGAAAATACCTTTCACTCAACGTCGGTATGAAAAAGGAAGTCAATCATCGTCCGGTTCCGTCACCTCTCGCCTCGGGCTAAATGTCAGTCCGGCCTGCTTATCGCCGCCGCGCTGCTCCTTGCCAGCTGTGCCAGCAAACCGCCGGTTTCTCTGGTCACGCCGCTACCGCCCGTAGCGAATCCGAATCAGCCTCAGCCGCCGATATCGCCACACAGCCAGCAGCCGATGCGCGGCGTGTGGTTAACCACCGTTTCCCGCCTGGACTGGCCGCCGATCGCGTCGGTTAATATCAGCAACGATGCCGTACGCATCAGCCAGCAGAAAAAAGCGCTGACCGATAAGCTGGACAAGCTGAAAAGCCTCGGCATCAATACGGTGTTCTTCCAGGTGAAACCGGATGGTACTGCGCTGTGGCCGTCAAAAATCCTGCCGTGGTCGGATATGATGACCGGCAAAATCGGCCGGGACCCGGGCTACGATCCGCTGCAGTTTATGCTGGATGAAGCGCACCGGCGCGGCATCAAGGTTCACGCCTGGTTTAACCCCTATCGTGTCACGGTCAATACTAAACCCGGAACCGTTGCCGAACTGAACCGCACTCTGTCGCAGAATCCGGCCAGCGTTTTTGTGCTGCACCGCGACTGGATTCGTACTTCCGGCGATCGCTATGTGCTTGACCCGGGCATTCCCGACGCCCGCGACTGGATCACCAGCATTGTCGCAGAGGTGGTCGCGCGCTATCCCGTCGACGGCGTGCAGTTTGATGATTATTTCTATACCGAGTCGCCAGGATCTGCCCTTAACGACAGCCAGACCTTCAGACAGTACGGCCAGGGCTTTGCCTCCAAAGCCGACTGGCGGCGGCATAACACCCAGCTGCTGATTGAACAGGTTTCACGCACCATTAAACAGCTGAAGCCAGATGTGGAGTTTGGCGTCAGCCCGGCCGGAGTATGGCGCAACCGTTCCCATGACGCCGCAGGCTCCGACACGCGCGGCGCTGCCGCCTATGACGAATCCTATGCAGATACCCGCCGCTGGGTGCAGCAGGGGCTGCTGGACTACATTGCCCCGCAAATCTACTGGCCTTTCGCCCGCGATGCCGCCCGCTATGACGTGCTGGCAAAGTGGTGGGCGGAGGTAGTGAAACCGACCAAAACCCGTCTTTATATCGGCATTGCGCTGTATAAAGTCGGTGAACCATCGAAGAACGAGCCGGACTGGACCATCGGTGGCGGCGTGCCGGAGCTGAAGAAACAGCTCGATCTGAATGAGTCGCTGCCACAAATCAGTGGCACCATCCTGTTCCGGGAGAACTACCTGAATCAGCCACAGACGCAGGAAGCGGTTAACTATCTGAGGAAACGCTGGGGAGAATAATTATTTTCTGCCCGGCGCAACTTTTCTGTCTGCTGCTGCGAACTGATTAAGGAGTCAACCAAACCGGTACTCACTTACTTCGCAGGAGCAGATAATGAAACTGAAAAAACTCGCCTCTACACTGACCTTCTCCGCCGCGCTGGGCCTGTCCGCCCTTGCCTTTAATGCCGGAGCCGCTCTGCCCGCCGGGGCGAAGGCCCCGGATTTTGAGCTGCAGGGCGCACTGGCCGGTAAGCCGATCACCTTCTCGCTGCAAAAAGCGCTGCAAAAAGGCCCGGTTGTACTGTACTTCTTCCCGGCAGCCTTCAGCGCGGGCTGCACGATTGAAGCCCACGACTTTGCCGAAGCGACCGATGACTTTACGAAAATGGGCGCAACGGTCATTGGCGTAACCGCCGGAAATACCGAGCAGGTCAGCGACTTCTCCAAACTGGAGTGCCGGGATAAATTTGCCGTGGCCGCCGATCCGGGAGCCAAAGTCGCCGGTGAATACCAGACCCAGATGCAGATGAAGGGCAAAACCCTCTCGGACCGTACCTCTTATGTGATCGCACCGGATGGCAACATTCTGCTGAGCTACACTGACAGAAACCCGGAAACCCATATCGAGAAGACGCTGGCCGCCGTGAAGCAGTACGACGCGGCTCATCCACGTACCCACTAAGCAACGAGGCCAGCGATGTTAACTGCCATGCTGGCCGCCTTTATTGGCGGCATCATTCTGAACTTTATGCCCTGCGTGTTTCCGGTGATCTCACTGAAGGCGTTCGGGCTGCTGCGCCATGCGGATAACTCCGCCGGCACCCGTCGCGAAGGTCTGGGCTTTCTGCTGGGCGTAACGGTGACCATGATGGCACTGGCGGGAATACTTCTTGCGGCACGCGCAGGAGGCGCGGCGGTGGGCTGGGGATTCCAGCTGCAGTCGCCGCTGGTTATCGCCCTGCTGTCGCTGGTGATCCTTGCGGCGGCGCTGGGGTTTGCCGCGCCCTTTACTCTGATTTCGCTGTTCCCGGCGCTGGCACGGCTGTTGCCGAAACCGGGAGCGTGGATGGATATCCTCAAGCGCGGGCTGGCCTTCCCGATGTTTGGTGCCTACGCGTGGCTGGTGTGGGTACTGGCGCAGCAGGTCGGTAGCGCCGCGCTGGCAACCCTGCTGGCCGCTTCCGTGGTGCTGAGTTTCGCAGCCTGGCTGTACGGGATGGCACAACATCGCCAGCTGCAGGGGAAAGGCCACAGGCTGATGTATGCGCTCACCGCCGTGCTGATTGTGGCCGTGCTTGCCCCGCTTCCTGGCCTGATCAAACCGGGGGATGCACTGCCCGGAGAAGCGGCCGCAGCGGAAGTCGCTCAGGAAAAATGGACGCCGCAGACCGTTGCCGCCGAGCGCGGACAGGGTAAAGCCATCTTTGTGAACTTTACCGCATCCTGGTGTATAACCTGTCAGGTTAACGAGAAAACCTCGCTTTCCACCCAGGCGGTGAAAGAGGCGCTGGCCAAAACCGGCACGCGGTATATGGTGGCGGATTCGACCAAATTTAACCCCGACGTGGACGATGCCCTGAACGAGTTTGGTCAGGGCGGCCTGCCGCTGTACGTGGTGTATCCCGCCGACGGCGGACCACCGAAAGTGCTGCCGCAGGTGCTGACGCCGGGTATTGTGGTCAATGCACTGAACCAGGCAGCCGGTAAAAAAGCGTAATAACAAGGCGGAAGATGGAAATGAACGACAGCGCGCGCGAAAGCTGGCCCGCGCTAATGGAACAGGCGCAGGCAGGCGATCGGCCTGCCTATACCCGGCTGCTGAAAGCACTGGTGCCGGTGATCCGTTCACAGGTGCGCAGGCAGGTTGCTGACGATGTGTTAACCGAGGATGTAGTGCAGGATGTGCTGCTGACGGTACATCGTGTGCGCCATACCTACGATCCCGCCTTTCCCTTTCTGCCGTGGCTGATGGCCATTATCTCCGCGCGCGCGATCGATGCCCTGCGGCGGCGCGGGCGCTACCAGCAATGGGAAATTCCGGAAGAGACGCTGCCGGAGCCGGTAAGCCAGCCTAACATGCAGCGTGCGGAAAGCCAGCAGGAGCTGGAAGGCTATCTGAGCCAGCTGCCTTTGCGGCAGCGGGAAATTGTTGAACACGTTCACCTGCGCGAAATGAGCCTGACGGAAGCCGCCGCGCATAACCATCTGACGGTCGCCGCAGTGAAATCCCTGCTGCACCGGGCGCTAAAAAATCTGCGCCGTTTTGGAGCCAACCATGACCGATCATAATGCTTTAATTGAAAAACTCGGGCGGGAAATCAAGCCCGTCAGGCGTATCTGGCCCACGGGTCTGCGGGTGATGGCCTGGCTTGCCGTCGCCCTGCCTTGCGCCGTCGCCGCCAGCTTTCTGGTGCCGCGCGGGCTGACCGACTGGTCGCAGCCCGGCGCAAAGCTGGCGATCCTTCAAATTGCCCTGGCCTTTTTACTCGGTACGCTAGCCATCCGCGGTGCTTTTACCCTGAGCATCGCCGGGCGCCGAACCTTGAGCTGGAAAGCGCTGTTGCCGATTGCGCTGATGTGGTTCGGGCTGAGCGTAATAAATATGCAGGGCAACGGCGCGATCTTGCATGATGACGACAGCACGCGCTGTTTCACCTTCCTGATGGTGGTCAGTACGCCGATGATGCTGCTGATGATTGCCAGCCTGCGCCGCAGCCGTTCGCTGCATCCGGTACGCAGCCTGGCGATGGCGGGTGTGGGCATTTCCAGCCTGGCGGTCAGCCTGCTGGCCTTCTGTCACCCGATACATCTGCATGTACTGGACTTTGTCATGCACCTTGCCGCAGTGGTGTCGATTGTGGCGCTGACTATTCTGGTCGGCAAACGCTGGGTGGCGCTGGATAAGTAACGCAGCGATTTCCCCCGGCGTCAAACAACAGAATGCGGTCAGCCGGAAAGCGCACATAGCAGCGGGAAAGCTGTGACCTGTCAATGTAGTCCGCCGTCACGCAACAAGCGGGCTGCCCGCCGATTTCGCCGTACAGCATGCTTTGATTTCCCTGCCATTCCACGTTGATGATCTCAAACGGCAGCTCACCTTCAATGCCCGTCGCCGTCGGGCTGAGAAGGATATGCTCCGGGCGGATCGTCAGAGTGACATTGTCACTTAAAGGGGGCTCAGACAGCGTCAGCAGCGGGATATGTGGTAATGACGGCAGCGCAAGCTGTAAGCGCCCGTCGCGCTGATGCTCAATCGCCGTGGTAAAGGTGTTGATCTGCGGATGACCAATAAACCGAGCCACAAACAGGCTGCGCGGCTGGAAGTACAGCTCCTGCGGGGTGCCGCTCTGCTCGATGCGACCTTTGTTCAGTACCACAATACGATCGGCCATGGTCATCGCCTCAATCTGATCGTGGGTGACGTACAGCGTGGTGACGCCCAGCGTACGGTGCAGGCGTGAGATCTCCTGCCGCATGCTGCCCCTCAGCCCGGCATCAAGGTTAGACAGCGGCTCATCGAACAGAAAAATCGCCGGTTTACGTACGATCGCGCGGCCGATAGCCACCCGCTGGCGCTGTCCGCCTGAAAGCATACCGGGCTTGTGCCGCAGATATGCCGTCAGCTGTAACGACTCTGCCGCCGCGTGGACCGCCGCGACAATCTGCGCTTCCGGCAGCTTTGCCACCCGCAGCGGAAAGGCCAGATTTTCAAAGACGCTGAGATGGGGATAGAGCGCGTAGGACTGAAAGACCATCGCCACTTCCCGCTCAATGGGCGATGCCTCGCTGACGTCGCGTTCGTCCAGCAGGATGCGGCCGCCGTGGATATCCTCCAGCCCCGCCAGGCTGCGCAGCAGCGTGGTTTTCCCGCAGCCGGATGGCCCGACAAACACCACAAATTCGCCCTGCTGAATGGTTAAATTGATGTCATGCAGGATTATTTGACCCTGATGGTGTTTTTCCAGATGTTCAATACGTAACTGACGCATAGCTTCCTCAGGTCATGGCCCGCACTCAGGCGGGCCACCGGCATTTATTTGCCGTTCTGTTCCAGTGCCTGGGCGGCGGTTTTCACGGCCTGCTCAGGCGTGGCCTGATTCAGTAACACCTGCTGGATAGCGGTGTTGATCGTCTGCTGGAACTGCTCCGGATCGTAGAACAGCGGTTCCGCTTTCCCCAGGGCCACGCCGTCGATAAACGGCTTCCAGCTGGCATCTTCCGCCACCAGCTGTTTCGGTCCGTGATCCGGGCGCACCGGGGTAAAGCCGTAGCCCTTCTCATAGGCCAGCTGACGGTCCGGGGTGGTAATAAATTTCGCAAAGGCAATCGCTTTATCTTCCACGCCGGTGCCTTTAAAAATCGCCAGGCTGTCGGTGACCAGCAGATTGCTCGGCTTGCCGTGCGGGCCATACGGCAGCGGCGCAACGCCCCACTCCAGACCCGCCGGGAACTGACCGCGCTCCCACGAGCCGGACATAAACATCGCCACTTTGCCCTGATGGAACAGCGGACGCAGCGCTTCGGCATCGTAGGCCACCGGACCCGGCTCGGCGTACGGCAGGATCTTCTTGTACCACTCCAGCGTTTCCACCGCCTGCGGTGAGTTAAACACCACTTTGTCGCCGTCCAGCACTGCGCCGCCGTTGCTGTACAGCCACAGCAGGAAGCTGTGCGTGGTGCTGCTGAAGGCTTTACCGGTCAGGCCGAAGCCCGCCGCGCCGGTTTTCTCTTTGATAATGCGCGAATCGTCCAGCAGTTCCTGCCAGGTCTTCGGCGGCTGCTCCGGGTTCAGGCCCGCCTGCTTAAACAGTGCTTTGTTCCAGAACAGCGCGCGGGTGGACAGCGCCACAGGCAGGCCAAGATATTGGCCCTCGTAGCTTACGGTATCCAGCACCGCCGGGTAGTAGCTGCCCTTTTCTGCCGCACTGAGCGGCACCGGCACGATCAGGTCGTTCTGATAGAAGCGGGTCAGCGTGCGCGAGCCTACCTGAGCCAGCGCCGGGGCATTACCGGCAGAGGCCAGCGTGGTGACCTTCTGCTCGCACTGATCCCAGCCGACCACCTCCAGCACGACTTTGTAACCGGGATTGGCCTGGTTAAACGCGCTGATATTCTCTTCAATTCCCGGTGAGGCTTTACTGCCGCACTGGATGAAATTGATAATTTTTTCATTGGCCGCCTGCGCACCGGATGCCGCCAGCGCCAGTAAAATCCCCATGGCTAACTTGTTCATATTTCCCCTGAATGAAAGATAAAATTAATGCTTAACGGCACCTTTGGTTAACCCATCGATTAAATACCGCTGTAGGACGACGAAAATCAGCAGTGCGGGAACGATGCCGACCAGACAGGCCGCCATTAATTCATTCCACTGCACGGTATTGCGGCCAAAGAAGTCGAAGATGCCGACCGCGATGGGCATGTATTCACGCTTTGAGTTAAAGGTCAGCGCGAAGATAAATTGATTGGCATAGCTGTTGATAAAGGTAATCACCGCCACGGCCACCAGCCCGGGTTTGATCAGCGGCAGGATGACACGGCGCAGAATATAGATCCGGCCTGCGCCGTCGCAGCGCGCCGCATCCTCCAGATCGCGGGGGATCTGCACCATATAGGTCCGCAGCAGCCACACCGCCGTGGGGATTAAAAACGCCGTGCCCGGAATGATCATCCCGGCATAGCTGTTCAGCATCCCCCAGGTTTTCATCATGCGGTACAGCGGGATCAGCAGTACCGCGCCTGAAAAGACGTTCACCCCCAGAAACAGCGCCCAGAAGTAGCGCACGCCGGGTATGGGCAGCCGGGTCAGCGCGTAGGCGGCGGGCACGGACAGTAGCAGCGTCAGCAGCGTTGAAACACCGGCGATCAGCACGCTGTTAAAGATGTAACGTGGCAGATACGGCACCCGCTGCCACATGTTTTGCCAGGCCTCCAGTGAAAAGTGCTGGGGCAAAGGATGCCAGGGCGCACGAAACAGCGAAGACAGCGGGCTGAATGCGGCTTTGACCGCCTCAAAAAAGGGAAACAGCAGCACCAGCAGAAACAGGAAAATGGCCGCATACAGCGCGATTTTTTCATGCAGACGATAGCGGTTAATCACGGACGTACTTCTCCCGGCTGCCGGGTTCGCAGCAGCGCAAAATAGCCAAAGGCAAACAGCAGCGTAACGACGGCGATCATCACGCTTTTCGCGGCACCCAGCCCGAAGCGGAAACTGCCAATCCCCGTACGGTAAGCGTCAATAATCAGCGTGTTGGTCGCATCCAGCGGCCCGCCGCGCGTCAGTATCCAGATGGCATCGAAAGCATTGAGAGTGAACAGCGAAGAGAGCACACCCATACTGGCGACTGCGGGCCACATCAGTGGCAGCGTGATGCGCTGCAGACGGTAGCCGCGCCCTGCTCCGTCCACCCATGCCGCCTCATACAAATCGCCCGGTATACCCTGCAGGGCTGCCAGCAGAAACAGCGCGACCATGGGAATACCGACCCAGATATCAGCAATCGCTGAGGCAAAAAAAGCGCTGTTGGGGAAGGCCAGAAACTCAAACGGCCCTTCCAGCAGGCCGCTGCGCTGGAGCAGGCCGGAAATCGCGCCGAACTGGCCGTTATACAGCCAGCTCCAGATGAACATGCTGATGGCCACCGGGATCACCCACGGCGGAATAATCAGCAGCCGGAACAGCTTTTTTCCCGCCAGTGAGGCATTCAGCAGCAGTGCGCCAATCAGGCCAAACAGCAGTTTCATTGCCACGGCAAACAGCGTCCACAGCAGCGTTCGCAGCAGCACGCTGAAAAAGTCGTCGTTAAGCAGAGTCCGGTAGTTCTGCCAGCCGACCCACTGATAGCTCTGCCGCAGCGAGGCATTGGTAAACGACAGGATCACGGTGTTAATCAGCGGCCACAGCACCAGAGCCAGCAGATAGAACACGGCCGGAGCCATCAGCAGCAGCGCCAGCCGCCTGTCGCGGCGATACGAGCGGGACATCAGGCTTCGCCGTTCAGCGCCGCGTCAAAACGCCGCCAGCTTTCGGTCAGATCCAGCAGGCTGCCGCTGCGGCGCGCTTCATCTATTTTGATTGCCGTCAGCCCTGCCTCCAGCGCGTCGATTACCGATACCGGCAGCGGATGGTTATGCAGCAGATGATCGACAATGTCCTTCACCATCCGCTCATCGCCGCCGTAGTGATGGCCCAGTTCGGTGCGGGCATAGTGATGGTTATCGACGATTTTTTCGCCGTCCGGCGAGCGGTGAACCTGCAGGGTATTGCGGATGAAATCGCCCTCTGCGGTGGCCGTAGTACCCACGATACAGAAGCGGCGGAACAGATCCGGCACGTTGAGGTTGGCGTGAAATGCCATGGTTGCACCGTTCTGGTATTCAATAATCGCCGTCTGGTAATCCACGATATCGCCGTCGTTATCAAATACGGCCGTGCTGCCCTGCCAGCCCGCCGGTTTGCTGTGGTGAATATCTTCCCGCTCCAGCGCCGCATTTTCCGGCACGAACAGCTTTCTACCGCCGAAGCTGGCCACGCGAACGGCGCGCGCGCCGACGATCCCCTGGTAGATATCCAGGTCGTGGCAGCATTTCTCCAGCAGGAAACCGCCGGAATATTTCTCGTAGCGCCGCCAGTCGCGCATAAAGAACGCGCCGTGATAAGGCGGGATATGTTCAGAGGCTTCAATGCTGGAGATTTCGCCCAGCGTACCGTTGGTTTTAAGGGCTTTGAGGTCGGCATACAGCGGCGTGTAGCGCATCACCAGCCCGACCAGAATGCGGTCTGCGCCAAAGCGATGAATCAGACGGGCCAGCGCCAGGGTCTGTTCTTCACTGGCGACGATCGGTTTTTCGCACAGCACCCGGTGGCCGGCTTCCAGCGCGGCGGTGATATGTTCAAGATGCAGATGATTCGGCGACCCGATCAGCACTAAATCCAGATCGGGCACGGCAAGCAGTTCATCGATCGCGGAGAACGCTTTTCCGGTGTTTACCCCAAATTCCTTGGTGTAGGGCAATCCAACCGGCTCAGGATCGGCATAGCCGACGATCTCCAGATTGGGCACCAGTTCGGAAAAAATCCTTGCCACATAACCCAGGCGCAGCCCCAGACCGATAATTGCAATTTTCACTTTTTACATCCGCCGTATGGATTGAATTAAACAACGGCAGAGGGTAAATAGCCTGTTATCTGAAAGATAATAATAATTATGGGTTACGTATGCAGAATTACAGATATAGCCAACTCATTACAATTCATAAAGTTAGAGATTTAAATAATCATGGGTGATGACAATTAAAATATTCTTAACCGATTCGTAATGTCGCGTGTTGCGGTACTTTTCCGTCCGTTGAAAAATGATATACGAATATCATATAACGCAAAGACTGTAACTTTTTCATGCGCTGTGCCACTTTGTCGCCAACCGGGGTTGGTTTCAACCATTCTAATAAGGCACCGCTATGTTAGCCAAAGAAGCTGACGTCAACATTGTTGATGTTTTTGTCGACGTTTACGCCACGCTGTTTAAAATTGTGAGCTATCGCACTGGCGCAACCCATATTGCCCAGGACATTACTCAGGAGATCTACTTCAAGATCATCAACGTAGCCAATGAGTTCCCGCAGTACAGCGATGCCAGGAATTACCTGATTCGCGTTGCGTTAAATGCGTCAAACGACTATCGTCGTAACGAAAAGCGACGGGAACAGATCCTCAGCGGCGCACTCCATCTGTTCGAGAGCTATTCGCCCTCACCGGAAGACAGCCACTACAGCGTGGAGAAAATTAATCTTCTTGATGCCGCGCTGTCTGAACTCCCTGAAAAGTGCCGCGAGATCCTCTACCTCAACCGCGTTGAGGGGCTGACCCATAAAGAGATCGCCAAACGGATGGATATCTCTATCAGTCTGGTTGAAAAATATGCGGTCAGAACGCTGATCCAGTGCCGCGACGTGATTAAAAAGTCCGGGGGATGACCGCTTCACGCTTTGGCAACACCATGAATTTATGGAATATTAAGCTCCGAAACGGAAAATAACTGTGGCGCTCAATAACGATCCCTGTAGGCACGAGGACGAAGTTCTGGAAGATGAAGCCATCCACTGGCTGGTCAGAATGATGTCCGGCAGCTTCTCGTCCGCCGAATTAAAACAGTTTGAAGCCTGGCGTCGGACCAGCCCGGAGCATCAGGCTGCGCTTTCGCGGGCGACCGATCTGTGGGTGCAGCTCGGCAAACCGCTGGAAGCCAGCCATCGTGCGATCCTCTATCCTGCCGACAGTGTTGTTGCCTCCGGCTGGCCTTTTGCCCTGCCGCCAAAACGGGCGATGATGGCGCTTTTTTTACTGGTTATCAGCACGATGGGCTGCTACCAGTGGATGAGCTACTGGCGCTTTAACTATGCTACCCGGCTGGGCGAGTTTCGTGAGGTGTCGCTCAATGACGGCAGCACCATGTGGCTGAATACCGACAGCGCGGCCAACGTTGAGATCAGCGGCTCCCAGCGTCACGTGACCCTGGCGCGCGGCGAAGCCTTTTTTGACGTGAAGCACGATGAGCAACTCCCGTTCACCGTTGACGCCGGCAGCGGCCATATCCGCGTACTGGGAACCGCGTTTGGCGTGAAGATTGACGGCGAAAATACCGTGGTTACCGTGCAGCGCGGCAAAGTCAGCGTGTCCGGCGACCGGCAGAAAACCGTGACCGTTGACCCGGACCGGTCGGTTACCCTGAACCCCAGCGATAACAGCCTGACGGTGGCGCAGGTTGACGCCGCGCGGCAGCTCGCCTGGCAGAAAGGCCTGCTGATTTTTGAAAACAACACGCTTAACGAAATTGTTCACACCCTGGGCCACTACGACAGCCGGGCGGTGTATCTGGATTATCCGCAGAAAGATACGCTGCGCCTGAATGCCAGCATCAATATTGCCCGCGTTGACGACTGGTACAGCCAGCTGGAAAAAGCGCTGCCGCTGCGTGTGACCCGCCTTGGCCCGGTGATCTGGATACGTCAGGCACCTGACGCAGGCTGATTTTCGCAGCACGCCAGTCGCCGCCGCAAAATTTTTTCCCTCCTGCTGATTGCAGATTCGCTACACCCCACGCGTTCTAAATGAGACACGTTCATCCTCTCCGTAACCGGGGAGGATGCCAAACCGTCTAAACGTTAAGGTGAAGTAATGCGTACTGGCAACGATCCTGCCTGCGAGATCTCTCCGGGAGCTGTGCGATGAAAGACAGCAAAACCCCCGAAATTAATAAAAAAGATTACCGTATCTCCCGCCTGCTGATGCGCCGGATAGGGATGCTGACGTTTCCGTTCTGGCGGCAGCGCGATCACCGCCGCTGGTGGCTGCTGATGTCGGTGCTGTTGCTGATGACGCCCTCGTTTGCCGCCATCGGTTACTGGACCGCTAACCTGACGGCCGAGATGACCAACGCCATTGTGGCGCGCAAGCAGAGTACCTACGCCAGCCTGTTCTGGCTGATCACCGCCGTTACTGTGGCGACCTGGTTCATTCAGTCGGTGATGTATTACATGAGCAGCGTGCTGATTGTGCGCTGGCGCAGCTGGCTGACCGACTGGCTGGTGAGCCGCTACCTGCGCCACCGCACCTACTACAACATCACGGTGCATGAGGATCTGGATAACCCCGACCAGCGTATTCAGGGCGATGTTGACCCGTTTGTCACCGTACTGACCGGCATCCCACTGCAAATCATCAGCCAGCTGATGGGGCTGCTCACCGGCGGAATTATTATTGCGTCGATCAGCGAAACAATGATGTGGTACGTGATTATCTACGCGGTGATTTCCACCGCGATAACCCTGGTGATGTACACCCCGATGATTCGGCTGAATTTTAACAGCACGGTCGCGGAAGCCGATTTACGCTACGGCCTGCTGCACGTCCGGGATAATGCGGAAACCGTGGCGTTTTATCGCGGTGAAAAGACGGAAAAGAAGCAGATTGACGGACGGCTGGCCAGCGCCACCGACAGCCGGATGGCCATTCTGATCTACCAGCTGAAAATGTCGATGATCAACTTCGGTATGGGCCAGCTGTGGAACCTGGCGCCGTTCTTTCTGATCGCCCCGCTGTTTTTTGAAAACAAAATTGAGTTCGGTGCCATTGCCATGGCCACCACCGCCGCCACGCAGATGATGACCGCCCTGACCACCCTGTCCCAGTTTATCCCGACTATCGCCAGTATGGCACCGAGCGCGGTACGCCTTGCGCAGATTGTCGAACGCTTTGATGAACTGGACCAGCAGCGTGAAGATGAAAAGCAGCACAGCATCCGCATCCGGCGCGGCCCGCTGATCGCCCTGTATAACGTCAGCCTGGAAACGCCGGGCGGAGAGCAGGCGCTGGTGCAGGATCTCTCGTTGACCGTTTCGCCCGGTGAACATCTGCTGATCCAGGGGCAGACCGGGGTCGGTAAAAGCTCGCTGCTGCGCGCGATGGCCGGGCTGTGGCAGCGTGGGCGCGGAGAAATCGTCATGCCCGCGATTGAAGAGTGCTTTTTCCTGCCGCAGCGTCCCTACATGATTCTGGCTAACCTGCGTGCCCAGCTGCTGTATCCCAACACTGAACGCGAGGTGTCGGATGATGAGCTTCAGGCCTGCCTGAAGAAGGTCAGCCTGCCCGACCTCTGCGAGAAATACGGCGATTTCAACAGTGTGCGCGACTGGGGGAAAGTGCTGTCGCTCGGCGAGCAGCAGCGGATTGGCTTTGCCCGCGTGCTGCTCGCCAGGCCCCGGTTCGCCTTCCTCGACGAAGCCACCAGCGCGGTGGATATCGATACTGAACGCCGTCTTTATCTGCTGCTGGCCGATATCGGCACCACCTTTATCAGCGTCGGGCATCGCCCTTCAATTACCGAATTCCATAAAGAAATGCTGCTATTACAGCCGAAAGGAAAATGGTGTATTGACCTGAATACGTCCGTTATTGATGTTCAGCAGCAGCAGGAACATCAATTAAATCCGCCTGAAAAAAAACGTGAAGAAGTTATTTTTAAAGGCAGTGAGGTTTTTAAATAGTCATTACGTTTTATTTAAAACAGTCATGACTCCGGGGATTCAATGGTGAAGCAAGGCAAGATGAATATAAAAACATTGTCGTTAATGATAGCAGCAGCGTTATTTTTACCCTCATCAGTAGTTTATTCCGCTTCTGCGGAAAATACGCAGCAATCGACGAATTCGCTAACGGAATATCACATACCGGCCGGTAATTTAGGCACCGCGCTGCTGCAGTTCAGTATGCAGAGCGGGCTACAGTTAATTGCGCCCAGCAGCTTAACCGACGGACACGCAACTCAGGGAGTGAGTGGGAAATTCAGCGCAACGCAGGCGCTGAACCAGCTGCTGGCGGGCAGCGCGTTAAGCTTTACTCTCGACAGCCAGAATAACGCCGTCACGCTGATCGGCACGCCGTCCGGCGGCGGTGCAAACGTGCTGGATGCGGTGAGGGTGGACGCCGATGCCACCGTCGCGGAAGGCGGCGGCAACGGCAGTACCGATGTGACAGCCACCGAGGGCAGCGACAGCTACACCACCACGGCGGTCAGCATCGGCTCGAAAACACCACAGTCGCTGAAGGAAACGCCGCAAAGCGTTAGCGTCATTACCAGCAAGCAAATTAAAGATCAGAACCTGACCGATCTGGATGGCGTAATGTCAAAAGTGGCCGGGATCACCGTCAGGCAAACCGGTGGCAACGAGGAATATTATTCGCGCGGCTGGCGGGTCACCAATATTCAGCTGGACGGCGGCACGCCTATTCAGCTGTATGACAATATCTCCAACGGCGACAGTTCTTTCTCCTCTTTCGATATGTCGATGTTTGACCATGCGGAAATTCTGCGCGGCGGCGACAGCCTGAACAGCGTCGGCAGCAGTTCTCCCGGCGGCAGTATTAACCTGACTCGTAAACGACCGCTGGATCACGGCCAGGTTGCGGTTAGTGTACAGGCCGGTTCGTGGAATGACTATCGCTCGTCGGTTGATGTCACCGGCCCGCTGGCGTTTGATGGCAAACTGCGCGGCCGCGCCGTCGCCACCTGGCAGGATAAGGATCAGTATTATCATCCCTCCGGCGACAGCACCCGCCTGCTTTACGGTATTCTCGAAGCCGATCTGACGCCCACCACGCTGTTTTCTGTCGGCGGCAGCTACACGCAGAAAAAGAATCTGCCGTGGGAAGGCGGCCTGTCGCGCTATCAGTCCGGCGCGGACGCGCATTACGCCCGGGATACCAGCCTGGCCCTGCCGTGGAGCCATCGTCAGCTGATCTCCCGCGAACTGTTTACCCAACTGAAACAGGAGCTGGGGGAACACTGGGCGCTGAATTCTCAACTGACTTACTTCAGTCAGGACTACACCAATCGCCAGGGATCGCTGGTGGGCGCAGTGCCGGATCTGATCGACGATGCGCGCTATACCGATATGAACGCGGAGGATGCCATCGGCAAGCAGTATCTGGCCGATGCCAATCTGGTGGGAAAGTTTGATGTTTTCTCCCTGCCGCAGCAGGTTTCCTTCTCCGGCAGCTATCAGAAAAACAAGTATACCGGCACCTCATATAACCGCGCCTACGGCGATGCCTCTCTCTCTGTTCCCGAACCCGACTGGGAGCCAGAAGGCTCAACCCTCGCCCGCTATAACAGCGCGAACCTGATGGCGAAAATTGACGCCGTACTGCTGGCCTTTCTGCCGGATCTGCACTTCCAGTCCGCAGTTCGCTGGGATCGCTACGACGCCAACTATCAGGTGGTGGATGTCGTCGGGCTTAATGTGAAAACGTCACGCACGTCGGTGCCTTACTACGCGCTGCGCTACGACTTTTCACCGGAATGGTCGGTGTACGGCAGCTATACCGATCTTTATCAGTTCCAGGCCTATATGCGCACCGCCAACGATACGCCGCTGCCGCCGATGACCGGCAGTACCAAAGAGATCGGGGTGAAATACAGCAACGGATCGACCAACGCCTCGCTTTCCGCCTACCGCGCCCTGCGTCGTGACGGTGCGCAGTTCGATAGCCTGAATTTCAACTGCTCTCTCGGCTGCTATCGCCTGAGCAGTGCTGAAGAAACCAGTGAAGGGGTTGATTTCGATATTACCGGTGAACCACTGCCGCGCTGGTCGGTGAATTTTGGTTATTCCTATAACAACAATAAAACCCGTCCCGACCCGGAAAGCACCAGTCAGGACAAAACGCTGTCGTCCTTTACACCGAAGCATATGTTCAAGCTGTGGAATGATTTTCAGCTCAGCGGCAACGAATATCTGAATAAAACCCGCGTCGGTTTGGGCGTGATTGCGCAGACCCGCAGCTTCACCGCCGGTGAAGTGTGCGGCAAGGTCAATGCCGACGGCACCTGCGACGATAACTACGTGGCCTACCAGTTTGGTCAGGGTTTCTACAGCGTGTTTTCTGCCCGCACCGCGTACAAGTTTAACGACCAGTGGTCGGTGGCGCTCAACGTCAACAACCTGTTCGATCGCCGCTATTACGGCACCACCGGCGGCGTGGACTCCGGTAACTGGTACGGTGCGCCGCGCAATGTGGTGGTTAGCGTTGACGGGACATTCTGATAATCAGCAGCAGGTTAATCGAGAGTTTGCATGAATACACAAAATCTGAACGAACAGCATAGCGCAGGAGCGCTGTCGGATAGCGATACGCTGGCCATTCCCTGTGAAACTTTCACCCTGGAAAACGGCTTAACCGTGATCGTTCACGAAAATCACCAGTCGCCGGTGGTGGCGGTGAACGTCTGGTATCGCGTGGGGGCGAAGGATGAGCCCGCAGGGAAAACCGGCTTTGCCCATCTGTTCGAGCATCTGATGTTTGGCGGCAGTGGCAACCTGCCCGGCTCGTATCTGGAACGGATGCTCGAGGCCGGAGCATTACAGGTGAACGGCACCACCAGCCGCGATCGCACCAATTATTATCAGACCGTACCGCTGGAGGCGCTGGATTTTGCCCTGTTTGCGGAATCCGATCGCATGGGGCATTTTCTTGAAGGACTCCAGCAGGACGTGCTGGATCGCCAGCTAAACGTGGTGCTGAACGAAAAACAGGAGCGTGAAAGCGCCCCCTATGGCATGGCGTCGGTACGTAGTATCAAGGCTTGCTTCCCGGTCGGCCATCCCTACGCGCATACCGTGCTGGGCGAAGAAGCCGATCTTAAAAATGCCACGCTGGAGGATGCCCGCGCCTGGTTCCAGCGCTGGTATCGCCCTTCAAACGCAGTGCTGACGCTGGCTGGGGCCATTGATTTGGCAACGGCAAAAGAAAAAGTCAGCCGATTTTTTGCACATATCCCAACGGGCGAGCCGCTACAGCGCCCCGCAGTTTGGGTCAGTGCGATCCAGGGCGGGCGCAGGGAGATCCTCGAAGATCGGGTGACCCATGCCCGCGTGATGCTGAGCTGGAATTTACCGCCGTACGGTGATGCGGATACCACCGCCCTGCTGCTGCTGCCGCAGCTTTTGACCCACGGCGTGCTGTCGGTGATGCACCGGCAGCTGGTACAGGAGTCGGCGATAGCGACCTTTGTAAATGCGTGGATCGATCCGGGGCTGGTGTGCAGCCAGCTGACCATTTCGGCCCAGGCCCAGAACGGTGCTTCTCCCGCTGAACTGGAGGCGGCGATTCTGGCAATTCTGGCCGATTTTATCGCCAGCGGCACCCCGGCAGATAACCTGGAACGGGTACGTGAGGTTTATCTGACCAGCGCGCTGAAAAGCTATTCGACGGTGACGGATATCGCCGATCTGCTCTCTTTCAGCGTCGGCATGCTCGGCGATGCGCAGGGCTACAGCCGGTTGCTGAACAGCGTTGCGACCGTCAGCGGCGAGACGCTTCGCCAGACCGCCGCACGCTGGTTAAATGAAGACCGCTACAGTCTGCATATTATTCCGTTCACCGCCCGCAGTGCGGAAATTCCGTCGCCGCCACGAGAAGTGCCGCCGATCGTACTATCCGGTGAGTTCGCCCAGCCTGAGCTGCAGCGTGCGCGGCTGGATAACGGCATGCCGGTTATTTTCTCCTCCCGCCCGCAGCAGCCGGAAACGCTGATCTCGCTGGTTATCCCGCGCGGTTCTTCGTGGGATGTATTTGCCACGGCGGGGGCCGGACAGCTGCTGAGCCAGCTGCTTTCTGAATGCGGAGCCGGGGATTTCACCGCCGATGAGATAGCCGATCGCGCTGAGCGCCTGGGCGCGGATATGGATATCAGTATCGGCCAGGACAATATGCTGGTTACGCTGCGGGCGCTGACTTCTCGTCTGGGCGAATCGCTGGCACTGTTCTCTGCCCGCGTGCGTCACAGCCACTTTACCGAACAGGAGTTTGAACGCAGCCGCAGTCGTAAAATTAATCGACTGGAATCCCACCTCAACACGGCGGACGGCATGGTTTCCCTGCTGCTGTCGCAGACTTTGTTCTCCGCCGGGCACCCTTACGCCCAGCCGCTGTTCGGCTCCGGTACGCCCGCCACGCTGGCGGAGATGAGCTTTACCGGTCTGTCAGAACATCAGCAGCGGCTGCTGGTGCCGGACGGCGCGCAGCTTGTGATTGCCGGTAGCGGTGATTTCGATGCCCTCATCAGCCAGCTGAATACGCTGTTTGGCGACTGGCGCAGTGAATCCGCCAGCGAAAGCCTGGTTCTGCCGGCACTGACCGCCAGTGCGGCCGTCGTGTATCTGATTGATAAACCTGGAGTAAGCCAGACGACCATCGCCGCCGCCTCGCTGATCCCACCGGGTGAAACGCAGGACGATGCGGCTTTCAACCTGCTGCATGAGGCGCTGCTCAACGGCTTCGCTTCCCGGCTTAACGCCTCGCTGCGTGAAGAACATAACTGGACCTACGGCGTTCACGGCATCCTGACCCAGGCCAGAGCCGCACGGATTCAGGGGTTCTACACCACCGTGCAGGCCGACTGCAGCGGCGATGCCCTGAATGAAGTCTGGCATCAGCTGACGGCGATCGACGGCGAGCGGCCCGTAACGGCGGAAGAGCTGGAAAAATTCCGCCGGGGAGAGCTGCTGCGGCTGCGCGGCGGTTCGGAGGGCGTAGGTCAGCAGCTGCAGGATGTCCGCTTTATCGTTGTCCAGCAAAAAACCGATGACTACTGGCAACGATATGCGCAACAGCTGTCCGCCCTGACCACCGACGATCTGCAACGGCTGGCGGCGACCTTAATCAAGCCGCTAGATATGGCGTGGGTGGTGGTGGCGGACATGGCTGAGGCAGAAGCGGATATCTGTCGCGCACTGCCGCCAGAACTGCCGGTCATCCGATTGAAAGACAACGACTTACCGGGACTGAGCTCGCTCAACGTTCTACCGCAGGAGACAGCGCTGTGACAGAAAAAACCGACGATCAACATGCGGACCTGCTGGGCGATCTGCTGGCCGGAGAGGCAACGGTGCTGCTGGATTTTTGGGCCGAATGGTGCCAGCCCTGCCAGATGATTGCCCCGCTGATCGATGAAACGGCGCGGCAGCGCAACGGAGAACTGGCGGTGGTGAAGGTCAACATCGACGAGCGGCCCGAGATTGCCAGCCTGCTGGCGGTTCGCAGCATTCCGACGCTGATCCTGTTCCGTCACGGTAGTGAAGTGGCGCGCTACAGCGGCGTGATGAATAAACTGCGCCTGAACGCCTGGCTGGGACAATCAGACAAGGGACCCGCCGTATGAGTATCGCCTTTGGCGGCAGCCCGCAACGAAAACAGCAGGTGCTCAGCCAGCTTGAAAACAGCTGGCTGAGCGGAAAAATTCATCCTCACGGCGCTTTCTGGCAGGGCGAGTCCGGCACCTTCAGCGGCTGCGCGGTGCGCGGCGGGCTGGACGATTACGTTAGCGTGACCGGCCTCCCCGCGTCTTTTGCCCTGCTCGCCGACCGGCTTGCGTTTGAGGATGAGGCGTTCGATATCCACTGGGCGCGAGAGTGGTTTACCTCTCTGGCTGCGGGCCAGGATCTCAGCGGCATTGAACCCGCGATGTTAAGCGCACTGCTGGGCACGGTGCAGGAACAACTGGAAGTGTGCCGCGAAGAGATTGCACCGCCGATCCTGACTCTGCTGGAGAGGCTGACGGCGCTGCATCGCGCCAGCCCGCCGCTGCCGGGGAACGCTGCGCCCTGGCAGAGTGTGCAGCAGGCGGTAATGGATTTGCCGCAGTCGCCGGATGATTCGATATTGAATTATTACCTTATCGCACTTCTGGAAGCGCTGTGCTGGCCGCTCGCTGAGTCGGTCACCCTGTTTACCGACCTGCTGTCGCCCGTACAGGGCCTTAACTACCATGTTGCCAGGATACGCTGCGGTTGGAGTGCTCAGTGGCAGCAGCGCGAGCAGGAAATTAATCAACGCTTTGAAGAAGCGCTGGCGAATCACACTGCCAATCAAGCCGGAGAATATTCAGAAGAGCAGCTGACAACGCTGCGCAGCGATATTGTCGGCAGGCTTATCGCCGACAATCCCGATTATTTCACACTGATCGACAATATAGAGAAACAGATCCGAGAGGATCGCGAACGGCTGAAAGCGCAATTCATCACCCTGCTGGCAGGTCACTATTAAATCCCCTGCGCGAATAAGCAGGCAGTTAACATTACCGGAGTCACTATGTCAGTTAACCCGTTATTTATCGGCGATGCCGCGCCTTCATTCCCACGCCTGGAATTTATCAAGGGGCAGGCGTTTACCGCGTTTGAACCCGGCCAGGTTTATGTACTGGAGTGCTGGGCTACCTGGTGCGGGCCTTGTGTCGCCACCTTCCCGCATCTCAGCCAGCTACAGCAGCAATATCCGCAGGTGACGATACTCGGTGCCGCGATCTGGGAAGACGATATTAACGAAGTGCGTCAATTCGCCAGCGAACGCGAGGCTGAAATGGGCTATACCCTGGCCTTTAACCCGGCGGCAACGGCAGAACAGCCGGGTGATATCCCCGGCAGCTGGCTGAAGCCAAGCTGGCAGGAGGGTATCCCCACGGCTTTCCTGATTGACCGGCAGGGCCGTATCGCCTGGTTTGGTCACCCAATGGAGCTGGATGCGCCGCTGGCCGAGGTTGTCGCCGGTACGTTTGATATTGAACGTGCGGCCAGTGAGTACCGGCAGTGGGTAAAAGACAGCATGGTGGCGGAAAGGAAAGTGCTGGAAAAGCAGCTGATAGCCTTCTCCGCCGATAAAGATCTGCCTGGCGCGATTGCCGCCTGCGAAGCCGCATTCGCTGAGAATCCGGGCCTGGAACAGGTGCTGGGGCTGGAGAAACTGGCCCTGATGCTGCGGCTGCCCTGCGGAGATGCGGCGCTGAGCTACGCCCGCCAACTGAAAGAAAAATTCGGCGACTCGACGGAAAGACTCCGCCAGGATCTCGGCTATATCATCGTTGACGGTATAGAGGTGAATCCGGAAATCGATCGTCAGGATGCCCTGCTCGCCTTTGCCGCCGATACGCTTCTGGAAGCTGAAAGCCAGGCGGTGGAAAGCGGTGAATGGATCACCCGGTGCCATATCGCCCGCAGCCTGACGCTGGTCAGATTCCGGCAGGAAGCCTGGCAGGATGCGCATCAGTATGCACTGAAGGCAATAGACGCGGCGCAGCACGCTGGCCTGCATGAGGATATTATCCAGGCGCTTAACGATCTGGCCGCGCAGTGCCAGAAGAATATCCCGGCGGAGGATAAGCCAGGTAAAAAGGTAGTCTGCGACGGCGATCGCTGCTGGCTGGAGTAAGCTACGCCAACGGGCGACGACCGGGCAATAAGCCTGCTGTCGCCAGGTGCTGAAAAAGGTTGCCCCGCTCCTGACGGACAACGGGCGACCTTTTCCCGGCATAGCAAAAATTTCCTGCCTTAACCTCGCTCATTTTCGCGTGAAAATGTTAAACCCCTGCCGATAAATCAGACCATCTGCTTAATCAATTCGCTAATCTTAATGCCATCACGTCATTAATCTGATTTTTTTCATCACCTTACGATGTTGCTCCGGCATCCACTGCAAGGAATACCCTGAAATGAAAGTACAGAAAATTGCACAACCCGCCGCCATTGAATCCCTTGAAGCGTGCGGTAGCGTGGAAGGTTTACCGGGCAGCCCGCCGATTAAGGTCTTTGGGCTGGAGAAAAAAATCCCCGGCAAGGAGGATATCGATACCGGTATCTTTGAATGCTCGGCGGGCAGCTATCGTCGCGGCGTGAAGCAGGCGGAAGTCATGCATATTCTCAGCGGCAGTGGCACCTTCACCACCGACGGTGAAGAACCGGTCAGCTTTAAAGGCGGCGATACGCTGTTTTTCGAAGCCAATACGCAGGGAACCTGGGTGGTGGAAACGCAGATGCGTAAGGTTTATGTGATTTTTGACGCCAACTGATCGGCCCCAAAGTTATCCTCCATTTTACCCCATCAACACGCGCAACGGTCAGCGACAGTGGCTGACCGCAAATTAACGTGTTGACCCCACCGAACATGACTATCACGCACCGCACGCAATCCTCGCTCCGGGCTGTCCTGCGGGATTTTTGTATCACACTGTATCTGCCTTATTAAGCGATACAGGTTGATGCACAACCCGCAAAGATAAAAACATTCCGCATACATCAGCGTGTTTTCATAGCCTCAACAAACAAAACAACTCCTGAGGTACACAATGAAAACACGCATATCGCCATTACTGCTGGGCACCATGGCTATGATTGCAGCCTGCCAGGCATCAGCAACGCAGACGGTTCAGGACTACAGCACCGGATTTGAACAGATTAAGCAGATTAATGCGGGCGTGCTGAACGTCGGCTATGTGGATATCGGCCCACGCGATGGTCAGCCGGTTATTCTGCTGCACGGCTGGCCCTACGATATTCAAAGTTACTCCCGGGTGGCACCGCAACTGGCGGCTAAAGGTTATCGGGTGATTGTTCCATGGCTGCGCGGCTACGGCGCCACGCGCTTCCTGTCGGATAAAACCCCGCGCAACGGCGAACCGGCGGCAATGGCGAAGGACGTGGTCGATCTGATGAATGCCCTGAATATCAGGCAGGCGGTTTTCGCCGGTTATGACTGGGGGGCACGCACCGCCGATATTGTCGCGGCCCTGTGGCCGGAACGCGTTAAGTCTCTGGTATCGGTAAGTGGCTATCTGATTGGTAGCCAGGAGCTTGGCCGTAAACCGCTGCCGCCGCAGGCCGAACTGCAGTGGTGGTATCAGTTTTACTTCGCCACCGAACGCGGTGCTAAAGGCTATGCTGAAAACACCAAAGATTTTGCCCGGCTGATCTGGCAGCAGGCGTCGCCAGGCTGGAAATTCACCGATGCCACCTTCGAGAAAAGCGCCCGCGCGCTGGACAATCCCGACCACGTCGCGATCACTCTCAGTAACTACCGCTGGCGGTTAGGTCTGGAAAAGAGTGAAGAAAAGTACGCGGACTATGAACAAAAGCTGGCGGCGCTCCCCACTATCGGCGTACCGACCATCACCATTGAAGGCGATAACAACGGTGCACCGCATCCGGCCCCGGCGGCCTATCGGGCTAAGTTCAGCGGGAAATATGAACACCGCACGTTTAGCGGTAATATCGGACACAATCCTCCGCAGGAAGATCCTGAGCGATTCGTTCAGGCCGTCGTTGACGCAGCGGGCATGTAACTAAGGAGCCTCCCCTGGAACATATCGATCACATACTGGTGGTGGATGACGATCGCGACATTCGTGAGCTGATCGTCGACTACCTGATTAAATCAGGCTAGGCCGCAACCGGGGCGGCGAACGGTCGCGAGATGCGGTCGGTACTGGGGAACAGGCATATCGACCTGGTCGTACTGGATATTATGATGCCGGGCGATGACGTTCTGACGCTGTGTCGTCAGCTGCGCAGCGACCCGCAGAAAAATATGCCCATACTGATGCTCACCGCGCGCGGAGAAGACGCTGACCGTATTCTTGGGCTGGAGATGGGCGCTGATGATTACCTGGTGAAACCGTTTGTTGCCCGGGAACTGCTGGCGAGGATCAAAGCGATCCTCCGCCGCACGCGCGCCCTGCCGCCGAATTTGCAGGTGACGGAAGCCGGACGGATCATTGCTTTTGGCGACTGGCAGTTGGATACCACCTCCCGACATTTGCTGGATACGCAGGGAACGGTGGTGGCGCTGAGCGGTGCGGAATATCGACTGCTGCGGGTTTTTCTCGATCATCCGCAGCGGGTGCTGTCCCGCGATCGGCTGCTGAATCTGACCCAGGGGCGCGATGCGGAGCTGTTTGAACGCTCCATCGACCTGTTGGTCAGTCGGCTCCGCCAGCGGCTGCGGGAAGATGCGCGGGAACCGTTGCTGATCAAGACGGTCCGCAGTGAAGGCTATGTACTGGCTGCCGCCGCCATTATCAAAGAGGCTCTCGAATGAGGCTGTGGCCACGAACACTGCTGGCCCGCCTGCTGCTGATTGTCACGCTTGGTCTGCTGCTGGCTAACGGCATGACGCTGGCCAGTCTGCTGATTGAACGCATGAGCAGTGCCAAAACGGTGATGCTGGGGAATCTGGAGTACGATGTTGCCACCAGCGTGGCGATCCTCGACAGGCTTCCTGCGGCCGAGCGCCCGCAGTGGCTGAGCCGACTGGCGCGAGGAAACTACAGCTACGAGCTGTCGCCGGGTGAGACCGGGCATCCCCCCACCAGCCTGCGTTCGCGCGATGCGGTTAACTCCCTGAAGGCCGCGCTGGGTAGTACGTGGCCGATGACGATCGTCTCCCTTCCGGGCAGCCGCGAACATATTCAGGTCCACCTTCGCCTGCATGATGGCAGCCCGCTGACTATTAATCTCTGGCCTCACATGCCTGCCATTGCCACCTGGTTACCGCTAGTCCTGTTCGCCCAGCTGATGCTGCTGATCGGCTGCGGCTGGTTTGCGGTTCGCCAGGTCACACGGCCATTCACGCAGTTTATTCGCGCAGTTGATACCCTGAAGCCAGCCTCACCGGCTATCCAGCCGATGCCGGAAGGCGGCCCGCTGGAGGTTCGCCAGGCCGCCCGCGCGTTTAATGATATGCAGAACCGTATACATGAACATTTGAAAGAGAAATCGCAAATTCTTGCGGCCATTTCACACGATCTGCAAACGCCGATTACCCGGATGAAGCTGCGCGTGGAGATGTCGGAACAGCCGGATCTGCGCGATAAGCTACTCAGCGATCTGGATCAAATGAGTCGGCTGGTTCGTGAAGGGATTGCTTACGCCCGCAGCGCGGGTGGGCTGGAAGAGAAACCGCAAACCGTCAGCCTGAATGCCTTTTTCGACACCCTTGCCTGCGATTATCAGGATATCGGGCTGCCGGTGAGTTTTACACCGTGTGACGGCGACGATCGTTTTAGCGTTCGCCCGCAGGCGCTGCGGCGGGTCATCACTAATCTGACCGATAATGCACTTAAATTCGGTCATCGTGCCGACATTGTGCTTTTCCCGCCCGGCCCCGGCGGCGTTGAATTCTGCGTGCGCGACGGCGGCCCCGGTATTCCCGAACGGGAGCTGCAGGCGGTGCTGGAACCCTTCTATCGGCTGGAAAACTCCCGCAGTCGCCACACCGGCGGCACGGGGCTGGGGCTGGCGATTGCGTCGCAGCTGGTCGGTCAGATGAACGGCACGCTGACGCTCAGTAACCTGCCTCAGGGAGGATTGCAGGCGGCCGTGATGCTGCGTGAGACGCGTTTGTAGCAAAGTGTATCGCTATCGCCCGCAGATAAACGAGCTGACAAAATCGGCCAGATCGAGAAACACCACCAATACATTCGAGCGGTTAAATAGGCCCACTGCCCGAGGAGGCAGACCCTGACCTCGTTTGCTATTGAAGGAGTTTCTCTATGACGCTGTTGATTGCTTTTATTGCCGGAATGCTGACCTTACTCAGCCCCTGTACTCTGCCCGTGATCCCCTTTGTATTTGCCAGCGTGCGCGGGAGCAGAGGTAAAATTATCGCATTGCTCGGCGGAATGGTGTTGATGTTTACCGCCGTGGCACTGCTGGTGTCGGTGACCAGTCAGTGGGTTACCGGCGTTACCGCCGCCGGGCGCTGGATAGCACTCGGTTTTCTCACCCTCGTTGCATTAACGCTGCTCTCCTCCCGAGTGGCCCAGTGGCTCAGCCGTCCGCTGCTTGCCCTCGGCAACCGGATTAACGATGAAAGCTATCGTCAGCAGGGGCTGGCCGCAGCCCTGCTATCCGGGATGGCCATTGGCCTGCTGTGGTCACCCTGCGCCGGACCGATACTGGGCGCAATCCTCAGCCTTTCGGTCAGCGGCACATCATCGGTATCCGTTGCACTGCTGCTGACCGCTTACGGCAGCGGATGTGCCGCGATGCTGGCTCTGCTCTGGTTTGCCGGTCGTGAACTGCTGGCTCGGATGCGGCCGGGGATGATGATCACCACCCGTTTTCGCCAGCTGGCGGGCGGGCTGATGCTCGGGTCGGTGGCGCTGGTTGCCAGCGGTGCGCAGAGCCAGCTACAGAGCGGACCGGAATTTGCCCAGCGCCTTGAGCAGCGGTTGAGCGAGCACTTTGCCCGCCCGCAGCCGCAGATCAAACTGCAGCCGGTAGCCGTTCAGCAAACCAGCAGCGCACTGCCATCGCTGACCGGCGATACCGGCTGGCTGAACGGAGAACCCCTCACTCCTGATTCGCTCAAGGGTAAAGTGGTACTGATTGATTTCTGGACGTTTGACTGCATTAACTGTCAGCACACTTTGCCGCACGTACGCGACTGGGCCAATAAATACCAGAGCCAGGGGCTGGTGGTGGTGGGAGTTCATACCCCTGAGTATCCCTGGGAGCGCGATGCGCAGGCGGTTTCCGCTGCTATCGCCCGCTGGAAACTGCCCTACGCCGTGGTCACCGATAACAACTATGCCATCTGGAACCGCTTCGGTAATCAGTACTGGCCCGCACACTACATTTTTGATGCCAGGGGCCAGTTGCGCTATACCGCTTTTGGCGAAGGTGATTACGAACAGCAGGAGCAGGTTATACAGCAGCTGTTAAGCGAAGCGCGTAGCTGAGTGAGGTCAGCGACCAGAGGCATCGGCGAAATGATGTCTCTGGCACCGACGTGGCCTTTCCGCGAACGCTAACCCGTTACAATGGACTTGGCTTCCAGGAAGGATTCGAGTCCAAAAATACCAAATTCGCGCCCGATACCGGACTGCTTAACGCCCCCAAATGGGGCCAGAAGTTCAGGGGTAATGCGATTGATCAGCACGCTGCCCGCCTGAAGATGGCGGGAAATGTGTAACGCTCTTTCTGTGTTGGAGGTAAACACATACGCCTGAAGTCCGTAGAGCGAGTCGTTGGCAATACGGATGGCATCGTCCCGATTGCTATAGCTGATGATGGACAGTACCGGGCCAAAAATCTCTTCACGGGCGATATCCATCTGGTTTTCCACCTTTGCAAAGACCGTCGGCCTGACGAAGAAGCCATTTTTCAATCCGTCCGGTCGTCCCTCACCGCCCACGATAATCTCCGCGCCCTGTTCAATGCCCAGGCGGATGTAGCGCTGGATGCGATCGTACTGGCTCTGGTTAGCCAGAGGACCGATCTCCGTCGCCGGATCGTCCGGCAGCCCCGTTTTCAACGTGGAAACATGCAATCGGACCCGCGTGATGACGTCTTCTAAGAGCGACTCTGGCACCAGAAGCCGAGACCCTGCAACACAGGCCTGTCCGTTATTGAGAAATGCAGCGTTTATCGCCAGCGGAATCGCAACGTTAAGATCGGCATCATCCAGCAGAATCGAAGCGGATTTTCCCGTCAGTCCAAGCGTGACGCGTTTTAGTGTTTCAGTGGCCGTACGGGAAATGTTTTTACCGGTGGCCGTTGAACCGGTGAAAGAGATTCTGGCAATCAGCGGATGTCGGCAGATTTCATCGCCAACATCGTCGCCATTGCCCAGCAGAATGTTAAACACCCCATCGGGCAGACCGGCCTCGTGCAGCGCTTCCGCCAGCACCTGCGTCTGCATCGCCCCCAGTTCACTGGGTTTAATCACCGATGCACAGCCCGCAGCCAGTGAAAAGGCCAGCTTGCTGCATACCGAGCCCGTCACGCTGTTCCACGGTGCGATAAGTGCCGACACGCCAACAGGCTCCATGACCACCGTTGCCGCACCGATTTTCTTCGTAAAGGGGTAATTTTGTAATGTATCCGCAGCATCGGAAAAACACTGCGAAGCATACTGACTGACCCAGCGTGAACGAGAAAGCGGCCCGCCATATTCCTCAATAGTGGCCTGCTGAAGATCTGCCGTCCGGCGTAAAACGGCAGACTTGAGCGCCATCAGCATCTCAACACGATCTTTTCGGGAGGTTTCCCGTAGTCGGTTTTGCGCCTGTGATGCGGCAATAATCGCCCGCCGGGCATCATTGCGATCCGCCAGACGCACGCGGCCAATAACCTTTTCATTTGCCGGATTAATACTCTCAATTTCCTTGCTGCCGCTGACTGCAACAAATTTACCGCCTATATAGGCCTTGTCGATATACCACATGGCATGGCTCCTGTTCTGTCTTGATGGGGAAGAAGAATGGAGTGTATCGATGGCTTATTGTTTTGATAATATAGTTAATCAGGCATGAAGAATCCCGGAAATCGAAACAATGTCCAGAGATGTGACAGACTTGAATGTGGTACTGGCCGTGGCCAGGCGGCGGGGATTTCGCGCGGCGGCGCTGGAGCTGTCGATGTCAACCTCGGCGGTGAGTAATACTGTCGCCGGACTGGAATCCCGACTGGGCATCAGGTTGTTTCACCGCACTACCCGCAGCGTTTCACTGACGGATGCAGGCAAGCAGTTTGTCGAACGGATTGGCCCTGCCGTGGCCGAGATCCAGCAGGCGATGGAAGAAGCCAGCGGCCGAAGCCTGTCGCCGTCGGGTACGTTAAGGATTAACTGTGCGCTGGGTGCCGCACTGATGATTTTTACACCGATTCTGCATCGCTATTTGCAACGCTATCCGGAAATGACGTTGGATATCGTTACCGATGGACGGATGGTGGATGTTATCGGTGAAGGATTTGATGCCGGAATACGGTCAAGCCATAGCGTGCCGCAGGATATGATCCGGGTGCCTATTTCCGGTGAAATCCCGCTGGCAGTGGTGGCTTCTGCGGCTTATTTCGATCGCCATCCCCCGCCGCAAAGGCCGGAAGATCTGATGCATCATCAGTGCATTCGCGGACGCCTGCCCGGCGGGCTGCCTTCTGGCTGGCAGTTCCATCGTCAAGGGGAAATCTTCACGCTGCATGTGCCTGGTCCGCTGATCCTTGATTCCCCGCAGCTGATGCTTTCTGCCGTACGGCATGATTCAGGCATTGCGCAGATACCACGCTGGTATATCGAAAATGAGCTGCGCAACGGCGAGCTGGTTAGCGTGTTATCTCCATGGCTACAGCCGATGCCCGGTCTGTCACTTTACTATGCAGGAAGACACCATATTCCAGTCGCGCTTCGAGCGTTGATTGATCTTATTCATGAAGTGAATGCGATGGATTGAGCGTTTGGCGAGCCAAAGTGAGCGAAACGATGAGATCGGTCTTGCTATGCTTAACGGCATGATTTGACTGAATGAAATCGGCTCACGGAGAAAACAATGACTCAGCTTACCTGGCAGGCACCGGCCATTAACCGCAAAAAAATCGGCAACATGCAGGTGACAATGCTCAGCGACGGATATCTGGACGTGTCGTTTGAATTGCTGTCCGGCATTGACGGCTCGTGTGCTGAAGCGCTGCTGGAACGGCGCGGTGCGCCAGCCGTGCCGCGTATCAATATCAACGTTTATGTTGTCCAGACGCCGGATCGCACCATTCTGATCGACAGCGGTGCCGGTGGCGTTAACGGCTGGGGCGGTCGGCTGCAGGTGGCGCTGGCCGCCGCGGGTATCGATCCGCTGCAGATTGATACCGTTTTGCTGACACACGCCCATCCCGATCATATCGGTGGCCTGGCCGGTCCATTACAAACGCCTCTTTTCCGCAACGTACAGCAGCTGTTTGTGCATGAAAAAGAGCTGGCTTTCTGGCGGGATGAAAATCGCTATGCCAGCGTGCCGGACGCCCAACGCCCGTTTATCGATCTGGCAAGAAACGCCTTTAACGCCTATGACGACCGGCTGGTGCCGTTCCGTCAGGAAGCGATTCTGCCAGGCATTCAGGCAGTTCCTCTGTTTGGTCACACGCCGGGCCATAGCGGTTATTTACTGGGAGATGAGCGCGAATCGCTGCTGATTTGGGGAGATATTGTGCATTTCCCTCATATTCAGATTGCCCAGCCAGAGGTGACTATTGCCTTCGATAGCGATCCGGTTTCAGCATCGGCGGTGCGTCATCAGCTGCTTGACCGCGCAGTCAGTGATAATTTGTCGGTCAGCGGGATGCATTTTAATCTGCCCACAACCGGTAAAGTAAAACGTGACGGCGCAACATTTGCGCTGGACTACGACCTCTGGTCGCCAGCGATCTGAGGTTAAAACGCGATGAAAGCACAGGCCGCTTGAGAAAACAGACCCGGGCGGCATATAGTAAAAACTCCATTTCCCTTTTGACGGTCCTATGCAGGTTTCTGAAACCCATGATGTTGAGGTGCAGCATTTGCTTCACCAGCTGCTCCAGCTTGCGCGCTCTCAGTCGCCGTTGCCCTGCGTTTGCCTGCGCGCGGTGAAAACCCATCAGGTAAAACGCTTTGAGGCGGAAGTCGCGACCTTCTCTTTTCCACTTCAGGGCACTTTCAGCTATCGGGAAAACGGTGACTGGGTAACCGTACACCCCGGTGAGATGCTGGTGGTTCCGAATGCCAGAAGCCTGGACATCGAGTATGCCCCCTGCAAAATCAGCGGAGAATTTGTTGCGCTGAGCCTGTCGCTGGCGGAGGAACAGCTGGAGGCCGCGCGGCTGCTGCTTGCCGACCCCGCGCCACAGGAGATTGGCGATGTGGTTGCCGTGTCCGTCGGCGATCTGCTTGCACCGCTTAAGCGCTGGGTTAAGGCGATGACTGGCGGTATACGCCCTCTTTCTCTCCATGCCATGGTCGAAGTGGTGCTGATGCTTTATGCCATGGGCTGCCACGGATTGCTGCGCGCACGAGATCCTGGCCTGGCAATGAAGATTCGCCGAATGGTAGCAAAAGATCCTGCCCATTTATGGCATGCCGCTGAAATAGAACAGCAGCTGGGTTTTAGTGGAGCCACGCTGCGCCGCCGTCTGGCCGCTGAATCCACCAGCCTGCGGGCGATTATTATCGAGGCCCGCGTGGCAGAAGCGCTGCGTTTGTTGATGTCCTCCGATCTTCCGGTAAAAACGGTGGCGGGCCGCGTCGGCTACAGTTCCGTGACCAGCTTTAGCAGGCAGTTCAGCGATCGATACGGTATTGAACCCTCGGGATTCCGCTAATGCAGATTCGCATTCTGTTCACGGGATCGCGATGATAAAACCGCAGCCGCCCTTCACAATCTAACCTGATGATAAATATCAATAATTATAAAGAAGATCTATCGGATCGTTTTCTAACTTTATATAATAGGCATTATATAAAGTCAGGATCTGGGATCAAAATTCCGCTATCATACGATCCGCTGCGGGATCGGACTTTGCCGTCCGTCTGAGCACCTGATTTTGCCCGGGCTGCAACCGGGCAATTCTACAGTAAAAAATGGCGTCGCTACGTGAAAGATTGCGCATAATCCCTCTGCCGATTCAGCAGAATTCACGTAGCGCGATCGATGGTAATGACAGGCGATTTATTCAGCAAATATGACAGAATTCATCCAATACCTGCCCTCTTTTCTCCCCGCTACCCCGGAAGGTGCAGCATGAAAGATTCCAATCGTACCGGCCGCCAGTGGATGGACACGCCCGAACGTTACGGCCTGGTCACCCGCATCCTGCACTGGGGAATGGCTTACCTGCTTCTCTGGCAGTTGATCATGGCGTTGAGCTGGAAGGCGTTCAGCCCTTCAGAAACTGTCGAAAACATCGCCAGGTTCGGTCCCGATCATGGCACGGTTGGTCTGCTGACCATCGCGCTCGTCGTCGTGCGTGCCGCATGGGGAGTCATCAACCGTCGCCGCCGCCCGCCCCGTTCATCGGGATGGATGGGCACCGCCGCCCACGTCGCTCATCTGATGCTGTATGCCCTGATGTTTATCATCCCGGCGATTGCTCTTCTGCGCGTGTACGGCAGCGGCGAGGGATGGAGCCCCTGGGGACTGCCCCTCATTCCGGAAACCGGCACGGAAATCGGCTGGATGATCGCACCGGCCAATGCGCTGCACGCCCTGCTGGCATGGGTGCTCTGCGGCATCATGGCCGTGCATATTCTGGCGGCGCTTTACCACCGGTTCGTTCTGCGTGACGGTACATTTGACCGGATGGCCGGTCTTAAGTCGTCACGGGAAGGCAGAGAGTAAAATGACCAAACCCATTCAGAATCAGTCCTTTTTTCTTTCTTCAACAGCTGGCGATGCGATGCGAACAACGCTTGAAGAATTCGTCGAGGACAAAGATGCCTTCTCGCCAAACACCTGGCGGCAGTTGCTCAGCGTGATGCGCATTTGCTATCGCTGGGCGGAAGAACATGGCCGAACTTTTTTCCCGATCTCCCCTGCCGATCTGCGTGACTACCTGTCCTGGCTACAGAGCAGCGGTCGGTCTTCTTCAACTATTGCCAGCCATGCCGCGCTGATCGCTATGCTGCATCGAAATGCGGGTCTGGTGTCTCCCGGCACTTCGCCGCTGGTGTTTCGCACCCTCAAAAAGATTAACCGCAGTGCGGTCGTCAGCGGCGAACGCACCGGCCAGGCCGTGCCTTTTCGGCTGAGCGATCTTTCCCGGCTGGATGCACGCTGGGCAGGATCGGACCGACTGCAGCAGGTCCGGGACCTGGCTTTTTTGCATCTTGCCTACAACACCCTGCTGCGCGTCAGTGAACTTGCCCGCCTGCGGGTGGGCGATATTAGCCGGACGGAGGATGGACGAATTATTCTGGACGTGGCGTGGACCAAAACCATTGTTCAGACCGGCGGGCTGATTAAAGCGCTGAGCAGCCACTCCTCGCAGCGTCTGACGGAATGGCTGATGATTTCCGGGCTGGCAGCCGAACCGGATGCTTACCTGTTCTGCCCCGTTCACCGTTCTAATTCGGCCAGGATCAACAGTGCCAGGCCGTTAACGCTCCCGGCGCTGGAAAATATTTTTTTGCAGGCGTGGCGCGAGGTAGGTCCGGCTACGCCCGCGAAGAAAAATAAAGGTCGCTATCAGGGATGGAGCGGACACAGTGCCCGCGTCGGGGCCGCCCAGGATATGGCCCGGCAGGGCTATTCCGTTCCGCAAATTATGCAGGAAGGCACGTGGAAAAAACCGGAAACCCTGATGCGTTATATCCGGAATGTCGATGCACACAAAGGTGCGATGGTTGATTTTATGGAGAACGGGTTTAACTAAACCTGCGCCAATATCGGCAATGTTACATCCACAAAATAATCTCTGAAGGTACCTCCAGAAATTTACTAGCCAATCGGAAACACGCCTGGCGCTGATGTAGAGTTTTATATTTCAACAGCCAGCGACCAGGACGATGACACGGACGACATCCGTTCCGCATGATGCGGTATTTAAAACATTCCTAAGCCATCCAGATACGGCGCGAGACTTTATCGCGCTGCACCTGCCTGAGCAAATTTACGCGCTTTGCGATCTCAGCACCTTGAAGCTGGAATCAGGCAGCTTTGTTGAAGAAAACCTGCGCGCCTTTTACAGCGATGTGCTTTACAGCGTAAAAACCACCTCCGGTGAAGGTTATATTCATATCCTGATTGAACATCAATCATCACCCGACAGACATATGGCGTTTCGTCTGATGCGCTATGCCATCGCGGCAATGCAGCGCCATCTTGATGCAGGTCACAGCCGTCTTCCGCTGGTTATTCCGTTTCTGTTTTATAACGGCAGACGTAGCCCCTATCCGTATTCGACCAACTGGCTGCAGGAATTTTACGATCCCGGTCTGGCGGAAAAACTGTATCGCGAAGATTTTCCTCTAATTGATGTTACGGTAATCCCCGACGACGACATTATGCACCACCGCAGTATGGCCGCATTGACACTGTTGCAGAAACATATCCACCAGCGCGATCTGACAGAATTACTCGATCGGCTTTGTACCGTTTTAATTGCAGGCTATCTCACAGGACAGCAGTTAGTTTCGCTGGTAAACTACCTGGTGCAGACAGGGGAAGCCCCGGATGCGTCTGCTTTCGTACGGGAACTGGCACAAAGGATGCCTCAGCATAAGGACGGACTGATGACTATTGCCCAACAGCTTGAACAGATTGGCGTTAAGAAAGGTATTCTCCTTGGTGAAGAACAGGGAGTGATTAAAGGTAAGCGTGAAGCCGCACTGACCATTGCCCGCTCACTTCTTATCCGTGGAATGGATGCTGACTCAGTTCTTGCCGTTACCGGACTGATGGCAGAGGATCTTGACACGCTGCATCACTGATTTTGCGAAAGAAGTTAACCCTGACGACATCAGGCGCTAGAATACTGACCTGCAATCTGCGTCTGGCTGTAAAGGTCTGTGCAAGTCTGATTATCATGGAGGTCGGGGTGTTACTGGAACAATTTGGTGTTATCAATCTCTGGACATATATTGCGGGCCTGCTGTTAATTATTATTGCGCCAGGCCCGAACTCGATTTACGTGCTGAAGACCGCCGCATCCAGAGGTGTTGTCGCCGGATATCGCGCTGCGCTGGGCGTGTTCACCGGCGATGCCCTGTTGATTTTCCTGTCCTTTATCGGCGTAGCCTCGATTATCAAAGCGTCGCCGCTGTTATTTACCCTGGTGCGTTTACTGGGGGCTTTTTATCTGCTCTACCTTGGTGTCAGAATTATTCACGCCAATTTTTTTGCTAAAAGTCATCGCAGCGAAACGGTCAGCCTTAGTCAGGAAAATGTTTTCAGAAAGTCGCTGACCCTGAGCCTGACCAACCCTAAAGCTATTCTGTTTTATATCTCGTTTTTTGTGCAGTTTATTGATTATAACTATGCACATACCGGCCTGTCCTATTTCCTGCTGGCGGCTATCCTGGAAGCCTTCAGCTTTATTTATCTCTCCCTGCTGATATTTGGCGGCGCAGCGATGGCAACATTTTTCCGTCAGCGTCAGAATGTCTCGCGCGCTGGAAACGGTATTATTGCACTGCTGTTTATGGGCTTCGCTGCCCGTCTGGCGACGCTTTCTGCCTGAGAATATACGGGCCCTTAGTGGCCCGTTGCCCTCACCGATTATCAGTAAACAGGTTTTTCGCCTGACATAAATTGAATTCGTTTTGCTCATTTCAACGGTGTAAATTCGAGCGGCATCGTGCACCATCCGGGTAATAATCTTGCGTTCATCATCCCATTTTTGATAACGCAATGATTAATTTTTAGCGGCTAATAATCATTATTGATAGGGATTAAGCTGGGTTCTTCTTTCAATTCAGGTTATCTGCCATGTCGAATCCTCATCCCCGTCAACTGCGCCATATGGCACTGGTTATCGCACTTGTTCAGTTTGCTAATGCGCTGGAATATATGGTTTTTAATCCACTGTTCGCATTTATGGCCGCTGATTTCTCCGTCCCCGTCTCATACTCAGGTTATGTCTCGGGTTTGTATACCGCAGGTGCAGTTATTTCCGGCTTCTCCGCTTTTTACTGGCTGGGTCGGGTGAATAAAAAACGTTTTTTAATGCTGAATATGGCATTTCTGGGCGCGTTGACGGTCATGGCTACGCTAACGCAGAGTTTCGGCGTGCTGCTGATACTCCGGTTCTTAGCCGGTATGACTGGCGGTACAACGATGGGTGTTGCCATCGGTCTGCTGATCAATCAAACCCCACCCGATATGCGTGGGAAGATGCTGGCGACGGTCATTGCCGCGTTTTCGATGGTAAGCATTGCTGGAATGCCGCTGATATTACTGATTTGTACCCATTTCGGCTGGCATCTTTCACTGAACGCCATAGGCTTGCTGTGCCTGCTTGCTATTCCACTGGTTACCCTCTTCGTTCCCGCGGAGACATCGATTGGGTATGCTCCTGCTCCGCTGACGTTAAGTAAAAATACACTGCTCTTTGCCTCAGCAAATGCCCTGGTGCAGTTCAGTCCGATGCTGATTATTCCGATTCTGGTTCCGTTGCTGACACGGCAGATGGGGCTGACACTGCCGCTATTACCCTGGGTGTTTCTTGCCGGAGGCATTGCAGGCCTGCTGGCCACCAAAATAACCGGGAAACTGTTGGTGCACTTTAATTCACGACAACTGTCCGTTAGTTCAACGCTTATTTTTCTGCTCAGTCTCGGCATGGCTGCGTCCGGTTCCCCGCTGTCTGGACTGTTTATTGTCCTGTTTCTCGCCGCATCCTATAGTCGTCTGGTGGTGTCATCGGCGGTCACCATTTCGTATCCCTCCGAGGGGCAGCGTGCCCAATTTGTGGCACTACAAACGTCATTAATGCACCTCGCTACCACCGTTGCATTCTTTTTGGTTCCGCTGCTGCTTGGTGAAGACGGGGCAGCCTGGCATCTTGACAGGCTGTTAATTATCGCTGCCGTGGCGGCGCTACTGTTTCCGATTTTCATCGTAATGTTGCAGAGAAATCAGCGAATTAATCATCCTTGATGTCTTGCCGACTCCACAGATCCGGGGCCTTACACTGGCATCCATTGTGCGGCGCATGTTTTCGTTTAACTGTCTTTTAATTCATTGAAATCTAATGTTTTATATTTTTTTACACAAGACAATGAAATCTTTACAATGAGCCTGCAAAGAAAAATGATTATCATAATCATTTAAACCACTATTCCGCATGAGGAATGCTTTTATGTCTTTTGTTGGCAGGGAAAACGGTGCCGCTAAGCGCGCATCGGTTGTTAAACATACTTTTACCGTTTCACTGCTGGCGCTGGCGATTCATACGCTGACCCACCCGGCGTACGCAGCAGATTCAACGGCCCCGTCGCAAAAGGATAAAGCGCAGCAGGACCTGGTGGTAACGGCGACGGCAGACGATGGCGATGCCAGCGAAGAACAGGACTATCAGGTGAAAACCACCCATGCCGGCACGAAAATGCTGCTGGCACCGCGTGACGTACCGCAGTCGCTTAGCGTGGTGACGAAACAGCGCTTTCAGGATCAGGATCTGCAATCGGTGGGCGACGTGCTGGATAACGCCACCGGTGTCGCCACCGAACTGATCGACAGCGAACGGTCAGCCTATTTCGCCCGAGGTTTCCAGATCAGCAGCTACACCTATGACGATATTCCTACCTCGGTCAGCGATACCTGGAACTACGGCGATGCCGCTGAAGACACCGCAATCTATGACCGCATTGAAATCGTGCGCGGTGCGACCGGGCTGATGACCGGCGCGGGCAGCCCGGGTGCTTCGGTGAATATGGTACGTAAGCATGCGGACAGCAAAGAGGTTACCGGCAATCTCACCGCCAGCTATGGCAGCTGGGACAAGCAGCGATATGTGGCCGATGTCTCCTCCCCGTTTAACGAAGCCGGCACGGTACGTGGCAGAATCGTAGCCGGTTATCAGGATCAGGACAGCTGGCTGGATCGCTACCACAAAACCAAAAAGTTCCTGTATGGCGTGATTGATGCCGACGTCACCGACAACACTACCCTGTCGCTCGGCTACGATTATCAGCAGAGTAATACCGGCAATCCAACCTGGGGCGGTCTGCCGACCTGGTACAGCGACGGTTCACGCACCCACTTTAACCGTAGTACCAACCCGGCGGCAGACTGGACGCGCTACAGCACCGATTCGCGTAAAATTTTTGCCAACGTCAGCCATAACTTTGATAACGGCTGGTCGTTCCGCGTTAATGCCACCCACGCGGAAGAAACCTTTAACGATAAACTGCTGTACGTGATGGAATTCCCGGATGTGACCACCGGCCAGGGCGTGTCCGGCTTCGGTAGCCAGGATCGCGGCAAGCGCAAGCTGGAGTCGGTGGATACCTACGCCAGCGGTCCGTTTGAACTGGCCGGTCGCCAGCATGAGCTGGTGGCAGGCGTCAGCTACAGCCGCCAGCATAATGCCACCTACAGCGCCGATGGCTCACTGGATTATGACCAGATGGGCGATTTTAACAGCTGGGACGGCAGCGCGCAGGAGCCAGAATGGGGCGACTGGTATCAGAACGCCGATGACATTGTTCGCCAGAAATCTGCCTATACCGCCGCGCGCTTCTCGTTGGCCGACCCGTTAGCGCTGATTCTGGGTGCGCGCTATACCGAATGGAGCACCATGGGCAGCAGCGGCGACGTACGTAAAAACAACATTACGCCGTACGGTGGCCTGGTCTACGACATTAACGATACCTGGTCGGCTTACGCCAGCTATACCTCGATCTTCCAGCCGCAAACCTACCGCGATCGCGACGGTAAGTATCTGTCGCCGGTCACCGGTAAAAACTATGAAACCGGCCTGAAATCGGACTGGTACAACGGCCGTCTGACCGCCACCTTCGCCGTGTTCCGCATCGAGCAGGAAAACGCCGCGCAGGCCGACGGCGACAACTTCGTTAACGGATCAAGCGAACAGGCGTACTATTCGACCAAAGGTGCAGTCAGCAAGGGTGCCGAGTTTGAGATCAACGGTGCAGTAACCGACAATCTGCAAATGACCTTCGGTGCCACGCGCTATGTCGCGAAAGATACGGAAGGCCGCTTCAACAGTAATATGCCGCAGACCTCGTTCAAACTGTTCACCCGCTACCAGCTGCCGATGCTGCGTGAGCTGACCGTCGGCGGCGGCGTCAACTGGCAGAGCCGCACCTTCCAGGATGCGACAGGGCCGGACGGCGAAACCACCCGCGTTTATCAGAGCAGCTACCCGCTGGCGAACCTGTTTGCCCGCTACCAGGTTAACAAGCAGGTAGCCGTGCAGGCCAACGTCAATAACCTGTTCGACCGCAGCTACTATTCCTGGCTGAGCGATTACGCCGTGTACGGTGCGCCGCGTAACTACTCGGTCAGCGTTTCCTATGCCTTCTGATGTTTCTTCTTCCCGGCGGTTCGCCGGGAAGTCTCCGCATTGGGTTGATTTGCCGCGCCGTCGTTTGCTGACGGCGCTGGCCCTTTTACCGCTCTTGCCGCTGGCATCAGCAAGCGCCACCGTACCGCAGCGTATTATTGCGCTGGAGTGGCTGCCGCTGGAGATGCTGTTTGCCCTCGGCGTTACGCCGTTAGGTGCCGCCGATACCCACGATTACAGCATCTGGGTAGGTGAGCCGACTATTCCAGCGTCGGTGCTGGATATTGGCCGCCGTTCCGAACCCAACCTGGAATACATCGCCGAACTGAAGCCGGACCTGCTGCTGTTTTCCGAAGGCTACGGGCCACGCTCATCGCAGCTGAACGCCATCGCCCCTTCAATGGAATTTAGCTTTACCAGTGAACGGGGAGAACCGCTGCGCACCGTCAGTGACGGTCTGCTTAAGCTGGCCGATCGGCTGGATAAAACGCAGGCAGGGCATGATCATTTAGCCTGGTTCGATCGCCAGTTAGAAGAAGCGCGCGGGCAGCTTGCAGGATTTCGCCGCCAGCCGCTGCTGGTGTTCACCCTGGTTGACGATCGCCACGTAATGATCCTCGGTAAAAACAGCCTGTTTGGTAATGTCATGACCCGTCTGGGCATTGAAAACGCCTGGCAGGGCGATGATAACGGCTGGGGTACGGCGATGGTTGGCCTTGAGCGCCTGGCGAGCCTTGCGCCGCTGCGCGCCATCTGTCTGGACCATCGCGATGAACAGGCAAGGGCTCGCGTAGCCGCCACACCGCTGTGGCAGGCTATTCCCTTCGTCAGGGAAAAGATGCTGAGAACCGTGCCCGCCCTGTGGATTTTCGGTGCCACCCTTTCCGCACTGCGTTTCTGCCGGATGCTGCAGCAACAGGAAAAACAATGGTAAGAATTCAGTACAAATCCCTCTCGCTGCTGGCACTGGTGGGCTTTGTTGCGCTGCTGCTCAGTCTGTATAACGCGCAGCAGGTTCTGCCCCGGCAATTATGGTCTGATGCCCTCTTTCATCCTGACCACGATGATATCCGTCAGATCATTTTTTATTACACAACGCTACCGCGGGTGGCGGTTTCGCTTTTGGTTGGTGCAGGGCTGGCGCTGGCGGGTGTGCTGTTCCAGCAGGTGCTGCGCAATCCGCTGGCGGAACCGGCTACGCTCGGTGTGGCCAGCGGCGCGCAGCTGGGAATCACGCTTTTCAGTCTGGGCATGCTACCCGGCGGCGCGGCGATGCAGCCGGTTGCCGCCCTGCTCGGCGCGCTGGTTATCGGCGCGGCGGTTTTCGGCACCGCCTGGGGAAAACGGCTTTCGCCGGTGACATTAATTCTTGCCGGACTGGTTCTCAGTCTGTACTGCAGCGCGATAAACAGCCTGCTGGCGCTGTTCCACTATCAGGACCTGCAAAGCCTGTTTTTATGGAGTAGCGGTGCGCTGAATCAGACTGACTGGCAGCAGGTCATTTCACTGGCTCCCCGCCTGTCTATCGCGCTGGTAATCGCGCTGCTGCTGGTGCGGCCACTGACGCTGCTGGGTGTGGATGATGACGTTTCGCGCAACCTTGGCCTGGGGCTTAACCTGGCACGGCTGATGGCGCTTGGGTTGGCTATTACGCTCAGCGCCCTGCTGGTTAACGCCGTTGGCGTTATTGGGTTTATCGGGCTGTTTGCCCCGCTGCTGGCGAGGCTTTTGGGTGCGCGTCGCCTGATCCCCCGCCTGCTGCTGGCTCCGCTGGTCGGGGCGCTGCTGCTGTGGCTGTCCGATCAGTCGATGGTGCTGCTGGCGCAGCTCTGGCAGGAGGTCCCGACCGGGGCCGCAACCGCGCTGATCGGTGCGCCGATCCTGCTGTGGCTGCTGCCGCGCCTGCGGCATTCCGCCCCGCCTGCCACTTCGGTTTCAGCACCTGGCGCTGAACGTGCGCGCCCCTGGCTGTGGATAGCCGGTGCGGCCGGGCTGCTGCTGCTGGCGTTAGCCATTGTGCTGATGGTCGGCCGCAACAGTCACGGGCTGAGCTGGGCGGGTGATAATCTGTGGCACGTTCTGCCGTGGCGATGGCCGCGCACGCTTGCTGCCTTAAGTGCCGGTATTATGTTGGCCGTCGCCGGCACGTTGATTCAAAAACTAACCGCCAACGTGATGGGCAGCCCGGAAGTGCTGGGCATCAGTGCTGGTGCGGCCTCTTCGGTTATTGCGGTGATGTTTTTCCTGCCCGCCGCCGGTTTTGCCACTCTGCTATACGCCGGGAGCGGCGGTGCGGCCCTGACACTGGCCACCATTCTTCTCGTCGCCGGGCGGCAGCATTTCTCCTCCCAGCGCCTGCTGTTAGCGGGGGTGGGATTGGGCACGCTGTTTTCGGCGATCGTTTCCCTGCTACTGGCCAGCGGCGATCCGCGGTTGGGCAATCTGCTTAACTGGATTTCCGGCTCTACCTACGGCGTGGAGCCTGTGCAGGCGGCCTCCAGTATGCTGCTCGCTCTGGTGCTGCTGGTGGTGATGCCGCTCTGCCGACGCTGGCTTGCCATGCTGCCGCTGGGCAACGATACGGTCAGGTCGTTAGGCGTACCGCTGGCAGGGTCCCGCATGACAATTTTGCTACTGGCGTCGATACTGACCGCGGGTGCCACGCTGACGGTCGGGCCACTGAGTTTTATCGGCCTGATGTCGCCGCATATGGCGCGCATTATGGGATTCCGCCGGGCGATGCCGCAGCTGGCGATGGCGGCGATTATCGGTGCGCTGCTGATGTTGATCGCCGACTGGTGCGGCCGCATCGTGATGTTCCCTAACCAGATCCCGGCAGGGCTGCTGACCACCTTTATCGGTGCCCCCTGGTTTATTTATCTGCTGCGCCAGCAGGGTAAAGGTCGCGCCTGACGACCTGCTTCAGATGGTGTTAGTATCGGCTTCTTAACCGCTAACGTATCAACGCAGTTTTAAGGATGAAATGCAGATGAAAACCATTGAGTGCAGCATTCGTGATGTCAAAACCGGGGAAAACGTCAAAATCATCACCCCGTCAAATATTTACCAGTGCCGGCTGGACGACGATGTTTTTGTCGGACCGTTTGTTGAGATCCAGAAAGGCTGTGTGATTGGTCGCGGCAGCCGCATCCAGTCACACAGCTTTCTCTGCGAAAACGTCACCGTGGGTGAAAACTGCTTTATCGGCCATAACGTTACCTTCGCCAACGATCTGTTCCGCAGCGGCGCGCCGGACCCGGATGCCAGCAGTTGGATCACCATTACCCTCGGTGACAACGTCACCATTGGTAGCGGTGCTACCGTGCTGACCACTTCGATTTGCAGCGGTGCGGTGATTGGAGCCGGTAGCGTGGTGATCCGTCCGGTGACGGTAAAAGGGATTTATGCCGGGAACCCGGCGCGCTTGATCAGAAAGCTGCCCTGAGAACTTGTGCCGGGGGAGTAAAATCCCCAAGCTCAATGTGCCGGAATCTTGTGATAAGTTGTCCGGCATGAACAGTAGCCGCATTATTCTCATCAATAGCCAGATTGAGCCTTTGATTGCTTCATTCGGCGGTGTTATCGCGATCTCCGTCGACCGTTTTTTTCTTCCTCGGGATTGGCTTCAGCGCTTCCTTATAGCTGTTAATCATTTCGGTCAGCTCCAGCATCTTAGTATTGAGAATTCGTGACTCGGCCAGCCGCGTTTTGAACTGTTTAAACAGATCCCTCGCTATTGTTTTACTGCGTATTTCATCACAGATTAAAAACATTTCGCCGCACTTCGCCAGGCAGGGAATACTGCCTTTATGCATCCCCGTCATGTAGAACGCCCCCGCCGCGCGATAGTCTTTTTCTTCTTTACGGATATCCCCCATCATTTCCAGCGCTTCTACGGACCGGTGTATATTCCAGGCTCGGTTCAGCAGCGTGATTGCAGCCTCTGGATCGCGGGTTTTTTCAATAATTATCGCCTGTAATGCCGTGATGCGCTCCGGGTCGCATTCTTCATGGATGTAAAACGCGGACTTATCCGTTTCAGTCACGCTGAGCCGCGGACTGTAGCCACGGGTCAATAACGTTGCCGCCGAAAACATGGCGGGAAGATGATCCTTCTGCGCCGCCTGCGAGTAATACTTCATCGCCAGCGCATCGTCTCTCACCTCCATTTCGCTATGATAAATATCCCCCATGCGGGTCAGCGCCAGAACGTGCCCGACGTCCGCAGCAACGGCGTAGTATCTCAACGATCTGACTCGCGCATCGCCAAACGCTTCGGAGCGGTCCATGGCATTGCCATCGAAATCCGCATGGCTGATGTTCCGTTCTTCATGCTGGCCAAGATAATAGCTGGCTTCTTTTATGCCCAGTGACAGCGCGCTGGTAAAGCGATGTAGCGTCGATGCTGTGCGCGGTATCAGGCGGTAGTGCTCCAGCAGGCCCAGGTTGAAGTACGCCTGCGGCAGTTTGAGCTCGATAGCCGAGATAAGCAGCGTACGTGCTTTTTCCAGATCCTGCTGATAGTGAATGCCGAGGGCGAAAAATATCGCCAGATTGTTCTGGCACAGCGGATCATCCTCAACGCCATTAACGAAGAAGGCGATCGCTTCGCTGTAGTCGGCATCGGCGCTTAGCGAGGTTGCCTTATATAAAGGAAAATCAGGATGGGTGTAATGCTCGGCAAATTTGAGACTGTCTTGCAGTTCGGGGCGGGACATAAAAAACCCTGTCGTTTTTTTCGGACATATTAACGCTGCCGGTTGCCTTCCACCAGAGGCGGCAGATAGATTCCCTGCCGCCTGCCGCCTGCCGCCTGCCGCCTGCCGCCTGCCGCCTGCCACCTGTAGGTGGCGACAACAATCCTGTAAGCCCGCGCCGACACATTAGCCTGGCCAATCAGCCAATCAGCCAATCAGCCAATCAGCCAATCAGCCAATCAGGCCGGGATATACTGAATGCCCCACTTATTCAGGATTTTTTCCAGCGTGCCGTCCTGTTTCATGCTGGTGAGGGCCGCGTTGATTTTTTCCAGCAGCGGACCATTACCCTTGCGCACGGCAAACGCCACCGGCGAGACTTTTGTAGCCTGATAGGTTTCCACCACGTGCATGCCCTTCAGATTGCCGATGCTGGCCTGGCCTTTCAGGATGGGATAATCGTTCATACCGATGCTGACCCGGCCAAGTGACACATCGCGTGCCAGATCCGCCGCATTTTCATAGAATTTCACCTCTTTCGCGATGTTCATTTCAGAAATACGGCGGCCGTAATCGGTACCGGCCATGATGCCAATGGTTTCCCCTTTGAAATCGGCAGGCGTGCGGTAGACCTTTTTATTATCATCGCGGGCGTAAATCCCCTCGCCGATGCCGGTGATCCCTTCGGAAAAGTCGACTTTGGTTTTACGCTGGTCGGTCGGCGACATGCCCGCCACGATCATATCGATTTTATCGGACAGCAGGGACTGCAAAAGCGCAGAGAACGGAATAGCGTTAAAACTCACTTCAAATCCGGCCCGCTTCGCCACTTCTTCCGCCACTTCCGGCATAAAGCCCTGGAACTTACCGGTTTCAAGATCCATAAAGCAGGTCGGACGGCTTGCAGGCGTGGAACCGGCGAGCAGCTTCAGCGTTTCGGCCTGTGCAACGCTGGCAAATGTTCCGCAGCACAGTGCACCGGCCAGCAGCAGAGAAGACAGGCGTGAACGCTTGAGGTTGGAGATCATTTTCATTTTTATCGTCCCATTGAGAGTGAAGGTCAGGCAATTTTTCGGCAGTGCTCGCAGTGATGAATGGCCGGTTCGCGCAGTACGCGGCGCAGGAAATCCCGGGTGCGCGGCTCCTGCGGATTTCCCAGCACCCGATCGGTGGTTCCCTGCTCAACGATGTTGCCGCTGTGCAGGAAGCACACGCGGTCGGCCACTTCGCTGGCAAACTGCATTTCGTGAGTGACAACGATCATGGTCATCCCCTCCTGCGCGAGGTTGCGCATGACCTGCAGCACTTCGCCCACCAGTTCCGGGTCCAGCGCGGAGGTGGGCTCATCAAACAAAATGGCCTTCGGCTGCAGCGCCAGCGTACGGGCGATGGCTACGCGCTGCTGCTGACCGCCGGAGAGCTGCTGCGGCCAGGCGTTTATTTTTTCGCCCAGACCGACCAGATCAAGCAGCGATTTCGCCCGCTTCTCGGCAACGGCGCGTGCTTCACCGTTGACGTGAATTGGCCCTTCCATCACGTTTTCCAGCACAGAACGATGGGGAAAAAGGTTGAAGCGCTGAAACACCATCCCCACCTGGCGACGCAGATCGTTAATCGAACGCTGTTGATTATCCACGCGTTGACCGAGCACGCGGATCTCGCCGCCCTGATAGCTTTCCAGACCGTTGATGCAGCGCAGAATGGTCGACTTACCGGAGCCGGACGGCCCGATAAGGCAGACGACTTCCCCCTGTTTGACGTTGAAACTGACGCCTTTCAGCACCTCAACCGGGCCAAAGCGTTTATGCACATCGTTAATTTCGATCATCTCAGGCTCCTTTCAGGCGGCGGGTTTCCAGGCGTTTGGTCAGCGCCATCAGCGGCAGACACATCGCCAGATACAGAATGGCGACCAGCGTATAAATGGTGGTGTTATCAAAGGTGGATGAGGCCATCAGCTGCCCCTGGCGGGTCATCTCGGTGACGGCGATGGTGGAAGCCAGGGCGGAGTCTTTCAGCATCATTACCAGCGTATTGCTGTACGGCGGCAGCGCGACGTGAAACGCCTGCGGCAGCACCACGCGCACCATGGCTTTGCCAAATCCCATGCCCATGGAACGCGCGGCCTCCAGCTGGCCGCGATCGACGGATTCGATCCCGGCGCGGAAGATTTCGGCAATATAGGAGGAAAAACAAAAGGCAATACCGATCACGCTGGCCTGAAATGCGGTCAGCGTGATGCCAATATCGGGAAACACGAAGTAGATATAAAACAGCACCACGATCATTGGCAGACCGCGGGTGATGTTAATAATAATCGATACCGGCCAGACAATAATACGCAGCCCGCTCATCTTCCCGGCAGCCCACAGCAGGCCCAGCGGTGTACTGATGATCAGCGCCAGCACGGTAATCGTAATGGTCATTTCGGCACCCTTCAGCAAGAAAGGCAGATAATTATGCACGCTGCTCCAGTCCATTCTTTCTCCCCGGCGATAGTGTTAGCGCTCAAATAGCCAGCAAATATTCAACATATTGAATATCTGCTTCACTAAAAAAGATGTCAACGCGCGACAGAGGCTGGAGCATAGGGAATACTTATTGCCCTCAAACCCGCGCGGAGAATCATGCGTAAGTTATTTAAGCTATTTATTATTATGAATTATTTAATCTGTGGATTATAAGGAAGGTAAAGCGATTCAGGATTGACAAAGGCTGGGGTTAATTCATTATACTGAATATCAATCGCAGTTCTGATGCGCTACGGGATTCGGTCAAATGAATAAACAGAGTCAGTCACCCACGTTATCCCTTGAGGCCAATATCGGGCTGCGGGTGCGGCAGATGCGTAAGCAGCGCGGCCTGACAATTAATGAGCTTGCCGCAAAGGCCGGTGTTTCAGCCGGAGCCATCAGCCAGATAGAACGCAACCAGACCAATCCCACGGTGCGGATGCTGGAACAGCTGCGTATTGCCCTGGGCGTGCCGTTGACCGCCCTGCTGGATGCCGACGAACCGCCCGCTGGCGGGCCGGAGCATTTTGTGCGGCGGCGACAGGACCGTCCTCATTTTCACGTTGGTGAAAGCGGCGTTGCCAAAGAACTGCTGTCGCCAAGCGGTGAACATGACTTACAGTTTATGCTGATCGCCATTCCACCCGGCTCCGGCCCCAGGGAAATGCTGATGGGGAACGGGGAAAAAGCGGGCCTGCTGATGGAAGGTGAACTGTCGCTTACCGTATCAGGTGACAGTGTCACGTTAATGGCGGGCGATAGTTTCCAGTTTAAAAGTCATTTAACCCATAGCGTATTTAATCACGGTTCTGAGACAGCAAAAGTGCTGTGGATTATGCAAATCCAGCAACATCATCATCTGTAAATCTACGTAATTCCCGCGCTTTATTTGCTGATTAACTGAGCAATTCGCCTTGATATTGTTCACTTTTTGCTCTTGTTGTGGTTTTTGCAAACAATACCCCCTCCTCCGTTATTGCCTTAAATATTCATAAATCGAAAATTTATGCATAAAGCGACCGGAACAAATCCCCTGAAAGGCGATTGTTCAGCAAATCAACAACGTATTGATTCCTATGATAAAATCATAAGCGCAACTAATTAAAATTAATCATTGAGTAGCGACTTAAAATGGCCTATATTGGCCGCGTTTTTTCACAGCAGTTAACTTTTCATTCATTTATTCAACTGTGACGTTCTGAAACTCACGGTTGTAGGAGAGATATGATGACGGATAAAGTCCGTATTGATACTTTCGGTGCAGATTCATTAAAAGGAAACAATGAAACCTATTTGGCGCGCCAGGCTGAATTTGAGTCAAATGTTAGGAGTTATCCACGTAAGCTGCCGTTTGCAATCGCAAAAGCAGAAGGCGTGTGGATTACCGATGTTGAGAATAATCAATATCTTGACTGCCTGGCCGGTGCGGGAACGCTGGCTCTGGGCCACAACCATCCTGATATCCTGCAAAGCATCCAAAATGTCATTACCAGCGGCTTGCCGTTACATACACTCGATCTGACGACGCCGTTGAAAGACAGCTTCTCAGAATATCTGCTTTCTTTACTGCCAGGCCAGGGTAAAGAGTACTGCCTGCAGTTCACCGGTCCTTCCGGCGCTGATGCCGTTGAAGCCGCGCTGAAACTGGCGAAAAAAGTCACCGGCCGTTCCGGCGTGATCAGCTTCTCCGGCGGTTACCACGGTATGACCCACGGTGCGCTGGCGGTAACCGGTAACCTGTCACCGAAAGAAGCGGTCAACGGCATGATGCCGGAAGTGCAGTTTATGCCTTACCCTCACGAATACCGCTGCCCGCTGGGTATCGGTGGTGAAGCAGGCGTTAAAGCACTGACCTATTACTTCGACAACCTGATCAACGACGTTGAAAGCGGCGTGCGTAAACCTGCGGCGGTGATTCTGGAAGCCGTTCAGGGTGAAGGCGGCGTGAACCCGGCTCCTGCCGAGTGGCTGCAGCGTATCCGTAAGGTGACCCGCGAGCACGGCATCCTGCTGATCCTTGATGAAGTTCAGGCTGGCTTTGCCCGTACCGGTAAGCTGTTTGCCTTTGAACATGCTGGCATTGAGCCAGACATCATTGTGATGTCGAAAGCCGTTGGCGGCGGTCTGCCGCTGGCCGTGCTGGGCATTAAGAAAGAGTTCGATGCCTGGTCTCCTGGCCACCACACCGGTACTTTCCGTGGCAACCAGCTGGCAATGGCCACCGGCCTGACCACGCTGAAGCATCTGAAAGAGCACAACATTGCCGGTAAAGTGGCAGCTCAGGGTGAATGGCTGAAAGGTAAGCTGGCTGAAATGCAGCAGCGTTACCCGGTCATTGGCCACATTCGCGGTCTGGGCATGATGATCGGTATTGAGATCGTTAAGCCAAATGAAGCGCAGGATCACATGGGTTGCTACCCGGCTGACGGCGCGCTGTCAGCGCTGCTGCAGAAAAAATGCTTTGAAAACGGTCTGATCCTGGAACGTGGTGGACGCGATGGTTGCGTACTGCGCCTGCTGCCTTCCCTGCTGATCAGCGACAGTGAGCTGGAAGTGTTCCTGGATAAATTTGAAAACGCCCTGCTTGCCAGCGGCGTAAAACCGGTCTGAGTGGAGTGAATTCGATGTCCAGGTTAAACCCGATTCTGGCAGGTTCAGCGCAAAGCACTGAAGCCTATCGCCAGGCGATTGCCCAGAGTAGCGAAGCAGTAGCCCAGTGGCTGCAGCAGCCCGAGATGTATCAGGGTAAAACCGTTGCCGAACTGCGCGAGCGAATTACGCTTGATTTCAATCCGCAGGGGCTGGGTAATCAGGCCGCGATTGAGCGTGCAATTGAGTACTTCCTGAAAGACAGCCTTGCGGTCCATCACCCGCAGTGCGTGGCGCACCTGCACTGCCCTAGCCTGGTGGTAAGCCAGGCGGCGGAAGTGCTGATCAACGCCACTAACCAGAGCATGGACTCATGGGATCAAAGCCCGTCAGCGACCATCATCGAGATGAAGCTGATTGAATGGCTGCGCACCCAGGTTGGCTATCAGCCCGGCGATGCCGGGGTATTCACCAGCGGCGGTACTCAGAGCAATCTGATGGGCCTGATGCTGGCACGCGATGCCTTCTTTGCCCGCCAGGGACACTCAATTCAGCAGGATGGCCTGGTTGGCAACCTGAAGAAAATCCGTGTTCTCTGCTCCGAGCATGCGCACTTCTCCGTGCAGAAGAACATGGCGCTGCTGGGTCTGGGTTATCAGTCGGTTACGCTGGTGAAAACCGATCGCTTCTCCCGTATGGATCTTAACGATCTGCAGGAGAAACTGGCGCAGGCGGAGGCTAACGGCGAGCAGATTCTGGCTATCGTCGCCACTGCCGGTACTACCGACGCGGGTGCAATCGATCCGCTGCGGGCGATTGCCGAGCTGGCTGCCGAGCGCCAGATTTGGGTTCACGTTGATGCGGCCTGGGGCGGTGCGCTGCTGCTGTCCGAAAAGTATCGCGACTACCTGGACGGCCTGGAGCTGGTGGATTCCATTACTCTGGACTTCCACAAGCAGTTCTTCCAGACCATCAGCTGCGGTGCTTTCCTGCTGAAGGAAGCGCGCCACTACGAGCTGATGCGCTATCAGGCGGCTTACCTGAACTCCGAGTTTGATGAAGCCCAGGGTGTACCAAACCTGGTGTCTAAATCGCTGCAAACCACCCGCCGCTTCGATGCATTGAAGCTGTGGATGGGTCTGGAGGCGCTAGGCCAGAAACAGTACGCGGAGATCATCGATCACGGCGTAACGCTGGCGCAGGACGTGGCTCAGTACGTCAGCGAGCAGCCGGCGCTGGAGCTGGTGATGCAGCCGCAGCTGGCCAGCGTGCTGTTCCGCTACCGTACGCAGCAGCTCTCTGACGCGGGTGATACTGCCCTGGCGCTGTTCAACCAGAAAATCGGTGATGTGCTGCTGGAATCTGGCCGCGCTAACGTCGGTGTAACCGAAGCGGACGGCGTAACCTGCCTGAAGCTGACGCTGCTTAACCCGACGGTCACGCTGGAAGACATCAAAGTGCTGCTGGCGCTGGTAGAAAAAACCGCCGAGCAGATCGCGGCGTAAATTTTCGCCCGCTCAGGGACTTAACTGAAAGCCGGTGACAGCAATGTCACCGGCTTTTTTGTTGCCCATCTCGGCGAGAGATTGATAGCATGTCGGTTCACGGAGTCTGAACCTTTATGTTTCGCAACGATGGAGTGGATTATGCGTATTTTGATTGTTGGCGCGGGAGCAACCGGCGGTTACTTTGGTGCAAGGCTGGCGCAGGCCGGGCGTGATGTCACCTTCCTGCTGCGCGAGCGTCGCAGCCAGCAGCTACAAAAAAACGGGTTGATCCTGCAAACCCCGCAGGGGCGTGAAACCCTGAACCCCGTAACCCTCCTCGCCGCTGAAATCAGCAGCCCTTACGATCTCATCGTGCTGACGGTGAAGGGCTTCGGCTTGCAGCAGGCCATGGAGGATATTGCACCGGCAGTCGGTCCGAATACGCTGATCCTCCCTGTCCTCAACGGCATGCGGCATATCGATTTACTTCGCCAGCGCTTTGGCGATCGTCATGTTATCGGCGGACTGTGCAAAATCCACGCTACGCTGGGGGCAGAGGGCGAGATTGTCCAGCTCTCGCCGCTGCATCAGCTCTATTACGGCGCGCTCAACGGCGATAACGGCGAAAGACTACAGCAGCTGGATTCTACCCTGCGTGACTGCGGCTTTGACGCCTTCCTCAGCGATGCTATCGCCTGTGAGCTGTGGGAAAAATGGCTGCTGCTGAGTACCCTGGGGGCGGTAACCTGCCTGGCCCGCGGTGATACCCGCCAGGTCGTCGCCTCCGGCGGCGGTCAGGCCATGTTAACCGGGCTGTTTAATGAGGTACTTTCTACCCTGATTGCTGAAGGTTATCAGCATCGTCAGGCGCAGACGGACGGCATTTTAACCTGGCTCAGCAACCCGGATACCCCGCTGACATCGTCGATGTATCGCGATTTAATGCAGGGATATGATATTGAAGCCGATCAGATTATTGGCGATCTGGTTCAGCGCGCCCAACGCCATCAGCTGGCGACGCCGCTGCTGAATGCGGTATGGGTCAATTTGCAGGTGTACCTGCTTCAGCGACAGGCATCTTCAGAGACGGCAGCGTCATAACGGCAATACCCAACGCCAGGCTGATATTTCAGCCTGGTCCAGCACGTTGATACCATACTAATTTACCTTTGGGAGCAGCAGGTGACAGATTTCAATACACTGATCGAACTTGGCGTCGACTATCCGCAGTTTATCCGCCAGGGCAATGATGAGCAGATCCAGCATCTGCTGCGCGAGCAGGCGAAAACCGAACGAGTCGGCTTTCTCTCTGACGAGCTGAAAGGCGAAATCGAACGGCTGGACGGCAGCTACACGCTGCTGGTTGCCGCAGAAATGTGGTGCCCGGACTGCCTGCGCAACGTGCCTGCTTTTCAGGCGCTGTGCCGTTTGGCACCCGATGTGAAGATGAGTATCATTACCCGCGACCAGGCGACGGTGCTGTTCCAACAGCAGTTTGGCGTGGAAAGAGTGAAGATTCCGTTTGCGGCAATCCTTGATGCAGAATTGAATCCGCTTGGCACCTTTATTGAGCGCCCGCAGTCGGTGCTCAACGGTGATGAAGACACCCTGTCCTCCTATAAGCAGGGCGAACGTCTGGCGGACACCGTTGAAGATATCGTGGCGGTTATCCAACAGCATCGGAAGTCTTAATCATGGACGGTGGACAAATTCATGCGGCGGCTATTGCGGCCGCTGAACTGCTCTCCGGTTCAGAATGCAGCTACCCTTTTGGCCCGGAGCATCAGGTGTTCAAGGTGGCGGATAAAATGTTTCTGCTGCTTACCGAGCTGCGCGGGGAAAAAATTATCACCCTGAAGTGCCAGCAGGAACAGGGCGAGCTGCACCGGGCGATCTATGACTCGATCCACCCGGGCTATCACATGAATAAACGCCACTGGATTTCGGTTCATCCGGGCGAGAAAATCACCGCCGGGCTGGTCGAACAGCTGGTGAATGATTCCTGGCGACTGGTGCTCAACGGCGTGCCGAAATATAAGCATCCGCGCTTTTAAGCGCGTCTGTAACATGGCGTAATGCCAGCAGAAATGCCTGCCCACCCTCTTCATCAATATCCAGCAAAGCCTGATTAAGATAGTCCTGAGCAAAGCTAGGATCTTCGCGCAGAATTTCAATCATGGCCTCATCATGTAAGCTGTCTTTAGCCACAGGTCTCCTCGCTTTATCCTTCCCTCAGCACCCGCACGGTAGAAGCCGGGAACTTCTCCAGCTTGATCGCCGGGCGGATGGGTCTGCGCACCAGTTCACCGCCGCAGTTCGGGCATTTGCCCTGTAGATGTTTCTCTGCGCAGTCGCGGCAAAAGGTACATTCAAACGAACAGATTACCGCATCCAGAGATTCCGGCGGCAGGTTGATATCGCAGTATTCACATCCCGGTCGTAGTTCCAGCATTTACCCCATCCTCGTCGTCGTTTTTTAGTCAGCATACCGTCCGTTTGCCGTCGGCGAAATACCGTTTTCGGACAGCAAACGGACAGAACGGGACAGGATCGCCGTTCCTGCGTGAATACCCGCGCCACGCAGAACGGCACCTGTACCAGGATGCCTGCGCGGTCAGTCCTGCTCAATGACCACCACGCACTGCCCGGCCCTGACGGCGGAACCCGGTGCGGCACGTACCTCGCGGACGATACCGTTGCAGGGGGCCAGCAGTGGGATCTCCATTTTCATCGATTCCAGAATCACCAGAGGCTCGCCTTTAGTGACAGCGTCACCCACATTTGCGCTGACCTGCCACAGATTACCGGCAATACTGCTTTCCACCGCCTGATGCCCCGCCGCCAGCGGTTGGTATTCATCCTCAACGACCGCTTCTTCCTGGCTGTCGAAGTGTGCCTGGCCGGAAGCGATCCAGCGCTGGCGTTCGGCATCAAACGCAGACTGCTGATGATCGCGGAATGCCGAAATAGTCTGGCTTTCCTGCGTCAGAAACGCCTGATAGTCGGCCAGCGCCAGTTCACTTTGCTCGATTCTTAGCGGATAGCGCCCCAGCGGGAAGTCGTGGCGGATAGTTTCCAGCTCGGCGGCGCTGACCGGGAAGAAGCGAATGCGGTCGAAGAAGCGCAGCAGCCAGGGTTTACCGTTAAAGTCCGCCACATTGCGATAGCGGTTCCACATTTGCAGGGTGCGGCCAACAAACTGATAGCCTCCGGGCCCTTCCATCCCGTAAACGCACAGATAGGCACCGCCGATACCGACTGAGTTTTCGGCAGTCCAGGTGCGTGCCGGATTGTACTTGGTGGTCACCAGACGGTGGCGCGGATCGAGCGGCGTGGCCACCGGTGCGCCGAGATAAACGTCGCCCAGCCCCATTACCAGATAGCTGGCTTCAAACACCGTACGATAAACCGCATCGATATCCGGCAGATCGTTAATCCGGCGGATAAACTCCAGGTTGCTCGGGCACCAGGGAGCATCGCGGCGCACGGTGGTCATGTATTTATCAATCGCCTGCTGGCACGCCGGATCGTCCCAGGAGAGCGGCAGCCAGACCTCGCGCGACGGCACGCGCAGATCCCGCTGCTGGCAGACGTCCTGCCACAGCGGCGCAATCGTCGCCAGCAGCGATTCCAGTGACAGCTCGTCCGGGCGGTAGTGGATTTGTAGCGAACGGATACCGGGCGTGAGGTCAATGATCGCCGGATTCTGTAGTGTCTCCAGCGCCTGCATCAGGGCGTGTGCACGAAAGCGCAGCACCAGATCCAGCTCCGCCGCGCCGATTTCCAGCAGCAGATGCGTGTCGCCGGACAGGCGGGCGACCAGCCGACGATCGTCCTGGCCGCAGTCCAGCACCACCGGGGACGCAATCGGTGCAGTCAGCCAGCGGTTCTCCTGCGGCTGAAGCGTTGCCAGTTCGGTTCGACGCTCGGCCACCAACCGCCGCGCGGTAGTGATATCGACCGGTACAAAGCGCAGGCGATCGCCCGCCTTGAGCTGTCCTAGCTGCCAGAGGTCCGCCTCAATTACGGTGACCGGGCAGACAAATCCGCCCAGGCTTGGGCCGTCGGGCCCGAGGATCACCGGCATATCGCCGGTAAAATCCACCGCGCCCACCGCATAGGGATTATCGTGAATATTTGACGGATGCAGCCCCGCTTCACCGCCGCTTTCACGCACCCACTCCGGTTTGGGACCAATCAACCGCACGCCGGTGCGGCTGGAGTTAAAGTGAACCTGCCACTCGGTAGCAAAGAAGACATCAATCCACTCGGCGGTGAAATATTCCGGTGCGCCGTGTGGGCCATAAATCACCCGCAGCGTCCGGACATCGGGCAGCGGCGGGCAGAGTTCAGCTGGAAGCGTGGCTCCAGCGACACCGCTATCGGCATAGGCATCGCAGGCAGCAAGATGCAGCACATCGCCGGTACGTAAGGCACGACCGGCATGGCCGCCAAACTGACCGAGAGTAAAGGTGCTTTTGCTGCCCAGATACTCCGGCACGGCAATACCGCCGAGCAGGCACAGATAACTACGTGCGCCAGCGCTGGCGATCTCGCCTAGCTTCAGTACGGAACCGGCGGAAACCGCCAGCGTGGTATTCATCGGCAGAGGCACGTCGTCCAGTTCGATGCTGATTTCTGCGCCGGTAATGGCGATAACGGCGGCGGTATTAAAGCGCAGCGTCGGGCCGCTCAGGGTGATTTCCAGCGCCGCATCGGTCGGTGCGTTATCCAGCAGCCGGTTGCCCAGCCTTAGCGCACGGTCGTCCATCGGTCCCGACGGCGGCACGCCGACCGCCCAGTAACCCAGCCTGCCGGGATAATCCTGTACCGTGGTTTGCGTGCCGGGCTGGAGTACTTCGATAGTTTCGGTCAGATAAACCAGCTGCTCCAGGCAGCGCGTCCACGGCAGGCCGCTGGCGAAAGGCCGATCGGCCAGGATCTGCTGCAGGTACTGACGGTTGGTTTCTACGCCGTAAAGGCGGATGTCGCCGAGCGCGTCGCTCAGCGCGGCGGTCGCTTCTTCACGGCTGTCGGCCCAGGTGATGACTTTTGCCAGCAGCGGATCGAAGAACGGCGGGATTTCACAGCCCGCTTCAATCCAACTGTCGATGCGCAACCGCTGACCGTCTGCCGATGGGAAACTGACCTCGGTCAGCAGCCCGGGCGACGGCTGGAACTGGCGGGCGGGATCTTCGGCATACAGCCGCGCCTGAATCGAATGCCCCTGCGGCTGCAATCCTGCCGCCAGCTCCGCCAGCGGCGGCAGCGCTCCTGCGGCCAGTTCGATCATCCAGCGAACCAGATCCACGCCCCACACCTGCTCGGTTACGCCGTGTTCCACCTGCAGACGGGTATTGACTTCAAGGAAGTAAAACTGCTGCGCGTCACTGTCGTAAACGAACTCCACGGTGCCCGCGCTGCGATAATTAACCGCTTTCGCCAACTGTAAGGCAGCGCTGCACAGCGCGTCTGCCATCCCTTCCGGCAGATTCGGTGCCGGGGTTTCTTCAATGACTTTCTGATTGCGGCGCTGAACCGAGCAGTCGCGTACGCCAAGAGCGATCGCGTCTCCGGCACCGTCACCGAAGACCTGGACCTCCAGATGGCGCGCGCGGGTAATGTACTTTTCAATAAACACGCCGCCGTCGCTGAAGTTGTTTTCGCCCAGTCGTTTTACCGTGGCAAACGCGTCGGCCAGTTCGCGGGCATCACCACAGACGCGCATACCAATGCCGCCGCCGCCCGCCGTGCTTTTCAACATCACCGGATAGCCAACCTTTTCTGCGGTGTTTAGCGCATCATCAACGCTGTCCAGCAGATCGCTGCCCTCCAGCAGCGGCACCCCCTGACGGCGGGCCAGATCGCGGGCGGTATGTTTCAGGCCAAACAGCCGCAGCTGCTCCGGGGTCGGGCCGATAAAGGTGATACCTGCCGCTTCGCAGGCGTCGGCAAACGCCGCATTTTCCGACAGGAAGCCGTAACCAGGGTGAATGGCCTGTGCTCCGCTTTCACGTGCGGCCGCAATGATTTTATCCACCACTAAATAGGTTTGCGCCGCAGGCCCGTCGCCAAGGCTGATGGCCTCATCGGCCTGGCTGATATGCAGACTGCCGGCATCCGCTTCGGAAAACACCGCAACGCCGCTGACGTTCATGGATTTCAGCGTGCGCAGAATGCGACAGGCCAGCGTGGCACGGTTGGCAATAAGGACTTTTGTAAACATGGTTGAGACTCACACTCTGGCGGGCCGTCCCGCCATCAATCCGATCTCCTGTGGTCGTCCACCGGAGAAAAATCGCCTTAACGCGAGCGGGATGATGCGCGCCCGCTGAGGTGGCCCGACGGATCGGACAGCACCGCATAATTTGCGGTGCGGGCTTCCAGCAGCCGCAGGCATAGCAGCCCCGCTTTCTGCCAGAAACGCAGCGGCATCACTAATCGCAAGCGCTGAAAAATTAATTCCATATCAGTACCTCAGCCGCGGTCGGGTTCCAGCCGTTGCAGGGATTGTTCAACTGCGGGCAGTTAGAGATCAGCACGATCACATCGCATTCCGCGTGCAGTTCAACGTACTTACCGGCGGCCGAAATACCGTCGGCAAAGGTCAATCCCCCGTCCGGGGTCACCGGCACGTTCATAAAGAAGTTGATATTCGCAGCGAGGTCGCGCTTTTGCAGGCGACCATCGTGCAGACTGGCGCAGAGGAAGTTGTCGCGGCAGCTGTGCATATGGCGTTTATCCAGCGCATAGCGCACGGTGTTGCTCTCCTGTGAACAGGCACCGCCCAGCGTATCGTGGCGGCCGCAGGTATCGGCAACGATAGTCAACAGCGGGTTGCCGAGGTTGGAGTAAAGTACGCTGCCGGTGGTGAGGTAAACGTTATTCTGGCGGCGCAGCGTGCGCTGGGCATCGTAGCGTTCCCGCGGATTACGGGCATTGTAGAACAGCGTATCCACCGCCTGATTGCCCTCAAGATCGAGCAGGCGCATCGTCTGTCCCTGGCGCACTTCAAACAGAAACGGTTCGCCCGCCGGAATGGTATGGCGGTATATCGCATCGCGGATATCTCGGGTGCTGGCAACGGGATTCATAGTGGGGCTCCATGGCGGCAAAACTGTGTGGTGTTGATCAGCGCGCGGGCGTTCTCAGCGCGGATTTCGGTACAGGACAGCAGCGCAGCGGGAGCGTCCGCCTCCCGGAAGCTCAGGCTGACCGGGCGCGGAGCATACTCGGTCGCCGGGTCCATCGGATGCTGCAGCGCGGTCATAATCACCAGCACGTCGAGCGGCGCGTAAAGTTCGATATAGCTGCCGGGGCGGGAATAGTCGCGTTCGAAATGGAAGTGGCCCTCCTCATCCACCGTAACTTTACTGAACAGGTTCAGGGTCATCAGCAGATCCTGCAGGTTCAAATCCCATTTACCCATCTCGACCAGCAGGTTGTCGGTGCCGTTGCGATAAAAGCCGTTTCTCAGCTCCTGGTAACGACCCTGGCCGTATTTTTCCAACGTTTCAGCCGCATTGAGCACGCCGCCAAAGCTGTCGTGCCAGCCGCAGGTATCCGCCACGATGGCCGCCAGAACCCGGCCCATATCGGAATACAGGCAGTGGCCGGTGGTCAGCTTCGCCGTGTGCTGCGCTTTGAGGGTATCCGGCAGATTCAGGCGGTCGCTTTTCTCTGCGGCGTTCAGCATCATCAGGCTGACGTTGGCACCGCCGGTGGTATCGGTGATGCGCAGGACCTGCCCGCGACGCAGGATAAATGAGGTGTGTCCGCCGCCCGGCAGAACTTCGCTCTCAGTATCGGCATGATTGTGTTGAATGGTGTTCACAGGGAAAGCTCCTTTATGGCTGAAGCCGACGCAGCGGTCGTCACGATATCGCGTGGCGGCTGGCGCTGCTCGTTCAGCGGGATGTCATAGGTGATCCGGGCGCCGTACGCTTCCGGTTCGTGGGGATCGATACGCACTTTGTCAAACACCAGCAGCCGGGTGCCCAGATGGAACCCTTCGCTCAGATCGTGAGTGACCATAAACACCGTCAGGCGGGTTTCCTGCCACAGTTCCAGTAGCAGCTGGTGCATATCTTTACGGATGCCGGGATCGAGTGCGCCAAAAGGCTCGTCGAGCAGCAGTACGCGCGGCTGCATAATGAACGCCTGGGCAATCGCCAGCCGCTGCTGCATGCCGCCCGATAGCTGGGCAGGGTATTTGTTCAGCGCATGCCCCAGCCCCACCCGTACCAGCAGTGCAGCGGCCTTTTCCCTCGCCTCCCGCTTTTGCTGGCCGAACAGGCGGCCGCTCCAGCGTGAGCGCGGCAGCTCCAGCCCGATGGTGACGTTGTCCAGCACGCTGAGATGGGGAAAAACGGAATAGCGCTGGAACACCACGCCCCGGGTGATATCCGGCTCCGGTTTGAGCGGTTCTCCGTCCAGCAGAATCTGCCCTCGACTGGGCTTTTCCTGGCCCAGTAGCAGACGCAGAAAGGTCGATTTTCCGCAGCCTGATGCCCCGACCATGGTGCAGAACTCCCCTTCGGCAATGTGCAGATTCAGGCGCTCCAGCACCACATGGCGGCCATACTCCTGCCAGATGTTGTCGATGACGATAAAACTCATGACTGTGCTCCTGTCGACCACGGGAACCATTTACGATTCAGATAGCGCAGGCCGAGATCCATCAGCCAGGCCAGCAGAGTGATCCACACCACATAAGGCAGGATCACATCCATCGCCATATAGCGGCGCACCAGAAAAATGCGGTAGCCCAGCCCGGCGGTGGCGGAAATCGCCTCTGCGGAGATCAGGAACAGCCACGCCGCGCCCAGCATTAACCGCAGTGAGACCAGCAGTCGAGACAGCAGCTGCGGCAGCACCACGCGCAGGACCAGCGTCCAGCTGCTGGCCCCCAGCGTTTGCGCCTTAATCAGGATTTCTACCGGGATCTCCCGCGCCCGCTGCTCCAGATCCCGCGCCAGCATCGGCGTGACGCCAATAACAATCAGCATTACCTTCGACAGCTCGTCGAGGCCGAACACGATAAACAGCACCGGCAGTATCGCCAGCGGCGGCACCATCGAAATCACCGTCATAAAGGTCGAAAGCGGTGCGCGCAGCATGGGGAAAACCCCGGAGGCAATGCCGAAGCACAGCCCCAACAGCGCAGCGATGCTCAGCCCGACCAGCAGACGCGCCAGGCTGACCAGCGTATCGGTCCAGAACAGGTAATCGCCGCTGCGTTTGTCCGCTACGAAGGCCATACGGTGCACGGCATCGATCATCTGTCCCAGACCCGGCAGAAGTTTGTCCTGCGGGTTGGCCTCCAGACGGATGGCCGAACCGATCAGCCACGCGGCGATCACCAGCACAAACGGCAGCAGTATCAGCATCAGGCGCGCGCCTGGCGTCGGGTTGCGATTAATTTGCCGCATTGTGTTTACTCCTTGCGCCATCGGTTACAGCTTGCCGTCTGCGGCCATCTGCAGATAGCTGTCGTCGAAGCGCAGTTTCAGGTTGCCGCTGTCGCCCTGCGTCACGCCGCCGGGGAACTGCATGCCGATAAAGTCCGCACTCTGCGCGCCGTCGCCCAGTAGCCCCTTATCAAAGGAGAACTGCGCCACGCGCTGCATGGTTTTTGCCAGCTCGCTGCCGGTTATAAACTGCAGGTTATCGGCCGGGGTATAAAACAGATGGGTAGTTTTCAGCTGAGCCTGATAGCCCACCAGATCGGTGCCGGAGGCTGTCGCCATTTCAGTCAGGGCTTTGTTATCCCCGGCCTTCATCAGCGCCATCATTTCAAACCAGGCACCGGTCAGCGCCTTGCCCAGCGCCGGGTTGTCTTTCAGCACGGCGGTGTTCACCACCATCATGTCGATCAGCTCGCCGGGAACCTGTTGCGAGCCGAACACTTCGGTGGTATCCGGAGTGGCTTTGATTACCGAAAGCTGCGGATTCCAGGCCACGGCGGCCTGCACGCCAGGGGTGGCGAAGGCGGAAACGATATCGGCATCGGAGGTGTTCACTACCGTGACGTCTTTCTCCTGCAGCCCGGCTTTCTCCAGGCCACGCACCAGCAGATAATGCGATACGGACAGCTCAGGCAGATACACCTTCATGCCTTTCAGGTCATTCAGGGTTTTGCCTTTGCCCTTCAGCACCACGCCGTCGTTGCCTTCGGAATAGCTGCCGAGGATCAGCGCGGTGCTGTCCACGCCGCCGGCAGCAGGAATGGTCAGCGCATCCATATTGGTCATGGTGCAGCCGTCAAACTGCCCGGCGGTGTACTGGTTGATTGACTCGATGTAGTCGTTGAGCTGGGTGACGTGGATTTTAATGCCGTACTTCGCGGCCCACTTATCGATGATGCCGGAGCTGGAAATCTGCCCCCAGGGCATCCAGCCTGCATAGATGGTCCAGCAGACGTTGAATTCTTTCTTGGCGGCGGCCTGCGTCGGCAGGCTGAGAAGCGCGGTGGCGGTAAGGAGACAGGCGCCCAGCAAACGGGATAGTTTCATATCGGACCTCGGTGTCGGCGGAAAAAATACGGGAGCAGCGCTACACCTGCGGTGTTGCTGTCTCCCGGGCTTTTGTCCCGCCGTGTAACCTCAACCGAGGTCGCCAGCTCTCGGACCAGACATCCACGTTGGTGGACCGGAACCCTAGCCTGCTATTTTTTATTAGTTATCTGGGTAACGCTGCTGCTTAGTGAGATAAAGGCAAAAGCTATGCCAGAAGTTCAATTCCATTTTAAACAATGAGTTGCGATAATCAGAACGCGCGAGTTATCTTTTTCTGCCTCACGATCAGGCAGGTTGCATCACTTCAGTGCAGCCCGGCATACGGACGAAGGTGACACGCCGGTCGCCGCAAGAGTATGATCCCTGCGCCGCACTCCCGCCGTCGCGCACTGCCCGGCGGCCTTAATATGGAAATGGAGTTACTGATGTCCTCACTGCGTTTGCTGTTATCTGAATCCTGGGACCCGTGGTTTAACCTTGCAGTGGAAGAGTGCATCTTCCGCCAGATGCCTACCACCCAGCGGGTGCTGTTCCTGTGGCGCAATGCGGAAACGGTGGTCATTGGCCGGGCGCAGAATGCGTGGAAAGAGTGCAATACCCGCCGCATGGAGGAAGATGGCATTCGCCTGGCGCGCCGCAGCAGCGGTGGTGGCGCGGTGTTTCACGACCTCGGCAACTGCTGCTTTACCTTTATGGCCGGTAAGCCGGAGTACGACAAAAGCGTGTCTACCGGGATTATCCTGCACGCGCTGGAAGCATTGGGCATGACGGCGGAAGCTTCAGGGCGCAACGACCTGGTGGTCAGCACCGCCGACGGGATGCGCAAAGTCTCCGGTTCGGCCTATCGTGAAACCCGCGATCGCGGTTTCCATCACGGCACCCTGCTGATGAATGCCGACCTGTCGCGGCTGGCCGACTACCTGAACCCTGACGAGAAAAAGCTACAGGCCAAGGGCATCACTTCGGTACGTTCCCGCGTGGCGAATCTGCAGGAGCTTCAGCCGGATATCAGCTACGAACGAATTTGTGACGCTGTCACACAATCCTTCTTCGACTACTACGGAGACCGCTGTGAGCCGGAGCTGATTTCACCGGAAGCGTTCCCCGACCTCCCCGGCTTTGCCGAAACCTTTGCCCGCCAGAGCAGCTGGGAGTGGAACTTTGGCCAGGCCCCGGATTTCGCCCATCAGCTGGATACCCGCTTCAGCTGGGGCGGCGTGGAGATCCACGTTGACGTTGAGCGCGGCATCATTCAGCGCTGCCGGATTTACACCGACAGCCTGAATCCGGCCCCGCTGGAAGCGTTGCAGGAGCAGCTACAGGGCGTGAAATATCAGCCGCAGAGCGTTTCTCGCCAGGCGGAAGAATTGATTGCTGAGTTTCCGCAGCAGCGGGAAGAGTTGCTGCAGCTGGCGGCGTGGCTGGGGGAAAGTTTGCGCTGAGTGACACTGCCTGCCGCATTCGCCGCCTGAAAACCAGGCTCGCTCCTGACCGCAGGCGGACGAAAAAAAACCCGGGCTCGCCGGGTTTTTTATTAACTGATTATCAGACGTTAACGCCGTGCTGGGAAGCCAGCGCGGACAGACCGCCGGCAAAGCCCTGGCCTACCGCTTTGAACTTCCACTCTGCGCCGTGGCGATACAGCTCACCGAAGATCATCGCGGTTTCGGTAGAGGCATCTTCAGACAGGTCGAAACGGGCGATTTCACTGCCGTTATCGTTGTTGTAGATACGCATGAAGCTGTTGCTGACCATGCCGAAGTTCTGCTTACGCGCTTCCGCATCATAGATGGTAACCGCGAAGACCAGCTTTTTCACGTCGGCCGGGATTTTGCTCAGTTCAACTTTCACCTGCTCATCGTCGCCATCACCCGCACCGGTGCGGTTGTCGCCCTGGTGCTCAACGGAGCCGCAGCTGCTCAGCTTGTTGTTGAAGAAGATAAAGCCGCTGTCGCTCAGCACTTTGCCATCTTCGCCAACCATAAAAACTGAAGCATCCAGGTCAAAGTCCTGACCGTCGGTTACGCGAGCATCCCAGCCCAGACCGGCCATGGCGATGTTCATGGTTGGTGCTTCTTTGGTGAGGGATACGTTGCCGCCTTTTACGAGAGAAACTGCCATTTTAATGCTCCTGCTGATAATGGGTGATTCGGGCAGCGTCTTACTGCCCGGTTGGAACAATGAATAAAACTATCAGGATGCGTTGATACCGTACTGGGCACACACGGATGCCAGACCACCGGCATAACCCTGACCGACCGCGCGGAATTTCCACTCGGCGCCGTGGCGATACAGCTCGCCGAACAGCATTGCGGTTTCGGTAGAGGCATCTTCGGTCAGATCGTAACGGGCCACTTCGGTCTGGTTGTCGTCGTTAACCAGGCGGATAAACGCACCGGAAACCTGACCAAAGCTCTGACGGCGTGCCTGCGCATCGTGGATGGTGACCACGAAGACGATTTTGTCGACGTCGCCCGGGATCAGATCCAGTTTGATTTTCAGTGATTCGTCATCGCCGTCGCCTTCGCCGGTGCGGTTGTCGCCGGTGTGGCTAACGGAACCGTCGGCAGACGTCAGATTATTGTAGAAAATGAAGTCAGCATCGCCGCGAACTTTGCCGCTGGCGGCCAGCAGAAACGCTGACGCATCCAGGTCGAAGTCCTGACCATCGGTAGAACGTGCATCCCAACCCAGACCGACCAGAACATTTTTCATGGTTGGTGCTGCTTTACTCAGGGATACGTTGCCGCCTTTGGATAAAGAAACGCTCATTATATTTTCCTCATAATTAGATTTTCGAATTCGTTTTCAGTAGACGTGGACTACCGCCCTTACTTTTCTTCCTCGGCGTCGGGTTTGCCCGGGAACATCACGCTGAGGATAATCCCCACCGCCAGTACGCCCAGAACCACAAACAGGCTGGTTGTCGCCGAAATGCTGTAACCATGATGCCAGATATGATCGGTGGCATTGAGGCCCAGTTTCGCCGCGATAAAGAACAGCAGGACAATAACCGCCTTCTCCAGATGTACCAGATACTGTTTTAACGCTTCCAGAACAAAGTACAAAGTACGCAAACCAAGGATAGCGAACATCATGGCGCTGTACACAATCAGCGGCTCGCGGCTGACGGCGATGATTGCCGGTACAGAGTCGAAGGCGAACATCACGTCGGAAAGTTCAACCACCGCCACGCACAGGAACAGCGGCGTTGCATAGCGCCAGGCTTTTGCACCGCGACCAATGGTCACGTCTTTGTTTTCCGGTTTTGCCAGTTCGGCATCCACTTCTTTCTGGCTCAGAACAAAGGCGTTACCTTTGATTTTCGGCCAGATCGGGAAGAAGCGTTTGACCATGCGGTAGGCCAGATGCTGCGAATAGTCTTCGATTTCTTCACTGTCATCGCCGCTTTTCAGCATCATGACCGCGGTCCAGGCCACGATAATGGCAAAGACAACCTCAACGTAGGGACCCAGGCTGAGCAGCCCGGTACCAATCGCCACAAAGATACCCCTGAAGACGATGGCACCAATGATCCCCCAGTACAGCACGCGGTGACGGTAGCGGTCCGGTACGGCAAACCACGAGAAAATCGCCATCATCACGAACAGGTTATCAACCGACAGCACTTTCTCCAGCGCATAACCGGTAACAAACAGGCTGGCCACTTCTGCGCCGTGGTGCACGTACAGGAAGCCGGCAAAGCCCAGGGCAACAGCAACCCAGAACAGAGACCACAACGCTGCACTTTTCAGCGATATTGGCTTGTCATCGCGGTGCATGAACAGGTCAATAAGAATGGCCCCGACAGCCAGTACTACGAAAACAATGACTGTCTCTGTCGGAAAGCCGATATGCGTGGATACCATAGTTAACCCTTAAAGGTGTGACATCAAAGGCCGAATTCAGCCGGTTCAAAGCCGAGCGCGAGAGCAATTTCGCGAACGGCGTGCTGCTCATCCTGGTCAAAGTTGCCGTCGCTCTTCGCCACGGCGATACCCACGCGCAGCGCAAGCTGGGCTGCTTCCGGCTGGTCTTTGAGGGCCAGGATGTACTTCATGGTTTCACCTTTACCGATCTCAATGTCGAAATCGAAGCTGGTCACCAGTTTGTTGAAGAACTCGATAACTTCTGCGGTATCGAACACTTTCAGTTCGTCCGAAGCACGCAGAAAGCCGATCATCTTCTGTTTCTCTTCCGCGCTAACGCCGTCGCTGGAAACCGCAATACGCGCACAGACGGCCACGGTCCCCTGCATGAATTTTTTATTTTTAAAACGGCCAACCTGTTTGGTCAGCTCGTCGCGGCTGGCGTTAAACGCCCCTTTTACCTTGTCAAAGAAACCCATAGCTACTTTCCTCTGTGAATAATTATTTAGAACCCGCTTTCCAGCGAAATCCCCAGCCGAAGGCTTCATCCATGTCGGAGTGGCCTTTGAAGAACTGGTTAATACGTTCGACTTTGATATTGCCGTTTTCGTTCACCAGGCGGGCTATCGCACACATATTTCGACGGTCCTGCCCTTCGGTCAGACGCGTTTCAATCGGCGGCTGGTCCGGGATATGCAGCGTCACTACGCCATCGGTTTTATCCCAGCTCGGCACGCCTTCATAGATGAAGGCATAGATCAGCACCTCGCGAATATGCTTCCACTCGCGGCCGTTGATATGCATCCATTCGCCGTCGCTGATCGAACCGGTGCGGTCGTCGCCCTTCAGGTGCACGTAAGGTTTGTCGTTAAACGAACCGAAGGTGTTGCCCAGCGCCTGAATTACCCCTTTGCTGCCGTCGTTTAGCTCAACAAACGCGCCGATATCCAGGTCGATGCCTTTATTGCCGCCGAAGAACCCTTTCAGTCCACCCGATGAAGCCGGGGCACGATGCCAGTTCAGGTTGATGCGGATCTCACCGAAGTTATCGCGCTTGGTCAGACTGATTGCCGGTTTTTCTTTCGTCAGCGTGACTTTGCTCAGGTTGATTTTACTGGCCGGTGCGGGCGCGGGCGTTGGGGCCGGAGCAGCAGCAGGTGCTGGTGCCGGGGTATCCGCCACTTCCACGCCAAAATGTTCGGCCAGCGGCTTCAGCCCGCCGTTAAAGCCCTGGGCGATAAAGCGGAATTTCCACTCTGCATTGCGGCGATAAAACTCACCGAGAATGAGAGCCGCTTCCTGACGTCCGCTGATATCCACATTGCCGTTCAGCAGCACTTCGCCTGAAGATTCGACCTGAATCGCCAGACGTTGCAGGCCCGCGACGGTTTGCGTGCCGTCGCAGGTGACGGTAAACGCCACTTTCTGCACGGCAGCCTGCAATCGGCTGAGATCGACAGTGAAAGCGGTGTTATTACCCTGCGCATTCAGGCTGATAGTGCCATCGTTGTTTTGAGGCTGGCCGTAGAACACCATATCGGCGTCACCCTGCACCTTGCCATTTTCAAACAGGCGGAAAGCAGAGGCGTCTAGCGATGCGCCCGACAGCACGCGCACTGTCAGGGTCTGAGCGGGAACGGGGGCATTGCCCCCCGGAGTCATATTCATTAGCGCACCACTGTGGCAACAATGTCGGTATGCATCGCATCGATAGTGCGGCCGCTGCACGCTTTACCGTGAGCGGTAAAGTCCCACAGGCCGTGATTGCGGTGCAGAGAGGCGATAACGATACCGGTATGAGCGCCCTGCTCGGTCAGCTGATAACGCGCCAGTTCTTTACCCGCCTGATCCACTACGCGACAAAAGGCGTTTTCAACATCGTTAAACGACTGACCGCGGAAGCTGTTAACGGTAAAGGCCAGATACTCAACGTCGGAAGGCAGACGAGACAGATCAACGTTAATGATTTCATCATCGCCGTCGCCTTCGCCCGTCAGGTTGTCACCGCTGTGAACCACTGAGCCGCAGTCGGATTTGAGTTTACGGAACCAGATGGTGTCGATTTCGCTACCTGATTTATCCAGCAAAACACAGCCTGCATCGAGGTCGATGTCGCCATCGCCGCCAAAGATCTTACCAAACAGGCCTTTCTTCTTTACTGGGTCCCAGCCGAGGCCGAAATGCAGTTTATTAATCGCGGAAGACTGCTTGCTGAGTGATACAGTCTGGTTCTTGCTTAATGAAACCATGGTCATAATTCCTTAAGATGAGTAATGAAAAAGGCGACTGACTTTTACGTCACAATCCTTGAGGTAGAAAATCATATCATGATGATGTTCTTGCACAAGATCCTTTTTTTTGTTCATTTATGGCATTAATTTAACATATTGATTTGTATCATTTTAATGATTAAAAAATAAATATACTCTCGTATTATTTACACTTCTTTAGATGAAACTGGTACGTCTTTACGTTAATCATAATATGATTGACAACATTCTTCTGGCTCCCTACACTCGATGCTCATTTGCTGTGCAACTTTTCTCCCGGTGGATAAATACAGAATGACAATGAACATTTGGCTGATGGAAGGTTTGTCCTCACAGCGCGATATTATTCAGGGTATCTCCGCTGCGGCTGAAGCATCGCAGCAGCAGATTTCTGTTTTCGCGTCACATCGTCATCAACGTAATGAAATTCTTTCTCAGGCCGACTTTGCTCTGATTGAACCTGCGGAAGACGAGCGGCGACTGGCGTTTATTCTTTCCAGGGTCGAACAGCACGGTATTCGGGCGATTCATACCGGGCGCAATGCCCGCTGGTTCGAATCCCGCCGCGCGGAGATTGAAACCAGTGGAGCCACTCTGACCACCGGCGCTACCCGGGTTGAAATGCTGGATCTCGCCGATGACAAAGTCAGCTTTGCTGAGTCGATGGCGCAGCGCGGGCTGCCGGTCGTCCCCTCCATGCGCATTGACTCCACATCGCAGCTGCGCCAGATGCTGCTGGACTCGCCGTTTGGCGATGCGCCCCTGTGCGTGAAGCCGGTTACAGGTATTTATGGCATGGGTTTCTGGCGTTTTGATGAATCTGCCTCGCCGATGGCTGCATTTACCCACCCCGATAGTCGCCGGGTCCATCCGCATTTCTATTTACAGGCGCTGGACGCTGCCGATCGCGTTGAGCCGCTGGTGCTGATGCCCTGGCTGCCCGGTCCGGAGTATTCCGTTGATATGCTGGTTGAAAAAGGTTCTGTGCTGGCGGCGGTAGCACGACGCAAGGACGGCGCGCTGCAACATCTGGAAAACAGTGGTGAAGCTTACGAACTCGGACGCGCCTGCGCCGAAGCGATGGAGGCCGACGGGCTGGTGAATGTACAAACCCGCCATGATGCCAGTGGGAAGCCACTGCTGCTGGAAATCAACATGCGCCCTTCCGGCGGTATCGGCTACACCCGCTTTAGCGGCGTCAATCTGCCCGGCCTGTTCGCCATGCGACGCCTGGGTCTGATGACCGCACAGCAGGTACGTGACCGCGCCATCCGTGATTTTTCACCTGCCACTGTGCGATCGATAACTGACGTCGTGCGTTATCAACCGCTGACCAACCTGATCCCGTAAGGAAACGAGAATGACTGCAACCTCTTCGCCACTGTGGCGCAAAACCTTAACCTGCGGCACGCTGAGCGTAACGCCAAACGGTAACACTATCCCGCTGGATGATTTGTTCGACGTAGCCGAACGCCGTAATCCGAAACGAGCTTTTTTGTTTGTCAGTAAAGTGCTGGGTCGCCATATTCCGGTCAGCCCGGCCACCATGCGCGGTGTTTATCGCCAGCTTGCCGCGCAGTTCCCCGCGCTGCCTGAAGGCCCGGTGCTGTTTATCGGCATGGCGGAAACCGCCGTGGGTCTGGGGGCGGGCGTGTTTGATGAGATGCGCCAGCGCGCGCCGGAGTCGGTCTATCTCAGTTCAACGCGCCATCCGGTTAGCGGCGAGCTGCTGTGCGAGTTTAAAGAAGACCACAGCCACGCAACCGACCACCTGCTCTACTTACCCGTTGACGTTGAGTTACGCCGCCGGGTACAGAACGCTCGCACGCTGGTACTGATTGATGATGAAGCCACCACCGGCAACACCTTTATTAATCTGCTGGCCGCGCTGAGAAACGACGCCGGACTGACCGGTATCGAGCGGGTGATCACCGTGACACTCACTGACTGGAGCGGCGAAGCGATTGCCAGAGCCTGCCCGCTACCGGTGACCACCGTGGCGCTGGTGCGCGGCGACTGGCACTGGGAGAAAAACCCGGATGCGCCGATCCCGATTATGCCGGCGGTGAATGTAACCGCCAGCGGCAGCGTACCGGTCACCGGGCGGCAAAACTGGGGCCGTCTGGGCATGGATGCTTCGGCAGGCGATCTCGGCAAAGATATCGTCGCGCCCGTGGGGGAAAAGATCCTCGTGCTCGGCACCAGCGAGTTTATCTGGGAACCCTTCCTGCTGGCGGAACGCCTGGAGCGTCAGGGGGCCGAGGTGAATTACAGCTCCACCACCCGCTCGCCGATAGCGACCGGATTTGCCATTCAGTCGGCAATTGCTTTCAGCGATAACTATGGCCTGGGCATTCCGAACTATGTTTACAACGTGGCCCATCAGCAGTTTGACCGCATTCTGCTGTGCAGCGAAACGCCTGCCGATAGCCTCGATCCTGCGCTGATTGCCGCACTCTCCCGGGTTGCGCCTCAGGTTGAGGTACTCAGCTATGAATAAGCCGGTAATTTTCTCCGATCTTGACGACACGCTGTTTCAGACCCGCCGCAAAATGGTCGATGAGCTGTCTCTGGAACCGTTTCGTACCGGTGCGTTGGACCGTAGTCTGCAACCGCGCAGCTTTATGACCGAAGAACAGGCAATGCTGGTTGACTGGATGCTGGAACACGGCGACTTAATCCCCGTCACCGCACGCGGCACTGAAGAGATCGCCCGCGTTGAAATCCCCTTCCGCTCCTGGGCTGTTGCTACCCACGGTGCGGTGATCCTTAATCCACAGGGTGAAGCGGATGCCGAATGGCAGGCGCTGATGCTGGCAAAACTGGCACCGTATGCGGCGCAGCTGCTAACCATGCAGCAGCAGATCACCGAGCTGATGGCGGAGCGCAACATCAACGGCTGGGCGCGTATCAACTATGAATACGAGCAGACGCCGATCTATCTGGTCATGAAGCATCGCGACAGCACCAAACTGGACGAGCTGTACGCCATCGCCGATGAGATCGAGCAGCGGTTCCCCACCTCAGGCTGGTATATCCATCGCAACAGCAACAACGTGGCCTGGCTGCCGGTGGTGGTGGAAAAAGGGCTGGCGGTCAGTTTCCTGCTGGAACGGTTGCGCGCCGAGCGCGGCGTGTTTCCGGTGATTGGTCTCGGCGACAGCCTGAGCGATCATCGCTTTATGAAGCTGTGCAGCTGGTACGGCCTGCCGAGCCAGAGTCAGTTTGCAGATCATATTAACCAGGCGCTGTTCAGGGAGGCCGACCATGACTGATTTTGTGCCGTTTTCAGGCTCCTACCAGCCGCAGGACGTTCATTTTCTGCTGACGCCGGTGGAAATGGAAATGACGCCGGTCGACCGCAAAGAAGCGCTGATCCAGTCCGGGGCGAAGCACTATTCAGAAATGCTGAGCCAGGAGCCGGAGCCAACCGAATGGCATCTGGATTTGTTTGCCCGCGCGCTTGAGCACGGAGCGGAGCGGCTGGCAAAAGAAGTAGCGATGCTGGCGCAGGCGCTGATTGAGCGTTTTCCCGATACGCCGGTAGTGCTGGCAAGTCTGGTGCGTGCCGGTGTGCCGCTGGGTGTGATGCTGCAGCAGGCGCTACGTGATTGCGGAAAGGAATCTTATCATTACGGTATCAGCATTATCCGCGATCGCGGTATTGATAGCGCCGCGCTGGACTGGATTGAACAGCGTCACGGTACGGAAGGCCTTGTTTTCGTTGACGGCTGGACCGGCAAAGGGGCTATCACCGGTGAGTTAATTCGTTCACTCAAGGATCGCCCTGGCTATCCGGCTTATCCGCGCCTTGTGGTGCTGGCCGATCCCTGTGGTCGCTCTTGGCTGTCGGCCAGCGACGACGACTGGCTGATTCCGTTTGGCATTATGGGCGCGCCGGTTTCCGGCATGATTTCACGCTCGATCTGGCGAAGCGAAGGGTTCCACGGCTGCGTGATTTGCCATCATCTCGAACGCTTCGAATGTAGCCGCCATCTGGTGGAGACGGTCGCCGCTCGCCGCCGCCTGCTGGGTGAGGTGAAGGCCTGCGAGTGGGATCCCGAGCAGAATGCCGGATTGCGGCAGCAGAGTGAAGCGGTCATTAAGCAACTGGCGGAGCAGTACGACATCACCAGTATTAATCGCATCAAACCCGGTATTGCTGAAGCCACTCGAGCCGTGCTGCGCCGCGTGCCGGATCACGTGCTGGTGCGTTCGACCGACGATGCCGATGTCGCGCTGCTGCTGCATCTGGCGCATGAGAAAGGCATCGCGGTAGCCGCCGTGGGCGAGGCCATTGGCCAGTATCGGGCGGTCACCATTATCAAGAAGGTACTCTGATGAACGAACGGCTTTCTCCCTGGCGCCTGGGCGCAACGCTGTACATGCCCGCTACCCGCACGGATATCGCTGACGCCGTGCTGCACAATAAGATTGATGGGTTGCGTTCGCTGGTTATCTGTCTTGAAGATGCCGTCAGCGACGCCGATATTCCCCTGGCCCGCCGCAACCTGCGCCAGGTTTTGACGCACCTTGCAGTAGCTAAAAAGTTACAGGGTAACGCAAGCTGGCCGCTGGTATTTGTCCGCCCGCGCGATATCACTATGGGGGCGGAACTGGCCGCCGACTGGGACCTGAGCGGTGTCGATGGTCTTGTACTGCCCAAATTCACGCGCCACTGCCTGCCTGTCTGGTGGGCAATGCTCAAGGATTCTCACTTGTGCATGATGCCAACGCTGGAAACTGAGGAAGTGTTCGACGTGGTGCAGATGCGAGAGCTGGCTGCTGCACTGGCGAATCATCCGTGTCGTCAGCGTATTATTGCCCTGCGCATCGGCGGTAATGATTTAATGAATGTCGTCTCACAGCGCCGTTCGCGGGAGTTCACCCTGTACGACGGCCCGATGGGCTACGTGATTAAAATGCTGGTTTCAGTCTTTGCCACGCGGGATTTTGCCCTGACCGCGCCGGTTTGTGAGCACATTGACGATCGGCAAATCATGGATCGTGAACTGGCGTTGGATATGCTGCACGGACTGGTGGGTAAAACCGCCATTCACCCCAGCCAGATTGGCATCATCGAAGCTGCGCTAATGGTGTCGGCCAGCGATCACGCTGATGCATTGCGCATCCTTAATTCCAGTCAGGCGGTATTTAAGTCGCAGGGCGCGATGTGCGAACCGGCCACCCATCGCCGCTGGGCCTCAGCCATCCTTGCTCGTGCCCAGGTATACGGCATTGTTAGCGAGAAAAATCAGGATGCGATCAGGCTGATGACCGCACTGACCAAAAGCTGAGCTAATCCTCAGACGATACTGCCAGCAAATGCCTTTCCCGTGCTATGCTGCCAGGCCATAAAACTATAATGATGAATCCAGGCAGAGACTTATTATGCATCTCAGCACGCGACAGGCCCGAATTTATAAGCTGGCAATCCTTCTCGGTTCTGGAAAACCGGTGGCTGCCGAGACGATTATTACTGCCCTGAACTGTTCCGAACCCACGTTGACTCGTGCGCTGAAAGAACTGCGCGAATCCTACGCGGCTGAAATTAAATACAGTAAAGCAGGCCACTCTTATCAGTTAACCGGTATTGGCCAGTTGGATAAAAAGGCACTACGCCGGATGAATGAAGCGTTGGCTGAAAATGCCGAAGCAAAACCCGCTGAAACGGTCAGTCGTGTCTTTCTCGATAAGGATAAGAAAAAAGCAATATCGCTTTCGCTACGCATGTCGCTGCTGCGCAAAATCAACCGCCTCTCCAGACTCTGTGAAATTACCCGCAGCGAAGCGGTGGATATGGCCGCTGCTCGCGGTATCGATCAACTTATTGAGGAAGCGCTGGCGAAAAAGAAGGGAAATTGAACTGCTGCTGGTTTTAGCAACCTAACCCGCCAGCGTTAACCAGCAGGTTAGTTTTTTTCTGCAAACTAACTGACAAAGCGAATTAATCAGCGGCTAATCTGATGGCCAATAATGCCCCCCACCGCCGCGCCGCCTACGGTGCCGAGAGAACTTCCTCCGGTCAGTACCGCACCGCCAATCGCACCAATACCTGCACCAATCGCCGTGTTTCTGCCCCGATTAGACATATGTCCACAGGCAGTGATTGACAGCGTCAGCAGTACCACGACTGCTACAGAAAAGCTGCGTTTTAAAAGCATGATTAACCTCATTACCATTAGCAACAATGGCAGGTAGAAATAGTGTTTATGATTGTTTTTTTCCCGACAGCATCCCCGGTGTTGACCCGCGCTGTCGATAGCTGAAATCTACTGCCAGTGCGAATAGTGTAAAAGGTAAAAATTCCTATTTCTCAGAGGTCTGAGAGCCATGGCCAACAGTTTAGGAGAATACCTGGCCGGGTTAAAAATTGCGGTTCGGTTATCCGGTGAAAAGCATCGTTCATTCAGCATTACACTGCCCCCCTGTTAGCTCGGGTAATATTGAGACGACCGTTCTTCTGCTAAATACCTCCCCGGGGATTTTCCGGTAATTTTACGAAACATGGTGATAAATCCGCTGGCGTTTTCATACCCCAGCGTCAGCGCGACATTCTGTACTGCATCACCGAGCCGTAACTGGCGTAAAGCCAGCACGATGTGCAGCTGTCGTCGCCAGCGGCCCAGGCTCATACCGGTTTCCCGCAGCAGCTGCCGGGACATATTGCGCTCGCTCATGCCGATGCGCCTGGCCCACTCTGCCGCCGGTGTCTTGTCGGACGGTGAAGCCATCAGTTGCGCGATCAGCCGATTAAGTCGGGTATCGGACGGCAGCGGCAGCGGGAAGACATCAACCGGGGCGGCCGCCAGCTCATCCCGCAGCGTGGCCAGCAGACGCGCCTGCCGCGCACTTAACGACGCAGGATGCGAAAATTGTGCGGCGTGATGTAGCAGCTCGGCGAGCAGCGTTGTCAGTTGCAGGGTCGCGCAGTGTGGCGGCATCAACTCGTCCGCGTACAGGTGAAAGCTGGCCATTTCACCCCTGCCACTGGCCGCGTGTTGCTCACCGCGCGGTATCCATACCGCACCGCGTGCCGGTACCCACCAGATCCCCTGCGCCGTTTCACAGCGCAGTTCACCGCTGAGGGCATAAATCAGCTGGCTGAACCGGTGGCGATGCCCAGGGATTCGCCAGTCGTTATCGCAGCGGGTAACGCCACAGGCGGTTATCGCACTTCCGTCCGCGCCGGAAATTAATGGCGAGGAGCGGATTAGAGTATCAGCCATCCCTTCTTCCCCTTGCCACACAAGTGTCATGGCCGAAACGGGCAACGGAATGACCGAACCCGCCAATGCCGGTCAGCAGCCGTTGATTTACACTAAAGCGCTTAACTGATGCCATTAGGATTACCCATATGTTAATTAACGCTTCTCATTTTCCCCGCGTCTGGCTGCATCTGATCGACAAAACACAGTCGACGGAAGAAGGATTCGCTTTGTACCTGGAGCTGCTTGAACGCGGTGAATCTTTTGTTCTACTCAATGCCGAAGGACTGGATTTTTCCGCTTATCCACAAAGCAAGGACGAAATGCAGTACGTTGCCCAGTGGCGTAAAACCCACCGCGCGCTGCTGCGTCAGCGGATACTGGCGGCTATTTTTATCGAGCCGGACGTCGCCCTGCGCGACGCGGCCCAGGAGTTTGCCGTGGGATACAGCAAGTTTTGGGGATATCCTATGCTGATTGTCGCCAGCGAAACGGAGGCGCTGTTGACGGCCGATCGCCTGCTATCGGCACAGCAATAATCTCTGCCAGACCCTGGCCGGGCAGAGAAAATCGCCATAGACGATCTGCCCAATGAAGGATCTGTCCCGGTTTGGGGGAGGAGGATTGCCTCCTCCCTTTTATGACTCAGAAACGGAAGGTGGCAGTACCGGTAATCTGGCGCTCCGCACCGTAGTAGCAGGCCGTCGTGGCATAACATCCGGCGACATACTGCTTATCAAACAGGTTATTGACGTTAAGTCCCAGCGATGAGCCCGGCAGATTGAACCGTGCCAGATCGTAGCGCAGCGCGGTGTTCCAAATCGTTACCGCCCCCGCCTTAAAGGAGTTGGCATTATCACCCCACGTAGAGCCAATGTAGCGTGCGCCCATGCCGAGCGTCAGTCCGCTCAGTACAGTGTTATGGAAGGTATAATCTCCCCACAGCGAGGCCATATTTTTCGGGATTTCATACGGCTGGTTGCCCTGATATTGGCTGTCGCGGGTGAATTTTGCCTGAGTGTAGCTGTAGCTGGCGATGACATCGACGCTGGAGGTCAGCGCCGCTTTCGCTTCCAGTTCAATCCCCCTCGAGCGGACTTCGCCGTTCTGAATTGAGTTGTAAATATGGTCCAGATCGGTGCTGAGATTTTTATCTTTGGTCAGCTGATATACCGCTGCGCTGGCGGAAATCAATCCTTCGGCAGGGATATACTTGATGCCTGCCTCATACTGTTTCGCGCGGGAGGCCTGGAAAGTATGACCGTAATAATCAGTCCCGCTGGTTGGTAAAAACGACTCGCTGTAGCTGATATACGGTGCAATACCGTTATCAAACAGATAGTTCAGCCCTCCGCGCCAGGAAAATTCGCTGTCGTTCTGTTCAGTCAGCGCGTTACTTGCGGAGCGGTTCACTGAATCACTTTTTGCCCAGTCATAGCGCCCGCCCAGCGTGAGCATCCAGCGCTGCCACTGTGCCTGATCCTGGACATAAACACCGGTTTGCTGCTGATGGTCCACCTGGCTGCTCAGACTGAAATACGACACGTCGGTGTTGCCGTAAACCGGCTGAGTCAGGCTGAGATTTGATGCACTGCCGAAAGCGTGCCAGATATCATTACGAAGGTGGCGATAGTCTACGCCGAGCAGGCTGGTGTGTTCGATCTCGCCGGTGCGATAGCGGTTTTGCAACTGCGTATCGACCGAAAACGTGCTGAGCTGCTCTTTCATCTCCAGCGCACCGCGCGTGAGCTGTGTGGCATCGGTGGTGGAAATTTTGCTGCCATAGATCGTGTGATAATCCATTTCTGCGGTGGCGTAGCGCAGATTTTGCCGCAGGCTCCAGCCATTGCCGAACTGATGCTCCGCGTCATAACCGAGCAGCATCTGCTTACGGGAAATTTTGTTATATCCCGGTTCACCATCGTTAAAGCTCGTTGGTAGTTTGCCCGCTGCCCCGCCGGTGACGGTGCCTTCGGCTGGCAGATAGCCGAACCAGCCAATGTCCGGTTCATCGCTGAACTGGCTAAGGAACGTGATAAGCGTATTGTCGTTCGGCTGCCAGGTCAGAGATGGAGCCAGCGAATAGCGCTTCGCCTTTTCACCCACCTGCTGTTCATCGCGATCGCTGGCCACCCCGGTCAGCCGCCAGAGAAATTCGCCGCTGTCATCCGCCGCGCCGCCAAAATCGAACCCGGTCTGATAAAGATTATGATTGCCCATCTTGAACTGCACTTCACGCAGCGTCTCCGCCGTCGGACGCTTACTGACCAGCGCAATCACACCGCCCGGATCGCTGGCACCGTAGAGCACCGAGGCCGGGCCGCGCAGCAGCTCAACACGCTCCAGAAGATAGGGATCAACCTGAAAATTGGTGTAACCCTCCCCCGCCAGCTTGAGTCCGTCCAGCCAGACATTGTCTGAAATCTGCGATAAACCGCGAATATTCACCGAGTTAAACCCGGACACCGACCCACGGCTCTCTACCATTACCCCGGGTGCAAACCGCAGTGCATCCTTAACGGTGGGCGGATCGAGCAGATCCAGCTCTTCACGGGTAACCACCGATACCGACTGTGGCGTTTTTACCAGCGGCGTATCGGTTTTAGTGGCGCTGGCACTGCGTTTAGCTACCAGACTCCCACTCGGCCCCCAGGCACTTTCCTCGGTGCTGGCGCTGACCGTCAGCGTTTCATCGCCGTTGTTATTGGCGTTGGCAAAAGGAGAAAGCAATGTGCTGCCCAGCGCTGCGGCAATCAATGCCGCAATTGGTCGGCGTACGGGGTCAATCCTGAAATCATTCATGGTTTTCAGCTCGTTAGAACAGAGGTTGAACAACGGATAAGGGGATGTTTTATGACGACATCACAAAAGTGATCGTCATCGATCCTTTAAACATGGGATGTTTAAAATCCTATCATCCTATGTTTAAACTAACAATGAGAATGATTTTTAATAACGATTACGTCGGCATGGTGCTGAAATTGATCGGATGATAGGATAATGTTTTTATCAACAATCAGGCTTCGAACGATGAAATCACCCCAGGCAATCATGCGCCAGCCGCTGGTCAATACGGTTATCGACGCGCTACGTGCCGCCATAGGCGACGGCAGCTGGCCGGTTGGTGAGCGAATCCCCACCGAAGGCGAACTGGCGCAGCTGTATAACGTCGGCCGCAATACGATTCGCGAAGCGGTCCGCGTTCTCTCCCACTCCGGTATGCTGGAGGTGCGCCAGGGGGATGGAACCTGGGTGCGCAGCGTGCTGGACCCGGCGGAAATTATGCGCCAGGTCGACAAAAGCAGCCTGCGCGATCACTTTGAATTACAGTGCATGATTGAATCTGAAGCGGCTAAATACGCAGCCGAGCGGCGTACGCGGGAGGATTTAACCGCGATGAAGCGCGCTTTAAAATTGCGCGGCGACTACTCATCGGGCAGAGATATGGCGGAGTTTGTCACGCTGGACAGCCGTTTTCACCAGGCGCTGGTTGAGGCTTCTCACAACGAAGCCATGCGCGTTCTGTACCACTACTTCAGCGTTTCGGTGCGGCATCATATTGAGCAGTTTTTGGCACTGAACCTTTTCCCCGAGCCCAATTTACAGGCGCATACTGCGGTTTATGAGGCGATTGCCGCCCGCGATCCGCAGCAGGCACAAATGGCGGTCAGACAGATGCTGACCCCGACGATTAATTATCTGGCGCAGCTGAAATGATCTGCACGCAGCTGAAGGCTTAAGCCTTAAGCCTTAAGCCTTTAGTCATCCGTTCCACCAGCACCAGGATGTGAACACGATGGCGCACAAAAATAAACCCGTCGACCAACGCTATTTACGCCAGGCGGTTTCTTTCATTTCGTGGGTCATTTTCACGTCGATGCTCAGCTCGGCGGTTGGCCTCAATAGCAGGCGCGGCAGGCCGATAGGATCGCCGGACTCCTGACAGTAGCCGTACTCACCCTTTCTGATACGGATCAGTGCGGCATCGATTTTCGGTAGCAGGCGGCTTTCGCGATCGATCTGGCGCAGCAGCAGCCTCAGTTCTTCTTCGCGCATTGCCTTATCGGCTTCATCACCCTGGTTATCCCCCCACTGTAAACTGGCTTTCAGCTGGTCGATATGCGCCAAAAGATCCTGTTTATCCTGCAATAAACGCTGCTGAAAAAACGCCAGCTGTTGGGCATTCATATAATCTGCGGGCGACATCGCCAGCAGCTTCTGCTCTTCTTTACTGCTCTGTGGCACGCGGGCCTCCATAATGAGTATTCAGGTCGGGTTTACGACTTCAGTCTGGCAACGCGTTTCGGCCAGGGGTCAGCAAACGTGCCGCCCTTCTGCCACCAGTCAATTTCCTCCTCGCTGAGGAAACAGCGTTGCAGCGCCGAGACAAAGGGCTCGAGCTGCCCGGACAAACCAATCACCGTCAGGCGACATCGCCGATCGCCAAAACGCCCAGGCATGTCATCCAGCTGCTGCTGCAGAATGCGTCGTTCTTCGCTATTCAGCAGGCTGTTTTCATGTCGCAGTACGCCTGCTTTCCAGTAGCTGATAAATTCCAGGCTGATACTGCCCGCCGCCTGATTCCACAGCAGAGCGAGATCGTCCCGTCCCGGCAGCCAGAAAAAGCCCTTGCTGCGGTGGATTCCGGCCCCGAGAAATTGCTGATAAGTGTCCCACAGCCGCTGCGGGTGGAATGGACGATCGTCCGCAATCACCCGCGATTCAATGTCGTACGGTGCGCCGTCATCGGTGAACTGTTCGACCTCTTCCTCCAGTTCCTCGACGAGTTTTGCCACGCGATAAAAATCATATTCGGGGTACGCCAACAGCTCGCTTATCGGCAAATTTCCCCACGGCAGCGCCATCACCGCCACCGCAGGATTAATGGGATGCACTGCATGAGCTATATCGAGCACTGCATCGGCATTCAGTCGATCGACTTTGGTTAGCATCAGATGACTGCAAAACAGGATCTGCCCTGCCAGCAGGTTTTCAACGCCACCACGACCCTGGTTAAGGTTGCGCTGCCAGCGCGGGATCAGCTGTTCACCGCCGTCATAGTCGCTTTGCAGCATCACGGCATCAATTAGTGAAAGGAAGCCCTTTAGCTGCACCAGCGGATGATCGCGCAACAGCTTAATCAGCGGCAGCGGATGGCTGCTGCCGGAGGTTTCCAGCAGGATCATATCAGGCTGATTTGCAGCGAGCTGTTCCAGTGCCTGTGCCAGCTTGTTAACTCCGGTCGGGCTGCTGATGCTGTCGGCGGAGATGGAGATAAAATTCTGCCGCTGCTTCCCTACCAGCTCGGTGTTGGCAATCAGCACGCCGTCAACATCCAGTTCGCTCATATCGTTCACGATTACGCTAACGTTCAGCCGCTGATTCTGCGCCTGCATCAGTAAACTTTTCAGTAAGGTGGTTTTCCCTGCGCCAAGGAAACCATTGAGAATGGTCAGGGGAATACGCTGCATAAGTCGGCCCGCGATGATAATTTTTGATATGTTATAATATAACAATTGATCGAGCTACTCTTATCATTGCAACCCCCTTTCAGAGACTGGTAGGAATAATCTTAGTTTCAGCAGGTTATCGTCAGTTGAGGCAATAAATTTTCTGAGTAAGATGAAGGAAATGTTTCAGGAAATTGACAGTTAGCGCAGAGCAAACGTTTTCCTGTAGCTAAATCAGATGCTGTCCACTCGAAGAGAACGGCATTGCATACGTCACTAAGGAAGAATTATGAGTCGTCATTCAACCCAGGCTATTGAAACCAACGCACTGAACGTGGATGAAGCAAGGAATTTCATTAAGTCCGGCGGCGAGCGCGTCCGTCTGGCCTGGGATATCAGCAGTGATGAGTTTTTCCGCATCGCCAGCGCTTCTGGCCGCGAAGGCATGCGCATGGTTAAAAAAGGGCGCGACTTCTTTCTTGAGCGTATGCCTGGCTAAACAACACTCGCTCAGACGAATTTAAAAACAACAAAGGCCCGCAGATGGGCCTTTGTACCAACAAAACTTTGTACCAACAAAAACAGGGTTACATTTCCTGTCGTTCACGCACAAGACAACCTTTCAGCTTTTGTCTTAATAAGCTCGCGGAAGATTGCTTCGCAGCCTTAGCCAGGCTGGCTTTATACTGAACTATACGCTCCTGGGCATTGCCAGAGCACATTTCCAGCTCCGCACAAACTAATGCCTGAAACACTGTTTTCTCGTCGTCGAGCGGTGCGAGTCGCTCACCCCTGTTTGGCTTAATGTAATATGACATAACAGGCTCTCCTCCGTGTCACCGTTTTGTATGCATGTAACCCTTTCGGTATCAATGGCCGCGGCGTTTTCTTCAGCAGCCCCGTGCGCAAATTATAGCGCGGTACCGACCCCAGACTCGCGATTTAAATCAGCCCTTTCTGGCTAAAGGTCACGCGCGTGGCCTCATTCAGATCCAGCTCCCCTATCTTCTCCGCAGGCACCCAGCGGACTTCCTGAAACTCTTCATTAAACGAAATTGTGCGGTTAGCACTGATGCAGTCAAAGATGAGATAAATCATATAAATCTCTTCGGTTGAGCCGTCTGCATAGGTTTTTGTACGAATGTCATCGCGAAAAGCCCACGGCCTGACCTCCGTGATTTCCAGTTCGTCCCCCAGCTCTTCACGAATTTCCCTTCTCAGCGCGGTCTCCATCGTTTCTCCCGGTTCCATTCCACCACCGGAAAGCGCCCACTGGCCGGGAAAAACTCCGCGGTCCGCCGCCATTTTGCATAACAGATACTCACCTTCGTTCTGAATAATCGGGCAAACGATCGTCCTCTGGCGCATGACTTCTCCTTATTAACACCACAAAATACAAGGTTAAATCTTCATCGGGCTGAGTGCCAGTTTAAAACTGGAAGGCGCCTCGACTAATGGGAAGAAACAGGTATGAAACAACCCTGGCTGAACCACTGGCGGATTGCGCAGGGGAATTGATGTCCTGGTGCACCTTTTACTGCTGCCTTTGATAATTTTATCGCTCTTGAGTTTGGTAATCAGAGGGTGCTGTGAAATGGGTGTTTGAGGTTCAGCCTCTGCTGCTGCTCCAGGGCGGTCCTCGCGCCGTGCGTGGCACGGTGCCTTCGGTTACGCCATTGCGCCGACGGATCGGCCAGGATTGAACGTCCCTGTTCAAACCCGGCCTGACGCCAGCATCCCTGCTGTCGTTTCCTGGCTCAATGGCTCCACCTCAGCGCTGCGGATGCCCTTACGCAGCAGCAGAGGCTGTCCCTTTTGAAATTTTCATCGCTTTTAGAATCTTGCTTTGACCACTGGGACGCAGAGGAAAAACCAAAAATCCCAGACCTTCCCGCAGACAACGCTGAGCCATCAGGCTGAGCGGCTGTGCCCTCGAACGGGCAATCCGCAGCGCTGAACGCAGAAAGGAAGCCAGGATTTGGCCGCATGGACGCGGACAAAAAGTACAGCCGGGGCAGGACGCCCCGTCTGTACTGGTCCTGAAGGCTGACGAACGAAGTGAGGGAACCGCGAAGCGGCGCGAGGATCCGCCCGTTCGAGGGCACAGCCGCTCAAGCCGATCGCCAAACGTCCAGCGTTCAGCGTCGCCGATCGCCCTGCCATCCCTTCAGCCATCGCCATACCTTCATCCCAAAATCAAACCGCCACCCACCGCTGCTCCCGCGAAGACCGAATCGCCGCATCAATCACCTGCTGGATCTCCATCGCATCACGGAACCCCGGCCCGCTGAACTCCCCACCGGATACCGCTCTCAGAAACTCCGCAATCTCAATCGTCTTCAAATCGTTAAAGCCCAACTGATGACCTGGCGCCGGGCAGAACGCGCCGTATGGTTGCTGCTGCGGACCGGCCTCAATCTTCTGGAAACCGCGCACCCCACCGGCGGCATCGTGACGATAATAGTGCAGCTCGTTAAAACGCTCCTGAGTAAAATGCAGCGCCCCACGCGTACCGTAAACCTCAAAGCCCAGCTGCATATTGCGGCCCATCGCCACCCAGCTGGCCTCAATACTGCCCTTGCAGCCGCGTGCAAACTCGACGGTCAGGCGGGCGATATCATCCACCTCAACCGCTCGCTGCTCATGCGCACCTGCCGCAACCGGGCGCTGCTTGATGACCGTCTCCAGATCCGCCTGCACCGCCACCACCGGCCCCAGCAGGAAACGCGCCATCGCCACAATGTGGCTACCAAGATCGGCAACCGCCCCCGCGCCGCCGGCAGGGTCCAGCCGCCATGACCATGGCGTCAGCGGCGAGGACATAAAATCTTCGGCGTGAATACCGCGGAAACTAACGATATCGCCCAGATCGCCGTTGTCGATCATCTCCCTGGCCAGCTTGATAAGTGGGTTCTTCAGATAGTTAAAGCCCACCTGGGTGATCACCCCCTGCGCCTCGGCGGCATCGGTCATGATCCGCGCCTCTTCGCTGGTCGGCGCAATCGGCTTTTCGCAGTGCACGTGCTTACCGGCTTTAATTGCTGCCAGCGCCTGTTCCAGATGGAAACGGTTCGGCGTGGTAATCGACACCACGTCGATCTCCGGATCGTTAATCAGCGACTGCCAGTCATCGGTGTGGCGACGAAAGCCGAAGCGTTTTGCCGCCCGCTCTGCCGCTGCACCGTCCACATCAGCTACCGCAATCAGTTCCGGCACGCCGTCACCCGGGAAAATGCCCGCCGCCGCGCGATAGGCCAGCGCGTGTGATAACCCCATAAAGCCGGTGCCGATAATACCAATGCCAATCTTTTTCATTTTTTCGTTCTCCGTCAGGAATCAGTCAACACTTACCGGCCTGCCGCTGGCGGTAGAACGCGCGGCGCACTCCGCCAGCTTCAGCGCCATCAGACCATCAAAGGGGGTAACGGGGATGGCGCGCTTGCCCAGCGCGGCCTGGATAAACGCATCCATCTCCAGCCGATAGGCCTGCTCATAGCGCTCAAGGAAGAACGCTTCCAGCGGGGCCTGCACTTCCGTGGCGGCGGCGGTATAGCGGCGCACGCTGTTGGCCCGCTGGTTGTTATTGAGCAGCATGCCGGCGGAACCGAAGGCCTCCAGCCGCTGATCGTAGCCATATACCGCGCGGCGGCTGCAGTTGATGTGGCACTGCCTGCCGGATGCGGTGGTCATCTGCACCATCACCGTGTCGTAATCGTCAAACTCCGCCAGTTCCGGCTTCAGCAGGCGGCTGGCGCTGGCGTAAACTTCGACCGGTTCCTCGCCCAGCAGCCAGCGGGCCATATCGAAATCGTGGATCACCATATCGCTGAAAATACCGCCGGAATGGCGCAGATAGTCCATTGGGGCAAAATCCGGATCGCGGCTGGTGATCACCACCTGGTGCAGATCGCCGATGTCGCCACTGGCAATGGCCTGCTGCAGCTCGCTGGCGCTGGGGTCGAAGCGGCGGTTAAATGCCACCATTACCGGCGCGTTAATTTCCTCAAGCTGACGGCAGGCGTCGGCGGCGCGTTTTAAATCCAGATCGACAGGTTTTTCGCATAATATTTTCTTTCCCTGGCGCGCGGCGGCCAGCATTAAATCAACGTGAGTATCGGTAGGTGTGGCAATAATAACCGCATCGATATCAGCGTCATTAATTAATTCCAGCGGATCGGATACGGCTTTAGCACCATATAAATCTGCCAGTGCGTTTGCGCTATTAATAAAAGGATCGGCCACCGCCACCAGCGTTGCCTGCGGGTGTGTGGCAATATTCGCGGCGTGGATTTTCCCGATGCGGCCAGCACCGAGCACGGCTATTTTCAACATAGTCAGTTCCTGTAGAGGACGGGTAAGTTATTATTCGCCAGCCGTTAAATAGCGTGCGTGTTATTTATCTGTCGGTAATTAACAATTAAGTTTTCTTCCAGTTCGCCGGTGAAATAATGAATAATATTATTCACGGCGGAAACCGACATCCGCATCGCCGCCTCTTCGGTCAACCCGGCGGAATGCGGGCTGAGGATCAGGCGATAAGACGCGTGCAGCAGCGCCGAGTCGCGAGGTGGCGGTTCCTGACTGAAAACATCCAGCCCCGCGCCGCCCAGACAGTCGTTTTTCAGTGCGTCGATCAGCGCCTGTTCATCAATAATCCCACCGCGCGCGGTGTTGATCACAATCGCCTGCGGTTTAAGCAGCGCCAGCTCACGGCGGCCAATCAGCGGTTTACTGTCGCTGAGCGGCAAATGCACGGTCAGCGCATCGGCGATTTTTAATCCGGCGTCCAGTTCGGTAATCCGCTCCACGCCAAGGGCATGGAAGATTTCATCGGCCACGTAAGGGTCGTAGGCCACCACGAACATATTGAAACAGCGCGCCATTCTCGCCACTTCCCGCCCAATGCGACCAAAGCCCAGCACAAACAGCGTGCGCCCCGACAGCTCCATCGCCGAGAAGCTGTTGCGGCAGTTCCAGTTGCCGCTGCGCAGATTTTCATCGTAAACCCGCAGCTGCTTCGCTACTCCCATCAGCAGAGCAAACGTGTGTTCCGCCACCGACAGCGAATTCACGTCACCGACGATGGTTAGCGGAATACCGCGTTCGTTCAGCGCCGCCACGTCAACCGCGTCGTAGCCAACGCCGTGGCGGGAAACGACCTTCAGTAGTGGAGCCTGCTCAATTTCTGCGGCGGTCAGCGGCTGGGTACGCAGCAGCAGCGCATCCGCGTGTTCGATAAACGGCGCATAGCTGGCGGTGCTCACTTCTTTCACCAACTCGTAAGTGAAACCGGGGGTGTTTTGCAGAATGCTCAACCCGGCCTGATGAATACTTCCGGCAATCAGTACATGCGGCATTTCAGTACCCCCCCTGCTGGACTTTAGCCTGTGGCGCTGTACCGGTCAGCTGGCGAAAGCGCGTGGCGCTGGCCGCCGCCGCACCGCGCAACAGCTGAACATCATTAGAGACGGTAACCAGATCAAAACCCCACTCCACGGCTCTCGCGGCGTACTCCGGACTGCCGTTATGCAGTCCGGCACGGATACCGGCAGCGTGCGCACGATCCAGAATATGGCGGATGGCGTCGATGATTTCCGGCTCCTCGCGGTCAAAACCGGTACGGTAGCGTCGCCCGGTCAGCGCCAGGGTCAGATCCGCCGGACCAATATAGATGCCGTCCAGCCCCGGGGTTCGCACGATTTCCTCGATTTTTTCCACCGCTTCGGCGGTTTCAATCATCGCAAAGCACACCACTTCGCTGTCCGCATGCTGGCCATAATCCGCCCCTGCGGCAAAAGTGACGCGCGTCGGACCAAAGCTGCGGGAACCGAGCGGCGGGTAGCGCACGCAGGACACCAGCTGTCGGGCTTCCTCGCCGTTGTTGATCATCGGGCAGATGATGCCCCAGGCCCCGGCGTCCAGCGCTTTCATAATGTCGCCCGGCGACAGCCAGGGCACACGCACCATCGGCGTCACGCCGCTGGCACGCATTGCCTGCAGCATGGTGGTGGCCGTCTCGTAGCCGACCAGACCGTGCTGAATATCGATGGTCAGCGCGTCGTAGCCCTGCTCCGCCATAATCTCAGCGGTGAACGGGCTGGCAACCGACAGCCAGCCGTTCAGCACGCTGTGCCCTTCTGCCCATAAACGCTTAACGTTGCTGTTTATCATTGTGGCTTCCTTACAGGACCACCTGCGTCAGTTTGACATTCATATATTCGAAAATACCTTCCGCACCGCCTTCGCTGCCCATACCGCTGGCCTTAATGCCGCCAAACGGTACGTCGGCCGAGGCCAGGGCAAAACTGTTGATACCCACCATGCCCGCCTGCAACTGTTGAGAGACGCGGCGAATGCGTGCGGCATCGCGGGTAAAGGCATAGGCGGAGAGCGCCAGCTCGCTGCGGTTCACGCGGGCGATAACGTCGGCTTCGTCAGTGAAAGTGGTGATGGCAGCGATCGGGCCAAAGTTTTCCTCGGCCAGCGCCAGCGCATCGTCCGGTACATCGGCCAGCACGGTGGGCGCAAAGTAAAAGCCCGGCTTATCGGCAATACGCTGCCCGCCGGTCACCACGCGCGCGCCCTTCTGCCGTGCGTCATCGACGATGTTTTCAATCGCCTTCAGCCGCCGCGCGTTGATCAGCGGCCCCATCTCACTGCCCTCATCCAGCCCGTAACCAACCTTAATTGCCGCGGCGCGACGGGCGAATCCATCGATAAAGGCCTGCTCAACCGATTTATGAACATAGAAGCGATCGGCGGTGACGCATACCTGCCCACAGTTGGCGAACTTGGTCGGCACTGCCAGATCCAGCGCTTTCTCTATATCGGCATCGTCAAAAACGATCATCGGCGCATTGCCGCCCAGTTCCATACTGACGCGTTTGAGGGTGGCAGCCGAATCACGGATCATCTGCTGCCCAATCGCCGTGGAGCCGGTCAGCGTTACTTTGCGCACCACCGGTGATTCAATCAGCGGCTGATAGGTATTGGCCGTGGGTCCGACCACCATGTTAACCACGCCCGCCGGCAGTCCGGCCTTTTGCAGGCAGGTCATGATGACCATCGCCGATCCGGGCACTTCGCTGGAGGGGCGCAGCACCACGGTGCAGCCCGCCGCCAGCGCCGGGGCCAGCTTGCGGGCGATCAGCACCACCGGGAAGTTCCATGCGGTAAAGGCTGCCACTACGCCCACAGCCTGATGAGAGACTTCACAGCGCCCGCCCGGTACGCGGCTTTCCACAATGCGTCCATACACCCGGCGTGCCTCTTCGGCGTACCAGGTGAACTGATCGATAGCCAGCGTCCATTCGCGGCTGGCCTGCGCCAGCGGTTTTCCGCTTTCGAGGGAGATCGTCCGGGCCGCCTGCTCGCGCGCCTGCTCCATTTCTGCCGCCACGCGGTGCAGCGTATCGGCACGTTCCCAGGCGGCCCGCGCCTGCCACGGTGCCAGTGCCGCTTCCGCACTAGCAATCGCCTCCAGCGTATCCTCGCGGGAGGCAGCGGCGATCTCGCCAAGCCGTTCGGCGCGCCCCGGATCGGTAACCACAATGGTTTCGCCGCTGCGGCCCTGTCGCCAGTCGCCGTTAATAAACTGCCCGTAGTCGTTATACATAGCCTGATCCTGTTTTCCTGCCGCCCTGACCGGGATCGGAGATGTTAATTCGGCGGATGTCGTTGCCTGTTCACCGCCACCGGTTATTAACTTAATTGCAAACAAGAAAAAAACGCAATAAAAATTGCAATGACAAATTTAGCGCTGACTACGCTGGTTTTTTCAGCATCTGAAATGAATTATCAATATGATTTTTAATGAATTTATAAAGAGCTAAACCCACTCACTGAGAGAGTTTCTGCGTTTTTTCGAAGAGAATGAAATGCGCAACTTCTGAGTCAGATCACGCTTTTGGAAATTTCAATTGCAATGAAAATTGTAATGCAATTTTAGTTGCGATAGCCTGCGGTCAGAATAAAACGTTAAGGGTTAAAGCCGATGGCGAGCCGTAAAGAAACAGACAGGAAAGATATCCCACCGCCGCATAAAAACTACGAGCAGGTGGTGAACGACATCACCGCCCGCTATCCGCAGCTGTCGGATCGTTTTCAGCAGGTGGCGCGTTTTATTACCCAGAATCCTAACGCCGTGGCGCTGGAGTCAATCAACGCTATTGCCGCCCGCTGCGCGCTGCATCCGTCAACGCTGGTGCGCTTTGCCCAGCACTTTGGCTACAGCGGCTTTAAGCAGATGCAGGCGGTGTTTCAGACCCGGCTGGCGACCACCGCGCCCGGTTATAACGAGCGCATTGTGGCGCTGGAAAACGATCTGCAAAAAAACCAGCAGCTCGGCAACCTCGGTTTTCTGCAGGATTTAGTGGTGCGGGATATCGCCACGCTGCAGGGCATGCTGGAAAGCGTCACCGCCGCCGATCTCGACCACAGCGCTCAGCTGATGGGCCGCGCCGACACGATTTTTATCGCCGGGCAGCTGCGTTCTGAGCCGGTGGCTATTTTGCTGCGTTACCTGCTGACCATGCTTAACCGCAAGGTCGTGCTGCTGGATATGTCCGGCGGACTGGCCCCGCATATGGCGATGAATATGACCCCGCGTGATGCGCTGATTGCCGTCTCCTTCCGCCATTACGCGCAGGAAGTGGTGCAGATCGCCGATATTGCCGGGCAGAAAAAGGTGCCGCTGATTGCGATTACCGACAGCGTGCTGTCTCCGCTGGCGAAGGACGCCCGGGTGCTGTTTACCATCCCGGAAGAGGAATACAGTTTTTCCCGTTCGCTGGCCGCACCGGTGTGCCTGGTACAGTGCATCGCGCTGGCGCTGGCCGCCGAGCTGCATCCTGAAGAGGAACAGCCGCGTATTGCCACGCTGACGGAACGCACGCAAATCCGCGAGGAAGGTAAGAAAAGCAGCCATAAATAGCCGCAGTCCGGTTTAACGCTCTCCCTTTGGGGAGGGCTACGTCCGGATTTGCAACTAAAATTGCTTGTTTGTGTTTTTAGCAAATTAATTTCTATAACCAGCCTGATTACGGGCCCTACAGCAGGTAGAAACTATGTCGACCTATCGTTGCACCACTGCACAGGCGGTGGTCCGTTATTTGAGCAATCAGTTTATTCACGTAGACGGTGAAGAAGTGCCGCTTTTCCCCGGCGTGTTCGGCATCTTCGGCCACGGCAACGTCACCTGCATTGGTGAGGCGCTGGAAAGCGTACAGGACGTGCTGCCGACCTGGCGCGGTCAGAACGAACAGTCGATGGCCTTCGCCGCCGTCGGCTTTGCCAAAGCGCGCCTGCGCCAGCAGATTATGGTGGTGACCGCTTCTATCGGCCCGGGAACCACAAACCTGCTGACGGCGGCCGGGGTGGCTCACGTCAGCCGCCTGCCGATGCTGATGATCTGCGGTGATGCCTTCGCTCGCCGCGTGCCGGACCCGGTCATGCAGCAGGTGGAGCACTTCAGCGATCCCAGCCAGACGGTCAACGACGCCTTTAAAGCGGTAACCCGCTACTGGGATCGCATCACCTGGCCGGAGCAAGTCCTCTCTTCCCTGCCGCAGGCGGTGGCAACCATGCTTGACCCGGCGGACTGCGGCCCGGCCTTTATCGGCCTGTGCCAGGACGTGCAGGAGATGGCCTTCGACTATCCCGAGGCGTTTTTCGCCCGCCGCGTTCATACCATCCCGCGCCCTCGCCCGGACCAGCAGCTGCTGGAGCAGGCGGCCGAACTGCTGGCTTACGCCCGGCATCCGCTGATTATCGCCGGGGGCGGCGTACGTTACTCGCGGGCTGAGGCCGAGCTGGAAGCGTTCGCCCGCCAGCGCGGCATACCGGTGGTGGAAACCATTGCAGGAAAAGGCACGCTGACCCACGATCATCCGCTGCATATCGGCCCGGTCGGTATTCTGGGGTCGACATCCGCCAACGCGCTGGCGGCAAAAGCCGATGTGATTATCGCTATCGGCACCCGACTGATGGATTTCGTCACCGGCTCCTGGACGGTGTTTTCACCCGATGCGCGCTTTATTGCCATTAACGCCGCGCGCTTTGACGCCCATAAGCACTTCTCGCTGCCGCTGGTCGCCGATGCCCGCGAAGGTATCCGCGAGCTCAATGCCGCGCTCGGCAACTATGCGGTGGATGCGGGCTGGCTGGACAGCGGCAAAACAGCCTTTGCCGCGTGGAATCAGCTGATCGCCGCACGCCAGCAGCGCACGGTTACAACCGGCGTACCGACCTACGCGCAGGTGGTTGGCGTGGTCAATGAACGCGCCGCTGCCGAAGACTACGTGATCAGCGCGGCGGGCGGACTGCCGGGCGAGCTGGTGAAAGGATGGAAGGTAAAAAATCCCGGTACTTTCGACTGCGAATTTGGTTTCTCCTGCATGGGCTATGAAATCTCTGCGGGCTGGGGTACGGCAATGATCGACGCGGATCGCGATGTATTCGTGCTGATCGGTGACGGCACCTACATGATGATGAATTCCGATATCTATTCCAGCGTGCTTTCCGGCCACAAGCTGATCCTGCTGGTGTGCGACAACGGCGGCTACGCGGTGATTAACCGTCTGCAAAACGCCAAGGGCGGCGCGTCGTTTAACAACCTGCTCAAGGACTGCCGGGTTACCGAACCGTTCCACGTCGATTTCGTTGCCAACGCGCAGTCGATGGGCGCGCTCGCCCGCAAGGTCAGCAGCCTGGATGAACTGGCCGATGCCGTGGACTGGGCGAAGGGTAACGATCGCACCACGGTCATCTGCATCGACACACACCCACACGAATGGACGCCGGGCGATGCCTGGTGGGACGTCGGCGTGCCGGAAGTCAGCCAGCGCGAAAGCGTGAATCAGGCGCGGGCCGAACACGTTGCGGGCCGTAAAAAACAGCGTACAGGTATTTAACTTTCAGCCAGAGGAATCAGAACATGACGTTGCACGCAAAACTGGGTATTGCCCCTATCGCCTGGTCCAATGACGACCTGCCGCAGCTCGGCGGCGACACACCGCTTTCCGTCTGCCTGGCCGAAAGCCGGTTGGCCGGTTTTTCCGGCGTAGAAACCGGCGGCAAGTTCCCACGAACCCGCGCTGAACTGCAGCCGCAGCTGGCGGAATATCAGCTACAGCTGGTCTCCGGCTGGTACTCCGGCACCCTGCTGGATAACGATCTGGAGAGCGAAATCGCCAAAGCGACGCCGCAGATGCAGCTGTTTAAAGAGTGCGGTGCGGCCTGTCTGGTGTACGGCGAAACGGCGGGCACCATTCAGAACCAGCAGCAGGTGCCGCTGAGCCAGCGCCGCAGGCTGACGGAGGAGCAAATCCGCGAGTACGGCGCGAAGCTGAACCTGTTCGCCAGCTGGTGCCGTGATTTCGGCGTACCGCTGGCCTTCCATCACCATATGGGCACGGTGATTGAAGACGAACGCGATATCGATCTGCTGATGGCGGCTACCGGCCCGCAGGTGGGGCTGCTGTTTGATACCGGGCATCTGGTGTTTGCCGGGGTCGATCCGCTGAGCGTGCTGAGCAAACACGGTAAGCGCATTAACCACGTGCATACCAAAGATGTTCGCGCGGATGTGCGTGCCGGGCTGGACTGGCAGCGCGACTCGTTTCTTGATGCGGTATTGAAAGGCGTTTACACCGTGCCCGGTGACGGCAGCATTGACTTCGATGCGGTGATCGCACGGCTGGCCGGTATCGGCTATCAGGGCTGGTTTGTGGTCGAGGCCGAGCAGGACCCGGCGCTGGCTCCGCCGCTGGAATACGCGCGAATTGGTTATGCCAGCCTGAAATCTTCGCTGACCAAAGCCGGATACGCCATCGAGCCGCCCGCAAAGCGCTGAACGGTAGCAGAACAATCATGACTCCATCACCGGCGGCACGTGCCGCTGACTGACGACCCGGCAGCCGGGAACAATCCGGCTGCCGCTTAACCGGGCAGGATGATGCAACGATGATGAATATCGATAAAATGCAGGATATCACCGACTTCTATCAGGATTTTTTGCAGGCCATTCGCAGCATCAGAGGCAGCATGCTGCATCGTGATGCAGAGAAAAAGCTGATGCTGCTGCGCTGGCTGGACGCCCGGCAGAAAAAACGCAGCTGCCGTTCGCACTGCAAAAGCGAAATTCTCAGTATGTATGCGGAAGTGGAAACCCATCCGCCGGAGGTGCTGGAGCGCCGTATTCGCACGCTGTACGAGAACTGCGCCTGTATTCTCGCCCAGCTGCGCGCCCCCGCCGTTCGTCGCTACGCCTGAGGGGCAGACACTGCCCCCCTCTGATCGACGCAGCCCCGGGATAAGTTTGTCCCAATCCCATCGTTTATTGTCCATCAGGCTACTTATTGCGGTTTTCCCGCCTCTCTATACTGGCGCGGTACGGCGGTATTCCGCTGCCGCTCAGATGGAGAGCCACCGATGAAACTCACCCAAATTCGCAATGCCACGCTCAAACTGGACTATGCCGGTAAAACCTTTCTGATTGACCCGATGCTGGCGGATAAAGGTGCGCTGCCCGGTTTCCCCGGCACCGCCCGCAGCCATCTGCGCAACCCGCTGGTCGAGCTGCCGCTGCCGGTTGCGGACATCATTAACGCCGATGCGGTCATCGTTACCCACACTCACGAGGACCACTGGGATGAGGCGGCACGGCGGTTGATTGCTTCGACTATTCCCCTGTTCAGCCAGAATCAGCAGGACGCCGAGCAGATCCGCGCGCAGGGTTTCAGCGCGGTGACGGTATTGGACGATCGCACGGAGATTGGCGACATCACCGTATGGAAAACCGACGGCCAGCACGGTAGCAACGCCGCCTATGCGCTGCCGCCGCTGGCAAAACGGTTGGGCAAGGCCTGCGGGCTGGTGTTCCAGCACCCCGAAGAACCAACGCTGTATATCGCCGGGGATACCGTCTGGGTTCCGGCCGTTGAGCAGGCGCTGGCAGCGTTCAAACCCGACGTGGTGGTGCTGAATGCCGGAAGTGCGCAGATTGACTGCTTTGGCGCAATTATCATGGGCGAGGAAGATACGCTGCGGGTTCACCGCCTGCTGCCGGAAAGTCATATTATTGCCAGCCATATGGAGGCGATTAACCACTGCCTGCTCGGCCGCCAGCAGCTGCGCGATTATGCGCAGCGCAACGGCTTCGTCCATCGCCTGTGGGTAGCGGAAGATGGCGAAAGCCGGGCGTTCTGAGTGGTAAGATAGCCGTCCTTGCGCCGTCATCAGGAGAAAAACATGTCGTTACCGTCCGTTGCCGTGCTGGTGACGCCAGGATTCAGCCCGTTCCATTTCTCGGTGCCCTGCACGATTTTTGGCCCGGTGCTGGCCGATCGCCCGCTGTTTGAGCTGACGCTGTGCGCCGAGCAGCCCGGCACGTTGAAATCGCTGATGGGCATGAGCATTGAAACTCCGCACGGGCTGGAAGCTCTGGCGCAGGCCGATTTAATTATTGTGCCCTACTGGCCGCATCCCGGCGAGCGGCCCTCTGCGGCATTATGTCAGTCATTAAATGAGGCATGGCAGCGCGGTGCCAGAGTGGTGGGTCTGTGCCTCGGCACCTATGTGCTGGCGTATGCCGGTCTGCTCGACGGAAAGCGGGCCTCAACCCACTGGGAGTTCGAGCAGGACTTCAGTGCGCGCTTCCCGCAGGTGCAGCTGGATACCAACGCGCTCTACGTTGACGAGCAGCGGCTGATCACCTCTGCCGGGACCGCTGCGGCGATGGACTGTTGCCTGTACCTGCTGCGCCAGTTTTACGGCAGCGCCGTGGCCAACCGGGTCGCACGGCGAATGGTGATCCCGCCGCACCGTGACGGCGGTCAGGCGCAGTATATTTCTCACCCCATTCCGCAAACGACCCAGGATGAGCGCATCAACGCCCTGCTCGGTTATCTGCGCGATAGTCTTGATTGCCAGCACGATCTCGATTCGCTGGCGGCCCGGGTAATGATGAGCCGCCGCACCTTTACCCGCCACTTTCTGCGCGCCACCGGCATGTCGGTGGGTGAATGGCTGAACGCCGAACGCCTGCACAACAGCCAGCAGCTGCTGGAAATGACCGAACATTCCATCGAGGCTGTCGCCGCCCTGAGCGGCTATCAATCGGTGATTTCCTTCCGCCAGAGCTTTAAGCAGCGCTATACCGTCAGCCCCAGCGAATGGCGGCGTACCTTCCAAGCGGCAAGTCTGAGCCGTAGCGGACGAACCTTCAGTAAAAAATTAAGCTTGTGAGCCACCTCGCAGATCGATAAAAGATCCAGGAAACCATAAAAGTAATCGATTACATTCATCTGACACAATAATGTAATCGATTACTTTTCAGGAAGGGGTCTGACGATGGTTTCTTCACTTACCGCTGGCAACGGCTCGCGGCAGCAGCATGTAATGCTGGTTCCACGGCTGTCATTAATGATGTTTTTACAGTTCTTTATCTGGGGAACCTGGTCGGTCACGCTCGGCCTGGTGATGACCCAGCATAATCTCGGCAGCATCATCGGCGATGCCTTCTCCGCCGGGCCGATTGCCTCGATCCTCTCGCCGTTCGTGCTGGGGATGGTGGTTGACCGCTTCTTCCCGTCGCAGAAGGTGGTAGCCCTGCTGCATCTGGCCGGTGCGGTGATTCTGTGGTTTGTGCCGCAGGCGCTGCTGGCCGAGAACGGCTCGCTGCTGATCGCCCTGCTGTTTGCCTACACGCTGTGCTATATGCCTACGCTGGCGTTGACCAATAACATCGCCTTCCACAGCCTGAGCAACAGCGAGAAAAGCTTCCCGGTGGTGCGGGTGTTCGGCACCATCGGCTGGATTGTCGCCGGGATCTGTATCGGCGTTAGCGGCATTGCCGCCAGCACCGATATCTTCCGCCTCGCCGCTGCATGTTCCGCAGTGCTGGCCGCCTACAGCCTGACGCTGCCGCACACGCCGGCCCCGGCGAAGGGCCAGCCGTTTGCCCTGCGCGATCTGCTGTGCGCCGATGCCTTCGCGCTGCTGAAAAAAAGCCACTTCCTGATCTTCGCCATCTGCGCCACGCTGATCTCCATACCTCTGGGAACCTACTACGCCTTTACCGCGTCGTTCCTGTCTGACGTGGGCATTGCGGACGTCAGTACCGCGATGTCGTTCGGCCAGATGTCCGAAATCTTCTTTATGCTGATTATCCCGCTGCTGTTCCGTCGGCTGGGGGTGAAATACATGCTGCTGATCGGCATGGCGGCCTGGTTCGTACGCTACGCGCTGTTCGCCTTCGGCGTGAATGAAGAAACGCGCTGGCTGCTGTACATCGGCATCCTGCTGCACGGCGTGTGCTACGACTTCTTCTTTGTTATCGGCTTTATCTATACCGACCGCATCGCCGGTAGCCAGGTAAAAGGCCAGGCGCAGAGCCTGATCGTGATGTTCACCTACGGTATCGGCATGCTGCTGGGATCGCAGATCTCCGGCGCGCTGTACAACCAGTTAATTAACCACGGCGGCGTGCATCAACCGGAAAACTGGACCACGTTCTGGCTGATCCCGGCGGTTGCCGCTGCGGTTATCGCGGTCATATTCCTCTTCACCTTCAAGTACAAAGAGCAGGAATAGTTTTTGATCAACTTCAGGAGTAAGCAATGAAAACGTTAAAAGGGCCTGGCCTGTTTTTGTCCCAGTTCATCGGTGATATGCCACCGTTTAATACCCTGGAAAACCTCGCCAGATGGGCGTCGGGGCTGGGTTTCCGGGCGTTGCAGATCCCCTGTAATCATCCGGCAATTTTTGATGTGGAGAAGGCGGCCAGCAGCCAGTCGTACTGTGATGAGGTCACTGCCCTGCTGGCGCGCTACGGGCTGGTGATTAGCGAGCTGTCTACCCACCTTGAGGGGCAGCTGCTGGCGGTGCATCCGGCTTACGAACTGGCGTTCCGTGACTTCGCCCCGGCGGCGCTGCGTGACGATCCGGCAGCGCGCCAGCTCTGGGCAGCTGAAAAGCTCCAGCAGGCGGCAGCGGCATCGGAAAAGCTGGGGCTGAAATCCCATGCCACCTTCTCCGGTGCGCTGGCCTGGCCCTACTTCTACCCGTGGCCGCCGCGCAAAGAGGCGCTGATCGATACGGCCTTTAACGAGCTGGCAGCACGCTGGAAGCCGATTCTTGACTGCTTCGACCGCCACGGCGTCGACGTGTGCTACGAGCTGCATCCGTCGGAAGATTTGCACGATGGCGTGACCTTCGACCGCTTCCTCGCGGCGGTCGACCATCATCCGCGCTGCAATATTCTGTTCGATCCAAGCCATATGCTGCTACAGCAGATGGACTACCTGACCTTTATCGACCTCTATCACCCGCGCATTAAAGCGTTCCACGTTAAGGATGCCGAGTTCACCCCTTCCGGGCGCAGCGGCGTGTACGGCGGCTATCAGCCATGGAGCGAGCGCCCCGGCCGCTTCCGCTCGCCGGGGGACGGTCAGATCGATTTCAAAGGCATTTTCAGCCGACTGGCGCAGTACGGCTATGACGGCTGGGCGGTGCTGGAGTGGGAATGCTGTCTGAAGGATGCAGAGAGTGGCGCACGGGAAGGCGCACAGTTTATCAGCGAGCACATTATTCCGGTATCCGCACGCGCGTTTGATGACTTTGCCGCCACCGGCAGCGAAGACAACAGTATCCGCACTATGCTGGGGCTGGATGCGGAGCCAAAAAAAAAATGATTAAGGCGGCGATTATCGGCTCGGGCTTTATCGGCCCGGCGCACCTTGAAGCGATCCGCCGTCTGGGGTTCGTGGAGGTGGTGGCCATCTGCGACAGCTCGCTGGAAAAAGCACAGGAGAAAGCGCGACAGCTTAACGTGCCCCACGCCTATGCCGATGTGGCGGAACTGCTACGCCATGACGGGCTGCAGGTGGTGCATAACTGCACCCCTAATCATCTGCACGCGGCGATCAACCGTCAGGTGCTGGCGGCGGGCAAACATCTGTTTTCAGAAAAGCCGCTGTGTATGACCGGCGAGGAGGCGCGCGTGCTGGTGAAGCTGGCGGAGGACTCTGGCGTGGTGCACGGCGTCAGCTTTGTTTATCGCCAGTTCGCGATGGTGCAGCAGGCAGCCAGCCTGATCCGCCAGCAGCAGGCTGGTCGTATTTTTGCCGTACACGGCAGCTATCTGCAGGACTGGATGCTGTACGACAGCGATTTCAACTGGCGCGTCTCCGCAACCGAGGGTGGCGCATCCCGGGCGGTGGCGGATATCGGCTCTCACTGGTGCGATACGCTGCAGTTCGTTACCGGGCGACGCATCAGTGCGGTGATGGCGGATTTTTCAATCGTTCATCCCGTTCGCCGGGTGTCGCGCGGAGCCAGCACCACCTTTGCCGCCGCTGAGGAGAATGCCGGGTATGACCAGGTGGCCGTGGACACCGAAGATTTCGCCTCGATCCTGCTGCGTTTTGACGACGGTAGCCGGGGCAGCCTGACGGTGTCGCAGGTCAGCGCCGGGCGTAAAAACCGCCTGGCGTTTGAGGTGAACGCCAGCGAGATGTCGATAGCCTGGGATCAGGAAGTACCGCAGCAGCTGTGGCTGGGGCATCGCGACAGTGCGAATCAGACGCTGAGTGACGATCCTTCGCTGGTAAACAGCGACGTGGCGGCCGCCGTGCACTTCCCCGGAGGACATATTGAGGGCTGGCCGGATGCGTTTAAAAATATGATGCTGAACTACTACCGCTTTATTCAACAGGGTAAACGGCCTGGCGTGGATGCCGCTAACTTCGCCACCTTCCATGAAGGAGCCAGCGTGCTGCTTATCGTTGAAGCGATGCTGCAAAGCCATCAGCAGCAGCGCTGGGTGGAGGTGGCCACGCTGGATTGATTGCCCCGCTCGCCACCGCATTGAACGTTACGTCAGGGCAGATTTCTTGCCCTGACTTTTTGCAGACGCCGAAGGGTAATGGCGCAGGCGCCGGTGTGTGCATCTTCAATATGTTCGCGCATCAGGCCGACCGCCCGCTCCTGCTCACGGTTTTCAATTGCCTCCAGCAGTTCTGCATGCTCGGCGTAGGTTTGTGCAATGCGCGTGTCATATTCAAAATCCAGTCGCCGCATAATCCGTATCCGGTCGGTGATATTGCTGAGGATGGCCGTCAGCTCGCGGTTGCCCGCGGCCTCGGTCAGCGCGATATGGAACTGTTCATCCATGGTGGCAATTTTCTCTCCCGCCTGCTCCTGCTGTTCTGGCGGAATGATCCACAGCGCCCGCAGCCTGGCCAGGACGCTGCGGTCTGTTTTTGCCGAGTCGGCGCTGCACAGGCGCGCCACCGTGTCGACCTCAATCAGGATACGCGTGGCATAGAGATCTTCGTAAACGTCGAAATCAATCGGGCAAACCTCCCAGCCGTTGCGGAAGCAGCGCCGGATCAGATCGTCGTTCTGCAGGGTTAATAGCGCCTCGCGCACCGGCGTGCGGGAGCACCCCAGGCGGCTGGCGATATCCACTTCGGTGAAGCGGTCACCCGGCATCAGAATAAACTCGTAAATCTCCTGCCTGAGCTGGCGATAAACGCGGACAGAATGCGGAAGAAGCCTGGTCAGTTCTGATGCCATTTACCGATATTCCTTACCCGTTAATCAATGCGTGAGATTATTTATGCGCTCGCATAAAGCGGGCGCGCCATGGTTTGAGAACCCACAACGCCAGACCGGCGGTGATAAAGTCAAAGGTAATCGCGCAGCCAAATACCAGATGCCAGTTATGGGTATGCTGGTACATCAGCGCCGCCAGCGGGCCGCCAAAAATTGAGCCGATGCCCTGCGAAATATACAGCCAGCCGTAGTTCGCTGAGGCGTTTTCACTGCCGAAGGTGTCGGTCAGCGTGGACGGGAACAGCGAGAAGATCTCACCCCAGCCGAAGAACACCACGCCGGAAAGCAGCACGAACAGCAGCGGATCTTCGCGGCAGGCCAGCCACAGCGTCATCGCCACGCCTTCCAGCGCGAAGGCAATAAACATGGTGTTTTCGCGACCGTAGCGGTCGGAGATAAAGCCAAACAGCGGGCGGGTCAGGCCGTTAGTGAAGCGGTCGATAGTCAGCGCCAGCGGCAGCGCGGCCATACCGAAGATCACCGCTTTGCTGATGCCGAAGTCCTCGGCGAAAATCGCCATCTGCGAGGTCACCATCAGCCCTGAAGTCGACATCATGGTCATCATCAGAAACATCAGCCAGAACAGCGGCTGGCGCAGCATCTCCCCGGATTTAAACTGGCGCTGGCCCGACACCGGCGACGGCGTGGTGCTGACCGGCATCATCGCGCTGGTTTCAGGCAGCCTCAGCCCCTGGCTGGCGAGGAAACCGACGGCGGCGAAGATCAGGCCAAACATCGTCATCGTCTGTTCCAGCCCGTAGCTACCGAGAGAAATGGAGATCGGGAAGGTGGTAAAAATCGCCCCCATGCCGTAACCCGCCGCCACGGTGCCGGCGGCAAAACCGCGCTGCTGTGGGAACCATTTCATCACCAGCCCCACCACGCCGATGTAAACAATACCGGTGCCCAGCCCGCCGAGGCAGCCATACACCAGATACAGTGAAGTCAGGCTGTCCACCCGGGCGGCGATCACCCAGCTGAAACCGGCCATCAGCGTACCAATGGAGATCAGCAGACGCGGACCAAAGCGTTCGACCAGGCGGCCCTGGAACGGTGAGAAAAAGGTTTGCAGGATAATCAGCAGCGAAAACGTGACCTGTAGTTCAGCCAGCCCGACGCCGAGTTTGGCAATCATCGGCTTGGTCAGCAGTGTCCAGACGTACTGCGGGCTGGAAATCGCCGCCATGCAAAGTAACCCAAGCAGGAGCTGTACCCATTTACTGTGTTTCGCTATTACCACCGGTTCGCTTATCGAGGTCATTGATATATCTCCAAAATTACGCTCTGTTATCCCGCCGTGGTCAGGCCACTTTTCTTACGGGCGCTTATTTGTTTCGCACACTTCCCAATCGATACCTGTTAATGCCAAATCCCTGCTGTCTTCATCTGGATACACCGCTGTGTATACAGAGCGATAAAGCAGGAAGCGTGCCATATTTAAAAAACGTTAATAATCAACGAAGAGGGTGTTTGCGAAGAAAATAAATGTGATGCAGTGCAAAAATTTGGTGCGCAATGATGGTGCGCATAAATCTTTCCCGCCTGAGAATGAATGCGTGCAATATAGAAATGAGGCTGGATTAAGGCGTGCACCGTCGCTAAACCATGAGGTGATTATTTCCGTTGTTCAAACAGATTCTCCATCCGGCACCCTGGGTGATGCCGCTCCGGCACAGCCTGCTTAAACTGTGTTAATCTGTGCGGAATAACGATCAGCGTGGACAGTGATGGGATGTCGATTCAGAAAATAGCGCGCCTTGCCGGTGTATCCGTAGCCACCGTTTCCCGCGTGTTAAATAACCAGGGTACGGTCAAACCGCAGAATCGCGAGCGCGTACTTAGCGCAATCAAAGAGAGTAATTACCAGCCCAACCTGCTCGCCCGCCAGCTGCGCACCGCGCGCAGCAATATGCTGCTGGTGATGGTGTCCAATATCAGCAACCCGTTTTGTGCCGACGTGGTGAAAGGCATTGAGGCCGAAGCGGAAAGCAACGGCTATCGCATCCTGCTGTGCAACTCCGGTTCCGACGTTAAACGTTCGCAGTCCAGCCTGCAGCTGCTCTCCGGCAAGATGGTTGACGGCGTTATTACTATGGATGCCATCTCCGCCCTGCCGCAGCTCAGCACGCTGATTGCCGATGCGCCTTGGGTGCAGTGTGCGGAGTATGATGAAGACTCGTCGGTATCCAGCGTTGGCATTGACGATTATCAGGCATCGCGCCATGTGGTCGGCCAGTTTATTGCGGGCGGCCGCCGGAACGTGGGGATGATCAACCACGATTTAACCTACAAATATGCCCGCCAGCGCGAACAGGGCTATCGCGATATGCTGCACGAGCATCAGCTCGACGGCTTCCCGGTGGAATACGCCGCGGAATTGAGCTTTAACGCCGGAAAAGCAGCGATGCAGAACCTGCTGGCACAGCCGGTCAGGCCCGATGCGGTATTCGCCATTTCCGATACGCTGGCCGCCGGGGCGATTCGCGCCATTGACGAGGCCGGGCTGCGCATCCCGCAGGATATTGCCGTGATTGGTTTTGACGGCACCGAACTGGGCGAGATGACCTCCCCGCAGCTTTCCACCATCGAGCAGCCCTCACATCAGATTGGCCGCCAGGCCGTCACACTGCTGCTGAATAAGATTAACGACCCGTCCGGGCCACCGGAAAGATCGCGGCTGGCGTGGCGTTTTGTTAAGCGGCTTTCAAGTTAATCGGGGAAGTACCAATGCAAACAGATAACCGCACTCACAGCGATATCAACCTTATCAGCGAGTGGCTTTCGTGGGATGAACTGCCGATGGCGGGCCACGTTGATGCCGATCTGATCGTGCTGGCCGGGCATGCCGTAGTACCGGCGATCCTGGGCGTGTTACAGCTGGCGGCCTCAACCGGCATTCCGCTCCTGTTTACCGGCGGCGTGGGGCACTCTACGGTTTTACTGAAGCAGGCGCTGGCTGAAAACGCGTTAACCCGCAACGCCACCTTCGACCAGCAGGGCGAAGCAGATATTTTTTTCGCCCTGGCCACCGACTTCTTCGCTATTCCCCCTTCGCAGCTTTACGTTGAGAACCGCTCAGCAAACTGCGGGCAGAACGCGGATTTTACCCGCGATATGATTGCCGACCTGGGGCTGAAAGCGGATAAAATCATCCTGTCGCAGGACCCACTGATGCAGCGCCGCACGCGGGAAACGTTCGAATTTAGCTGGCAACAGCGAGCAATGACGGCCGGGTTTATTAACTGGCCGGTCTTTGTCCCCCGCCTCGTCTCTGTTGCCGGTAGCACGTTAATTACCGGCGCGCAAAGCGCGGGGATTTGGGATGTCGAACGCTTTATTTCAATGGCGCTGGGCGAAATGCGTCGGCTAAATAATGATGCCAGCGGCTACGGACCGAAAGGTGCCGGGTTTATCGGCCATGTAGCTATCCCGCAGGACGTCGCCGCGGCGTGGCAACGTATTACGCAAACGACGCTGGGCGAACTGAGCAGAGCCTGAATCTCGAATTTATCACTGCGGCCAGCTGGGCACATCGTTCTTGAAACGGGAGTGCTGAACCACTGAACGGCACTCCCTGTTTGTGAACCGCCTGCCAATTAATTCCCTTCGCTGCCGTCCAGCACGTTCAGCGACTCACCCGTCGCGTAAAACTGCCCGCCCGCAACATAGTGCAGGCTGCGCAGCGCCGGGTCGGCACGATCGAAATGCCAGTGTCCTTCGCTGAACACCCGGCTGTCGGCCCATGCACCGACCACTTCGCCGATAAACAGATCGTGGGCCTGTTGGTTATGCGGTTCGTTAATCAACCGGCAGGCCAGCCACGCCGAGCAGCCCGCGACAAACGGCAAATCGAAACCGTCAAACGAGAACAGCTCAACACCGCAGTTCGCCAGCTTATCAGGTTCGGTAAACAGACTGCGGGTGCCTACCGCGTGAGTCAGCGTTATCTGCGCCACGGTAGGAACCTGGATGACGAAGCTTTCACTTCCCTCGACCAGCTGCCGTGTTTTAGCAATCTTATCCAGTACCACCATGATCTTGGCCGGTGAGAAATCCAGACCGGTGGCCCAGGCGGCGGCCATCACATCCTGTACGGCATCGTGACGGGCTGAAACCAGCACCGTCGGGCCATGGTTAATCAGGCGGTAGGCTTTTTCCAGCGCTACAGGGGCAATAAATTCGTTCATAAATTTTCTCGATGAGCGTGATGTGACGAGGTAGAAACCAGAATAAACCATCCGGTAGTCGCCTGTCGTGCTGACGTATTCGGTGCAGCACGGCTGGATAAACAGAAACCGTTGCCGATTGAAACGAGATTCATTACGTCAGTGATTGTTTCAACGCTTGTCGGAAACTAGAATAGCTATCAGATACTTAACTTCAGGAACCGTTATGCGAAATATTAAAATTCACTCGGCCGAGGGAATTGACAAGGCGCGGATCGCCGGAAACCTTGCGGCAAAAGTGCTGGCGATGATCGGTGAGCACGTTAAACCCGGTATCACTACCGAGCAAATCGATGATATTTGCCATGATTACATTGTGAATACCCTCAAATGCATCCCGGCCAATATCGGCTATCACGGCTACACCAAAACCACCTGCACCTCGGTGAATCATGTGGTGTGTCACGGTATTCCGAACTCGAAAAAAGCGCTGCGCGATGGCGATATCGTCAATATTGACGTGGCGCTGATCTGCGACGGCTGGTACGGCGACACCAGCCGCATGTACTACGTTGGCACCCCGTCAATTCGCGCTAAACGTCTGGTGGAAGTCACCTATCAGTCAATGGTGGCCGGAATCAGGACCGTGCGCCCCGGCAGCACCCTTGGCGACATTGGCGCGGCAATCCAGAAAGTCGCCGAAGGTGCGGGTTTCAGCGTGGTGCGCGAATACTGCGGCCACGGCATCGGTCAGATTTATCATGATGACCCGCAGATCCTCCACTACGGTATTGCGGGCCAGGGGCCGGAACTGAAGGCGGGCATGATTTTTACCATCGAACCGATGATTAATGCCGGTAAAGCGGCGGTCAGCGTGCTGGCCGATGAGTGGACGGTCGTAACGAAAGACCGCTCGCTGTCGGCGCAGTGGGAGCACACCGTGGCGGTCACCGAAACCGGGTTTGATTTGCTGACGCCATGGCCAGACGGTACAGGCGAGTACGAAGCGATTTAACACCGCTATTAATGAGATTTACTCATAACTGCTATGTGGGCTGCCGCCTCAATCTCTGCGGCTAAATGGCCTATTATTGTCGGGTATCCGTTAACGGATGCCCGATTTTCATTTGAGCAGAGGAATCGCCATGATTGATATCATTAAAAACGGCAGCAAAGCCCCCGCAGCCGGGCCCGCCGACTATTTCACCGGTTCAGTCACCATTAATGCCCCTTTCCAGGCGACCGAACCTGCTTGCGTAGGCGGTGCGACCGTGTCGTTTAGCGCCGGTGCACGCACCGCATGGCATACCCATCCACTTGGCCAGACGCTGATCGTCACCGCCGGTCAGGGTTGGGTGCAGGAGTGGGATAAGGAAGTTCAGGCGATCGCCAGCGGTGATATCGTCTGGATACGCCCCGGCGTTAAGCACTGGCACGGCGCATCGGCAGGCAGCGCAATGACCCATATCGCCATTGCCGAAGCCGAAAACGGTAAAGTGGTGGACTGGCTGGAGCACGTCAGCGACGAGCAGTATCCCTGAGTTTTACACAGCGCCTGGATTCGGGCGCCATTCTGGATCCTGAATGCCATCGCATCTGGCTGGCATACCTTACTGACGGATGCAGCGCATTAATTGTCCATAGCCTCCCCCCTTCTTTCGCCTATTCGTGTTTATTTCGCAACAGGCGGATACTGAAGAATAAGGTGCCTCAGATAACGCAACAAATTTCCATCTAGCCAGCCGGCCGTTTACTGGAATTATCAGAACGACAGAAAGGATTTAAAAGTAGTGTTCCTTCACGGGAAAAATATATAGATAAACGGCAACTACCATTTACTGTAATGACTGAGCAAGCTTAGCTATATTTATTGCCAATTGCAGCAGAGTCAGTTATTATTGCAGCGTAAGTGTTATGACAGTGATTCCATTGGAATGGATGATAGTTAATAAAACTAACTGACAGGGAGCAATGATGAACGGCAACGATAAAATTATTAGTTATTTACAGGCTAACAAAATTCTTTCTTTGAAACTCGACAATGCACTCACCGCCTTAAAGACAGAAATGTCAAATCAAATTAACACGACAGGTGCGGGATTGCAGCGAGCATTATATTACACGTCCTGTTTCACTGATGAATATCAAGATGTTTGTCAGCAGCAGAAAACAGAGGATATCCGTTTTACCAAAGGAATATACCATCTCTTGCAGAATGGCAATATTGTTTGTACTCTGTTGGAAATATATTTTCAGGATATTTTTAAAAATAAAACATCCGATCAGCTCGAAAATATTAAAAAAATGCTTATAGCTGTGAATGTCCACATCGCGGCCAGCTCCCTGACAAAAGCAGGTTTTGCTTTAGCGGTTGCATCATCTGTCGCTATTGGCATGAATCTTAGTCTTGATATGAGTGCGTTAGCAGGAGCACGGACGACAAAGGCTTTTGTAGGATTCAGCCTGTATGGTATCGTACAGAAAGCCGCAGATAGCGCTCAGCGCCTGTGTTTTACTTACCCTTCTTACTACTCTGCACTATACGCTCAAGAACTGGAAATGATGTATTTCCTGATTGAACCTTTGTTTGAACGCGCTAACGCAACTGAAGCACAATGGGCAACGGATAGTAATATTGCAGATATCATCACTCGTATGATTCGGTAACCATGATGAATTTTCTCAAAAGAATTATCAGGCGAATATCAGCATCTTTTATTTCTTATTGTGGCCCTGCATTGTTAACACTGTTGTTTGCAATCATCTTTTTTCAACTTTTCCCTGATGGACCATTATGGCCAATTCCGGTATTTTTCTTTTTCATGATATTTTTCTTATGACAATCATAAGAAATATTATGAAATGACTAATCTTATACAAAAATACAATAAGGAAATGACATGTCGACTCCCGCACATTTATGGCTTGATGATGAAAATGGATCTCCGATTGTTGGCAGTTGTCTAATGCCACTGCGTCTGGGCTCTATCGAGTTAAAATCATTTTCCCACGGCGTCACTATTCCTGTAGATCCAAACTGGGGAAAACTTACTGGAACGCGCATCCATCGCCCGATCACCATAGTAAAAGAATTCGATCAGACTACGCCTCTTTTGTATCGCGCGGTATGTGAGGGAAGGACTATGAAGAAAGCGACAATCAAGATGTATCGCATTCTTGAATCGGGTATTGAGGCCGAGTATTTCAATATCATCCTTGAAAACGTAAAATTCACAACCGTTGCCCCCTACCTTGCCCCTAACGGGATGAGTAGCACTCATCTTGAGACCCTCGAATTACGCTATGAAGCGATTACATGGAAGTATACTGATGGCAATATTATTTATCGTGATTCATGGAATTACCGTTGTTGTGGGGGGTGATGCTAATGATTATCTCGTAATCAGAGATATCTTATTTTTGACTCCGCTGTCTGCTGCCAGAATATCGAAAATGTATTCTTTTGTTCTGGAAGTTAATAACGGCGACTAACCAAATTTTGTCGTTGTTATTCACCCCATGATTACGATAACAGCGGAATAGTTATGATAAAAAAAACCTTACTGGCTGGAATGTTACTCACCACATTAACCGGATGTTCTGTGGCGACGTATAGCCACAAACTGCAGGACGTTGAATCCGGCGATCGCGTGGGAATAAGTTTTGATAACAGAAATCTCGACTATATGCGCGTATATCCAAATACCGCCGAGTGCATTAATCTTGACTCCCCAGATAATGGCTATACGAATAATGCGATTGGCTTCCAGACGAAGTTGAGCAACAAGCTGCTTGGTTTCCCGGAGATCCCGGAAACGCCAGTGATGCGGCGCGAGTTCTGGGTCAGCGCCAAAGGTAATATCGCTATCCGTATGATTGCCGATAACGGCAGTTTCCATACAGTTTCCTTTAAGCCCAATCTGACTTCTTATTACTACGTGACCGGATCGTATAAAACCGGCGAGGTATTTGTTTATGAAGTCTATAAGACCGAAAAAGGATACTACGATAAAAAACCGGTCACCGATTTACAGCTAAAAAACTGCGACGACGGTAGCTTCAGATTCCAGAAGTTTTAACCCTTGCCAGCGCCGCCGGTTTTAACAAGTGAGCATTTAACCGGTGAGCTTTTCACCGGTGAATTTCCCGGCGTACCAGGCATCCAGTACCTGCAGCAGATTCTCCGCCTGTTCAGTGGTAAAACCAAAGTAGCGCCCTCTGCCTTCAATATTCAGCATCAGCATCGGTATATCTTCCCGCGAGTGGATATAGTCGAAAACGTAAACCACATCGCTGTGTTCAAACAGGTAACCTACAGCATTTCCCGCCTTGCGTTTGACGGTCACTCGCTTGCCGCCTGCGCTGTTCGCCTTCGACCAGATGATAAAATCGCGGATGGGCTGCGTCTCTCTGGCATAGTCGTCGCGAATAAAACCAAAATAGCTGGCATCGTCAGACGGGCTGAAGTATTCGGCAAGGGCAATGCGGTCGTTATCATCCGAAATTTTTACGTCAAATGAATAGGTATCTGCACAGGCGTTAAATTTAGTTTTAAATTCACAGGCACCCAGGCCTTCCGCACGGTATATCTCATAATAACGACCGGTAGCATATTTATGAAACGTTGAGCAGGAGGCCAATGCCAGACAGGACATTAATAACAGTGATTGATTAATTTTTTTCATTTTTCTTTCCATGAACATTTTTTTTGATGTTAGCCAAAATTCTATTCAATCCATTCAAGAGCTGTCTGAAATAACAATCAGCAGGACAAAACCCAGGCTTCGGGATAAAATTACGCCGGTAACCACTTCACCTTATCTCTTACCGACTGGAAGGCCCGCAACCATGAGCACCCTGCCCGCTGTTAAAATTCAATACTGTTCCCAGTGCAACTGGATGCTGCGCGCCAGCTGGATGGCCCAGGAGCTGCTTCACACCTTCAGCACCGATTTGGCCTCCGTCACTCTGGTGCCGGGCACCGGTGGGATTTATGAGATTACCGTCAACGATGAGGTGATCTGGAACCGTAAAACCGATAATGGCTTCCCGGATGCCGCCGAGATTAAGCGTCGGCTGCGGGCTATCTGCTTCCCGGAACGCGATCTCGGCCATATCGATCAGCACGCCAAACCTGCGGAATAATACGTCGCTGAGGCATCACGGCCGGGTAGATAAATACCCGGCTTTTACGGACGACCCTGCGTCATAATTACTGCCACTGCCACTGCCACTGCCACTGCCACTGCCACTGTTAATTCTACTGCTGTGCTATCCCCTCACAATCATCCCCGTAAAGGTCGTCGGAGCGGCACAGCTGGGTTTTAATCGCTTGAATTCGCTGTGGATTAGGCTTAATGCCATATCCCCCTTCGCGATACATCGTAAATAAACTTTGAATGTAAATCATGGCGCGGGAATCAGGGCTGTTTCCCTCAGAGTAAACGTCCAGCAGTTCCGTTGCTTTTTTATAATCTTTCGCCCAGGACTCCCCGCCCTGATAATAGAGATCGCCGAGTTCATAGCAGGAGAGTTTGAATTTCAAATCGCAGGATTTTTGCAGTAATGCCAGCGCCTTTTTGCCATCAACCGCAACACCACTCCCTGCCAGATACATCGAAGCAAGATAGTATTCACCGTTGCCGGGATTAGCGGTGTTATCCGCTGCCGCATAGCGTTCGAAATACTTTCGCGCCAGAGCATAGTCTTCCGGTGCGCCATTTCCGCGCTTATACATAAGCCCGAGAGAGAGCACCGCTTCCATATCACCGTCTTCGGCCCGCTGCTGATAAACGTCCAGTATAGTTTGCGGCCGACGGCTGGCGTTAAGCATCTGTTCCACTTCAGTAAAAAGCTGCTTATCTTCAGTTGAGGGGGGGGTCTTACTCTTGAGGTAATAGGCAATAATGCCTAATTGATCCATCGCCTCATGACTTCCCTGCTTCGCGGCTTTGCTCAGCCAGTACGCTGAATGCTGCATATCATGGTCGTTTAAATAACGATTCCCCAGTGCAAGTTGATATTTCAATACGCCGGATTCAGCCTGTTGAAAAATATAGCGCTGCTTATTGTCTGCTTTGATTTTGTAGGTAAGCGCTGAGGCGCCGGAGATAATAATAACGGCACAAATAGCGAGGGTGATTTTTGAGCGGAGCTTCATTTTTCAGTCCTTATTGACAGAGACTGATGATGAATTGACCCTGACGGTAAGCGTCTCCGTGAAAAGTGAAAAACTACCTTCCGGATTCCGTCTTGTACAGGATTTTTAAAAAATTAAGATTATCCGCACGGTCAAAGTCTGTCGATAAAAGATAGAAATAAGAACGTTCTTAATATAATAACAAATCAAGTTCAGGTGAAACTATCAGTAATAAATTTTATTACGACACGCAATTAACTATTTCTATTTTTTGCCCCACAAAACGAAACCCCGCGTGTAAACGCGGGGTTGAGTATTAATGCGGTACTAACAACGATTAGAAATCGACGTTTACACCCAGCTGGAAGCTGCGGCCCGGCATAACGGCCAGCGCATTGTCGTAGCCATCCTGCGCGGTGTTTTCCGTCAGCTCACGGCTGCTGAGATAATCCCAGTATTTGCGATCGGTCAGGTTATATACGCCGCCGCTCAGCTTCACGTTTTTGCTCACGCGCAGCCATGCGGTCAAATCGACCATGCCGTAGCCCGGCACGCGCATATATTCTGCGGTGGAATCGGTGATTGGCGTACCCACGTTGGTGTAACTTTCGCGGTTGGTGGCTTCAGCCTGCTTGCCCTTAACAAAGGTGGCGGTCACTGCGGCACCGTAACGCTGGGCCGGATCGTCCCACGCCACGCCAACAATCGCTTTCATTGGTGCAACGCTTTCAAGATCGATGTACTTATCGCCGTTGTAGCTCGACTTCGACTGACCTTTGCTGTAAGCCAGGCCAAGGTTAGCGCTCAGGCCGTTAACCTCTTCAAACCAGGTACCAAAGTTAATTTTGGTGCTGATCTCACCGCCCCAGATATAGGCTTTATCACGGTTTTCAGCCTGATAGGTGGTGTAGATGTTAGACGGTACGTTAACGAACTTATCCGGGTTCGCCGCACGACGGTAGCGAGAATAGGCAATAAAGTTCTTATAGCTGTTGTAGTACAGCGAGGAGTTCAGCGTTACGCCTTCAACCGCTTCACCCTTCACGCCCCACTCGAAGTTGTTGCTGGTTTCCGTGTCCAGATCGGTATTGCCAATCAATGCATATTGCTGCGGACCGGCATAGCTTGAACCCAGGTTCCACGAACCGTACAGCTGGCTGGCGTTCGGGAACTGCGCGCCGCGCTTGTACTGGATATAGGTCATCAGGGTTGGCGTCAGATCGTAGTTGAAGCTGATTGACGGCAGCACCTGAGTATCTTTATTAGTTTTACCGTACAGCGTTTCCACCGACGCGCCGTTCAGCGCGGTGCTGTTGGCGGTCAGATTATCCAGATTCTGCGGTTTGGTTTCCTGATGGGCCACGCGTACGCCTGGCACCACCGAGAAGTTGTGGCCACTGAGATCGAACTGGATATCGTCCTGCACGAAGCCACCCAGTACCGTGGTGCGGCTGTCGCCCTGCGGCTTCATCACCACGCTGAACGGACCCGGTGCCGGAGACTGGCTGAACGGGCGTTCTGCATCGCTGATGCGGCCGTTCAGGCCGGCGCTCAGGTTATGACGGCCCAGAGTTTTCGCCAGCTGCGTTTCCAGACCGTAGGTTTTCACATTGTAGTCGGAGTACACGCGCTGCATGTTGCCGGTCATTTCATCCGGCATCAGCGTGTTGTCATGGGCTTCGGTGCTCTGCCAGTACGCTTTGGTGGTCAGGCTGTCGACCCACTGGCTCGACGGCGTCCACTCATCCTTCACCGAAGCACCCCAGCGGCGGGTATTGCTCTGCTGGTTGGCCGGGCCGAGGATCGCAGAACCGCTGCTGTTCCAGCTGTCGTAGTTGGTGTGCTTAACCTTGCTGTAGAAATCCAGTACGCCGGTAAATTTGTGCTCGTCGTTTGGCTGCCAGATGCCCGAGGTTAACAGCGCGTCGGAGTGCCAGTTTGCCGGGTAGGCATCATGCACGCCGCTGTTATTGCGGGTCTGCTGACCGTCGCGGCGGCTGTAGGCAATCAGGCCGCGCAGGGTCTGATCGCCTGCGGCTGCGGTAATGCCATTGTGCCAGCTGCGGCTGGAAGAATCGTAGTCGCTCTGATAGCCGAAATAGGTATCTTTACCCGGCTGCAGATAATCATCGGCAGATTTCGGCTGGAAGGAGACGGAACCGCCCATGGCGTTGTTGGAGTAGGAGGTTTCGGTGGCACCGGCAACGATATCGATCTGCCCGTAGACATAAGGATCGATGTAGTCGCGGCCAATCCCGAAGGTGTTCACGCCCGCACGGCTGGCGTAGCTGCGGCCGGTCGCATCCGGTTGTGGAATGCCGTCAACGTCCAGCGCCACGCGGTTGCTTTCCAGGCCGCGAATGTTGTAGCCGGTGTAGCCGCCGCGGTCGAAGCCGCTTTTACCGTCGGAAGAACCGCCGCTGGAACCGGTGGCGCTAATCGCCAGCTGGTTGCGCATCACCGAACCGAAATCGTTGCTGCCGCGCTTCTGCAGCTCGTCAGCGGTGATGGTGGTTTTGGTCCCGGCGACTTTTTTGATCTCCGGGGCGGTCACGGTCATTACCGGTTCGTTGTTTTTAACCGGTTTGACCAGATTCTGTTTCTGGCTGGTGTTAGCGCTGGTAGCCACGTCGTTTTGCGCAGCAGGCGCTTCTGCGGCGTTAACGGCAGCGGTAAAAAACGTTCCCATGACGAGAGACGTCTGCAGCAATCCCTTGCGGGATGAAAATTTGAGCATGTCAAATACCCTGATCTATTTTATTGGTATTTGCCCGGCATCGGCTTCCTGTACAAACGGGTGTGTTACGAATCTAAAAGGGTATTGCAGGTGAATCTTTATATTTTGCGACATCATATATAAATGATAACCATTATCAATCTCAAATTAATAATTATTTACAATTTGCCGCGGAACTTTTTCGCTGAGAAAACGTTGCGATGTCATTGAAGTGTGCAAGGGAGCAGAAACGCCAGCCTGCCGTTACAAGGCAACCAATTGATAATAAATATAAAAAAGAAATGAGTGATGATTAACTTAAATATGAGACCGGGTTCGATACGCGATTACAGAACGGCTTCACCGCAGAGTGATGAAGATAGCGTCGGGAGGTTGCAAAGCGGCGTTAAGTGACGGGGAAAACAGCGAAACTTGCTGAATTTATTGAAGCTTCTCACTCTGTGGGTACGTTAAGTCGGTTGAATCTGCGGAGAATCGATACGATTGAGCCAGAGAGCGGGCTGGCTTTCTGGCGGGGCTGTTAAGCTGAGTGACTGGTTGCCGGCTGGCTTAATACAAAGGCTGAGGCCGCGAACCAGCCAGTCAGGAATAACGGGCGGTCAGCAGGCGGCGAAGTCCGTCAGCACCGCGCCTTCCATGCGGTAGCGCACCCACTCGTCCTGCGGTGCTGCACCGATGCTTTTATAAAAATCGATGGCGGGCTGATTCCAGTCCAGCACGCTCCACTCCAGGCGACCGCAGCCCCGCTCTACCGCCAGTTTGGCAATGTGGCGCAGCAGCTGTTTCCCGGCCTTTTGTCCGCGAAAACGCGGTGAAACGTACAGATCTTCCAGGTAAATACCGTTTTTCCCCAGCCAGGTAGAGTAGCTGGTGAAGAACACCGCATAGCCCGCCGGGACGCCATCGATCTCACAAATCAGCCCTTCCGATTTACTGTCATCAGCAAACAGCGTCTGCTCAATGTCCTGCTGTGTGGCAATCACTTCATGCAGCGCTTTTTCGTATTCGGCCAGTTCGGCGATCATCGCGAGGATCAGTGCGGCATCGCTGCGTTCAGCGCGGCGGATAACAAGTTTCATGAATATTCCCGTCTTACATTGAGTTGATGGCGGGCAGAATACCCGCTAATCTCGGATGAATGAAGTGCATTGTTATCAGTATATAGTGAATTTTATGCATCCAAATTTACGTAACCTCGACCTCAATCTGCTGCTGGTATTTGACGCGGTCTGGCGACACCAGTCGGTCGCTCGCGCGGCGGAGGAGCTGGCGTTGAGTAATTCGGCGCTGAGCCATGCGCTAAGCCGCCTGCGCCGCCATCTTGGCGATGAACTGTTTTACCGGGTGGGCCACGAAATGCAGCCCACCCTTTTTGCCACCGCGCTGGCGGAATCGGTCAATAACAGCCTGTCGCAGCTTAACCAGAGCGTGCAGAAACGCCCCCGCTTCGATCCGGCAACCAGCCAGCACGAATTCACCTTTGCGGTCACCGACTTCACCACCTTCAGTCTGTTCCCCGCGCTGATGGCAAAAGTCCAGCAGCTCGCGCCGTGGCTTCGCTTTCAGTTGATTCACAGCGAACAGAAAGTGGCGCTGCACGAACTGATGGCCGGGCGGGTGGACTTCGCATTAGGATTCAGCGAGACCCACGATCGCCGGCTGCCGGACATTGAAGAAATGGACTGGATGGAAGATGAATACGTGGTGATCGCCTCGCCGCGTTTTTTCCCTGCGGATCGGCCTGTTGACCTGGCGCAGTATATTGCCGCCCGGCATCTGGTGGTCACTCCGTGGAATGAGGAAACGGGGTATATCGATAGCGAGCTGGCGCTGCTGGGGCTGGAACGACATATTGCTCTGCGGATGCCGTCGGTACTCGGCGCACCGTTTATCATCGCGCAAAGCCCGTTGCTGATGACCATTCCGCGCTATGCCGCAGAGCGTTTGCAGCGCAGCGTGGAGTACGCAATCCATCCGCTGCCGTTTGCCATTCCGCGCTACACGGTCAAAATTTACAGCTGGCAGAAAAACAGCCAGCGCGATGCCTGCCGCTGGCTGCTTGAACTGCTGCGCGGGTTAAAAAATCAGCCTGCGTGAGTCAACTGCTGTTCGGTGCTTCCCGTATAACGGTTTTCGCGCACCGGCAAATCCAACCGCTCGCGCAGCGTGGTGCGGTCGTCCTGCTGCCAGTAGCCGCGTTCGGCCAGAATTGGCAGCACATAACGGGTCACGTCTTCCAGCGCCTCGTTCAGTACCGGACCACAGATGATGAAACCGCTGGCTCCGCCCTGCTCCACCCAACGAATAAAGGTATCCGCCACCTGCTCCGGCGTACCAAAGAATTCCCCCTTCGGCAGTGTGGTGCGATAGGCCACTTCACGCACCGTCAGCTGTTCCTCTTTCGCCAGCCGTTTGATCTGATCGGTGGTTGAACGGAAGGTATTTTCTCCCAGCGTGCCCAGTTCCGGGAACGGACCGTCAGGATCGTACTGGCTGAAGTCATGATGATCGAAGAAGCGCCCCAGATAGCTGAGGGCATCGTCCAGCGACAGCAGCGACAGCAGATAGCGATATTTTTCTTCCGCCTCGGCTTCCGTTTTGCCGACAATCGGCGTGATGCCGGGGAAAATTCCCGGAGTCGGTTTCTGCTGAGCGCGGGCTTCAGCGTCCAGCTTGTGCGCATAGCTTTCCGCTTCTTCCAGCGTGCGGGCGTTCGTAAACACCGCATCGGCGGTTTTGGCCGCCAGAGCAATACCGGTGTCGGAGGCACCGGCCTGGAAAATGACCGGCTGTCCCTGCGGCGAACGCTGAATGTTCAGCGGCCCGGCCACCGAGAAGTATTCGCCTTTATGATTTAGCGCGTGCAGTTTTGAGGCATCAAAGAACACGCCACTCTGCTTGTCACGAATAAAGGCGTCGTCCTCCCACGAGTCCCACAGCCCCTGCACCACCTGTAAATACTCTTCGGCAATGCGATAGCGCTCTGAATGCTGCGGGTGCGCGCGGCCAAAGTTGCGGCCCGACCCTTCCAGCGGCGAGGTCACCACGTTCCAGCCCGCGCGACCGCCGCTGAGCAGGTCGAGCGATGCCACCTGCCGTGCAACGGTGAAGGGATCGCTGTACGAGGTGGAAATGGTCCCGGCCAGGCCGATCCGGTGCGTGACCGATGCCAGCGAGGACAGCAGGGCTATCGGCTCGAAGCGGTTAAGGAAGTGCGGCAGCGACTTCTCATTAATGTGCAGACCGTCGGCAACGAATAAAAAATCCAGTCCGGCGTCTTCTGCCTGATGCGCCAGCTGGTGATACCAGTTAACATTGACGCTGGCGTCAGCAGGTACGTTATGGTGCCGCCAGGCATTCATATGACCACCTGCTCCCTGTAACATCAGGCCGAGTTTAATCCGGCGTGCAATCTGGCTCATAAGCTAACTCCGTGGTAATCCGTGGTAATAAGATATGCCTTCAGATTTCCATAAAATTGCCGCAGATTTAAATATCAATATTGGCTTTGCATTGCCGCTTTGTGTCTAACTCACTGGAAATATTGCCATGATCGTTCGTCCCCATCAGCACTGGTTCCGCCGTCTGTTTTCCTGGCGCGGCGCGGTGCTGTCCAAAATTATGTTTCGCCTTGGCCTGAATCTGCTGATGTCGATTATTGCGGTAATCAGCCTGCAGTGGTACGAAACGCTGGGTGTGCATCTGACCACCGCGCCGTTCAGCCTGCTGGGTGTGGCGATTGCGATCTTCCTCGGTTTTCGCAACAGCGCCAGCTATGCCCGATTCGTTGAGGCACGTACGCTGTGGGGAACGCTATTGATTACCAGCCGCTCGCTGCTGCGGCAGGCAAAAGGTGCGCTGCGCCGCGATCCGGCGGCGGTGGCCGAGTTTACCGCTCTGCTGCTGGCCTTTAGCTGGGCGCTGAAGCATCAGCTGCGCGGCACGGACAGCAGTGACGATATCCGGCGTCTGCTCCCTGCCGATTGGCAAAATGAGGTGCTCAACAGCCCGTTTCGCGCTAACCGGCTGCTGCTCGCCCTCGGCGAGTGGCTGGCGCAGCAGCGCGATCGCGGTGCGATCTCCGACCTGCTGTATAACGGCATTGACCATAATCTGAATACTCTGTCGCAGGTGCTGGGCGGCTGCGAACGTATCAGCAACACGCCGATCCCGTTTGCCTACAGCCTGATACTTCAGCGCACGGTGTATCTGTTCTGTACCCTGCTGCCCTTTGCGCTGGTCACCGACCTGCACTATATGACGCCGGTAGTGTCGATGTTTATCTCCTACACCTTCCTGTCGCTGGAATCGCTGGCGGAAGAGCTGGAAGATCCGTTTGGCGTCGATTCCAACGATCTGCCGTTGAATGCCATTTGCAATACCATCGAACGCACCCTGCGCGATATGAACAATGAAGCGCTACCGCCACCGCTTAAACCTGATGACCGATTCAATCTGATTTGAATTCAACCGTTCATTTCCCATCCCGAAACAGCGCGCAATGCGCTGTTTTTGCTTGAAGATTATTAATAGCGGCTTGCCTCAGCAAATTGATGGATTTCCATCATAAAAGCGGTTTCCCCCGTAAAATCCGCTGACTATAGTGAAATAGCGCCGCCCGGCGGCCACTCAATCTGCTTGATGCCCTACACATAATAATCAGGAGCTGCCATGTTTCCGTCTTCATTACCCAAGGCCCGTACGCTCGATCCCCACGCCGTTCCCTCGCTGCGCTGGGGCATTATCGGCCCGGGCTGGATTGCCGAACGCTTTGCCCGCGCGCTGAAAGAGTTCACCTCGCAGCAGCTGGTGGCGATAGCCTCCCGTTCGCAGGACAGGGCCAGCGCCTTCGCCAGCAAAATGGGCATTCCGCAGGCTTTTGGCAGTGCCGCCGAGCTGCTGGCCTCACCGGATATTGATGCGGTGTACATTGCCACGCCGCATAACCATCACTACCCCGACGGACTACAGGCGCTGAACGCCGGTAAGCACGTTTTGATTGAAAAACCGCTGGCGCTCAACGCGCAGCAGGCGCGCGGCCTGGCCGAATTGGCAAAAGCTAAAGGTTTGCTGTGTATGGAAGCGATGTGGTGCGACTTCCTGCCAAAATACGACATTATCACCCAGCTGCTGGAGGATGGTGCACTGGGCGATTTGCATACCCTGCTTGCCGACCACGGTGAATTTTTCACCCCCGATCACCGTATTTTCAACGCAGATTTAGCGGGCGGGCCGATGATGGATCTCGGCAGCTATCTGATCGGCTTCAGCGTGAAAGTCGCCGGTGCACCGGTGTCCATCCACGCCACCGGGCAGCAGGTGCCGGGCGGTGTGAACGGTCAGACCTCAATGCTGCTGACCCACAACAACGGCATGCACTCTGTGCTGAATACCACCCTGTTCAGTAATACGCCGTGCGCGGCGGTGATTGCCGGACGTGATGCCACGCTGGAGATCGGCGGTGCATCCTTCTACGCGCCGGGGCCGTTTACCCTCACCTCAAGCCAGGGTGGAAAAGTGCTGCACTTCGATGAGCCGCGTAACCGCTACGACCAGCTGTTCCATGAAGCCGTTCACTTTGCCTGGTGCGTGGGACAGGGTAAAACCGACTCGCCGGTTCGCCCGCTCTCTGCGTCTATTGATACGCTGGCGGCAATGGATGAAGTGCGTCGGCAGATTGGTCAGGTGTTTAACGAAGAGAAGTAGTTTCAGCATCTGACAGCCATCAAAAAAAAGCCGCCTTCGTTCAGGCGGCTTTTTCAATTAAGGTAATGGCAGATTCACTGCGGAAGGGTATTTTTTGATGACATGCCTTTTGCAGCGATCGTCATTAGCATATTGCAAAGGAGTGACTCTTTGTTCGATCTGCTACGCGTGAGAAAAATGGTCTGTACCATGAAAGCAAGAGGATGAAACCGACCGCCCGCGGCGATCGGCTGCGGTCATATTTTACAGCTGCTCCACCTTGCAGAAGGTTCCGGTTTCCAGCGATTTCACTGCCGCTTCGGCAATCGCCTGCGCCTGTAGCCCGTCGTGCAGGCCCGGCACCGATACTGCCTCGCCGTTCAGCGAGCGCACAAATGCATCCAGATGCAGATAGTAGGTTTCTTTCACGCGGTTGAACCAGTCGGCATACAGCGGTGGTCGGTTGATACCGGAGGTGCTGTAAAGCGTTGCCCCCTGCGGACTTTGTGCCGCGGAGTCGGACATCCCCTGCGAACCCAGTACGGTAATACGCTCGTCATAGCCGTAACCGGTGCGACGGGTATTATCCAGCTGTGCCAGCGCCCCGCTGCGCATTTTCATCATCAGCACCGAGGTGTCAACATCGCCGAAGCTGGCAATTTCCGGCATCGCCAGCGCCGATCCCATGGCTCCGATGGTTTCAACTTCATCTTCGGTCAGCCAGCGCAGCAGATCGAAGAAATGAATGGCCTGATCGCGCATCTGGCCGCCGGAGGTTTGCAGATAGCTCAGCGGCGGCAGCTCAGACGCACGGCAGACCATCTGGATCAGTTCCGCTTTCCCAATCAGTCCCTGCTGCAAATGCTGTTTCAGCTGGTTGTGGCTGGGATCGAAGCGGCGGTTGAAGCCGACCGTCACCGGGACCGGATGGCGTGCGACTTCTTCCACAACCCGGCGGGCTTTATCCAGCGACAGGTCAATAGGTTTTTCACAGTACACCGCCTTCCCGGCTGCCGCCGATGCGGCCAGGAACTCCGCGTGTGATGGCGTTGACGTCGCAATCAGGATGGTATCGATGGCATCACTGTTAATCGCCTCCGTTACGCTGCCCACGCGCGCACCGTAGCGGCTGGCAATGTCATCGGCGCGGCTGCGATCCTGATCGGCCACCATGACCAGTTCAATATCCGGATGGGCCGCCAGGTTTTTAGCATGAACCTGGCCGATAAATCCGGTGCCCAGCAGAGCAAACTTACGTTTTTGTACCATTTTGCGACGCCTTTATAGGTTAAACATCAGTGTTCGATTGCCAGGATAGCGCCAGTGAATATACTGGCTGAATCGACTTTTTGATGGAAATCCATCATGTGGAGGAATAAGTGACAAAGATCACGCTGGAGGAGCTGGCAAAGCAGATTGGCGTGGGCGTTGCTACTGTCGATCGGGTACTTAACGAGCGCGGCGGAGTTTCCCCGGCCACGACGCGCCGGGTTCTGCAGGCGGCACGAGAAGCGGGTTTGAAGCGTATTTTGCCGGACGCACACCGCCAGCCGTGGCAGATCGCCCTGCTGCTGAGCAGCAGCGATGCCTTTTTCTTCAGCCAGCTGAGCCAGGACTTTAGCAATCTTGCCGGTCAGCTCGGCTACGGTCAGGTAACGTTGCACCGCACGCTGATCGCCGAAGATAACCCCGAACTGCTGGCGGCGCAGATCGTCAAGGCCAGCGAGCAGCGCGACGGCATTATTGTTTTTGCCCACGCGCATCCGGCGATCTATGCCGCACTTGAGCACTGTTACCAGCGCAACGTCCCGGTGATCACGCTGGCGACCGACCTGCCAGGGGCGAAGCGTTTGTGCCACGTCGGGATTAATCAGCTACAGGCCGGGCGCACCGCCGGGCTGCTGATGGGAAAAATGATCGCCGGACCGGGTGAGGTGATTATCATCAGCGGGCGGATGGATTACCTGGCGCACCGGCAGCGGGTGGAGGGATTCAGCGCAGTACTGGCCAGTCAGTTTCCGCATCTGCGGGTGCATAAAGCGCTGGCGGCACTGGACGACCGCCAGCAGGTCAGCCGCTTGCTGGAGCAGCAGCTGTACGAGAGCAAAACGATTCACGGGGTTTACAATACCGGTTTGGGAAATCGCGAAATTGGCGAGGCGCTGGCGCGCTATCGGCTGCTAAATAAAACGATCTTTATCACCCATGAACTGTATCCCACCACACGCTCGCTGCTGGCGCAGGATGCGCTGGCACTGGCGCTCGATCAAAACACGCGGGAGATGGCGCAGCGCTCAATGACGCTGATGCTGAAATATCTGGAGCAGCAAAACGAACCGCACGAGTACGCCGACGGCAAAATTGAATTTGTGCTTTATACGCGGGAGAACAGCCAGTAAGCAGTGCGGCAGCATGATGCTGCCGCGTCGACTATCAGGCTTCTTTAACAATCTGGCGAGTCAGTTCGCTGCGGATATCGAAGCAAAGATTGCGCAGATTGAACTGATATTTTGGTAAGGCGATATCGTCAATGTCGCTGCCAATTTTGCCACGAATTTCCATATATTTGCTCAACTGGCCGTTGATGCGGTCGAAACGCTGACGGTACTGCTGATAAACCGAGACGTTATAGGACTGGAGTGCGTCCAGCTCATCACGGCACTGCCCAACGCGCGCATCGAATGCGCTCAGGGTTGGTTTTTCAACAACCGGCTGTGGTGGCGGAGGCGGTGGGGCAATTCGAGGCTGCGGATGAACAGCACAACCCGTGACTAAAAAAGCCATCATCAGCGCCGGAACTAATTTATTCATATCATCACCAGATTGCATTCCTGCTAGCGCAGGAGAAAGAGGTAACAGTGCAAAATCCGTCCGTTGCACACAGTTAAAGCCCCGTAACAGGCTTAGTTTTACTTTGCGAGTTTTCATCTGTAAGGAAGCGCAGTGATGATAGCAAAAAATGTCGCAAATTATCTACTTACACCACCTTAAAGCTCGTGGATTTTTAATAAATTCTGATACGCACTATCTTTGATTGCTAATACGCTGGCTGGCGATACTTTTATATGGGGCAAAAAAAACCGCCATCGGCTACCGATGGCGGTTGATCACGCTGAATGAAGCAGCGCGCTTAAAAACTCAGTCGCTGCTCCGTTCATTCATCCGGGCAGGAATTACATCTGCACCAGATTGTTGATTTTCACGTCCGGATTAACGTCAGCCGCGTAGTCAACGCCTTCCAGACCGAAGCCGAACAGGTGCATAAACTCAGCTTTATAGCCGGCGAAATCGGTCAGCTCGTTCAGGTTCTCGTCGGTCACAACGGACCACAGGCGCGTCACTTCTTCCTGTACTTCCGGCTGCAGCTCTTTGTAGTCAGCGCGCAGACGACCGGTTTCATCCAGAATTGGTGATGCATTGTACAGGCTGTCTTTGAACAGACCGTAAACCTGCTCGATACAGCCTTCGTGGGTGCCTTTCTCTTTCATCACTTTAAACAGCAGTGACAGATACAGCGGCATTACCGGGATCGCGGAGCTGGCCTGAGTGACAACCGCTTTCAGCACGGAAACGCGCGCGTCGCCGTTGCCGTGAGCAGCCAGGGTGTCGCGAATGGTCAGAACGCGCTTGTCCAGGTCCTTTTTCGCTTCGCCGATAGAACCGTTCCAGTAGATATCGTGGGTGATTTTCTCGCCCAGGTAGGTGAAGGCCGTTGTTTTTGCGCCTTCAGCCAGCACGCCGGCTTCCAGCAGTGCGTCGATCCACATCTGCCAGTCTTCGCCGCCCATCACCGCGACGGTGCCTTCGATCTCTTCCTGTGAAGCCGGTTCCAGCGCCACATCATTGATGGTTTCTTTATCGGTATTCAGACCACGGGTGACCAGTGATTTACCGATTGGCTTCAGCGTGGAGTTGAACACTTCACCGGTTTTTGGATGGGTACGGCGCGGCGCGGCCAAGCTGTACACCACCAGATCAACCTGACCGAGGTCCTGTTTGATCAGTTCAATTGTTTTCTGCTTAACGGCATCAGAATAAGCGTCGCCGTTGATGCTTTTCGCATACAGACCTTTAGCAGTAGCGAACTCTTCGAATGCTGCGGAGTTATACCAGCCGGCGGTGGCTGGTTTGCTCTCTTCGCCCGGGCGTTCAAAGAACACGCCCAGCGTGTCGGCACCGCAGCCGAATGCAGCGGAAATACGCGCTGCGAGGCCGTAACCCGTTGAGGCGCCGATGACCAGAACTTTTTTCGGGCCGGAAGCGATCTCGCCCTGAGCAGTAACGTACTCGATCTGTTTTTCTACGTTAGCTTTACAACCCGCCGGGTGGGCAGTAACACAGATGAAGCCACGAATGCGTGGTTTAATAATCATGTCGACCTCAATTTAGGAAACTTTTTCGGCGCTAGAATACCGTTTCTTCCGTTCCAGGCAAAGCACGGATGCACGCTTATCGCCCGACCGACTACTCTGAAGACGATGATTGTTTACTCTTTAAGCGCTAATGCGGCCGCCACACGGTACTTCGCCATCTCATCCGGCGGCACCATGCCACCACCTGTCGCCCACACCAGATGCGTTGCGCCCGCCAGCGCCCGCGCGGAAATCCCCTGTTTTTCCAGTTGCTCACTCTGCGCCGTCAGCCGCCACGGGCCAGCCATACCGGCCAGCGCCGACGGTTCCAGCGCCAGCTGCTGATGCCGCTCGGTCAGGCCCAGCAGTGCATACATCTCTTCGTCAGTCAGTGTATAAAAGGCGCTGAGTAACCGTTCCATCGCCCGACCAACAAAGCCGGAAGCGCGCCCCACGGCCAGCCCGTCTGCCGCCGTAACGTTATCAATGCCCAGGTCCTGCACTGAAATGTCATCATGCAAACCGGTATGTACGCCAAGCAGCATGCACGGTGAATGAGTTGGCTCTGCAAAAATGCAGTGGACGCTGTCACCAAAGGCCAGCTTGAGGCCAAACGCCACCCCACCCGGGCCACCACCGACGCCGCACGGCAGATAGACAAACAGCGGATGTTCCGCATCTACAACGATCTGCTGCTCGGCCAGCTGCTGTTTAAGCCGATCGCCCGCAACCGCGTAGCCAAGGAATAGATTGTGCGAATTTTCATCGTCAATAAAGAAACAGCGCTCGTCCAAAGCGGCCTGTCGCCGCCCTTCCGCCACCGCAACGCCGTAATCCTGCTCGTACTCCACCACGGTCACGCCGTGGCTGCGCAGTTTTTGCTTTTTCCAGGCGCGGGCGTCGGCGGACATATGTACCGTAACGTCAAATCCAAGTGCGGCGCTGATAATACCAATCGACAGACCGAGATTACCGGTGGAACCTACCGCGATACGGTGCTGGCCAAAGAACTGGCGAAATTCAGGCTCTGCCAGGCGAACGTAGTCATCCTGCGGTGTGAGCAATCCAGCCTCAATTGCCAGCTTTTCGGCATGCGCCAGCACTTCATAAATACCGCCACGCGCCTTAATTGACCCGGAAACCGGCAGATGGCTGTCTTTTTTTAGCCACAGAGCGCCCGTCAACTGCTGGCCATAACGCGCATCTAACACCGCTTGCAGCTCGGGCAGTGGACAGATCGGCGATTCGATAATGCCGCCGCTGGCCTGAGTTTCCGGAAAAGCGATGGCCAGCCAGGGAGCAAAACGTTCAAGCCTTGCGGCCGCATCGGCTACCTGTTCAGCACTCAGCCCTACGTGAGGATAACCTTCCTGCATGCTGGTGTAGCGAGGGTTGAACCAGGTGACGGGTTGTAGTGCGCATAACTCATTTAACAGTGGAAAGCTCTGCTTCAGGCTTTCAGCGTCCGTTAACATAGTTTCTTCTCCTGAATCTGGGCGGCATGATGTTTATTCAATGTGATTCAACACTCACGGCGGGCATCAACACCAAAGTATGATCGCATTCAAATTTTTGAAAAATATAATAAAAATGGCAATATGCAGTTTACCTGCATAACTATCAGCTGAAAACCGCCGGTTAAGCAACTCTGCCCGAATGCCGAGGGTAACTATGCAGTTTCAGGTGGTTTTTTTGCACCAAAACGGAGCAATTTACAATTATTTAATAAGTTTGAAACTTTTTTTTGGTGTTAAATTGATGGCAGCTCAGTGAGATGTCCTGAGCAATCCACGGTAATTAGTAGTTATAACTAAGCACCCCGCGCCGGTGCATTCTCATCTCAGGCGAAGCGGTGCTAATAAAATAAAGGTTTGTTATGGAAAAGCTATCTTACGTATCTGAAGGCAGCAAGACAGCCTGGTCAACCTACCTGCAGCAAATCGATCGCGTGGCCCCCTATCTTGGCGAACTGTCGCGCTGGATAGACACACTGCGCCATCCGAAACGTGCGCTGATTGTTGATATTCCACTCCAGATGGATGACGGGACTATTCGTCACTTCGAAGGCTTTCGCGTGCAGCACAACCTTTCTCGCGGGCCGGGTAAAGGCGGTGTGCGCTATCACCCGAACGTCGACCTGAATGAAGTGATGGCGCTCTCCGCCTGGATGACCATTAAATGCGCGGCGGTAAACCTGCCTTACGGCGGCGCAAAAGGCGGTATTCGCGTCGATCCTTTCGCCCTGTCGGAAGGCGAACTGGAGCGTCTGACCCGTCGTTACACCAGCGAAATCGGTCTGATTATTGGGCCACAGAAAGATATTCCGGCACCGGATGTCGGCACCAATGGCAAAGTGATGGCCTGGATGATGGATACTTATTCCATGAATCACGGCACCACGATTACCGGCGTGGTAACCGGTAAGCCGATCCACCTTGGCGGCTCTCTGGGCCGTGAAAAAGCCACCGGGCGCGGCGTATTTATTACAGGCCGTGAAGTGGCACGCCGCAGCGGTATAGAGCTGGAAGGCGCCAGAGTTGCCGTACAGGGCTTTGGTAACGTTGGCAGCGAGGCCGCTCGCCTGTTTGCCAGCGCCGGTGGCCGCGTGGTCGCGATTCAGGATCACACCGCAACGCTGTTTAACGCTCAGGGTATCGATCTGGCAGCACTCACCGAATGGCAGGCCACTCATAAAAAAATCGCCGGCTTCACCGGGGCTGACGTGATTAGCGATGACGCTTTCTGGGACGTGGAAATGGATATTCTGATCCCGGCCGCGCTGGAAGGTCAAATCACCCGCCAGCGTGCCGAGAAGCTGCACTGCCGCCTGGTGCTTGAAGGTGCCAACGGCCCGACCTTCCCGGAGGCGGATGACGTACTGGCCGAACGCGGCATTACCGTGGTTCCTGACGTTATCTGCAACGCCGGTGGGGTAACCGTCAGCTACTTTGAGTGGGTTCAGGATATGGCCAGTTTCTTCTGGAGCGAAGACGAAATAAACGAACGCATGGATAAAATCATGACCGAGGCGATGATCCACGTCTGGGACAAAGCGCGTGAGAAAGAGTGCAGCCTGCGTACATCGGCCTATATTGTGGCCTGTGAACGTATTCTGATGGCGCGTAAAGATCGCGGTATCTATCCGGGCTAATCCGTCTGATTGGGGCGGTTTTCCGCCCCTGTTCAGTGCCTTGCGTGCTATTTCAGCCACGACACCGGCGTTTTACCTTCGATGAGTGACTCGTCGTTCCCTCTGTCAAATCACGCCATTTTTAGCTCCCGACTTGCTGTCTGGCCCCCTTTTCACTTGTAGCGGAATATTTGCACCCGAGTGCAGATATCGCTACCGACCTGCTATACTGTCGAAAAATTTTCGGGTTCAGATTCTTTTCCACACTGAGAACAGCGGGTTACGGCTCACCATGCAGAAAAAAAACTTACCTAAAGCGCCGATGAGAAAAGTGACCGCCAGCGATGTCGCTCACAGAGCAGGCGTATCAAAATGGACGGTATCCCGGGCGTTCACCGACGGTGCATCCATCTCACCGGCGACCCTGGAGCGCGTGAAGGCCGCCGCCAGTGCGCTGGGCTATCGCCCTAACCTGCTGGCCCGCAGCCTGTCCAAAAAAAGCTCGCGCATCATCGGCGTGGTGGTTGATGAGCTGCACAATCTAAACCTGATGCCGCTGCTGGACGAAGTGACCCGGCAGCTGCAGCAACGGGGATATCTTGCTCTGCTGTTGAATATCAGCCAGCGCGATGAAGGGCTGTTGACCCTCGCAGACCAGCTACAGGTTGACGGACTGCTGTTTATGGGAACGCTGCTCAGCGAAGAAATTATTCGTCTGGCGCAGGATATTCACCACATCCCTCTGGTACAGATAGGTCGCAGCAGTACTTATCCTTATATTCAGGTGGTCACCACTGACGGATATCAGGCTGGCGTTGCTATGGCCGATCTGCTGCACGGTGAAGGCTTCTGCCGCTTTGGCTACATGAAAGGCCCGGATACCGACTCCAGCCAGCTCTTACGCTTTGACGGCTACCGCGACCGTCTGCTGGCACTGGGCGTTGATGAAGCGCGTATCACCATGCTGCATGCCAATCATTATCAGCGAGCCAGCGGCTATCATACCCTCGCTCACTATTTAAATCAGACCAGTGCAGACCGTCGAATTGACGCCCTGTTTTGCGAAAATGACGTTCTGGCCATCGGGGCAATTGAAGCGTTGCGGGCAGCAAATGCCTCAGGTTTGATGGGAATTGTTGGCTTTGACGGGATTGAACTGGCCGCATCGGAGAGCTATTGCCTGACCACCTGCGGCCAACCCTTTTCCGAACTGGTGCCCGATGCGGTGCGTCGTCTGACCTCTCCCTGGATTGAGGAACACAACGCGCTTTATCCCGGCAGGATTGAACTACGCGATTCGCATCGTCGTCATCGATGAAAGGCATGATGTTTTTCTATCATTATCTATCATTTGGTCGATAACGTCATGGCAAAACATGATCGACTTCAAAGAATTTATATTTCATTTATATATTAAATGGAATTTAAATTCCTTTAACCTTAGGCTGTCTCCATTCGCAGGCCACCAGACGTCAGATAATGATCGAAGGTGATGAATGATATCAAACTATCAAATCTATCATTTCACTCTGATAGATATCATTCAGTCTCGTCGCGCATTAAAGCAATCAGAATGAGAGATGACCGATGAAAAAAGCGTTACATGGCGTTTCCGTTTTACATTCTAACGCGGTGACTCAGTTGCGTATCGCCCATGAAACGGGCTTTGATGCACTGGAACTGCTGCCGGAGCACCTGTTCCGTTACCTGGAGCACGGCGGAACGCTGGAAAAGTATAAACAGCTGATGCAGCACTACAATATTGAAATCAGCTGCATTAATGCGCTGAAGCGCATTGGCCGTCATCAGCCGCAGGAACGCCGCGAAATGCTGGATGAGGCGGACAAAATTTGCCGTGCCGCTCAGGCGCTGGGCTGCCCGGTGGTACAGATTATGGCGCTGAATGAAATCGATGCGCTGTCTGAAGCAGAGCGTACGGAGATTCTGACGCAAAACGTCCGGGATATTGCGGCGATTGGCGCACAGTACGGCATTAAATTTCAGATCGAGGTGGTTGCCTTTACGCCGTTTAACAGCCTGAAACAGGGCCAGGCGATTATCGATGCTGTCGGTGCCGATAATGTCGGCGTCGTGATTGATTTCTGGCACCTGTACGCCGGTGGTGATACAACCCCGGAAGAGGTGGAAGCCCTTGATGTTAATCTGATTTATGGCGTGCATTTTTGCGATGGCCGCCGTTTGCACCCGGGAGAGGCGTGGGACGAGCGCGTACAGCGTAACTATCAGCCGGGTGAAGGTGAAGTGGATATCGATCGCTGGGTGGCTGCGGTGAATAAAACCGGCTACAGCGGCGTATGGTGCCCGGAGCTGCTCAGCCCGACACACTGGGAAGACGATCTGTGGCAAATAGCCCGCGATTCAATGGACAGCCTGACGGCATACACCAGCAAGTAAGGTAAGAGATAAACAAAACCGCCCTCTTATCTGGCGTGATGCAGTCCTGCACCGCTATCCCGGATAAGAAGGGAGGGATCATGAAGTAGGGTTGGCAAGATGACTGGCAGGTTCCATGCGGAACCTGCCCTTTTTTTAGGCGTTATTCGCCGCGTCTTGCGCTGCCTGATAGCGTTGTTTAAAGGCTTCATTGTCTTCCACCAGGCGCAGCGCCGCTTCAATCAGTTCGTTCTGCACCAGCGTCGTTGAACCGCCGCTGGTCACCCAGTGAATATACATCACGCACAGCGCGGCAACCTGCAATGCTTCTCCTTCCTCATTTTCACCGTCGAACTGATACTCGGCCAGTGACCAGTCGTAAACGGCATTGACGAAGGGCATATCACCGCTTTCGTCCAGTGCAGGGAGCGTGTGAAACAGTTCAACCATTTCCGGCGTCGCTTCGTAGTTCTGGCGGCCAATTGCATCAAGTTTGCGGCCGTGCGCGCGGCTTTTGTTGGCCTGTTTCGCTTTTTCTTTCGCGCGTTTTTTACGCTTATCCTGTTTTGTACTCACGGTATTCTCTGCTTGCGGAATGGGATGGGCCGCAGAATAGCACAGCGCGACAACGTAACCGATATTATGCGGCAGGAAATGGCCGATAACGCCCCTTTGAAGGATGTTATGGTGAAGGCGCATTGCAGAAAGCAGGCAGCAGAAAGGCTGCCCCTAAAAAATCAGGCGAACCCAGGCAGGGTTCGATCCAGGCAAAAAGGAGCTGTGTATGTTGTTTAAAGTAGAAATGACTGTCAATTTGCCAGCGTCAATGACCAGGGCCGAAGCCAGTGATATTAAACAGCGCGAACGGGAATATTCGCACAGGCTACAGCGAGAGGGAAAATGGCGCCATCTCTGGCGCATTGTCGGCAGCCAGGCCAGTATCAGCATATTTGACGTCAGGGATGCTGAAGAATTGCACGAACTGCTCAGCGCTCTGCCCCTCTTTTCCTACATGCAAATGAACGTGCAGGCGCTCTGCCGCCATCCCTCTTCGGTGTATGACGACGATCGGTAACGATTGCACGCCTACCCGATTCAGAACTTACCAATCAGCAGCGAAACCAGACCGGCCGCAATCAGGGGCCCGACCGGCACGCCGCGAAACAGTGAAACGCCAATAATGGTGCCAATCAGCAGTCCGCCGACGATGGTCGGCTGGCTGCTCATCAGCGAAACGCCGCGCCCACCGACCCATGAAACAAAAATTCCCACCGCAATCGCCAGCAGGGATTTCCAGTGCAGGAAGGAGTGCAGCAGCGTGCTGGAGGGCAGAGAACCGCTGGCAATCGGCGCCATCACCCCAACGGTCAGAATAATGATACCAACGGTCACGCCCTGCTTTTCAATCCATGGAAAAGTCTGCTGCAGCGGAGTCAGTCGAATAGCGACCAGCACCAGAAGAGCAATCGTGACAGTGAGGTTATGACTGAAATAACTTAAGGCAGCAAGGAACAGCAGAATCATTAAAGACAGATCGAACATGTTTAATTCCCGGACGACAAAATCGGTAGCAGCATATTGTTATCCCAGCATAAACATTTTTTTCACATCCTCTACTTTTTTTTCCCGGTGACCTCACTGGCCTGGCGACCAAAATAGCGATAAAACGCCACGCTGAAGTTGTTAGCGTGGCGATAGCCCACCTGCCAGCCGGCCTGCGCAACCTGATAGCCCTGTTCCAGCAGACGATGGGCTTTTTCCATCCGCATCTGTAATAGCATTTGACCGGGGGTGGTGTTAAAGCGCTGATGAAAACCCTGTTTCAATTTGTAGTCGCTCAGCCCCACCGCCATCGCCAGCGTACTTAACGAAAACGGCTCATCCAGATGGGCCAGCATCCAGTCACGGGCCTGCTCCAGCTGGAGATCGTCCCTGGGGTGCAGCGGCTTATGCTTCACCTCTTCCACCAAATGCCGCTGCAGGGCCAGTAAATTTAATGCGTGGATCTGTAGCATCAGAGCGTCATTGCCGCCCTGCCTGAGCTGCTCTAACAGCGTGGCCGTTGCCCGACTGTAAGGCGTGAAGGCGTGGTTAACCACGCGACCGGTGGCAAACAGCCTGTCGCAGACCGCCGCACCAAGATAATGACTGACGCTGTCGGCGCTCAGCAGCAGGCGCAGCTGGCTGACCTGTTCACCGCCTCGATAGCGCCGTTCTCCCTGGCTGCCGTGAAAGCTGGTGACGGTAAGCTGGCCCTCGGTAAACTGCGTTTCGCTGCCGTCGCGCCCGCAAAACTGCGAGTTTCCTGCCAGACCAAAAGTCAGCACCAGCATTGGGCGATCGTGTGGGTTGCAGGTTTCCTCTATCAAAGGCCGCACCGGCTGGTAGTTGGAACAGACGACGGTAAAGCCTTCTGCCACCGGATTGAAACGGGAAAGGCAGTGCCCCACCGTGGCAGGCAGTGACCGAATGTTGCCCTGCTGTTCAGCATCCGCCGATGTCAGCCGATAGCTTTGTGTCCCCTGGAAAGCCTGAATCATCACCTTCACCGTTTCACAGACTAAAATCACCGCCTCGCATATAAACGAGGATAATAAGCATTCTCATTATAGATATCATAGTTGCTGACCTTGCGCTATCGACAAACGATGAGGATGAGAATGGCACGATCTTACTGGGGCCTGCTGCTGGCGGCCCCCGGCATGACGGCAATCGCCGCCGACGTACAGAATAATGAGATGGTGGTCACCGCCACCAAAACGGAACTGCCTGCCGTGCAAGTACCGGCATCGCTTTCCGTTCTTTACGGTGAAGATCTTGAAGAACGCCGGGTAGACAGTGTCAGCCAGCTGGCAGCCATGACACCCGGTATGGCATTTCAGCCCTGGGGCCAGGCCGGCACTAACCTTGCGGTGGTACGTGGAGTAACCGGCAGCGGCAGCGGGTTTAACTCGGCCATGCTGCTCAGCGAAGACGGTGTGCCCCTGCTGGCCGGACAGGGTTTTGATAATAATTTCCTCGACGTCGATCGCGTGGAGATCCTGCGCGGGCCGCAGTCATCGCTTTACGGCCGCAATGCCGAAGTCGGGGTCATCAACGTTGTCACCCGCACGCCGGATAATCTACAACGCGGTGAAATTACGGCGATTGCCGGTAGTCGCCAGCGGCAGCAGCTGCGCGGTAGCTTCAGCACTCCGCTGGTTGAGGATCGGCTGTATGCCGCCGTAGCGGGCGAATGGAAATCGCAAAACGGTTACGTTGATAACACTACCACCGGCGGCAAAGCCGACGATCGCGAACGCAATAACGCGCGGATCGTGCTGCGCTGGACGCCGACCGACGCCGACGATATCCGCCTGCGCTACAGCCAGCAGCGCTATCATGACGGCGGCTCGCAGTGGGGACCGGCGGCCAGCCGCGACAGAAAAGTCGCCAGCGGCACCGATTCATGGAACCACTCACAGGCCAGCGTCGCCTCCCTCGACTATCGCCACCTGCTGTCAAACGGCTGGCAGTTCCGTTCCATCAGCGCCCGTACCGATATTCTCGACCGTATTCAGCAGGATACCGATTTCACCGCGCCGGACACGCTGCATATGCAGCGCGATAATCAGTTCACCACCCTCTCTCAGGAATTCCGCCTTCAGGGCGAAAGCAGCGATCATCGCTGGCTGGCCGGGCTGTACTTCGATCGCGACGACAACGATTACCGCTTCGTACAAAAGCTGCCGATGATGTCCACCGAAATGCGCAACGCTCAGATTGGCAATACGCAGGCGCTGTTCGGGGAATGGACGCAGATGCTGGGCGGCCCGTGGAGCGTAACGCTGGGTGGGCGCATTGAGCGCAGCGAAATTGAAATGTCCCCGACGGGGATGGATAAACGCAGCTCCACCTGGCACAACGTCTCGCCGAAAATTACCGTGCAGTATCAGTGGCAGCCCGATCTGCAAAGCTACGCCAGCTACAGCCAGGGCTATCGCGCCGGGGGCTATAATCTGTTTTCACCGGCGACCGACTACTTCCGTTACAACCCGGAAAAAGTACATTCCTGGGAGCTGGGGGTTAAGGGTTTGTCCGACGATCGTCGCCTGCGTTACAGCAGCTCAGTCTACCTGATGGATATCGACGATATGCAGGTTCAGCAGGTGGTCCAGGCCGGTGTGGTGTATATCAACAATGCAGCAAAAGCCCGATCTACCGGCTGGGAGCTGGAAGCCGACTATGCGCTGCTGCCTGAACTGCGCCTGCAGGGTTCACTCGGGCTCAACCATACCCGTTTCTATAACTATCGCGACGGCAGCAACGACTATGCCGGTAATCACAACACCTTCGCGCCGGATGCCACCGCCAGCCTCGGACTGCGTTACGAACATGCCAGCGGTGCTTACGGCCTGCTGCAGTGGCACGGAGCCAGCCATAGCTTCCTCGATGCGGGCAATCAGTATCGTCAGGCCGGTTACGGCGTTGTCGACATGACCCTCGGTTATGCCTGGCGCGACCTGGACGTTTCGCTGTTCGTCGATAACCTGACCGATAAAGAGTATGACGCCGTGGGCTACCTCAGCGGCAGCGTACGCATTTACAGCCCGCCGCGTGAACTTGGCCTGAAAGTGAGCTACAAACTATGACCTTCCCCGTCACGATGATCGACCGGCTGGCCGCCGACAGCGTGCTGGCTGACAGCGTGCAGCTGGCGCTGCAAAACAATCTGTTTGACCACTTACAGAACCCGCTCAGCGCGAGGCAGCTGGCGGAGAAGTTGCAGTGGCATACCGACCCCACTGCGCATCTGCTGGAGCTTCTGTGGAGTTTTCAACTGTTGGATCGACAGCAGCAGCAAGGCGAATCGCTTCTTTATCGCACCGCTTCGGCTGTCATTCCGTACCTCTGCCAGCAGGGCGAACGCTATATGGGTGATGCATGGCGCTACCGCCTTCAGGCGCTGCGCGGATTTGGCCAGCAGCTGGCTGAGACGCTCAAGCAACCGCTGCCAGAATACAGCGAACAGCTGCCGCATGACGCCGCCTGGGCCGCTGCCGCTGGGGGACAAATTGCGCAGGAGCAGCGGGCGCTCACCGCCGATACCGCCTGCGCGATCGCCGCCACCGTGACACGTTTCAACCATCCGGCCAGAATGCTCGATATGGGCGGCGGGCCGGGACTGGTCAGCGCGGCGCTGGCTCAGCGTTATCCGCAGCTGACCGGCGTGGTGCAGGATCTGCCGCTAACCGCCAGGGTGGCACAGGGAAATCTCGTTGCCGCCGGTGTGAGCGATCGTTTCAGCGCGGTCAGCGAACTGGTGGACAGCGACCGCTTCGACATTATCTGGTGTTCCTCGTTTCTGCACTTCGTGGCCGATCCGGCGCAGACGCTCGCCGATCTGTATCGACGGCTGAATCCCGGAGGCGTCTTAATCAGTGCCCACGCACGCCTGGGAGACGATCCGCAGCAGGTTAGCCGGGTTCTGCCCTTCTTCCTGCCGCTGCTGATGCGTGGTAAGCACGTCTTCCACCACCATCAGCTGACGCAGATGCTGACCGAAGCAGGTTTTCGGGTGGAGGATCGCGGTGAACAGCCGTTTCCAATGGCACCGCTGCACATTCACTGCGCCTGGCGTGGAGAACGCTCGTGAGCCGGGCGCTGCTGCAACTGACGTTTTTCTGGTTTAACGTCAGCCTCACGCTGCCGGTCACGTGGCTGATGCTCGGCCTGCCGCTGATCCTGCATCAGCAGGGCTGGAGCGGCCAGCAGCTTGGGCTGTTCCAGCTGGCGGCCCTGCCTGCGGTGATCAAACTGTGGCTGGCGCTGCCGGTGGAACGGGGAAGGCTGTTCCGCCAGCGCTATAAAAGCTGGGGAAGCCTGCTCTGGCTGGGGCTGGCACTGCTGTTTGCCCTGCTCAGCCAGTTCGATTTGCAGCAGAATAAAAGCCTGCTGTTTGCTCTGCTGCTGTGTTGCAGCCTGTTGCTGGCCTGGTGCGATGTGCCGGTCAATGCGCTGGCGATTGCGCTGTTTCACGACGGCGAACAGGCCCGTGCCGGCAGCGTTCGCGCCGCTGCGCTGTTCACCGGCGCGGTGGGCGGCAGCGGCATTATGCTGCTGCTCTGGCAGCACTACGGTTGGGCGCTGCCCTGTCTGCTAATGAGCGCGGCGGCCCTGCTCTGCGCGCTGCTGCTGAGGCTGCTGCCGGAACCGCCCGCCGGGGAATATCGCCGCAGCGAGATGCTTGGCTTTTTCCGGCAGCCGGGAGGAAAAGGCTGGTATCCGCTCTGCATTCTGGCCTTTCCGTTCCTCGGCAGCGGCTGGCTGTGGCTGAAACCGCTGCTGCTGGATGCCGGACTGCCGATGCAGCAGGTGATTATGTGGGTGGGCGTTGGCGGCAGCGTCACCGGTGCGCTGGTCAGCCTGATTGGCGCACGCTGGCTGAACCGAGGCAATGCCAGCACGGCGCTGCCGGGCTGGCTGCTGTTTGCCGGGATTGCGCTGCTGCTGCTGGCGGCAGGAGTCTCGCAAAAGCTTTCCGCAGAGCTGCTGCTGGCAATTTCCACGCTAATGGCCTGTGCCATTGGCGGGCTGTCGGCACTGATGTTTATGCTGATGATGGCGTTCAGCCGCGAGGAAAACCGGGCGGTTGATTATGGTATCCAAGCCAGCCTGTTTACCCTGTCGCGGCTGAGCGTACCGCTGTTTAGCGGACTGTTGCTGGACCGCTTTGGCGGCGGAGTGATGCTGACCACGCTGGCACTCTGCACGCTGGCGGTGGCGCTGTATGCCTGGCTGCAACGGCGGACTATTGCGGCCAGGCTGGTACAGTCGTAATCAGGCGAGGCTGTCGATTGCGGCCTGCAGGCTGACCTGCGGGCCGCTCAATACCGACAGCGTGGTATGGATCAGTTTTTCTGCGCCGCTCATGGAGGCCTGAGCCAGAACAATGCAGCCGAGCGCGCATTCCGGCCGCTGGCGAATATAATCGGCGATAACTTGATGATAACCGGCGATATCCCCCTGATTAAACCACGCCCACGCACGCGGGATCAGCTCCACCACCAGACGTTCACCCGGAATAAAGGCGCTGAACAGGCGGGTCGTGGATTCAAGGGTCGAACTGGCGGTACAGAGTACCAGGATAGTGCCGTGATAGCGTGAAGACACTTTAGCCAGCGTGGCATCAATACGCAGCACCGGCTTGCTGAACTCGGTTTCAAATGCCGCCACGCCGAGCGTGGTACAGGTGACGATCACCACATCCGCCTGTTCACACAGTTCGCTGATGGCCTGCCGGGTTGCCAGGGTAATATCGGGCGTCACTTCATTTTGCGCGACAGCGCGCTCAAACAGTTCGCTTTCTACACGGTGCAGCAGTTCAACGTCCGGGTAATCCAGCGCCAGCAGAGCCTGTTCAAAAACGTCAATATTGCTTCTGGCCGCATGCAGACAGGCGACGATGGCCATAATTCTCTCCAGGATGAGTATGGCGGCGCTTTTCACGCCGCCGTTGCAGGTGCTATTTCAGCCCACGATTGTGCAGCATCGGTTCGATTTGCGGTTCACGCTCCAGCCAGCGGTGGAACAGCTGCTGCAAATCGCTGCTGTTCCCGCGCGAGAGGATCATCTCGCGGAAACGCTGCCCGTTTTCAGCGGTCAGCCCGCCGTGCTGCTCAAACCAGGCATAACCATCGTCCGCCAGCATCTGCGTCCACAAATAAGCATAGTAACCGGCGGCGTAGCCGTTGCCCCAAATGTGCTGGAAATAGCTGGAGCGATAGCGCGGCGGCACCGCAGGCAAATTCAGCCCTTCCTGCTGTAGCGCCCGCTGCTCAATAACGTCAGCCTGCTGCAACGGTTCATCGGCAGCCAGCAGGTGCCAGTGCTGGTCGAGCAGCGCCGCCGCCAGCAGCTCGGTCATATCGTAGCCTTTATTAAATTTACTGGCGGCCTGCATCCGCTCGCGCAGGGCGGCTGGCATCGGTTCACCGGTCTGATAGTGGCGAGCATAGTGGTTAAACACCTGGTTATTACTGGCCCAGTGTTCGTTGATCTGCGACGGGAACTCGACGAAATCGCGCGGCGTATTGGTGCCGGAAAGGCTGGCATAGCGCTGTTCGGCAAAGATGCCGTGCAGCGCGTGGCCGAATTCGTGGAACAGCGTAATGACATCATCCCAGGAAAGCAGTGCCGGATGCCCTTCCGCAGGCCTGGTGTAGTTTGCCACGTTGTAAATCACCGGTTTAGTGCCCAACAGGGTCGACTGCTCAACGAAGTTGCCCATCCACGCGCCGCCGCCCTTGTTATCACGGCGGAACCAGTCGGTATAGAACAGTGCCAGCGGGCTGCCGTCTTTATCCAGCACCTCATAGACTTTAACGTCGGGATGATAAACCGGAATATCCGCGCGCGGTTTAAAGGTGATGCCGAACAGCTGGGTTGCCGCGTAGAACACGCCGTTTTCCAGCACGTTGTTCAATTCAAAATAGGGATTGAGCTGAGCGTCATCAAGATCGTACTGTTCGCGCCTTACCTGCTCGGCGTAGAACAGCCAGTCCCACGGTGCCAGGTTAAAACCGCCGTTCTGACGGGTAATAATTTGCTGGATGTCGTCGGCTTCACGCTGTGCCCGGGCGCTGGCCGCTGGCACAATCTGTCGCATGAAATCCAGCGCGGCCTGAGGGGTTTTCGCCATCTGATCCTGCATTTTCCAGGCGGAAAAGCTGTCGAACCCCAGCAGCTTCGCCTGCCGGGCGCGCACCTGCGCCAGCCGGGCAATGACCTCGCGCGTATCGTTTTCGTCACCCTTCTCCGCCCGCGTCCAGGCGGCGTTAAACAGCGCCTGGCGGGTGCTGCGGTCGTCGATAGACTGAAGCGCAGGCTGCTGCGTGGTGTTTTGCAACGCCAGCAGCCACTGAGCCGACAGACCACGGGCCTCTGCCGCTGCGCGGGCAACGGCAATCTCCGCCTCGTTCAGTCCGGCAAGCTGCTGGCGATCGGTTACAGCCAGGCCTCCGGCTTTGGTGGCGGCCAGCAGCCGACGGGTAAAGCGGCTGCTGAGCGTTGCCGACTCCTGATTCAGCGCTTTCAGCTCGGTTTTTTCCCCATCGCTGAGCCGCGCCCCGGCCAGCTGAAACGCCTGCCAGGTCACTTCAACCAGCCTTAACGATTCATCATCCAGCGACAGCTGATGGCGCTGCTGATACACCGTATCCAGCCGGGTAAAGAGCGCAGCATTGAGGTGAATGTCATCATCCAGCGCGGCCAGCTTTGGGGAAATCTCTTCGTCCAGCGCCTGTAGTGCATCGCTGGTGTTGCCAGCGGTCATCGCGCTGAATACGTTATAGACCCGGCGCAGATTTTCACCGCTATTTTCCAGCGCCAGATAAGTGTTATTAAAATCGGCCGGTGTCGGATTGGCGGCAATGTCAGCGATCTCAGTGCGTTTCAGCTCGATAGCGCTCTCCAGCGCGGTGCGATAATCCTCATCGCTAATGCGATCGAAAGGTGGCGCCTGGTAAGGCAGCGTACTGGCCTGGCTGAACGGGTTAAGCTGGCGGGTGGACATCGGCTGATTCTCCTTAAATGATTCTGCCGCCAGCAGCGATGACAGGCTGGCGCTCAGTGCCACAACTATGGCGTAAATAGCGGATTTGTTGCGCATTTCCCTGCTCTCCTGCTCCCTGTTGCACGCTTTCCAGAATAAACGTGGAATCACGCAGGACGCAATGCCTTACTGCCCACCTGAACCTGCTAATTACGGATTAACTTATGCTGCCTGCCGGGATTTATCACACTGCCACACGCAGCGGCCCTCAACCCAGGTCGCGGCGATGTTGCGGTCATCACCCAGGGTCATCAACACAAACAGCTTTTCCCAGATATCGCGGCTGTTGCCGTGGCGCAGGGTTTGCAGCGCGGACACCGCCGGATCGATCGCCACAAAATCCGCATCTTTACCCGGCATAAAGCTGCCGATATGCCGGTCCAGATCCAGCGCCTTCGCCCCGCCGAGAGTGGCGTGATAAAAGGCTTCACAGGCTGAAAGTTTGTAGCGCTGAAGCTGCCCCACCTTGTAGGCCTCGCCGAGGGTTTGCAGCATATTGAATGTAGTGCCTGCACCAACATCGGTGCCCACACCCATTTTCACCCTTTTCTGCCAGCAGGTTTGCAGATCGAACAATCCGCTGCCGAGGAACAGATTAGAGGTTGGGCAGAAGGCGACAGCGGAATCGGTGTGGTGCAGGCAGTCCCACTCTTCATCTTCAAGGTGCAGGCAGTGGGCAAACAGGCTGCGGCGGCCGGTCAGCTGATACTGATGATAAACATCAAGATAGCCGCTATTTTCAGGGAACAGCGCCTTCACCCAGGCGACCTCCTGCGGGTTTTCGCTCAGATGGGTATGCAGCCAGGTATCCGGGAACTCCTCACGCAGCTGGCGGACTTTTTCCAGCAGCTGCGGTGAGGATGTGGGGGCAAAACGCGGCGTCAGCGCATAGCTCAGGCGACCAACGTTGTGCCAGCGTTCAACCAGCTCGCGCGTCTGCCGATAGCTTTGTTCCGGCGTTTCGGTCAGCGCTTCCGGCGCGTGGCGATCCATCATCACTTTACCGGCGATCAGCCGCATCCCCAGGCCGTGCGCGGCCGAAAATAGCGCGTCTACCGATTCCGGGTGGACAGTGCCAAACACCAGCGCGGTGGTGGTGCCGTTGCTTAGTAGCTGCTGGAGGAAAAATGCCGACATTTGCGCAGAGTGCTGCGGGCAGTGGTACTGACTTTCCACCGGAAAGGTGTACTGATTCAGCCACTCGAGCAACTGCTCGCCAAAGGCCCCGATCATCTCGGTTTGCGGATAGTGAATATGCGTGTCGACAAATCCCGGGACGATCAGCTTGCCACGATAATCCACCAATTCGCAGCCCGGTGGCAGTTGTGAACTCTCCTCCTGCCAGGGGCTGAGGGAAACAATTTTGCCTGCATTAAGCAACAGCAGGCCATCTTCGATGTAGCGCGCGGCGTCTAAAAGTTCATCCGGCGTACTCACCGTACGGGTAATATCGAAAAAACTGCCGCGAATGGCGTGGCTACAGGTTACTGGCATAATTATTCCTTCAAGCACGGCGGAAGATCCGTCCCGCAATTCACGGGAGAGGTGCTGGTTATAGATAAACAAACAGAGTGACCATTCTGTTTCAGAAAAAACATACTCTGCTGTTTTGCAAAAACCGTACCAGTGAGAATAAATAAATTAATCATATTTATCAGTAAGATAAATTAAATTCCGGCAAACATCATATTTTGGGATGATAAAAACGACAGGCAACCGTTTGCTATTTAATGCGCAAACGGTTGCCTGGCATTAATAATAAATACGCTCATCTATCGGACATTATTCGTCTGCTTCCTGGCACCGAAATAACGCAAAGTCCGTCACTTTCGCACCATGCTGGTGCGACATTTTCTTATTAATCATAACCATTCGCTTCTTATCACACCTGCCATGAGATGGTATGGTGATCGGCGCTGCATGGTGGAAATTTCCGGGTTAAGACGCCCAATTTTGTATTGAGGAACAGTGAGATGATCGTATTTGTTACCGGCGCGACCGCTGGTTTTGGTCAGAGCATTACCCGTCGTTTTATCGCGCAGGGTCATCAGGTGATTGCAACCGGCCGCCGTCAGGAACGCCTGGATGCACTGAAGGAAGAGCTGGGTGAGAATGTCTATACGCTGAAGCTTGACGTGCGCGACCGCGCGGGCATCGATGAGGCGATTGCCAGCCTGCCCGCCGAATGGCGCAACATTGACGTTCTGGTCAACAACGCCGGTCTGGCTCTGGGGATTGAACCGGCGCAGCGCGCCAGCCTGGATGACTGGGAAGATATGATCGACACCAACAATAAAGGGCTGGTGTACATGACGCGTGCCATCCTGCCGGGCATGGTGGAACGCAACATCGGTCATATCATCAATCTGGGTTCGATTGCCGGTAGCTGGCCGTATCCTGGCGGCAACGTTTATGGCGCAACTAAAGCCTTCGTGCGTCAGTTCAGCTTCAACCTGCGTACCGATCTGCACGGCACTGCACTCCGCGTGACCGATATCGAGCCGGGTCTGGTGGGCGGCACTGAGTTTTCTAACGTGCGCTTTAAGGGCGATGATGCCCGTGCCGACGGCGTTTATGACGGCGCTGTACCGCTGACGCCGGAAGACGTGACCGAAGCGGTCTGGTGGGTCGCCACGCTGCCAGCGCATGTGAACATTAACGCGCTGGAAATGATGCCGGTGGGTCAAAGCCAGGCCGGTTTACGCGTGCATAAGTCGTAATTTGCTGCGCGTCTCCTGCTCCCGCTTACGGCGGGGGCAGATCCGCAATTCCTCAAGCATTTAAACGTTCTCAGATGCAGCTAAATGGTTTTTCCCCATCCCGCCACGATAATCAGCATTCCGCAGAACGCCACCGCGGCCCCAACCCAGTCCCATGTACTGAGCTTTACACCGTCCACCACCCGCAGCCAGACCAGCGCGGTCACAACATACACGCCACCGTAGGCAGCATAGACGCGCCCGCTCGCCTCCGGATGCAGAGTTAACAGCCAGACGAAAATCATCAAACTTAGCGCAGCGGGCAGCAGCAGCCACGGGGAGCCGCCTTTTTTTAACCAAAGCCAGGGTAAGAAACAGCCAATGATTTCAGCCAGCGCGGTGGCAAAAAACAGTAACGTGGTGGTCAACATACGTGTAAATCTCTCCGAATCCTCAATGAACACACCGGGTCGCTGGTGAGCACTTCGGCGCTGATGATATACTTATTGGCAATATCTGCGCAGCAGTTCTCTTCGCTTCGCGTCTGTAAAGAAAGGAAACCTTTGATGAAATCACTACAACAACGTCTGACCCGCACCACCCTACCACTGGTTCTACTGGCGGCACTGTTTTCCGTGCAGCACAGCGCAATGGCGCGCACTGACCGTCTGGTGATTGAAAACGGCGATAACTCGTTGAGTAAAGAACAGGCTCGCCAGGAGAAAGAACAGTGGGATGATACTCATCGCCTGCGTGGCAAAGTGAACAACCGCGTTGAGAAAGAGTTCGATAAAGTCGATCGCGCCTTCGACACCCGCGACGGCTGCGAAAAAAGCCTGAATGTGAACGCCTACTGGGAACCTAATACGCTGCGCTGCCTGGATCGTCGTACCGGACGCCCGGTTGCACCGTAAGCCTGGTCATTTTTCTGTTCGCCAACTGAATGTGGTAAGAAACGCCCCATCATTAAAAGTGCATCGCTATGGGGCTGACGGTGTTTCACGTTGATGGGCAATTTTTGGCTTATAATTACCGCTGTTCTCACGCAAAAGGATGAAATGATGAAAGGTTCTAAGTGGATATTAACCGCCCTGCTCGTTGCCAGCCCGCTGGCCGTTCAGGCATCTTGCGAAAGCGTCAAGGCTGATATAAGTCAGAAGATCATCAATAACGGCGTGCCAGAATCCGGTTTCTCGCTGGATATCGTCCCTAACGATCAGGCCGAGCAGGCTGGTGGTCAGGTTGTTGGGCACTGCGAGAGCGATACGCAAAAAATCGTCTATAAGCGCAACGGTAACGACAGCGATAACAATGTTCCTGCCAGTGCGGGAACTTCCCAGGACGCACCTGCACAGTAATCCCTTTACCGCTGACCTGAGGCATTAGCCTGGTCAGCGGTCCCTTCCTAATGTGGCTTTTGTACCGGCACCAGCCGCGACATCAGCAGGCTGCCAAACGCAATAATCAGTGACACCACAAACACCCAGTGCAGCGAGTGGGCGATTTCCGTCAGCATCAGATCAAGGTTCGCAGGTTTGAGCTGCTCGCGCCCGGCGGGTGACATCACCTGCTGCACCGGATCGCTATATTGCGGCAGGCGCAGCATCAGGTTGTAGTTCAGCACCGCCCCCATTAGCGCCGTGCCCAGCGCAGAGCCTAACATGCGGCTGAACATCACCGAAGCGGTACAAATCCCGCGGATCTCAAACTGCGCCGTGTTCTGCACCGCAATCAGGAAGGTGGTACTGGTCACCCCCATTCCCGTACCGATGACGAAGGCGGATAATCCGGCATACCATACCGGGCTTTCGCGATGCAAAATCAGTAGCATCGCCGTACCCGCTATCAGCAACAGCGAACCCAGCTGAGCGGTAAATCGGTAAGAGGTGTGCTGCATCAGCCTGCCGCTTAGCGTACTGGCCAGCGGCCAGCCAATCGACATCATCGCCAGCGCACTCCCTGCCTGCAGCGGTGTACCGCCGTTAACGCCCTGAATCCAGGTGGGAAGGAATGCACTGATCCCCATCATCGCCGCACCGATCAGCAGGTTGCCTACGTTACCCGCCAGCAGCGTTCTGGTGCGCCAGATAGCCAGGGGAAACAGAGGCTCGCCCGAGTAACGTTCGTGGCGCAACAGTCCCCATCCGGCCAGCAGCGCAACGGCGCTTAATACCAGTGTCCAGTAGCCAAGCGACTCGGCCTGTAACAGTGCGGTTAATAGCGCGGTAACGGTCAGCATCAACCAACAGCTGCCGGTGAAATTGATACGCCGATCGGTTTTTTCCCGGCTTTCCGGGAAAAAACGCACCAGCAGCAGCATCGAAATGATACCAATTGGCACGTTAACCCAGAAAACCAGCGCCCAGTTAAAGTGCTGCACCAGCCAGGCACCGGTCAGTGGCCCGACAATCGCCGCTACGCCCCACACGCTGGAAAGCCAGCCCTGCACGCCTGCACGCTCTTTTGGCGGATAAACGTCGGCGATAATCGTTGAGGTCAGCGGCATAATAGCCCCGGCCCCCAGCCCCTGGAAGGCGCGGAACAGGATCAGCCAGCCCATGCTGCTGGCAAACCCGCAGAGTATCGAGCCCAGCAGGAACAGCCCGGCACCGATAAAAAACACGCGCTTGCGGCCCCACATATCGGCAAGGCGGCCATAGATAGGTACGGTGACCGCCTGGGTCAGCAGATAAATAGAGAAAACCCAGCCAAACTGCGAAAAACCACCCAGTTCAGTGATGATCGTGGGCATCGCCGTGGCGACAATGGTGACCTCAATGGCAGCCATAAACATCGACAGCATGCAGGCAATCAGCACCCAGTGGCGCCGGGTTACGGCGTTAATTGTATTTTCTGACATGGGATTCCTTTTCGTTGCTTCCCTGCTAAGTGTGTACCAAATCCTGTCGTGGAGTTTTCGTATTGTGCGTTTTAGCTGGTGACAACGTCACATAAATTCCAGAGTTTTGATTAGCTCAGCGCGCGAAATCACGATAATTAAAACAACATCCCGCCAGGATAGTAAACGAAAACAATGGCTTTTTGCGGCATGGATTCAAAGAAGAGTATAGCCGGGGCGAACTCTTTAAGCGGTTCGCCCACGTTATCTGGCTTATAAGTTCAGGGGAGAGAGATCGAAATAGCGCGACAGATCGCGGGTTTCTGCACGTGGTAAATAAGGAAGCTCACCCAACAGCGGTGCGGGGATCTTATCCTGTAAGACGTTGATAATTTCTGCGTAGTGCGCAAGGCCTGGATTAATTCGGTTAGCCACCCAGCCCAGCAAAGGTAGCCCGTCGTTCAGTATCGCCTGTGCGGTCAGTAAAGCGTGGCTGATACAGCCCAGTTTGATGCCAACCACCAGAACGACGGGCATCTGTTCCTGCACCACCCAATCCGAGAGCGGACGTCTGTCGCTCATCAGACTGCGCCAGCCGCCGGTTCCCTCAATGACAATATGGTCGGCCTGCTCATCCAGCGCATGCAGCCCGCTACTTAATGTGGCATAGCTAAACGACTGCAGGCTGGTGCTGATTTCATCATCAAGCAGAGTTACCGGGTTAATTGCCTGATAAGGCAGCTGAAGTGAAGAAGAGGCCTGTAATACCAGGGCATCTTTATTTCTCGGCCCCTCTTCGGTTTGCTGACTACTTTTGGCTACCGGCTTGTAGCCAACGGCATGCTTATCGCCCACCGCCAGCGTTTGAAGCAACCCTCGTGACACTACCGTTTTACCGACTTCAGTATCGGTTCCGGTAACAAATAAACGTTTATACATAAACGGCTCCAGCAGGCCATGTCTGGCCCACAGATAAACTTTTGGGAAGTAATGGAGCGAAAATTGTAGGGCAGCACCTGGTGGTGAAGATTGCGTTGGCGCAATATTTAGTGGATTCGTTATCCCTGCAGTAATTTGATCAGCAGCGAGCCATTGTAGAGCGCATCCTTCACCAGTGCCGCACCGGGCATCGTTCCCTGGTTCTGGAACTCGGTCGGCTCCACGGATAGCGTTGCGCCATAGTCAGGTAACGACTGTTGCTGAATACAGGCATTAATCGCCGGGAATAAAATCGGGTGTGCGCGATTGAGCGGCGAACCTATCAACACTTTTTGCGGATGGAACAGGTTGACCATAATGGCCAGAATACGCCCAATACTGCCACCGACACCGGTGATAATGTCGCAGGCCAGCTGATCGCCGCTCAGTGCGGCATCGCACAGGTTTTCAATCGAAAGCGGCTGATTGTGCAGCGAAGAGCTCATTGATGCCTGCATACGCTGCGCGGCCAGTTCGAGCATGCTTTCCGTACTGGCCACGGTTTCCAGACAGCCGTGATTGCCGCAGTAGCAAAGTTTGCCCCAGGGGTCGACCTGGGTATGCCCTATCTCAACGAGCGTTGCGCCACCGCCGTGCAGCAGTCTGCCGCCGGTGATCACCCCGGCACCAACGTTATGATCGATCACCACTTGCAAAACATCGCTGGCATCGCGCGAGGCCCCAAACAGTGACTCAGCCATGGTCCAGGCGCAGATATCGTGCTGGATGTAGACCGGCAGTCCGGTTCGACGCTCCAGTTCCGGCCCCAGCGGCATGTCATCGACCTGATAAAACGGCATGCGATGCACGATGCCCGCCTGGCCGTTAACTCTGCCTGGTAAGGTAATAGCAATAGCCGTCAGCCGCTCCAGACGGCTCTGGTGGATCACAAAGAATTGATCGATCAGCTGAATAATGCGCTGAAGAAGCGGCTCGGGATCGGCGGGAGGCAGCGCGAACTGCTGTTCAACCACCATTTTGCTGCTTAGATCTCGCAGCGCGATGGTTATCTCACCGTTGCCAATACGAACGGCGAGAAAATGCCAGGCTTCCGTGTCCAGCACCAGGCCAACGGCGGGACGCCCCCGGCTACCGGGTTCCTGGAATTCAGTTTCTTTAACCAGGTGCGCTTCCAGCATTTCACGAACAATCTTGGTAATACTGGCTGGAGCCAACTGCGCTTTTTTGGACAGTTCGATACGCGAAATAGGGCCAAACCGGTCGATAAGCCGATAGACCGCACCGGCATTGGTCTGTTTAATCTGGTCGATATGACCAGGCTGATTGTCCGCAATCACACCCCAGCTCCCGCTTATTTTCACGCTTCAAAATAAAGCATACTGCTCATGGTGAAACACTTCGCACACAAGGTCAAATATTTGATTCGATATGTGATTCGCAGCACATAAACAGCAGAATAGCGCTCATGTTTTCCACGATTTAATGCGCGGGAAGCAGCAGCGACATCATCGCTGACATGACGGCCGGTCGCTCCCGCAGGCGTGACCAAACCAGCCAGACCTGTGACAGAGCATCCACTTCCTGCAAGGGAATCCAAACGACATCCGCCAGCCGAACGCGGCGGAAAGATGCAGGCAAAATGGACACACCAAGCCCGGTGGAAACCAGCCCGATAATGGTCATCGCTTCCCCCACTTCCTGGGCAATATTCGGCTCAATCTGGTAGTGATGTAGCAGGGTTAAAATTTCCGTATAGAGGGCCGTTCCGACCTGGGGATCGAAAAAAACAAATGGCTCATTCGCCAGTTCGCGAACGCTGATGGTCTGTCTACCGGCCAGCAGATGGTCGCGATGAACCAGCGCATACATCGGTTCCTCCAGGATCAGCTGATGATCCAGCGTTTCCGGTAAGGGGGTATTGCGCATCACCCCCAGATCGAGCCGACCATCGATCAGCGGTGCCAGCTGCTGACGCGTGTTGATCTCCTGCATTTGCAGGTGAACGGCGGGAAAACGCTGACGAAAAGTGAACAACGCATCGGACACCACGCTGATAAACGGGGCCGAAGAGGTAAAACCAATACGCAGCTCACCCTCATCACCACGATGCAAGCGCGCCGCTTTATCAGCGGCCTGAGCAACGTTTTGCAGTATTAAGCGGGCATCCAGCAAAAACTGCTGGCCGGCTGCCGTCAGGCGCACGCTGCGGTTGGTTCTAGCAAACAGACGTGCGCCAATTTCCTGCTCCAGGATCTGAATCTGCTGGCTGAGCGGCGGCTGGGAGATATTCAGCCGCTGCGCCGCACGGCCAAAGTGCAGTTCTTCAGCAACGGCAATGAAGTAACGCAGATGACGAAGCTCGATATTCATATGTTAAATATATCATTTGAGATTATTAATATATTAGACATCATAATAGGTTTTTCTTATCTTTTCCATGGAGAGACTAAGCCATCCCCGCTAAGGAACCTGAAGTGAATCGCTCAACCCACGCCGTTACGCTTGAAGAGCCCGTTAACCGCATCCCGTCTGATTATTCCAATGCCAGTGCGTATATTAATCGCGGGTCGCCGCAGTTTATGCGTGTCACGCTGGCCCTGTTTTCCGCCGGGCTGGCCACCTTCGCCCTGCTCTACTGTGTACAGCCGATACTGCCGGTGCTGTCGCATGAATTCGGCGTTTCCCCTGCCAGTAGCAGTATTTCGCTCTCCATTTCTACCGGTTTCCTCGCGCTGGGCATGTTGTTTACCGGCCCGCTCTCTGATGCGCTGGGTCGTAAATCAGTGATGGTCACGTCGCTGATGCTGGCGGCCATCTTCTCTCTGCTTTCGTCCACCATGGCCAGCTGGCACGGAATTCTGCTGATGCGCGCGCTCACCGGCCTGTCATTAAGCGGTGTTGCAGCGGTAGGGATGACCTATTTGAGCGAAGAGATGAACCCGGCGGTTGTCGCTTTTTCGATGGGCCTGTATATCAGCGGTAATTCCATCGGCGGCATGAGCGGCCGTCTGTTAAGCGGTGTGATCACTGATTACAGCAGCTGGCGCGTGGCGGTTGCCGTCATCGGCTGTTTTGCGCTGGCTTCCGCCGTTATGTTCTGGAAAATTCTGCCCGACTCACGCCATTTTCGCCCGGCGTCGCTCAAACCACGCAGTCTGGCCATTAACTTCCGCCTTCACTGGCGCGACAGCGGTTTGCCGCTGTTATTCGCCGAAGGTTTTCTGCTGATGGGGTCTTTCGTCACGCTGTTTAACTACATTGGCTATCGTCTGTTGGCCCCCCCCTATTCACTTAGCCAGGCGGTTGTTGGTCTGCTATCCGTTGTGTATCTCACCGGTTCCTGGAGTTCACCCAAAGCCGGTGCGATGACAGCGAAGTATGGCCGGTCACCGGTCCTGTTAGTTTCAACGCTGGTGATGCTGAGCGGCCTGCTGATCACATTATTCAGCAGCGTCTGGCTGATCTTGCCTGGCATGATGTTGTTTACCGCCGGATTCTTTGCGGCACACTCCGTTGCCAGCGGATGGATTGGCATGCGTGCACGCCGTGCCAAGGGCCAGGCCTCATCGCTTTATCTGTTCAGCTACTACCTTGGTTCCAGCGTCGCGGGCACGTTAGGCGGCGTGTTCTGGCATAGTTTTGGCTGGAGCGGGATTACCGTATTTATTTCTGCAATGCTGCTGCTGTCGATACTGGTAGGTAGCCGACTGCACAATAAAAAACTTTGATTTATTCACCCTCTCGGGCCTACGCAATCAGCATGGCCCGTTTTTTTTGCCCCGGACACCGCGCGAACAGGCCGCTTAACTAATCAGCGCGAAACGTTATTTACCTTGCTCCTTCCTGCTTGAATAAAACGCACACTGATGTTGAATTGAGCACCAGTAATCATTATTATCATTAGTATGTTGTAACTAATGGGGGATGGAATGAGCCTTTATCATGCTGTAGATCGGTTGCACCACTGCGTCGCTGAGCTGGAGTCTGAACTCGACATCCTGCAACAACAGATCCTCTCCCTGCGGCTGCTGGCAGCCAGGGTATTTGAATTGCCTGCTGTTGAGAAAGGCAAAGAGAGTGACCCGCTTACGCAGATTAGCGTTGAGCAACGCGTGGGCCAGTCCGCACTACAACTTGCTCTGGCGCATTTTTCACGGCTATTTATGCAGCACCAGTCGGAAAAAATCAGTACCAAATCGGCCGTTCGCCTGCCCGGCGCTATCTGCCTGCAGGTCGACAAAGAGCAGTCTGCCCTTCTCCAGCAGCAGGTTGAACGAATAAATACGCTAAAAAAACAGCTGGAGCAGATCATTACCGTCGAGTCCGGGCTGCCGAGCGAAGAGCGATTCGAATTCGTTCACACCCACCAGCGCGGATTGATTACCCTCAACGCCTATCGCTCGCTGGTGCTGCTGGATAATCCTGATTCGGTGCGATTCGGCTGGGCCAACAAGCATATTATTAAAAACGTCGGCCGCGACGAAATACTGGAGAAACTGCAAAAAAGCCTCAATGCCGGCCGGGCGCAGGCACCGTGGAGCCGCGAACAGTGGGCTGAAAAAGTGGCACAGGAGATCGAATCGATCAAATCCCTGCCCGATAGCGCGCGCCTGAAGATAAAACGACCGGTCAAGGTGCAGCCTATCGCCAGAGTCTGGAACAGCAGCAGCCAGAAGCAGACCCAGCTGGCCTGCCCTTCGCCTTTAATCGTGCTGTGTAAGGATACGGCCAGTGTGCCGGTGCTGGGTGAATTGCTTAACTACGACGCGGATAACGTGAATCATCGCCACAAACCGCTGGCGCAGCCGCTGTTTATGCTGATCCCACGGCTGCATCTGTATACCGATCGGCTTGCCTGATACCCATAAGCAGATAGAAGCACAAAAAAAGCCAGGCATCAGCCTGGCTTAGTCTTCAGGTAGTACGGGAAGGATCAGACTTTCATGCTACCAACCATCTCTTCCGGACGCACCCAGGCATCGAACTCTTCCTCGGTCAGATAGCCCAGTTTCAGCGCAGAGCCTTTCAGCGTCAGCCCTTCTTTATGCGCTTTCTTGGCGATTTCAGCCGCTTTATCGTAGCCAATATGGGTATTTAATGCGGTAACCAGCATCAGCGACTCATTCAGCAGTTGGGTAATGCGGTCACGGTTCGGCTCGATACCGACCGCGCAGTGGTGATTGAAGCTGTCCATGCCGTCAGCCAGCAGGCGCACTGACTGCAGGAAGTTATGGATCACCATTGGGCGGTAAACGTTCAGCTCGAAGTTACCGGACGCGCCGCCGATATTCAGCGCCACATCGTTGCCCATCACCTGGCAACACAGCATAGTCAGCGCTTCACACTGGGTCGGGTTCACTTTACCCGGCATGATTGAACTGCCCGGCTCGTTTTCAGGAATAGCGATCTCGCCGATACCACAGCGCGGGCCGGAAGAGAGCCAGCGCACGTCGTTAGCAATCTTCATCAGGGAAGCCGCCAGGCCCTTCAGCGCGCCGTGCGCGTGTACCAGCGCATCGCAGGTTGCCAGCGATTCAAATTTGTTTGGCGCAGTCACAAACGGCTGTTTAGTCAAATCAGCCAGTTCTTTCGCCACGCGAACCGCGTATTCCGGGTGGGTATTCAGGCCGGTGCCCACGGCAGTGCCGCCCAGCGCCAGCTCGGCCACATGAGGGATACTCTGTTCGATATGCTTCAGGCTGTGTGCCAGCATGGCAACCCAGCCTGAAATTTCCTGGCCCAGCGTCAGCGGCGTGGCGTCCTGCAAATGCGTACGACCAATTTTGACGATGTCTTTATAGGCTTCAGCCTTATCATTCAGCGTCTTTTGCAGCACTTTCAGCTGCGGCAGCAGATGTTCCTGCACCGCAACAACCGCCGCCACGTGCATCGCCGTCGGGAAGACGTCGTTAGAGCTTTGGCTCTTATTGACATCATCGTTCGGGTGCACCAGACGCGACATGCCGCGCTCACCGCCAAGAATTTCACTGGCACGGTTGGCGAGCACTTCGTTCATGTTCATGTTGGTTTGCGTACCGGAACCGGTCTGCCAAATGGCGAGGGGGAATTCAGCCGCGTGCTTGTCGGCCAGCACTTCATCAGCAGCGCTGATGATAGCGCCAGCACGTTCACCCGGCAGCAGGCCGAGATCGCTGTTTACCTTTGCTGCGGCGCGCTTAGTGAGCGCCAGAGCATAGACCAGCTCGACAGGCATTTTTTCCGTTGAAATGCGAAAGTGTTCCAGCGAACGTTGGGTCTGCGCGCCCCAAAGTTTATCAGCCGGTACTTCGATAGGTCCCATTGAGTCTTTTTCAATGCGGTGGGCTGCCATTCCTCTCTCTCCTTTAGCACAAACATATGATTTTAAATGGCCCGTTTTTGGAAACCGGTAGCCAGTAACTGCGGGCCATATATTTACATACAACTATTTAACATTATGCGACTCATTCGCGTTTATTGCACTCCGATTGTTTTAAAGAGGATTTTTCGGATTGTCTTCCAGGGTATTCTTTGGGTATTACTATCGGCAATTAGCTACCTGAACAGGGTTTAACAGGGAAACATCATGCAAAAATTAATCAATTCGCTGCAAAATTATGCCTGGGGAAGTAAAACGGCGCTGACGGAGCTGTACGGTATCGAAAACCCATCGCAGCAGCCGATGGCGGAGCTGTGGATGGGTGCCCATCCAAAGAGTTCTTCACAGATTATCGTTGATAATGCCCCGCGTTCGCTGCGCGATGTCATCGCCGAGGATAAAACCGGGCTGCTGGGTGAAGCCGTTACCAGGCGTTTTAATGAGCTGCCTTTCCTGTTTAAGGTGCTGTGCGCCGACCAGCCGCTGTCCATTCAGGTTCATCCAAGCAAATCCGCCGCAATTGAAGGCTTTGCCCGCGAAAACGCGGCGGGTATCCTGATCGATGCTGCAAACCGCAACTATAAAGATGACAACCACAAGCCCGAACTGGTTTATGCGCTGACCCCGTTCCAGGCGATCAACGGCTTCCGTCCGCTGAAGGAAATTGCCGCCCTGCTGCTTCCGGTCGCTGCTGCGCACCCGGCAATTGAGAAATTTATCCACGCACCGGACGCCGCTAATCTGTCCGACCTGTTTGCCAGCCTGCTGTCGATGGAAGGTGAAGTTAAGGCGCGGGCGCTGGATATTCTGCGTGAGCAATTAAACGCCAACGCGGGCGAACCGTGGCAAACCATCAGCAGCATCGCGGAAGTGTATCCCGACGATAGTGGATTGTTTTCCCCGCTGCTGTTGAACGTGATTGAACTGCAGCCGGGCCAGGCGATGTTCCTGTTCGCTGAAACGCCGCACGCCTATCTCAACGGCGTAGCGCTGGAGATTATGGCTAACTCCGATAACGTTCTTCGTGCCGGTTTAACGCCGAAATACATCGATATTCCCGAGCTGCTGGCCAACCTGAAGTTTGTCGAAAAACCTGCCGATACGCTGCTGACGGTGCCGGTTCAGCAGGGAAATACGCAGAACTTCCCTATTCCGGTTGAAGATTTTGCTTTCGCCATCCACACCCTTAGCGCAGAACCGCTGAGCGTTGAGCAGCAGAGCGCGGCCATTATTTTCTGCATCGAAGGCGAAGCGGTACTGGACAACGGCAAACAGCAGTTGACGCTGAAGCCGGGCGAGTCAGCGTTTATTGCCGCCAGTGAATCGCCAATTACCCTGAGTGGAAGCGGTCGCGTTGCGCGGGCATTTAACGATCTGGCTAATTGCGGCTGACGTATCCAGCCATAATTGCTAATATTATTGAAGTTATTCCACAAAAACGCCGTAAGGCGTTTTTTATTCGCCATTATGTTGCCTGCAGGGTTTGAAGAGGTTAACCGGCGTTCGTGAATCAAAAAAGGACGACTTACAGATGAAAAAAACCAAGATTGCCGTCGGCGTAGTAGTTGCCCTTGGCGTTATCTGGACCGGGGGTGCCTGGCTTACCGGTAAGCAGCTGGAAAAAAACATGGATCAGCTGGTACAGCAAGCGAACGCGCAGATTCGCGATACGGCACCGGAAAGCCGCCTGCAGCTTAGCTATCAGGATTATCAGCGCGGCCTGTTCAGCAGCACCGTGCGTCTGATCCTTCAGTCCAGTTCACAAACCGAAGACAACTCAATTCTGAAACCCGGCCAGAGCATCGTCATGAAGGAGACCATTGATCACGGTCCCTTCCCGCTTGCCCAGCTGAAAAAATTCAATCTCATACCCAGCATGGCCTCCGTTCACAGCGAGCTGGAAAACACCGATCCAGTGAAGAAACTGTTTGAAATTGCTAAGGGACAGTCCATCGTTCAGGTTGAAACCCGCGTTGGCTACAGCGGCAGCACCGATTCCGATGTGCGTCTGCTGCCGGCTGATTACAGCAATGCTCAGACCGGTGAGCGTTTTGCCTTCAACGGCGGTACGCTGTCGATTTCAGCGGATGACAAAGGTGATGCGGTCAAGTTTGACGGCAATATCGACAGCGTTTCCATTGCCAGTAAAAATGAGCTGGAAATGCCGGTACTGTTTACCATTAACGGCCTCAAGCTTGATGCGAACAGCCGCCTCAGCCCGGAAGGACTGCGCATCGGCGATCAGGATCTGACGCTGAAAAAACTCAGCGCGACGGTGAGTGATAAAGAAGCGCTGACGCTGGAGAATCTTAACGGCAAGTCGACTTTTGATTCGAAGGATAATCACGTTTCCGGCCAGATCGACTACACGCTGGACAGCCTGAAGCTTCAGGGCCAGGACTTCGGCCACGGTAAACTGCTGATCAAACTCGCCGACTTCGACGGCAAGGCGATGAAACAGTTCTCCACTCAGTACAACAACCAGGTGATGGCGCTGACCGGCGATCCGACCGTCCAGAACAATCCTGAGCTTTATCAGCAGCGCGTCAGCGAGCTGCTGGCGGCGAATCTTCCGCTGCTGCTGAAAGGTAACCCGTCGGTGAGTATTGCCCCACTGAGCTGGAGCAATGACAAAGGCGAGAGCAGCTTCAATCTTGCCGTACAGTTTAAAGATCCGGCTGCAGCTACGGCACCAGCCCAGACCGTGGGCCAGCAGGTGGATAACGTGCTGAAGTCGTTCGACGGCAAGTTGCAGATTTCAATGGATATGGCGACGGAGATGATGATTCACGTGGCGATGACCGAGGGGTATGATAAGGATCAGGCCGCCAAGCTTGCCGATCAGCAGGTTAAGGGTCTGGCTGCGATGGGCCAGATGTTTAAGCTGACTACCCAGAAGGATAATAATATTCTCACCACGCTGCAGTACGCTACCGGCCAGGTAACGATGAACGGTGAGAAGATGCCGCTGGAGCAGTTCCTGTCGCGCTATATGCTGGGCGGCGGAGATGAGATTGCACCGCAGGCGCAGCCGGAAGAGCAGCAACAGGTTGCACCTGAAGTTCAGCCGCAGGTTGTTCCGCAGAACTGACTTAGTCGGTGATTCGGTAGAGATCCAGAACCGCTATCTTTGTGATGGCGGTTTTTTTTATGTCTGGTGGATAGGGTTCAGCCTCTACTGCTGTTCCAGGGCGGTCCCACTTCGATAATTCCATCGTTTTTTGCTTTTTAAAGTAAGAAGTGGGTGTGAAATGGAGGCAGGGGTACAGCCTCTGCTGCTGCTCCAGGGGCGGTCCTCGCGCCGTGCGTGGCACGGTGCCCTCGGTTACGCCATTGCGCCGACGGATCGGCCAGGATTGAACATCCCTGTTCAAACCCGGCCTGACGCCAGCGTCCCTGCTGTCGTCTCCTGGCTCAACGGCTCCACCTCGGCGCTGCGGATGCCCTTACGCAGCAGCAGAGGCTGTCCCTTTCCGACAATTTCATCGCTTTTTGCTTTTTGGTTTTCAGGCAACACCAAACTCTGAGAGCAGGCTGGCCGTGCCCCCGAGCGGGCAATCCGCAGCGCTGAACGCAGAAAGGAAGCCAGGATTCGGCCGCATGGACGCGGCCGAAAGTCACGGTCGGGCCAGGACGGCCCGTCTGTGACGGTCCGACAGGCTGACGTACGAAGTGAGGGAACCGCGAAGCGGCGCGAGGACCGCCCGAACGGGGGCACTGCCAGCCAGCGCTAACTCGCGGCTTTGCAAACAACGCAGCGCCAATGCTCAACTATCGGCATTCCGCCCAATTAACCAGCAACCAATCACCCATTTGCGCAAATAACTGGTACTGTTGCGCAATTAGTTTTTATAATGCTCTGCACTTTTACATCACCTCAAGAGTGCCGACCATGATCGACCGCCAGCTTCCCCTTACCGATATTCATCGCCACCTTGATGGCAACATTCGCGCGCAAACTATCCTCGACTTAGGCCGTGAATTTAACCTCACCCTGCCCGCCAGCACGCTGGAAACCCTGCGCCCGCACGTACAGGTCATCGAAACCGAACCGAATCTGGTCAGCTTCCTGAATAAACTCGACTGGGGCGTGAAGGTACTCGGCTCGCTGGATGCCTGCCGCCGCGTGGCGCAGGAAAACGTTGAAGATGCCGCGCGCGCCGGAATCCACTACGCCGAACTGCGCTTCTCTCCGGGCTATATGGCGATGACCCATAATCTGCCGGTAGCAGGCGTAGTGGAAGCCGTGATCGACGGTGTGAAAGCAGGCTGTGCCGCACACAACATTGACGTCCGCCTGATCGGAATTATGAGCCGCACCTTCGGCGAGCAGGCCTGCCTGCGCGAACTGGATGCCCTGCTGGCACACCGCGACGGCATTACCGCGCTGGATCTGGCCGGTGATGAACTTGGCTTCCCGGGAAATCAGTTCCTCAGCCACTTCAACCGCGCGCGTGATGCCGGTTTGCGCATCACGGTGCACGCGGGGGAAGCCGCCGGTGCTGAAAGCATCTGGCAGGCGATTCGCGAGCTGGGTGCGGAGCGTATCGGCCACGGCGTGAAGGCCATTGAAGATCGGGCACTGATGGATTATCTGGCGGCGAACGGCATCGGTATTGAATCCTGCCTCACCTCCAATATCCAGACCAGCACCGTCGCCTCGCTGGCGAGCCATCCGCTGAAAGCCTTCCTGGAGCACGGCATTCTGGCCACCATCAATACCGACGACCCGGCCGTTCAGGGCATCGAAATTGGGCATGAATATGAGGTTGCCGCGCCGGCAGCCGGTCTGAGCCAGCAGCAGATGCGTACCGCGCAGGATAACGGCCTGAAAATCGCCTTCCTGAGCGAGGCGGAAAAAGCCGCGGTGCGGGCTCGCGTCGCGGGTTAATGTTCAAGACAGTAGATTAAGAAAAAACTGCCGCCGCATGACGGATAGCGATCCAAAAGGCGGCGGCATTAGTTCGACACTTATCGGTAGAGGCCTCTGCTTTCCGCCTGTTTGAAAACGGCAAGGTGCAGGGTGACGCCGATATGGTGTTCTAATCCGGGGAATCCCCGGCTGTACGAATTATCTTAGCGACAGTGACTTGCGAAGACCACGCGCATTATTACTGCGGCAGGGTCTTACGTTTACCGCCCGGATGAACTCCGCCGCAGAAACTCACGCTAACCGTAAGGATTAACTCAGCAACAGGAACTTACGTTGACCGCACAGATTAACTCAGCGACAACATCTTACGTTAACTTCCCACAATAACCTCGTCACTGGATCTAACCTGGGCCGATCAGATTATCTCAGCGACAGCGTCTGGCGCTTCTCTGCGGATTGCAGACCCAGTTCAATCAGTTCCATCACCTGAATCGCCTCTTCGGCTTTCACCGGGTTCTCACCCACGCCGTTCAGCGCATCACGGATCGCCGCATAGTACGCGGGATAGTTGCCTGGAATGGTCAGCAGAGTTTTCTCGGCCAGCACATCTCCGTTAACCAGCGTCACCACGCCGTCACGCATATCGTATCCCCAGTCTTCCTGCGGCGGGCGGGCACCCGCTTTCAGCGCATCTTCCTGCGGATCGAGGCCATACTTCACGTAGCTGCCCTGCGTACCGTGGATTTGATAGCGCGGGGATTCTGCCGCCACCAGCATGCTGCCATGCAGCACGACGCGGCGCTGCGGATAGATCAGCGTAGCGTGGAAGTAGTCGGTGGTTTGCGCACCCGGGCGCAGCTCGGTGGTGTCGACGTTAATCGCTACCGGGGAACCGAACAGCTGCAGAGCCTGATCGATAAGATGCGGTCCCAGATCGTACCAGATGCCGCTGCCCGGGCCTTTCTGCTCGCGCCAGCGCTGTTTTACTTCCAGACGGAAGCGGTCAAAATGCGACTCAAAATAGCGCACTTCACCCAGGGTGCCGTCGGCCAGCAGCGACTTGACGGTCAGGAAGTCACTGTCCCAGCGGCGGTTATGGAACACCGACAGCAGCAGACCCTTCGCTTTTGCCAGCGCGTCCAGCTCGCGTGCCTGTGACAGCGTCACGGTAAACGGTTTATCCACCACCACGTTTTTACCCGCATCCAGCGCGGCTTTCGCCAGCGGGAAGTGGGTATCGTTCGGCGTGGGGATCACAATCAGCTGGATGGTCGGATCGTCAAACAGCGCCTGAGGATCGGCAACCACCTGCACCGAGGGCCAGTCGACGTGGACTTTTGTGGCATCGCTGCTGGAAACAGCGGCCAGCTCCATTTCTGCCGTACCGGCAATTAACGGCGCATGAAACGTCTTACTGGCGAAACCATAGCCCACCAGCCCTACACGTATTTTATCAGTCATCACTTTCCCTCTTCTGGTTACCCATTGATTTAAGACGATCGGCCCAGAGAGAACAAGGTGAAATCATTCTGATTCTTATTCATTAGCACGCCGTGGTACGTACCATGTTTCCTGAGCGACCAGCGCATCGTGCGCATCCAGGCTGCGGCGGCGGAAATCGCTGGGGCTGACGCCGACCCGTTTGCGGAACACCCGCGAGAAATAGAGCTGATCGTCATAGCCCACTTCCCGGCCAATGCTGGCAATCGGCTCCTGGGTGGTTTGCAGCAGCAGTCTGGCGCGGATCACCCGCTGATCTTCCCGCCATCGCAGCAGGTTAACCCCCATCTGCTCGCGGAACAGGTGTGCCAGCCGCGAAGGCGACAGGCAGACGTGTTTAGCCACTTCCTCAATTTTTACCTCAGCCGCCAGGTTGCTGGTGACATACTGGCAGGCTTCAATCACCCGCGAGTCGCGAACCTGCTGATGGCTGCGCGGATCTTCTTCTACCGCCCGCAGCAGCAGGCGCTCCAGCAGGTTCATCGCCAGCTCTTCGGCGAAGCGCCTCCCGGAGTTGTGGGTGTTTTCAATGCTGGCAAACAGGCGGTCGAACTCCCCGCGCAGCGCCTCGGGTAGGTGCAGCCGTCCCACGCCCTGCACCTCGTCCTGAAACGACAGCCAGTCGCTCCAGTAGGCGCGGGGGCGGAAATAGACCCAGCGGTGATGCCAGGCATCGCTGTCGGGCGAGCGGCCGTAATAGTGCGGGGTTTTCGGCTGGAACAGCAGCAGATCGCCCTCTTCACAGTCAAAGGCCGCATCACCGTCGAAAATGCGTCCGCGCCCTTTCACCGTCAGGTTGAGGATGTAGCCTTTCATACCGTGCGGCCGGTCGACGAAGAAATCGAGCGGCCCGTCGGCGTTAATCGGCGTCAGCCCGGCCACCAGCCAGGCACCGAACTGATAACCAGGTAACAGCGGGTTAGATTGTGTGACCGGTGCCAGGCGATGATACATAACGCGTCCCCTTATCAGGCTGCTTTATTTTTCTGTTTGTAGCGGTCAAAAATGACTGCTGCTAACAATATCAAACCGCGAACGACGTACTGTGAGAAAGGCGATATATTCAATAAGTTCATGGCGTTTTCCACCGTACCCAGAATCAGAACCCCCGCCACCACATATGAAATTTTACCGATACCGCCCTTCAGCGATACGCCGCCCAGCACGCAGGCAGAGATCACGATCAGCTCATAGCCGATTGAGGTCATCGGCTGGCCGCTGGTCATGCGCGACGCCAGGATAATCCCCGCCGCGGCGGACACCAGGCCGGAGAGGATAAAGATGATAATCCGCGTGCGCACCACCGGCACACCGGCTAAGCGCGCGGCTTCTTCGTTACCGCCGATAGCCAGCGTGTTGCGGCCAAAGGTGGTTTTATTCAGCAGGAAGGCAAACAGCGCAAGAGTGATAATGGTTAACCACACCGGTGCCGGTACGCCCAGCCAGCTGGCATAGCCCAGCGCGAAGAAGCGCTCATCTTCGATGCCTACCGCTTTACCATCGGAGAAGATATAGGCCAGACCGCGCACGATCTGCATGGTCGCGAGGGTGGTAATCAGCGCGTTGATTTTCAGCTTAGCGATGACGAAACCGTTCACGAAGCCGCAGGCCACGCCGAGCAGCAGACCGGCACCGACGCCGATCCACAGGCTTTCGCTGAGGTTGATGACTACCGCACAGGTCACTCCAGCGCAGGCAATGACCGATGCCACGGAGAGGTCGAAATCGCCGGAGGCCAGGCAGAACAGCATGCCGCACGCGACCATTCCGGACATCGAAATCGCCAGTCCCAGCCCTTTCATATTGATAATACTGGCGAAATTAGGCACAAAGACCATACAGGCGAGGAACAGAGCGGCAAACACCACCAGCATGCCGAAGTTATCCCAGATACGCCCGAAGCTCAGGCGCGACGGTGCCGCCGGGGCGGTCGTTGAAGTTGTCGAAGACATAGGTTTCTCCTGCATATCAGGCCACCGCGGTGGCAGGTTTAGCGGTTTTAGGCATCGCCAGACCGAGGGTCAGCGCTTCGGTGGCATCGTCGTGGGCCAGCTCGCCGGCAATCTCTCCTTCGCGCATCACCAGAATGCGATCGGCCAGGCCCATCACCTCCGGCAGATCGCTGGAGGCAAACAGCACGGCAATGCCGCGCTCGGCCAGCGCATAGATCAGCTGATAAATTTCGTTTTTAGCACCCACGTCAATACCGCGTGTCGGCTCGTCGAGCATGATCACTTTCATCTCTTCCGACAGCCAGCGGCCCAGGATCGCCTTCTGCTGGTTGCCGCCGGAAAGATTCATAATCAGCTGGTCCGCCGTCGGGGTTTTGATATTGAGCGAGCGGATATGCAGCCCGGCATTTTTCGACTCCCAGGCTTTATCAATCAGAAAACCTGCCGTCAGGTTATTGCGACGGGCGCTGATGTTGATGTTGTCGCGAACCGAGTGCACCGGAATAATGCCGTCGGCCTTGCGATCTTCCGGGCAGAGCATGATGCCGGCGCGGATCGCCTCAACCGGTTCGCGCAGGTTGAGTTTTTCGCCATCCAGCCACAGCTCGCCGCCGGTCAGCCGGGTGGCACCAAACAGCCCCTTCATCAGTTCGCTGCGCCCTGCACCCACCAGACCAAACAGCCCGACGATTTCACCGGCGCGGACGCTGAATGAGACCGGGCTGCGTACGCCTTTCGCCTGCACGTTATCCAGACGCAGGCGCACCTCGCCGCACGGACGCGGGCTGTAGCCGTAGATATCGCCGATATCGCGCCCGACCATCGCCTGCACCAGCTGTTCATTGTCGCAGGTGCTCATATCGCTGAAGGTACGCACGTAACGACCGTCCTTGAAAACGGTAATCGCATCGCTGAGGGCAAAGATCTCCTCCATGCGGTGTGAAACGTACAGCACCACGCGGCCATCGGCGCGCAGCTGGCGAATGACGCGGAACAGCTGATCGATTTCACGAGCGGAAAGCGAGCTGGTCGGTTCATCAAACGCAATCACCTGCGCGTTGCGGGTCAGCGCCTTGGCGATTTCGACCATCTGCCACTGACCCAGCGAGAGATATTTCAGCGGCATATCGGGGTCGATATCCATCCCCAGCACCGCCAACTGTTTTGCCGCCTCCGCACGCAGGCGACGGTGATTGACCAGCCCGCCGCGCTGCGGCAGCTGGCCCAGAAAAATATTCTCTGCCACGGTCATTTCCGGGATCAGATGCAGTTCCTGATAAATAATCGCCACTCCGGCGTTCAGCGCATCGGTGGTGTGCTGAAAATTGACAGGCTGGCCCTTAAGGCGAATTTCTCCACTGCTGGCGCGATAGCTGCCGCTGAGAATTTTCAACAGCGTTGATTTCCCGGCACCATTTTCCCCCATCAACCCATGGACCTCTCCGGCATGGCAGTCGAAGCTGATGTCCTGCAGTGCCTTCACGCCGGGAAAGGTTTTACCAATGCCGTGAAAGCTGAGATAAGCGGGTTCTCTGGTCATATCACTCCCCTGAAACGGTGCGGGACGGTAACGGCGTTATACGTCCCGTAATACAAATAATCAGACCGTGGGCCGACCGTTGCAGCGATCGACCCACATCAAGTGACATTGTCACTTAAAGCGAATTACATCAGCCCTTTCTTAGCCAGCTCGGCCTTGAAGTTGTCGCGGGTGATCAGCACCACGTCGGTCACTTCGGTAAACTTCGCCGGCTCCGCGCCGTTGGTCACCCAGTCGTGCAACATTTTGATACTGCGGTAGCCGTGAACGTCCGGGCTTGGCAGCAGCGAGCCGTAGAAGCCGGTGGCCTGGCCTTTTGACAGTTCGCTGACCGCATCCACGCCGTTGATACCGATGCCGATAACATTAGGTGCCTTGAAGCCCTGGCCTTCTGTTGCGCGCACGCCGCCGAGCACGGTGTTGTCATTCATGCCGACGATCAGCCAGTTTTTCACTTCAGGATGCTGTACCAGCAGCGAGTTACCGGCATCAAACGCACCGGGGATATCGTTAGATTTGGTGGGAACCTGATAAATCTGTTTTTCCGGGAATCCGGCCGCTTTCAGCGCGTCCATTGAACCACCGGTGCGGCGACGTGCCGTATCAAGCTCGTTAGCGGTAATCGCCATTACTGCGGTGTCTTTCACATCCCAGCCGCGCTTCTGCATCTCCTTATACAGCTCCTGCCCCTGACGCTCGCCGATTTTGGTCGCGGCCATCATCACCAGCGGCACGGTATCCATCGGTTTGCCTTTGGCGGTCACGAACTGGTCATCCACCGCAATCACTTTCAGGTTGTAGCTGCGTGCCTTCGCCATAATCGCGGAACCCAGTTTCGGGTCCGGGGTGCAGATAACGAAGCCTTTAGCACCACTGGCTGCCAGACTGTCGATGGCGTTAAGGGTTTTCTCGCCATCCGGCACGGCAATTTTGATCACCTCAAAGCCCAGCTCCTGGCCTGCTTTGTCAGCGAACTTCCATTCGGTCTGGAACCAGGGTTCTTCCGGCTGCTTCACCAGAAAACCGAGTTTCATTGTCTCTGCGATAGCGGATTGTGACATAACGGCAGCAAGGCTGATTGCGGCCAGTGCTTTAGTAAATTTGTGCATGAGGCTCTCCGGCTCAGTGCCCGCTTTTGACGGGGTTGTGTAAACGGTAACAATCGGAAGATGCAATAATTAAAATCGTATAAACAGTCACTTATATAAAACCGTCGTGTTTTTTTCGGCGGCGGTTAATTAGTTTTACCCGCATACAGGCGGAAATTTGTAGAGCGCTATCACACACTGGAATTACAGGCGTTTTGTCCATGCATTCAGCTGATTTAACCGGAAAGTAACATTTGAAGCGCATCACATAACCGCATCTGATGGCAGAAAAGTGCATATTTGCAGCCGCTCACACCTAACCGCTTCTGCGCCATGTTCCCAGGATAGAGAGACTTGACTATCGTCTCTGGAGAACAACTATGAACAAGGGTGCCATAACCCTCGGTCTGGATTTTGGCAGCGACTCGGTTCGGGCGCTGGCGGTGGAATGTGCCAGCGGACGTGAACTGGCGAAGCAGGTCGTTGCCTATCCGCGCTGGCAGGAGGGCCGCTATTGTCAGCCCAACCGCAATCAGTTCCGCCATCATCCTGCGGACTACATCGAAGCGCTGGAGCAGGCCATCCGTGACGTTGTCACTCAACTCGGCAGCGACAGCCAGAACGTGGTCGGAATTGGCGTCGACTCAACCGGCTCTACCCCCGCGCCCATCGATCGTGAAGGTCGGGTGCTGGCGCTGCGCCCGGAATTTGCCGATAACCCCAATGCGATGTTCGTGCTGTGGAAGGATCACACCGCCATCGAAGAGGCGGAAGCCATCACCCGCCTGTGCCACAGCGGCGAGTTTGAAGATTATTCACGCTATATCGGCGGGATTTACTCCTCGGAATGGTTCTGGGCCAAGATCCTGCACGTCAGCCGTGAGGATGCCGCGGTGCGTGACGCCGCTGCCTCGTGGGTTGAGCTGTGCGACTGGGTTCCGGCTTTGCTCAGCGGCACCACCGCTCCGGCCGATCTGCGCCGTGGGCGCTGCGCCGCCGGGCATAAATCCCTGTGGCATCCGCTGTGGCAGGGTCTGCCTGAGGCGGCATTCCTTGATGCGCTCGATCCGCTGCTGACCCGCGATCTGGATTCTCCCCTGTTTACCGATACCTGGACCGCCGACCTGCCGGTGGGCGAGCTCACCGCCGAATGGGCTGAACGCCTTGGCCTGCCGAGCGGCGTGGTGATTTCCGGCGGTGCCTTTGACTGCCATATGGGCGCGGTCGGTGCCGGTGCGAAGCCCTACACGCTGGTGAAAGTCATCGGCACCTCCACCTGCGACATTCTGATTGCCGATCCCGAGCGCGTGGGCGATCGGGCGATTAAAGGCATCTGCGGTCAGGTGGACGGCAGCGTAGTGCCGGGGATGATCGGCTTTGAAGCCGGTCAGTCGGCGTTTGGCGATATGTATGCCTGGTTCAGCCGCCTGCTCAGCTGGCCACTGGTACAGGCGATACAGCAGCAGCCGGAACTGAAAACCCAGCTGGAACCGATCCGCCGCGCCCTGCTGGAGGAGTTAACCAGAGCCTGGGCCAGCGATCCGCAGCTCGATCATCTGCCGGTGGTGCTGGACTGGTTTAACGGCCGCCGTACGCCGTTTGCCAATCAGCGCCTGAAGGGGGTGATTACCGATCTGAATCTGGGCACCGATGCCCCTACGCTGTTCGGCGGGTTTATCGCCGCCACCGCCTTCGGGGCCAGAACCATCATGGAATGTTTCGAAAATCAGGATATTCCGGTACAGCAGATCCTGACGCTCGGCGGCATTGCTCGCAAGTCTCCGGCCATCATGCAGGTGTGCTGCGATGTGATGAACCGCCCGCTGGACATCGTGGCTTCCGACGAGTGCTGCGCGCTGGGTGCGGCCATTTTTGCCGCCGTTGCCGCAGGCGTCTACGCCGATATTCCGGCCGCGCAGCAGCAGATGGCCAGTCCGCTGGAGCAGACTCTGCAACCCGATCCTGCCCGCGTCGCCCGTTTTCAACAGCTTTATCAGCGTTATCTTCAATGGTGCGAAGTTGCCGAACCGCAGTTTGCGCCACAACAGTCATCCGTCAGTGAAGGAGTGGTTTTATGACCCTGTTAAACACCGCAACCGTATGGTTTGTGATTGGCACCCAGCATCTGTACGGCGCGGAAACTCTGCGTCAGGTTGAACAGCACGGCAAAGAGGTCGTCAACCAGCTTAACCGCGAAGGAAAACTGCCCTTCCAACTCCAGCTTAAGCCGCTGGTCAAAAGCCCGGACGAGGCGCTGGCGCTGTGCCGCGATGCCAACCACGACCAGCAGTGTCTGGGAATTATTACCTGGCTGCATACCTTCTCACCGGCGAAAATGTGGATCGGCGGGCTGTCCGTGCTGAATAAACCCCTGCTGCAGTTCCATACCCAGTTCAATGCGGAAATTCCGTGGGACAGCATGGATATGGACTTTATGAACCTGAACCAGACCGCGCACGGCGGCCGTGAGTTCGGTTTCATCGGTGCCCGTATGCGCCTGCCGCATCAGGTGGTCACCGGGCACTGGCAGGACCCGCAGGCGATACAGCGCATTGCTCAGTGGATGCGTGGGGCGGCCGCAAAACTCGCCAGCCAACAGCTGAAGGTGGCGCGCTTCGGTGACAATATGCGTGAAGTGGCGGTCACGGAAGGCGATAAAGTCGCCGCGCAGATCCAGTTCGGCTATGCCGTTAACGGCTGGGGCGTCGGCGATCTGGTGGAGGTGATTAATCAGGTCAGCGACGGAGACGTCAGCGCGCTGGTTGATGAGTACGAGAGTAGCTATGAGTTCTCAGCAGCGGCGGCGGTTAACGGGGAAAGACGCCAGAACGTGCTGGATGCCGCCCGCATCGAACTGGGTATGAAACGCTTCCTTGACGGCGAAGGCTGCCGCGCGTTTACCACTAACTTCCAGACTCTGCACGGTATGACCCAGCTGCCGGGGCTGGCGGTGCAGCGTCTGATGCAGCAGGGTTACGGGTTTGCCGGTGAAGGTGACTGGAAAACCGCCGCGCTGCTGCATATTTTCAAAGTGATGGCCGGTAATCAGGCGGGCGGCACCTCGTTTATGGAGGATTACACCTATCACTTCTCGCCGGGTAACGATCTGGTATTAGGTTCGCATATGCTGGAAGTCTGCCCGTCTATCGCCCGTGAAGCGCGCCCGCTGCTGGATGTGCAGGCTCTGGGCATTGGCGGTAAGGCCGATCCGGCGCGGTTAATCTTCTCTTCTCCGGCCGGTGCGGCGGTCAACGCCAGCGTGATCGATATGGGCGATCGCTTCCGCCTGCTGGTTAACGTGGTGGATGCCATCGAGCAGCCGCATGCCCTGCCTGAACTGCCGGTTGCCCGCGCGCTGTGGCGTGCCCAGCCTTCGCTGGCGACGGCTTCAGAAGCCTGGATACTCGGCGGCGGTGCACACCATACGGTGTTCAGCCAGGCGCTGACGGTTGACGATATGCGTCTGTACGGCGAACTGCATAACATCGAAGTGCTGGTGATTGATAACGACACCACCATCCACGGTTTCCGCGATGCGCTGCGCTGGAATGAAGCGTATTATCGTCTGGCACGTTAACAATATGACCGACAGCGCCTGGCAGCGCTGTCGGTTGTTATTTTATCGTTACGCACCGTAAGTAAAATTAGATTTTTAGCACCCGCCTGAATATAGCCCTTTCAAACTTTCAACACTGCCGGAAATACTCTCTTAAACTTAAATTCGCATAGTTTTTCCTTATAACCTCACACTTTCAGTGATTCTTCTCTGGTCATCAGTTTTGTGCTGTGTTAATTATTGTCACCGGTCACTTTATTTAACACCCTGGGCATTTATTCTAAAACTTCGCGTTAGCAACACCACCAACTAGTTGATAATTATAATCATCAGGTAAAAATCAGATTATCTGACCAACAGGGCTGTTATTCTAAAAATAATCAAATGGATGTGTCTTATGTCACAAATGTTCGCACTTTTACTGGTCATGGTCATTTTATACCTGGGCGATTTGGTTTCTGTCAGAACGAAAGCCTGGATACCCTCCGTATTTGTCTGCGCCGTACTGTTTTTATTTGGCTACTGGACCTTCTTCCCGCAGGATATCGTCAGCCGCGCCGGTATCACCCCGGTAGTTGCGGTGATGCTGATGTATTTACTGATCACCAATATGGGCACCCTGCTGTCGGTTCCTGAACTGATCCGCCAGTGGAAAACCATCATCATCTCTCTGGCCGGTATCGCCGGTATTATGGTGACGGTATTTGTGGTCTGTATGCTGATGTTCGACCGCAACACCGCTATTGTGACCATTCCCCCGCTGGTCGGCGGCATCGTCTCGGCGATCATCATGTCCAAGGGCGCGGCGTCCGCCGGGCTGGTTGATCTATCCGTTTTTGCCATTCTGATCTACGTGATGCAGGGCTTTGCCGGCTATCCGCTGACCGCCATTATGCTGCAGCGTGAGGGAAAGCGCGTGCTGCAAAAGTACCGCAGCGGCGAGTGGCAGGAGACGGTCGCGGGCACCCCGCTGCCGGATAAATCCTCCGGCGCAGCGGATAACGCCATGCCGCGCCTGTTTGGTCGCATGCCCGCCCACTACAACACCAGCTATTTTAAATTTATGCGCCTCGCCTTCGTCGGCTGGCTGGCGTATCTGGTCTCCGGCTGGCTGGCTCCCGTTGTTGCGGTCAGCCCGTTCGTGCTGTGCTTGCTGTTCGGGGTGATCGCCGCCTCGCTGGGTTTCCTGGAGCGGCAGCCGCTGCAAAAAGCCAACGGCTTCGGCTTTGCGGTGATGGGCCTGATGCTGTTTATTTTTGATACGCTGAACCGCGCCACGCCGGAAATGCTGCTGCGCCTGCTGCTGCCGATGCTGGTGCTGATTGCCGCCGCCGTAGTCGGGATGTTTATCGTCTCCTGGATCGTGGGCAAAATGCTGGGCGTCAGCATGGAGATGGCGTTCGCTATCGCGCTGACCTCGATGTACGGCTTCCCGGCGGACTACATTATTACTAACGAAGCCATCACCGCGCTGACCAAAGATGAGAAAGAGCGCGAGGTGCTGACCCAGCATATGCTGGCACCGATGCTGGTCGGGGGCTTTATTTCCGTCACTATGGTGTCGGTGGTACTTGCCGGGATCATGGTGGGCTACATTATTCCTGCTGTTTAAATCATTATTCAGTGCAATGGTACGAAAAATAAGGGAAGCAACCGTTATGACAAGCCAGTCAATTACGCAGGCCGTCCACGCCTGGAAAGAGGCGATGATCGCCTTCCGCCGCGATCTGCACGCGCACCCCGAGCTGCCGTGGGAAGAAATCCGTACCACCCAGAAAGTGGCGCAGGCGCTGGATGAGATCGGCATCAGCTACCGTCTGACTCAGCCAACCGGCATTATCGCTGAGATCAAAGGCGGTCAGCCGGGCAAAACCGTGGCGCTGCGTGCCGATATGGATGCGCTGCCGGTGCAGGAACTGAGCACCACACTCAGCTACAAATCCCTGACCGACGGTAAAATGCACGCCTGCGGCCACGATGCGCATACTTCCATGCTGCTGAACGCGGCCAGAGCGCTACAGGAGAACCGCGCCGGGCTGCGCGGCAACGTGCGGCTGATTTTCCAGCCAGCGGAAGAGATCGCCGAAGGTGCGCGTGAGATGGTTCGCCAGGGTGCGGTTGAGGGCGTAGATAACGTCTTTGGCATGCATATCTGGACGACCACCGCCTCCGGCAAGATTTCCTGCAACGTCGGCTCCAGCTTTGCCTCGGCCGATCTGCTGAAAGTGAGATTCAAAGGGCGCGGCGGCCACGGCTCGATGCCGGAAGCCTGTATTGATGCCGCCGTGGTGGCCTCTTCGTTTGTGATGAATCTGCAGGCGATTGTCGCGCGCGAAACCTCGCCGCTGGAATCCGCAGTGGTGACCATTGGTCGGATGGAAGTCGGCACGCGTTTCAACGTGATTGCAGAGAATGCGGTACTGGACGGCACGGTGCGCTGCTTTGACGTTGCTACCCGCGAGCGCCTGAAGGCGGCGATCGAGCGCTATGCTCATCACACGGCGGGGATCTTCGGTGCCACGGCGGAAGTTGAGTACACCTACGGCACGCTGCCGGTGATCAACGAAGAGCGCAGCGCCCTGCTGGCGCAGTCGGTGATCCGTGATGCGTTCGGTGAAGAGGTGCTGTACGCAGAACGCCCGACCACCGGAGGTGAGGATTTCAGCTACTTTATTGAGAATATCCCCGGCTGCTTTGCCCTTCTGGGCTGCGGTAACAAGGCGAAAGGCACCGACTGGGCGCATCATCACGGCTGCTTCAATATCGATGAGGATGTGATGGTGCACGGTGCGGAGCTGTATGCGCAGTATGCGTGGCGCTATTTACAACAGGATGATTTCTGATGTGCTGAAGACTGACATCGCCTGCTCCCTTCGGGCAGGCGAATGTCAGCCACATTGTCAGTAAGGGCGGGATCGTCGCTCCCGGAGAAAATCCCGCCCTGCTGTTTATCCTGCCCGCCCCAGCCCAAGCATCCCTTTCGCCTGAATGAAGCACAGCAGTAATGTGCCCCACAGCGCCATGGTCAGATACGGGCTGATGCCCAGAATATTAAAACCACTCTCAATAATCTGTAACAGGAACAGTGCCAGAACCATACCGATAATTCGGCCGCTGCCGCCGTCAGGATTCACCCCGCCCAGCACCGCAGCAAGAATCGATATCAGCAGGTAAGACTCGCCGTACGACGCTTTCGCCGAATTCAGCTTCGACATCATCAGGAAGGCGGCAATCGCACACAGCAGCGCCGAGATAACATACACCCAAATCAACACCCGGCGGGTATTGATCCCGGAGTAGTGTGTGGCACGCTCGTTGGAGCCAATCAAATAAATTGAGCGCCCCAGCGCGGTTTTTTCCAGCATCACCCACAAACCGAGGGCGACCGCGGCAAACAGCCACAGCGGCAGGGGTATGCCGAACCACTGCGCATGGTTCAACCACAGCACCCACTGCGGATAGTTGGCAATCGCACTTCCCCCCGTCAGCAGGATATTCACGCCTTTGAGCAGCGTCATCATCCCAAGCGTGGCGAGGATCGGCGAGACGCGTATTCCCGCAATCAGTACGCCGTTGCACAGGCCGATAATTAACGCGGCCCCCCCTCCCGCCAGCAGTGCAGCCAGAGCCGTCCCCACTCCGGGCGGATACTGGGTGGCAACCCAGGCCATCACCAGCGAGCAGGAATTAGCGGTGGCAATAATCGACAGATTAATTCCGCCGCACAGCATGGTCATCGCCATCGCCAGCGCCAGAATGCCCAGCACCGGCATCTGGGAGGCGATGGACTGAAAATTACTCACCGACCAGAAGATCTCGGGCATGGCAATACTGAAGGCCACCACCGTCAACCCGAGCAGACCAATCAGGTAAAACTCAATGTTATTACGCCAGGACTTTTTCATAACAAACTCCGGTTCTGATACTGGCTCCATGCCGTCGCGCTGATGCTGGCGACAATAATCGCCCCGGTAATCAGGGTCTGCCAGTATGAAGACACCCCCAACAGGTTGAGGCCGTTCTGCATCACCGCCAGCAGGATCACCCCGAGTAGTGTCCCCGTCAGGGTGCCGCGTCCGCCAATCAGGCTGGTTCCCCCCAGCACCACGGCGGCCAGCACCGTCAGCTCATACCCCAGCAGCGCGTCCGGGGCCACCGTCATCACGGTCCATGCCTGAATCACCCCCGCCGCACCGGACAGCAGCCCCATGTAGCCGTAAACAAACAGCTGCAGGCCGAACACGCTGAAGCCGATACGACTGGCAGATTCACGGTTGCCGCCCATCGCGTAGATTTTGCGGCCCGTCGCGGTGAAGTTCATGATGAAAGCGGTCAGCAACACCACGACTATCATTGCCAGCAGCGGCAGACCCAGCCCGTAGTCGTAGCCCTCCGCGTCGGTGAATTTAAACAGCATCACTCCCTGCTCAAACCACGGCGGAAAGTCGTATAGCCAGACCCCTTTGCTGAGCCACAGCAGTAAACCGTAGAAAATATTCAGCGTCGAAATGGTGATAATGATTGAGGGGACGTTCAGACGATTGACCAGCAGCGCATTGATCAACCCCAGCAGCACGCCGATACCGCCAGCCAGCATGAAGGCGACCGCAAAGTTGCCGCCAAACTTTTGCAACAACACCACCATGCCATACTGCGCAATTATCGTTATCGCCGGGAAGGAGATATCGATCCCGCCCGAAATCAGCACCACAAAAAGGCCGCAGGCGAGGATGGTTAACATGGCGTAATTGTTCAGCAGATCGTAAAGGTTGCTGAGCGTCAGAAACTCATCGCTACGCCAGCCCAGCAGAAGGCATATCGTGATGATTAACACCGCCAGCCAGAATTCATGCCGTTTGAACAGGTTAGCCATTCACCACCTCCGCAATCTGCTCCTGGCTGCTGCGGTCCGGCAGGAAACAATCGGTAAGCCGCCCCTGTTTCATGACCAGAATGCGGTGGCTCTGGTACCAGGCTTCTTCAATTTCATCGCAAATCATCAGCACGGCGATGCCATGGGCGGCCAGATCGCTGATAATTTGGTATATACCCGCTTTATTGGCAATATCAACGCCGACCGTCGGGCTGTCGAGGATAAGCAATCTCGGGGCGATAGCCAGCCATTTGGCAATTGAAACGCGCTGGGCGTTACCGCCCGACAGCGTATTGACCGGCAGGCCGGTATCGGGGGCTTTAATGGTCAGCGCTTTCACCATCCGCTCAACCAGTTGCTGGCTTTTACTGTCACTCAGCAGGCCAAACGCGCCCCTGACTTTTCTGAACACGGTGCTGATAATGTTGTTTTCAATGGACTGGGTCATTACCAGCCCGCGCGACATGCGGTCTTCTGAGACGTAGCCAATCCCCTGGCGGATGGCGTCATGGTTACTGTGCAGATGAACGGCATGGCCGTTAATCAATATTTCGCCGCTGTCCGGCTGCGTCATACCGAACAGGCTCAGGCACAGTTCCGTCCGGCCTGCCCCTAACAGCCCGACGATCGACACCACTTCCCCGGCCTCAACCTTCAGAGAAATATTGTGGTATTCGCCTTTACGGCTGAGGTCACGGACCTCCAGCGTCGGCTGGCTGCCTTTACCCTGCCAGAGTTCGCGGATCTTGTAGTCGAACTCCTGGCCAGTCATCAGGAAACCCAGCCTGCGGGTGGTGATCTCCGATGCAGGCCAGGTTCCCACCAGGCTGCCGTCTTTGATCACGCTGATCCTGTCTGAAACCGCCATCACCTCTTCCAGACGATGACTGACGAACACCACGCAGATCCCCCGTTCACGCAGCTGTCGCACCACATGCAACAGACCTTCCACTTCCTGGTGGGTCAGCGAAGCGGTGGGTTCATCCATAATGATTAACCGGGCATCCTGCGCCAGCGCGCGGCAAATAGCGACCAGCTGGCAGCGGGCAATCGACAGCGACTCCACCGGCGCATCCAGCGGCAACGAGACGTTGATGCTGGCCATCGCCCGCTCCGCGCGGCGGCGCAGCTCGCGGCGCTTCACTAATACGGCGTGGTGATAGTGATTAATTGCGATGTTTTCCCAAACGCTCAAATTGGGAAACAGCGACAGATCCTGATAAATCACCTGAATGCCCTGCGCAACTGACGTCACCGGGGTCAGTTTCGACCAGACCTTACCACCCAGTTCAATTTCTCCCCCCTCGTCAGGGCGATAGACGCCGGAGATGATTTTAATCATCGTCGATTTACCGCAGCCGTTTTGCCCGGCAAGGCAATGGACTTCCCCCGGCATAAAATCAAGATTGATATTATTCAGCGCCCTGTTTGCATGAAAGGTTTTACTGACATGACGGAGAGAAAGGAATGGTGCCATAGCGTATCCTGGTCAATTAAAACGGGGCGACGAGCGCCCCGTAAAGCGGATTAATATAAGGAATCGATATTCTCTTTATTCACTAACAGCACTTTATGAAAACGAATAATGTGCTTGTCCGTATCCACATCCGCCTTGCCCAGACCTTTAATTTCAAAACCCGGTTTGATCTCCTGACCGTTGAACAGCGTGCTGGCCACCGCCGTCAGGGCATAGCCTGCCGTGGCCGGATCGTAGGTAATACCCTCGGTAATATCTCCGCTCTTAATTAATGACGCCGCCTGTGACGGGATCATCATGCCGTAGACCGCCACTTTGCTTTTCGCCCGCTTTTCTTTTACCGCGCGGCCCGCGCCAATTGGGCCGTTGGAGCCAAAGGACACCACGGCCTGTAGATCCGGATAGGTCTTCATCAGATCCAGTGTTGTACGGCGTGAGTCATCAACGCTTTCCGCCACCGGCATACGCGTGGTGACTTCATGCATCTCCGGGTAATGTTCTTTCTGATACTTAATCAGCAAATCCGCCCACAGGTTGTGCTGTGGCACCGTCAGGTTGCCCACATAGATGACGTAGCCGCCTTTGCCGCCCATCCGCTTAGCCATATGTTCAACATATTCAGCCGCGAACTTCTCGTTATCGATGATTTCCACATCCCAGTTTGCGCTCGGTTGCCCCGGCGATTCATTAGTGAGAACGACGATGCCCGCATCGCGCGCTTTCTTAAACACCGGCTCCAGTACGTTAGCATCGTTAGGAACAATGGTGATGGCATTCACTTTACGCGCGATAAGATCCTCAATGATTTTAACCTGCTGCGGGGCATCGGTGCTGGATGGCCCGACCTGCGTCGCGTTCAGATTGAAATCTTTTCCCGCCTGAATCACCCCTTCACCCATACGATTAAACCAGGGCATGCCGTCGATTTTGGAAATATTGACGACGGTCTTCTCTGCCGCATACAGCGGCGCAGAAATAAATGCGGTCCCGAGTAACAATGGCAAAACAAGTTTAGCAACCAAACGATTTTGCATAGATATAGCCTCACGAGCCTGTAGTTATAGAGATAGGATGGCGCAACGTGCATAAAAAACTGGATTGATCGAAAAACACGAAATTAATATTCATTCGGCATTAAAACAGGGAAGAAAACACTTTTACCGCTAAAAAAACCACTCCCGCCTGTCAGCTTAAAACAAAGAATAAACAGGGTGTTTTACGTGTGACAGGTAAGAAAACGCTATATATATGGATAAAAAAACTCTGCTTGAGCCGTCGTGACTCTATTCACAAAAAGCACAGGCCATAATTCATTTAAAAATTAATCTTCTGCAGGTTATTTTAAAAATTACCGTTTTTATTTTACGTTACTCTCATCACCTCCCTAAAAATAAACATCCCCGGCGGGAAGCCCGCAGGGGAATGATTCAGCTTCACAACTCCGCGTAACAAATAAATTTCATAAAAAGCAGAATAAAATACGAATGTTAATTTCTAGTACCGTTTGTTTGCCGCTTACTCTTAAACGCGGTCGGTGCGCAAACGATCGGCGGGCACTCTTATTCATTTTTTGCAGTATGCACCGCCAGGCCGGTCAGCCCCGGCGCAATATGCTCGGCCAGAATATGGCGATCCGGGTAGCTGCCATCGTTTTGACAGCGGAAGGGGATCGGCGCGTCGTCAAACAGCCCCTCCAGCCGGTTTCGCCATGCGGCTTCAACCTGTGGCATAACATCGGCATCCAGCCGCCCGCTGCCATATACCGCAAAGGTCGGTAAAACCTCCATGCCGGTGTAAAACAGCGTGCCGTGGGTAATGGGAAACAGCAGCTGTTCCAGGCAACCATTAATCCCTCTGGGGGCGTAATCTTTTTCCGGGCCGCCGACCGATACGGCGAGCAGCGCGCGTTTGCCCAGGAAGCTGCCTTCGCCATAGCGATGCGCATTGCCTTTATCCTGATAGCCGTAGGCCAGACCGTAGGCCCAGACGCGCTCTATCCAGCCTTTCATGATGGCGGGCATGCTGAACCACCAGAGAGGAAATACAAAGATCACCGCATCCGCCGCCAGCACCTTGTTCTGCTCCTGCACGACGTCTGACGTCTGGCTGCCGCTGGCAAAAGCATGCGCTGACTCCGCGATAAAGGACAGACGTTCGGGATCGCTTCGGTCAGGGAAGTCCTCGCCGTCGAAAACCGCTTTCCACCCCATCGCATAAAGATCGGATTCCGCGACTGAATGGCCCCTGGATTCCAGGAAATTCCGGGCAACGTTGACAAGATGACGGGTTAACGACGTGCTTTCTGGCTGTGCGTGTACAAGAAGAATATTCATAATCTGCGCCTCGTGAGTTGACGGGGACAGCGTATTTTTATCTGCGGTATAATAGAAATTAATTGTACGGATAACAGGTATAGTTATGAGTAATACCCTGCAGCGTCTCGACCTGAATTTACTCGTCACCCTCGATGCACTTTTAACTGAAAACAACGTCACCCGGGCCGCCGCGCGCCTGCATCTCTCGCAGCCGGCGGTAAGCGTGCAGCTTGCCAGACTGCGAGAGCTGCTGGGCGATCCGCTTCTGTTGCCCGGCCCCCGGGGAATGCGCCCAACCGCCCGGGCTGATGAGCTGCGTGAACCGCTCCGCCAGGCTCTGGCAGCGCTGGAGCTGGCGATCGCGCCATCGGATGCGTTCGATCCCGCCGAGGCAACTCAACGCTGGCGCATTGCTGCATTTGATTACGCGGCGTTAACCCTGTTAGTCCCTGCCCTTGGTGCGATCCGTACCGCAGCGCCAGCGATACATCTGGCGATTGTGCAGAGCGTGCCGTCACAGGTGGCAAGAGCAGCGGAACGCGGAGATATCGACCTCGCCTTTATGACCGGCACTGAAGCCCCGGCGGATTTGCATTACCACAGGCTGTTTGCGGAACGCTATGTGCTGGCCGGTCGTGCCGGGCATCCTCAGCTGAAAACAGCGCCTTCGCTGGCGGAATTCTGCCAGCTTGAGCATGCCATTGTTTCGCCCGACGGCGGTGGATTCCTGGGCGCGACGGATACGGTACTGGCTGAACGCGGCCTGGCGCGCAAAGTCTCGCTTTCCGTGCCGAGCTTTCTGTTGCTTGGCACTGTGCTGGCTAACACCGATCTGGTGGCGATGGCACCGTCCCGGCTGGTTTGCGGCAACGATGCGCTCTGCGTTGTGGAGCCGCCCGTCGACGTGCCGGGCTTCGACATGCTGATGCTGTGGCCCGAACGCGTCCATCGCGATCCTGCCCACCGCTGGCTGCGAGAGCAGATCGCTGCTGCGCGATAAGTATTGATGCCAACTAATATCTCCTGCTGACGAGTTCCGGCAACGCGCTTCACACTCCGCCGCGAAACCGATATCACGATAAACGCGAAGCATTTATGATTACATCACCTCGACTCCGGCAAGGACCCTGATGAACAGTACCGTCTACGATGCCTTTCGCTGCCTGAATTTACTGGCTACCGCAAACCGGCCAAAGGGCATCCGCGAAATGGGCCGTGAGCTGGAACTGGATTCTGCCAAGGTCACGCGGTTAATGCAGACCCTGCTGGCACTGGACATGGTGCAGCGCGATGCCAGGCGCAAATACAGCCTGGGTATCGGCATCCATCGTTTATCGGCCCACGCGATCCACAATTCGGCGTTTTATAATGCGGTGATGGATTTGCTGGAAGAGAGTGGCAATCACGCCATTTCGATTGTGATCGGCGCGCTGAGCGGTAAGAACGTGGTGTATCTGATCCATACGCGCGGCGGGGAAAGCATTGCCCGCGCCATCGGTAATTACCAGTCGTTTCCGGTTCATGATTCCGTGATCGGTATTAAACTGCTGTCGGCAATGAGTGATGAAGAAATCATCGGCCAAATCGGCATCAATGATTATCAGTTGCTCAGGCAGGATATTGACGAGGCGCGCCGACATCAGGTATTTGCCAAAGATTTCGGTCCGGGTGATTATCGCCTGGCCTGCAATATCCCCGGCATGCAGGCCGCCATTGCACTGTCGAACATCAACAGTGAAAGAATGGACACGGTCAGCCTGCGTTTGTACCTGACGGCAGCGGCCAGGAAAATCAGCGGCGAATCACTGCCGGTGCTGTCTTAGCCGTTCACAGCGGGCTGCCGTATCTGCCACCCGCTGGCCCGGTTTATACAGCGCCGACCCTAATCCCACACTGTCGTAGTAGTGCAGAAACTCAGCGGCGTTGTCTATCTCTACGCCCCCGACCGCCGAAAAACTGACGGGTTGGGAAAGCGGGCCTTTGATCAACTGCGGATAGTTGAGCGGCAGTGCGCAGGCCGGGAATATTTTCACCACATCCGCGCCTGAATCAACCGCAGTAAATATTTCACCAGGCGTAAATACGCCCGCACAGACAAACAGCCCCTGCTCTTTGGCCCGAGTAATCAGCTGCGGATTGAGATTCGGGGTGAGAATAAAATCGGCACCGGCGGCCACGCTGCGCCGCAGGTGATCGCCGCTGGTGACCGTTCCCACCCCGAGCTGGATGTCAGCACCAAAGTGCTGCCGCACCCGATGCAGGCTGGCTTCCCACTCGGGAGAGTTGGTGGTAATTTCCACACGATTGATCCCGTGCTCAAGCAAACAGGCAATATGCGGCACCGCCTCGTCTGGGGTTATTCCACGCAGAATCGCAATAATTTGCGGATTATCCTTCATGGCGAAACACCTCATTGAATCCGGCGAGCGTGGCGCTTTCCGCAGAAACTAACTGATAACGGCAGTGCAAAATTTCGCAGGCGCGCTGGTAGTGCGGCAGCAGTGCCTCGCTGCCGATAAAGCATACCGTTTCATCGCCGCCGGGATGACCGCGCAATATTTCATATCCCATCAACAGCCCGGAAAGCCATGAAGCGGCTTCTTCTTTTGCCAGTGCATCAAGGATATAGCGGCCCCGGCAGCGAAACAGTTCCGTCACCAGTTCACCGTGTTCCCGCACCACCGTCACCGCCGTTTCTACGCCCGACTGGAATGCAGACGCGGAGTTAACCTGCTCCGGCAGGCCTTTCCCCACGACGGCATGATTCAGCAGCAGATGGTACAGTTCGCCGGTCATAATGGTCTGCAAGCCCGTGACCCTTTGCCGGGTGCGATCCACGCGGAGCCATTTGCTGTGGGTACCCACGGCGGCAAACAGTGAAACATCGGACTGCTTCAGCGCCCCCGCCAGCTGCATCTCTTCCCCCCGGCAGACTTCATTGACCCGTCGGTCACAAATACCGGGGCGCAGGGTGAGCGGATTGGGCAGGATGCCCGGCAGCGCCCGGCCTTTCCCCAGCAGTTGCGAAAAGCTCAGCGGCATATCAAGGTAACCGGCATCGGCAATGCCGATATTGCTACCGATCATCCCGCAAAGCAGTACGGGCAACTGTTTATCCCAATCCTCACCCAGCCGCTGCATCTGCTGTTGCAGTATTCCGGGCAGCTCGGCCCGTTGACACCGGCCGACGCCGCAGCTGTCCTGTATCGTTTTCACCACCACGCCGTTGCGCACGCTGAATGCACGGAAATTGCTGGTTCCCCAGTCCACCGCAATGTAGTTCATCGTTCTCCTCCCAGCGCGACCAGCGGCAGAAACGCGGTCAGTTCACGGAGTTCCTGCCGCGTGATGTCATCCAGGCTTTTCGCCGGTTCGCGCACGTAATCGCTGGCAAAAATCCCGGCCTGATGCAGCACAGTTTTATGAATAGCCACGCCAATTCCTGGCTGCACGCCGTAACGCAGGAAAGGCAGATAGCGATAAAACAGCGCCTGTGCTTCCCGGCGATCCCGTTGCCAGGCCGCCAGGATGGCATTGATCACCTCGGGGAATTCGCAGGCGGGCATGGTTCCGGTTACGCCACGGCACAGCTCTTCATACAGAAAGCCCGCGTTCAGGCCGCCAAACAGACCGACGCTATCGCCGAGCGCCTGCTTTAAGGCGGTGATTTTCAGCGTGGTCGGTGGCTGTTCCACTTTGATGTATTTGATGCCAGGGAAGTCCTGGCACAGACGTACCAGCGTCGGCACGGGAATGTTTACCCCGGTCATCAGCGGCGCATCCTGGATCATGATGTCGATATCGCAGGCCTGGCAGATATCGCGCCAGAAGCGATAAATCTCCTCCGGTCCGGGCTTCACCACCGAAGGTGGATTGACCATCGCCACCTGCGCGCCCCAGCGTTGTACTCGCATAATTTCTTCAATGGCGACGGCGGATGACGCTCCGCCCGCCGCAGCCACCAGCGGCAGATCGCCCACCCGTTTTTTCACACAATAAAACAGCGCCTCCTTTTCATCCTGGGTCAGGGCATAGCCTTCGGAGGCATTGCCAAACAGCGCCAGGCCATCAATACCCTGCTGCAACAGGAACGTCACCAGACGTTCTACGGAAGCCAGGTCCAGCTGACCCTGCTCATCAAATGCCGTGGCGAGAATCGGGACATTACCTTTTAACATGCGGCCTCCATAACAACGTCGCGAACGCGATCTTCATCGATTTCAATCCCTAAACCTGCGCCCTGCGGCAGTTGATACTCACCGCGTTCGCAGATCAGCGGCTGTTTCAGCAGCTGATTGGCAAGGGTAAAAACGGGGGGCTGATATTCGAGCATATACAGATTAGGGATAGCCGCAGCGGCATGGATCGATGCGGCGATACACGGCCCCAGCCCGACGCTTAAATGCGGCGCAACACGCAGATTCCACGTTTCGGCCAGCGAGGCGATGTGCATCAGTTCGCTGATGCCGGTTCTGCCGACGTCAGGTTGCATGATGTCCGCCGCCCGCTGCTCGATCGCGGCTTTGAACTGGTAGCGCGTGCGTTCGGTTTCACCTAACGCAATGGCTACCGTGCTTTTGGCGCGTAACTCCCGATGACCGGCAATATCCTCCGGCAGCAGCGGTGCTTCAAGGAAACCCACACCCAGCGCGTGTAGCTGTGCGGCTAAGTCGCTGGCCTCGGCAACGCTGTAATTCCAGTGCGCATCAATGAAAATCTGCGCCTCGTCGCCGAGCGTTTCACGGATCGCCCGGATGTTTTTGACATCTTCCCGTACGCCGTAGCCCAGCGCTAACTTCACGGCATGGAATCCCTTTTCCTGCCATTGCCTGGCAAGGCGGCAGCGGCTGTCGATATCGGGTTCGGGCAGACCGGAGACATAGCACGGAACCGACTTGCGGAACGCGCCGCCGAGCAGCTGATGGACCGGCAGACCCAGAATTTTGCCTTTAAGGTCCCACAGGGCGATATCCACACCCGCGATGGCATCAATGTGATACCCGCTGATATGCCCACGATCGCGCATTGAGTCGTACATTCTGGCGTTGAGCACGCCGCTGGAAAACGGAGATTCCCCAATCAGCAGCGGCGCAAACAGCTGTTTAATCAGTTCGGCGGCCACCTGCGGTACCACCGGTGCCAGCGCTTCGCCCCAGCCGATATAGCCGTCGCTGCTGGTAATTTTCACCAGGCAGGTTTCCATCTTGCGTGAATAGACGCAGCGGTATTCCGGCCGATAGTAGTAATCCAGGCCGTTCCCGTCCGCCTTACCGCCGAGATAAGCCTGGTCCGGGGTAATTTTTAGCGGAAAACACTCCACGTTCGTTATATGCATAAAGGCTCCAGTTTTCATTAATCCAGCACTTTGCCGGCCGTTTCTTTGGCAAACCACACGGCAATAAAGGAGATCAGCGCGGTGATCATCACGTACCACGCAGGAGACAGCGGGTCGCCGGTGAAGGCGATCAGGCTTGCGGAAGCCAGCGGCGTAACGCCGCCAAACAGCGCCACGGTGAGGTTGTAGGACATGGCAATGCCGCCATAGCGAATGGCCGTGGGAAACAGCTCCACCATTGCAGCACCGCAGCCGCCGTTAAACAGCGCCACAAATACGCCCAGCATGCTCATTGCGGCAATCGAACTGCCCACCGAACCCTGCGTCATCAGCAGCATGGCGGGATACGTCAGCAGGATGAAACCGGCGCATCCCAGCAGCATCAGCGGCCGCCTTCCCCATTTGTCCGACAGATAGCCGGTGATCGGCATGCAAATCGCCACGCTTAACAGGCCCAGTGTCGTTATCAGATAAGAGTCAGCGCGGCTGTAGTGCAGATGCGTTGACAGATAACCGGGCATAAACGATTGCAGCACCCAGCTGCTGACCGCTTTAATCACCACGAAGCCCGTACAGAACAGCAATGCCGACAGCGAGGTCTTAACCGCAGTGCGCAGCGGCGACTTCTCCAGTTTTCCGCTCGCTTTCAGCTTGTGAAATTCCGCCGAGTCCTCCATATTGCGGCGCATATATAACCCACCCAGCCCGAGCGGAGCGGCCAGCAGGAACGGAATGCGCCATCCCCAGTCGTTCATCGCCGCTTCGCCGAGCCAGTAAGTCAGCAGCAGCACCAGGCCGGAACCGCAGACAAACGCCATAAAGCTGAAGTTCTCACTCCAACAGGTGAGCGTTGCGCGGCGATGCGGCTTCGCACTTTCCGCCAGATAGGTAATCACGCCGGAGCTTTCACCACCTGCGGCAAAGCCCTGCACCAGGCGGGTGATCACCAGCAGTACCGGTGCGATAATCCCGGCCTGATGCCAGGTCGGCAGAATGCCCATCACAAAGGTAGAGATCGAGGTGATGACGATCACCGTGACCAGTACTTTGCGTCGCCCCAGCCGATCGCCCATAGAACCGAAAAACAGTCCACCCAGCGGGCGCATCAGGAATCCTGAGCCAAAGACCGCGAAGGACTTCAGCAGCGCGGTGGCCGGATCGTCACTGATAAAAAAATTGCTGGCGATAATCGCCGCTAAGGTGCCGTACAGACCAAAATCGAACCACTCGATAAAGTGTCCAATCCCGGCAGCCATCATGATTCTGGCCGTGCTTTTCGGCGGACTGTTTGTTCTTTCCGCCACATATTCACCGCCATAGCGGCGGTCCGAACTTTCCATACGACCTCCAGAAGGTAAACGTCGCGCCGAAAAGACGCGTTATGTTCTGGGATTCAGCGTAGGGTTTTTGGTGAGGGGTTGCGTCGGCAAGGGGGGATTGCGTGAAGCGACTCAAAGAACAAATCATCAAATTGCTTCATATAGTGAAGCATCAATGAGAGGCGATAAAAATGGGGCCCATAGCGGCCCCTGTCAGTGATGCTTTTACATTCGTGTTGATTCAGTCAGTTAGCATGACCCGGCATTCAGCACGTAGCCTCTGCGCGCGCTTTGCCAGGCAAGGGCAGCCAGCCCCAGAGCAATAAACGACAGGATGGCACCCGCCCAACCCGGTGACACCAGGCCAAAACCGGCAGCGATGGTCGCCCCGCCGACCCAGGCACCCAGCGCGTTGCCCAGATTGAACATGCCAATGTTGACGGAGGCAGCCATCGTTGGCGCACCGGCCTGGCTGGCACGATCCATCACCAGCTTCTGGATCGGTGCGACGGTGGCGAAACCAAAGGCGGCCATCAGGAATACCGACGCGCTGGCAATCACCGGGTTGTGAACGCCGTACCAGAAAATCAGCAGCACGATCCCCTGGGCGATAAGCGTGACGAAAAGCGTACCAAACAGCGAACGGTCGGCAAAACGGCCACCCACCCAGTTACCAACAGCCAGCCCGAGGCCAAAGAGGACCATCAGCCAGGTCACGCCTCCGGCGGAGAAACCACCCTCTTCAATCATGATCGGCGCAATATAGGTGATGGCGGTAAAATAGCCCGCCGGACCGAAAACGGTAATCCCCATCACCAGTAGAACCTGGGGATCGAAAAACGCACGCAGTTCGGTTCGCAGGGCAATCGGTTTGCCTTTTTCAATATGCGGGACCAGCAGCGCGATACTGGCGATAGTCAGCAGACCGATAGCCGCGATCCCCCAAAAAACCAGCCGCCAGCTAAAGGTTTGGGCAAGCCAGGTGCCGATCGGCACACCAAACAGGTTTGCCAGCGTCAAACCCGAAAACATAAAGGCAATGGCGCTCGCCTGCCGCCCGGGTGCCACCAGCGACGCCGCGATAATCGACCCGATGCCGAAAAAGGCACCGTGATTGAAAGAGGTGATCACTCTTCCGATCAGCGCCACTTCCAGCGTCGGGGCCATGGCGGTGATCGCGTTGCCCAGGGTAAAGATCACCGCCAGGCCGGTCAGCATCGCTTTACGCGGGATGCTGGCACCCAGAACGGTCACGATTGGCGCGCCGATAAAAACACCCAGCGCGTAAATGGTCGCCATGTATCCGGCGGAGGGAATGCTGACGTCAAACGCCACGGCGATTTGCGGCAGGATACCGGCAATGACGAATTCCGTCAGGCCTATCCCGAATGCGCCGACGGCGAGGGCAAGTAGTGCGATGGGCATGTAAACTCCAGTATAAATTTTAGCTTAATACTATTAGGTGGATTAAAGTATATTCATAACTCCATTCAGCAGGTAAACGCTTATGAGCGCGATTGATAAAGAAAAAGATCGTATTAGGCAGACAAGGCACAAACCGGTCGAACTCGATGCCATCGACCGAAAAATATTAGGCGCGCTGGCGGAAGATGCGGGACGCAGCTACAGCGAACTGAGCGAGATCGTCCATCTGTCTGCCCCAGCGGTACACGATCGGGTGAAGCGGTTGAAGCGCGACGGCGTGATTAAAGGCACCGTGGCAGTACTCGATGGCTGCAAGCTGGGCCGAACGCTTTTAACGTTTCTGGTGATTGATACCAGCAGCTATGAAGCAACGCGCGCACTGCTGCAGTTCACCAGCCGACGCGAGGTTGAGGAACTGCATACCGTTGCCGGTGACGGCTGCGTGTTAATTAAAGTCCGCGCGGATGACACGGAGTCCCTTGAAAATTTTCTGATGGAAATTCAGAGCCTTGACGGCGTTCGCTCCGTTCGCAGCTATATTGCCCTGTCCACGTTTCTGGAGCGAGGCCCTTCCCCGGACTGATCCAGTCCGTTGAAAAAAGATCGTCAGATTTCAATAAAATGCTGGCCCCGACAACGATATGTTCACAGACGAAATTTATACTCTGTGTCTCAGCATTCAACAGCAGCAAAGGGACCGGCATGAATTTCGTTGAACACTTTGATTTTTCGGGTATCGCCAACACGTTTTTGAGCTATTTTTTTGGTGCGCTGATCGGCGCGGAACGCCAGTTTCGCCAGCGCACGGCGGGGCTGCGCACCAACGTGCTGGTCGCCATCGGCGCGGCGGGGTTTGTGGATCTGGCCGATTCTATTGCCGGCAGCACGGAGGCGGTAAGAGTCATCTCTTACGTTGTTTCCGGCATCGGTTTTCTCGGCGCTGGAGTGATTATGAAAGAAGGCGCCAACGTCAGCGGGTTAAACACTGCGGCAACGCTCTGGTGCTCGGCGGCTGTCGGGGCCTGTACCGGCGTGGATCGCATCCCCGAAGCGGCGCTTTTAACGGTCTTTATCCTGGCCGGCAATACGTTACTGCGCCCGCTGGTGAATTTTATTAACCGCGCCGACACCGACAGCGTTGAGGCGGAATACGTGATTCTCGCCACGGTCCCGCGACAGTATTCCGGCAAGGTGCGCGATACCCTGCAGGAGTTTCTGGAGCTGCATCGCTACCCTGCGGCGGATATTGAAACGGTCGTGACCGACAGCGACCATGTCGATATCGAAATCACCCTGATCAGTACGGAAGTTGACGCCGCCGAGCTGGATAAACTGGTGGAACAGCTCAAGCGGCTGGAACATATCAGCTATGCTACATGGCGGGCGAATACGCAGTAATGATAAGGGGGTTGTCAGAATGCTTTCGCGCGCCTGATAGCTGAATTCATACAAGCTTTGTCTGCAACTACTTAGCGTTTAAAATAAAGGCTGTTTACGTTTCCCGGAAATTTCATGCGCGAAGATTTTAATGATTATCTTGCGTTCCTGGCCGTCGCGCAGGAACGGAGTTTCACCCGAGCTGCAGCCCGATTAAATATCTCTCAATCCACACTTTCTCATATTATCAGGAGGCTTGAGGAGAGACTGGGGATGCGTCTGTTAATGCGCACCACTCGCAAGGTGGCGCCCACAGAGATAGGTGAAAAGCTGATGTTCGCACTGGAACCACGCCTTGACGCTATAGAAACAGACATCTCTGCACTGCTGCGTTTTCGTGACACACCGGCTGGCACAGTCAGACTGACGGTTTCGGATCATATGCTTCATGAATGCATCTGGCCCGCTCTTGCTCTTGTGCTAAAAAACTATCCTGATATTCAGGTCGAACTTTCTCAGGCCAATGGCTTCATTGATATTGTTGAAGGTCGATTTGATGCAGGGGTGAGGTTAGGCGATGACGTTGTTAAAGATATGATTGCAGTCCGGATCGGCGCTGACTGGCAACCTGCCGTCATCGGTTCGCCGGAATACCTGGCTAAAGCCGGTAGGCCTGCGCACCCTTCAGAACTTGCTCGCCATAACTGCATTAACATCAGGCATTCAGGGGCCGGTCAGTTATATGCATGGGAGTTTGAAAAAGGGAATGAAAAACTAAATATGAAGGTCCAGGGCCAACTTATTTACAGCAGCGTTTACCCGATGCTGACCGCAGTTGAAGCAGGCTATGGATTGGCTTACGTTCCGGATGATCTGGCTGAACCGGGTATAAAGCAGGGGCGCTGGGTGAGAATGCTGGAAGACTGGAGTCCTGTATTTAAAGGCTACCATCTTTATTATCCCAGCCGGCGACAGATGTCACCGGCCCTGAAGGTGATCATTGATGCCTTACGTCTCAATTCTGTTGCGTAAGTTACCTATGCGGGAATCATTTCTTTACAAGTGAGCGCCGTCCGGGCAATACAGCAATAGCCGCGGAAGCGACCAGTAATGCGGTCGCAAGCATAAAAGTGCTAACCCAGCCCCGATGATCGAACAATTCACCGCCAGTAAATGCTCCCATGGTGATTGCAAACTGGATGAGTGCAACCATTAACGCCCCACCAGCTTCTAGTTCGTCAGGAATTACCCGCGTCATCCAGGTATTCCAGATTACAGGGATAGGGGTGACGAGGATCCCCCAGACCAGCAGCAGTGCACCTGTCGCAGCGGGAATGTGACCCAGAGCAGTAAGCAGACCGGCGACAACTGCCAGACCTGCCGGTAACCCGGTCAGCGCAGGCAAAAGATTATCCCTGACTAAAAATCCTGAAATAAGTGTCCCCGTAAGTCCTGCAACGCCCACACCTAGCAGGAAAAGAGAAATCATATTAATGCCAAGCCCGGTTACGCTCTCAAGGAATGGCCGCAGATAGGTTGAAAGTGAAAATTGCCCCATGAACGCAAGCGTCACGGCAATCATTCCAAGCGCAAATGTCCGCCTGCGCAGCAGTGATGCTATCTGCCCTATACTGGTATCCTGCTGTGGCGGCAACTTTGGAATAACGACAAGTTGCCATATCAGGCATATCACTCCCGCTGGCACCACAGTAAAAAATGCTCCACGCCAGCCAATCAGACTGCCCAAAAAGCTTCCCAGTGGTGGAGCCACAACAAATGCGAGTGCCGTCCCTCCCTGTAGCACCGCGATTGCTTTCGGAACGCTGGCGGGGCGGACAATCCGAACCAGGATTGCCGTTGATAATGACCAGAAGCCACCAATTGATATTCCAATAAGCGCCCGGCCGAGCATAAATATGCCGTAACTATGAGCATTCGTGACGATAATGCCGGACATTACCATTACAAGGGTGTAGACAATGACGGCATTACGACGATCAAACCTGGCAAGCAAAGTATTGCCAAACAGACTCGTAATGACCGCAAACAGGCCGGAAAAAGCAATGGCCTGGCCAGCCTGGCCCTCTGTGACTGAAAGATCATTTGCGATAGGTGTCAGCAGGCTGACCGGCATAAACTCCGACGACACCAGGACGAAGCACAAAAGTGCCATACTGATTACAGCACTCCAGGCAGACGTATTTTCGAGCGCACTGAAGCCACCCACATTTTTAGGTTTGTTCATTATGAATACTATTAGTGGTGATTCTGCCGACGGTAATTGGCAGAAGGTTAAGATTCTTCCTGTCCCATTACACACTGAACAGGAGGCGGTGAGGGTTAAAACACAATTAAAAACCGTTCAGGATTTCGGGTATTCAACCTGGCCTGTAGCGATTAACGCCTGGACAGATTCATGGATAGCTTCAAGACTGCTATAGCGGGGTTGGTAGCCCAGACGGAATTTAGCTTTTTCAATTGAATGTGACGAACTTCTTACCACATGCCCTTCAGAGTTCCGCGCATACTCGCCCTCTTCGATGGTTTTCAGCCATTCCTCAAAAGGCAGGAAACTCAGGACGGGTTCCTTTCCGAACCAGCGGAATACCGACTCAGCATAACCGCGCAGGGTGATGGCCTGTTCCGAAACTACGTTAAAGACTTCCCCTATTGATGCTTCCCGGTTATCAATCGCACGAATAATAAATTGAGCCACATCTACTGCATGTACGTGGTGTAGCGTTTCATGGCCGAGGTTTGGCAAGGTAAGCGTTTCTCCGCGAATGATTCGGGAGTAAACCTCAGGATTCGAGTTACCCTGTGGCGTTGTCGGCACCCACCCTTCACCGACGATATGGCCAGGGCGAAACGATGTCGCCGGGAAGCCAGACAGCCGGGTTTCACGCAGGAGCCATGCCTCACTTTCCGCTTTCCCCTTGCCATAAGGGTCGATAGGACTCACTGGATCGCTCTCTCGAGAAGGTACGGCCGTAAAACGACCATAAACCCAGATGGAACTACAAAAAAGATAGTGCTCAATCTTGCCACGCAGTGCTGCAACAACCTGCTGCGTGCTGTTGAGGTCAAAAGAAATCATGTCGACGACAATATCGGCGTTAAGCTCAGCAATACGCTGGCCAAAAGTCCCCTTTTTTTCTTCTTCCAGTCGGTCAATAACAACGTTTTCGATTTTCGACCATGCATAATGAGGACGATAGGGTTTTGCTGAACCTCGACTGACATTAACGACCTGGTGACCCAGTTCAACCAGCATGGGCACGAGATAAGATCCAACGTGGCCGCTGCCACCAATCACAACGATACGAGACATGATTTTCCCCTGTATGAGTTCCCGGAATAGCGGTCAGAGCTCTCTCCCGCAGAACCAGGTATGATAAAGACACCACCTGAATGCCCATTTGACCGAGAGAAATATCATAGGGTGTGCTGGCGATTTTGACTTTGACTCAATATCGAATGCATTTATGGCGAAATCATAATAATTGTGACCTATTGATTTTCAGCAGAAGTAATCGAAGAATCTACTATGACGGTGTTTTTAATAGAAAGTGGCCCGTTATAACCCAGGCCAGCCCTATGTGCCCGCAAGAGTCGCTGTGAGTGAAAAGCGGGCGATGCTATCTTTATTACTTTCTGAGCGTTGATAAAGGAGCGACGGAGATAAATATGAAATTGTCTGGTGGATGTTTATGTGGGTTTATCAGCTTCACCGCGCTGAACCCTTCTTCCTCTCATTCCTGCTCCTGCGATATTTGCCAGAAACATTCTGGCTGCCAGACCGCAGTATGGCTTGAGTTCCACTCGGATGATGTTGAATGGACGGGTGAAGGCGGTGTTCCTTCCCTGTTCCGCTCATCTGCGAGTTCCTCCAGGGCATTTTGCGGCCGGTGTGGCACCTCTGTTGGTGCCATCGATGACAGTCCGGTGATTGCTCTGCTGAGCGGAATTTTTGATCACAATGAGCAAGCCTTGTTTTCGCCACAATCTCACTCATTTGAAGATATGAAGCCTGAATGGTGGCGAAAAATCATGCCTGATGCCGCGGTCTGAATGATGAGGCAGCACCCTGTTTCGTTACAGCGTCTTCAGCATACAAATTCCGCAGCCGTCATGGCCGGTGTTGCCCAGCCTTTCAGACAAATGCCGGAAGCCAAAAGCTTCATAAAGGCGAACGGCATCCTTCAGTTCGTCCAGCGTTTCAAGATAGCAGGACTGATATCCCATGGCGGTAGCCTGTGCAATGATAAAGGCAATCATCCGTCTACCCATCCCCATGCCTTTTATCTCACTACTGAAATACAGTTTCTGCATTTCACAGGTGCCTTTCTCACCGCCTAACGGAGCTAACCCAGCACCGCCGACAATTCTGCCATTGGCTTCGGCAACCCAGTATCCACTACCGGGTTGCCTGTAAACTTCGCTTAAACGTTCAAGTTCAGGATCATGCAGGCTTACCCCTTCCAGGTGATCAATTTTATTCTCCCGAAAGCTGGTGCGGATGATCTCTGCGATTGCCGCATTGTCGCGGGCTTCAATCGGCCGGAAAGTCAGTTCTGCTTCGCGCTGGCGGCGGGCGTTTCGCAGGCTGCCTGAAAATGTTTCGATCGTTTGAAAGAATTGCTGAATTTCTTCACTGGAGGAGGAGGCAAGAGCTTCTTCTGTAAACCTGTCGGCATTTTCTTCCAGGCATACGAGCTTCTGGTTCCCTGACTCGCTTAGCCGGAACGTTGAGGCACGGCCGTCCTGCTCATCATGATCCCTCAGTAAGTATCCCGCCTCCATCAAGCTGCGAAGCGTGCGGCTCATGCTCGCTTTATCAACGCACAGCTTAGTGGCCAGCTCGGTTGCACCGCAGGGCTGGCTGTTAAGTTCAATCAGAATATGGCTCTGGAGGGGCGAAAGCTCCGTTCCGCTGGTTCTACGGCTGAGCATGCCAAGTTCTCTGACCATTTCACGCAACGCTGCACGGAACTGGCGTATTTCGTTTTTGTTCATAACCCGGACCTGAATGGAATGTCAGAGCACGATAATACACAAACTAGTTAACACTGTTAACCAGTTTGTGCGTCATGCGACTTCGGTCCTGACTGGCAAATACTCCACTTACATTAACTAGCTGATAACTCGTTAGTTCTCGAGATCGCCGATTCAATGTTTCGCCATAAATCATGTATTCTTGAGCATATTTCTGCGTTTTCAATAAGTACAAATTCTGTCGCATCAGGAAGTGTGTAAGGCGCAGCAAGCGTTGCTCCAGGGCAGCATTCCTCGCGCAGTACCGCCCCCATAACGCTTAATGTTTCTGAAAGCTGAGAGTGTGCCAGATGGGCCCGAACGGACAGGTTAGGCAATGACAAAGGCTTATCCAGCAATTCTCCACTGCTTACAATCCAGTCAAGCGCATTTTTCATCACTCCGGTAACACCATGTGCATATTTCGGGCTGGCTACTACGACCAAGTCTGCCCTGGAAAGCGCATTTCTCCAGTGATCAACCGCAGGGTTCTGCACAGATTCATGGTCAACATTAAAGAGCGGGATTTTGTCCAGGCCGTCATAGATTTCAAACGTTATTCCTGCCGGGCAAAGAAGTGACATTGCCCGTAAAAAAGCGCTATTGATTGAAGCAGCGCGAATACTGCCAGAAATGCCTAATACATATTTTCCATCATTCATGAGATCACGCCCTGAAGTTTTAAACCTTCGTTCGATAAGTTCGGCATCATTAAAAGTGAATCATTCAGATCACCCAAACGCTTAAATACCAAGTGCCGCCCGAATTGCGGCTTCCATTTTCTCCGGGGTGGCGACTGGCGCAAAACGCTTAAGCGGTTTGCCGTCGCGCCCGATAAGGAACTTAGTGAAGTTCCACTTGATCCGCCCACCCAGTACGCCGGGCAATTCCTCTTTCAGGTAACGAAACAGCGGATGCGCAGCGGCACCGTTGACCTCGACTTTTTCGAACATCGGGAAGGTAACGCCGTAGTTGATGTGACAGGTCTGCGCGATGTCGTCGGCGCTGCCGGGCTCCTGCTTGCCGAACTGGTTACAGGGGAAGCCCAGCACCACCAGCCCCTGGTCAGCATACTTTTTGTAGAGCGCTTCCAGGCCCGCATATTGAGGCGTGAAGCCGCACCGGCTGGCGGTATTCACTACCAGTACCAGTTTTCCCGCGTAGTCGGCCATCGGGATAAGCTGGCCTTGCAGGCTGGTAGCAGAAAGCTGATGAAAAAGGGTCATATCGTCATCCTCAAAACAGACAGGGTTCAGCGTCTATAATGCCGCACAGCGCCTGGCAGCCACGGCACACGGCGAAAATTTTGGGTTGATACGGCTCGTGAGCCTTCAAAGCACACGATAGATTTCAGAAATCACCTGCATCGCTGCGTCTTCAAGGCTTCCTTCATTACGGCATAACAACCAGCCGTTCCCGGTGATTTCTCGCTCGAACGCCCGGGTACAGGCAGCATGCTCTTCCAGCTTATGCATCACCGTACTGCTCAGCCCACGCGTTCGGGCTGCCGCCCTCGCCCATGAAATTTCAGGTGCAGTGACCACCCCGACATGCAGGTCCGGCGTTCGCACATTGCGTTCAATATTAAGCTGTAAAATCTCTGCAAAGGGCACCATCCGCCGAAACGCGGCATCCGACGGATACCAGCGGTCCATCAGGATAATGCTGTCCGACGGCTGCTTAGTCAGCACCTCCCGTGTTATCCACGCGCGGCTGTCAGCCAGGCGCTGACAAACCTGCCGTTCTAAATCCAGGTTGGGATGTCTGGCAAACTGGTTAACGAGGAGCATAGTTTCTGCACGCCAGGGATCGCTTTTTTTCTCGCAAAGACGGACCACCTTGTGGTTATCCGCGCGTAATTCTTTCGCCATGGCTTCTAACAGCGTGGTTTTTCCCGCACCCTTGGGGCCATCCAGCGTAACAAACAGTTGACGACTCATTCTGCGAATGATGATCGATGAAGGGTTTTTATCAGGCCCGAATCTGGCAAACGCATTTAACTTCCTTTCGATAAATAGCTGAGCAATCTCTTCCCCGTATTGGGTTGTCAGGAGAGTTTGCTTAATTCCTGCTGGATAAAATCAATCAGCGCTCTGGTTTTTGTGGGCAGATAACGCCGGTTTGAATAAAGTGCGAACAGTTGCAGCGGGGCTACCGATTGTTCAAATTCAACCTCGATTAACCGCCCATCGCTAATGTAAGGTTCGCAGCCCTGTTTTGACAAAATGGCAAAACCGACGCCTGCCAGCGCAGCGCGCCCTGCCATCTCCCCGCTGTTCACCCGATAATGCCCGTTAACCTTAACCGTCTCGAATCCCCCCTTTGCATTGACAAACTGCCAGGGTGCTCCTTTCAGCGCACTCACGGTGGTAATACAGGGTAATTGTTCGAGTTGCCGGATATTGGCAGGGGTGCCATAGCGTTGAATAACGGAGGGCGCGGCAACAATAGTGCAAGGGATAGTCAGCAGATGACGGGCTATATAGTCACTGTCATCCATCTGGCCCCGGCTTACAATGATCGCTAAGTCCAGATCGTCCCGCAGTGATTCCAAACCCGAGAGGTTTGTGACGCAGCTAATCTCCAGATCCGGGTACTGACAGGCGAAATCGGCGATAGCGGAACCCAGCAGTGCGGGCCCGATCTCATTGGGAATACAGAGACGTAATGGCCCCCTGAGCTGCATCTGGCGCTGCGTGAGTTCTGTCTCCGTTTGCTCGAGCGCTTCCAGTAATGGCTTCGCCCGGCTATAGAGCAGATGCCCGGCCTGGGTGAGTTTCATATGTCGGGTGCTGCGCTCGATGAGCTGAAGATTCAGTTTTTCTTCTAACTGAGAAATACAGCGGCTGACATTTGAGGTTGGCATTTCAAGGACTTTCGATGCCCCAACAAAACTCTCTTTTTCAACCACAGCAATGAATACTTTCAGGGTATTAAAATCAAGCGCCGGACGCATTCGCTATCCCATTTATGATAATAATAAATGCTGTTTTTACCATATAATTAGCTATATCGATAGCGTTCAGATTTTGCGTATGGCGTATCGGGGCTGGCCGGATTGCCCGCATATTTTGGTGTTGCAGCTGGAACAACTGATTGTATCTGGCAGCAACGCAAGGATTCAAAAGGGAGACCGTAACGGGACAGGTTAGCCGGGTGTCTGCCGCACGGATGCGGCAGCCAAGCCCCCAGGGATTGGGTTCACGGCGACCCGGCGTTCTGCCCGTAACGGTCGCCCCGTTCGCCAATCTCGCCGCGAAAATCCTCCACCATCAGATTACCGCTCTTCCGAAACACCCCAACTATCAGGTACTCAACCGCTTAACCGGCGCATTCTGCTGACGATCCCACATCACCGTCAGCAACCGCTGTAGCGCGATAAAGGCAAACAGCAGCACGCCGATGGCAATCTTCGTCCACCAGGAACTCAGTGTGCCGTCGAAGTTGATCCAGGTCTGAATCAGCCCCTGAATCAGCACGCCAAACAGCGTTCCCAGTACCGTGCCCACTCCGCCGGAAAGCAGCGTGCCACCGATCACCACCGACGCAATAGCATCGAGCTCCACGCCCATACCCGCCAGCGCATAGCCCGCCGAGGTATAGATGGAGAAAACAATTCCTGCCAGCGTCGCCAGCCCGGAGGACAGCATGTAAATACGTATCGTGGTGCTGCGGGTGGAGATGCCCATCAGCTGCGCCGAAGTGGCGTTACCGCCGATGGCATACACCTGGCTACCGAAGCGGCTGCGGTGGGCGACAATAATTCCCAGCGCGACCACCATCAGCATAATCAGCGCCAGCAGGCTGAGACGCCCTCCTCCCGGAATTTTCCAGGCCATCGACGACAGCGTGGAATACAGCGGGTGATCGATCGGCAGCGAACTTTCCGCCACCAGATAGCTACAGCCGCGTAGAAAGAACATCCCGGCCAGGGTGATGATGAATGCCGGAATTTTTAAAGCATCGATCAGCCATCCCATAAAGGCACCAAATGCCGATCCCATCACCATCACCAGACCGAACGCCACAAACGGATGCAGGTGGAAATCGCCGATGGCGCGGGCGAGGAACACTCCGGTGAAGGCAATCACCGCGCCAACCGACAGATCGATACCGCCGGAGAGGATCACAAAGGTCATGCCGACGGCGATAATGCCAAGAAAAGCGTTATCGGTCAGAATATTGGCAATCACCCGGGTTGAGGCAAAGCCGGGGAACTGGCTCAGGCAGAACAGATAACCGACCACGAATACCAGCAGGGTTATCATTAACGGAAGATGACGTTTAACCACCGCGCGGCCCTCTTTTAAATAATTGAATAAAGCGTGGTGACTGCAACAGCAGCACAATCATCACCACCACCGCCTTCACGACCTGGTTCAGTTCGGGCGGGAAGCCGGAAAGCAGGATCCCGGTGTTCATCGCCTGGATAATCAGCGCGCCGATGAGCGACAGCAGCAGATTAAAGCGGCCACCCATCAGTGAAGCACCGCCGATAACCACCGCAAGGATCGCATCCAGCTCCAGCCATAATCCGGCGTTGTTGGCGTCGGCTCCGCGAATATCCGCCGCCACGATCAGTCCGGCTACCGCTGCACACAGCCCGCTCAGCACGTAGGTGCTCATCACCACCAGCCAGCCGTTAACCCCGGCGTTACGCGCGGCGCGGAGGTTGATACCGACGGCCTCGATAAACATGCCAAGCGCGGTTTTACGGGTCAGGAGCCAGACCACCAAAGCCAGTGCGATAGTGATCCACAGCGGAACCGGCAGGTAGAACAGCGTACCGCTGCCGAGCCGAGCCAGCGCATCGCTGTTAAACGTGACGATCTGCCCCTGAGTGATCAGCTGTGCGATACCGCGCCCGGCAACCATCAGGATCAGCGTGGCAACAAAGGGCTGGATTTTAAGCAGCGACACCAGTATGCCGTTCCACAGTCCACACAGCAGGCCGCTGCCCAGCGTCACCAGAATCACCACCGCCAGGCTGTGCCCGGCTACGGTCATCGTGGCCGCGGTTGCCCCGGCGATGGCCATCACTGCGCCCACCGACAAGTCGATCCCGCCGGTGGCAATGACCAGCGTCATCCCAATAGCCAGAATCGCTACCGGCGCGGCGCGGTTAAGGATATCGATCGGGCTACCGAACAGCCGCCCGTCCTGCAGATGAATGGCAAAGAAGTTGTTCGCCACCATGCTGTCGATCAGCAGCACCAGGATCAACGCACCGATCTGCGGCAGTCCCGGCGGTAATTTACGTTTCAACATCGGCGTTTTCCCCGGTAGAAAATGGCTCTCAAGCATGCTGTTCTCCCCCTGCCGCAATAGCGTTAACGATGGCGGCAACCGACAGCTGTTCCAGCGGGATTTCGGCTACCTGCTGCCTGTCGCGCAGGATCACCACCCGATCGGCGTAGCCGACCAGCTCTTCCAGTTCTGATGAGATCACCAGCAACGCCAGGCCGTCTGCGCAGAGCGTTTCAATCAGGCGAATAATTTCAGCGTGCGCACCCACATCGATGCCGCGCGTCGGCTCATCAAGGATTAAAAACTGCGGACGGGTCACCAGCCAGCGGGAGAGCAGCACCTTCTGCTGGTTGCCGCCGGAAAGCAGCTCCACCGGCTGGTCGGCGTCCGGCGTGCGGATCCCCAGGCTTTTAATAAAGCGTTCGGCAATTTCCTGCTGCTCGCGGCGCTTAATGGGCCGCAGCCAGCCGCGCTGCGCCTGCAGGGCCAGAATGATATTTTCACGCACCGAAGCGGCCCCGATAATACCGTCGGTTTTGCGATCCTCCGGGCAGAAGCCCATCCCTAAGCGGGAGGCCTGAGCCGGGGTGCGGATAGTCTGCGTTTTGCCTTTGATAACGGCCGTGCCGGAGTCGGCGCGCTTAATGCCAAACAGCAGTTCGGCGGTTTCAGTACGCCCGGAACCAAGCAGCCCAGCCAGACCGACGGCTTCACCCGGCCGTACACTCAGACTGAACGGTTCAATGGTGCCTTTTTTGCCGTAGTCCTTAAATTCCACCACCGGTGTGTCGCTTCGCAGCGTACTGCCGGCACGCTGTAGCGCCGTTTCCAACAGCTCGCGGCCGAGCATCAGCTTAATCAGCTCAATCTGCGGCAGTGAGCGGGTATCGCGGGTGGCGATAAACTGGCCGTTGCGCAGTACGGTGATGCGGTCGGTAATGCGATACACCTGGTCGAGGAAGTGGGTGACGAAGATCAGGCTCATGCCTTTCGCCCGCAGCTGGCTCATCAGGGTGAACAGCATTTCTACTTCGCTGGCATCCAGGCTGGCGGTCGGTTCGTCGAGGATCAGCACCTTCGCCGACAGATCCACCGCGCGGCAGATGGCGATAATCTGCTGCATGGCGACCGAGTAGTGGCCCAGCGGCCGGGTCACGTCCAGCTCGAAGCCATAATCGTTAAGCAGTTTTACCGCGCGCTGGTTCAGCGTTTTGCGATCGATCAGCCCAAAACGCTTTGGCTCGCGGCCAATAAACAGATTGTCCGCCACCGACATATTCGGCAGCAGGTTCACTTCCTGATACACCGTGCCGATGCCCAGCTCCTGAGCTTCGGCGGTGTTACGCGGGTTAATTGCCTGCCCGGAGAGTGAAATCGAACCGGTATCGCGCTGATACACGCCGGTCAGCACTTTAATCAGCGTGGACTTCCCCGCGCCGTTCTCACCCAGCAGCGCCATAATTTCGCCCGGCCGGATCTCAAAGGAAACATTATCCAGCGCGCGCACGCCGGGAAAGGATTTACTGACGCCGCTGATTTCCAGAAGCGTTGCAGAGGAGGTGTCGATGGTCATACGCTGCGCCTCAAACCATGAAAAAAGCCGCTCCGGGTGGAGCGGCACGTGGCTCAGTAACCCATACCTTTTTTACGATCCAGCTGTGCCTGTGCGTCCGCAGGCAGGAACAGTTTGGTTTCGGTTTTAATGATTTTTGGCGGTACGGTGCCGTCTTTTTTCAGTTTTTCCAGCGCATCGAAGGCCGGACCAGCCATGTTCGGCGTCAGCTCAACGTTGGCGTTAGCTTCCCCGGCCAGCATCGCTTTATAGATATCCGGCACGCCGTCAATCGATCCGGTCAGAATGTCTTTACCCGGCTTGAGTCCGGCTTCTTTAATCGCCTGAATGGCACCGATAGCCATATCGTCGTTGTGGGCGTAAACCATGCAGATATTTTTGCCGTTGTTCTCGGCCTTGATAAAGCTCTCCATCACTTCTTTACCCTTGCTGCGGGTAAAGTCACCGCTCTGCGAGCGGATCACTTTGATGTTCGGGGTATTGGCAATCGCTTCGGCAAAGCCTTTTTTACGATCGATGGCTACGCTGGCACCGACGGTGCCCTGCAGTTCTACAACATTACAGGGTTTGCCAGCCTGCTCTTTCACCAGCCAGTCGCCGATCAGCTTGCCTTCATAGACGTTATCCGCCGTGACCACCGCCTGATACAGCGATTTATCCTTCACCACAATGGCGCGGTCCAGCAGGAATACCGGGATCTTGGCATCCTTCGCTTCTTCCAGCACGGGTTCCCAGCCGGTTTGTACCACTGGCGCAATAAAGATGGCATCTACACCCTGAGCGATAAATGAGCGTACCGCTTTGATCTGGTTCTCTTGTTTTTGCTGACCATCAGCAATTTTCAGTGTAATTCCGCGCTTCTGCGCCTCGGTTTTTGCCACGCTGGTTTCAGCTGCACGCCAGCCCGATTCGGAGCCAACCTGAGAGAAGCCAACGGTCATTGATTCAGCCAGCACGGGAGCAGACAGGCTTGCGCTGATAAGGACAGGTAAGAGTAAACGCTTCCACATGATCATTTTTCCTCTGATGGGATTTTGCCGTATAGGGTAACTGCACCTAAATCCTGGACTATTAGTGGAAAAACATATTCGACAACGCTCACAAAACGCTACAAATCAAAGAGATTAGGTAAATTGCGCCGCAAAAATCAGCACCTGGAATATGGATAATTCGCCTGCAATAAATGAAAATCAGGTTAAATAAGTGTAATAAACAGAAGCGGTTGCGGACTGAGCATTTGGAAGCGATTACAGCACCGCGTGAAGTTCTGTCATTCTTCGCAGTGTGAATTGTGGATTAGGAATTATCCTGAACTGTGATGTTTCTCACGATTCATCAGCGTTTCCCACTGATTCTTCACAAAATTAATCAGTTATCCGAAACTGATGTTTTTTAACATCAGGGAGATGGATTCCGTAAGTAGCCGTTATATACTGATTTTCTTCTACTGCTGCACGATATGGGCCTCATGAGCATTCACGACTACCTTTTAAAGTTTCGCAAAGTTAACAACCTTGAAAGTTTGGAAAAACTTTTTGATCACCTCAATTATACGCTCACTGAGGATAGTGAAATCATCTTAATGTATCGTGCAGCCGATCATCGCCGCGCCGAGCTGGCCTCCGGCGGTCGTCTATTTGACCCGGGCTGCGTACCGAAAACGCTCTGGCACTATGTCGTATAAAACCGCTAAAGCTGTCTTAGCCTGGTGATTCGGCAGGTATTTTTCCGTATAGTTGGCTTCTGCTAATGCGAAGTTATCGCATTTATTCTGGCTATATTGAGGACTTCGCGTGGCTGTAGATTCCAAAAATCGTATCGGAGGCTGGCTGCTGGTGCCACTGGCCTGGCTGATCATGACCTTACTGACCAGCGCCCTGGTAATGGCACTGTACCTCAGTGCCCTGTTCGATCCTGCCATGCGCCAGCAGCTGTTCACGCAGGACAGTGCGGTACTACTGAACTGGGGGTTATCGCTGCTCACCTCGACGCTGGTATGGTTTTACACTGGCTGGGTAACATGGATTTTCTGCAAACGCTCCCGCCGCCTGCCTCGACACTATATTATCTGGTTGTTAATTACCGTGGTGCTGGCGATAAAAACCTTCGCATTTGCCCCGGTGGCGGATGGCCGCGCAGTACAGACTCTGCTTATCGCACTGCTGGCAGCGGGTATTCTCGTTCCCTACTTCAAACGTTCAAAGCGGGTGAAAAATACCTTCACTGCCGATTGCTGATGCAAAAACCGTCAAGAATTTAATCGTGAGTGCGCTATAACATCGTTGAATAGCGCACAACGGTTGTGGTCCGGCGGGCAATATCCGATAATAAACCCCTGCAATTTTAAGCTGCAGCGCTGACAACCCGCGTGAGTATTGCCGCCGGTTAACAGTACTGACCTACGGGTCGCTAAAATCTGCTCTTTCTTCTTTTTTCAGGCATAAGAATGACCGACTACCTGCTCCTTTTTATTGGCACAGTGCTGGTGAATAACTTCGTTCTGGTGAAGTTTCTCGGCCTTTGTCCCTTTATGGGCGTTTCCAAAAAACTGGAAACGGCGATTGGCATGGGACTCGCCACCACCTTTGTTATCACTCTGGCTTCGATCTGCGCATGGCTGGTGAATCACCTGATCCTGCTGCCGCTCGATCTGGTCTATCTGCGTACCATGGCCTATATCCTGGTGATTGCCGTGGTGGTTCAGTTCACCGAGATGGTGGTGCGTAAAACCAGCCCCGATTTATATCGCCTGCTGGGGATTTTCCTGCCGCTGATCACCACCAACTGTGCCGTGCTGGGTGTGCCGCTGCTGAGCGTTAACCTCAACCACACCTTCCTGCAAGCCGCTCTGTATGGCTTTAGCGCCTCGCTCGGTTTTTCGCTGGTGATGGTGCTGTTTGCCGGTATCCGCGAACGTCTGGTGCTGGCCGATGTGCCTGCGCCGTTCAAGGGTTCTTCCATTGCACTGGTTACCGCCGGGTTAATGGCGCTGGCCTTTATGGGCTTTACCGGTCTGGTTAAATTCTGATGACGGCGATTTGGATTGCAATTGCAGTATTAAGCGCCCTCAGTCTGGTGTTCGGGGGGCTGCTGGGTTACGCCTCACGTCGATTTAAAGTTGAAGAAGATCCGATCGTTGAACAGATCGATGCCCTGCTGCCGCAGAGCCAGTGCGGCCAGTGTACCTATCCTGGCTGCCGCCCCTATGCGGAAGCCGTGGCCAACGGCGGCGAGATGATTAACAAATGCGCCCCTGGCGGAGAGCAGACGATGCTCAAGCTGGCCGCGCTGCTTAACGTTGATCCGCAGCCGCTGGGCGATGAAGCCGAACTGGAGCCGGAGCGCAAAGTTGCCTGGATCGATGAAGCTAATTGCATCGGCTGCACCAAATGCATTCAGGCCTGCCCGGTTGATGCCATCGTCGGGGCCACCCGCGCGATGCACACCGTGCTGAGCGATGTCTGTACCGGCTGCGATCTTTGCGTTGCCCCCTGCCCGACCGACTGCATTGAAATGCGTCCGGTTGCAACTACCACTGCCAACTGGAAATGGGATCTGCAAACCATCCCGGTCCGGGTTATTCCTGTAGAAAGTCATGCTTAATCTGTTCAAGAGATTCAAAAAAGACGCAATCTGGGACTTTGACGGTGGTATTCATCCTCCGGAAATGAAGACCCAGTCTAACGGCACGCCGCTGCGTCAGCTGCCGCTGCCTGCCCGCTTTATTCTGCCGCTGAAGCAGCATATCGGTAGCGAAGGTGAAATCAGGGTGCGCCCGGGCGATAAAGTCCTGCGCGGAGAACCGCTGACCTTCGGTAACGGCCGGATGCTGCCGATCCACGCACCGACGTCCGGTACGGTAACTAAAATCGCCCCTCACATGACCGCGCATCCTTCGGCGCTGGCCGAAATGTGTATTTTTATCGAGCCGGACGGCGAAGACCGCTGGTGCGAGAAACAAACGGTCAGCGACTATCGCCAGCTTGAGCGCACCGAGGTGGTGGCGCGCGTGCACAAAGCCGGCGTAGCCGGTCTGGGCGGTGCGGGATTCCCGACCGCGACCAAGCTGAGAGGCGGTCTGCGCGGGGTGAATACCCTGATTATCAACGCCGCCGAGTGCGAACCCTATATCACCGCTGACGACCGACTGATGCAGGACTGTGCTGCCGAAGTGCTGGAAGGCAGCCGTATACTGGCGTGGATACTCAACGCCGAGCGCGTACTTATCGGTATTGAAGATAACAAACCGGAAGCGATTGCCGCACTGAAAGCGGCGCTCGGCAACGAACGCGATCTGCAAATTCGGGTGATCCCGACCAAATATCCCTCCGGCGGTGCCAAACAGCTGACCCGTATTCTGACCGGTAAGGAAGTCCCGCACGGCGGACGCTCCACCGATATTGGCGTGCTGATGCAGAACGTCGGCACCGCTTTTGCGGTTAAGCGTGCGGTGATCGACGGTGAGCCACTGACCGAGCGCGTTGTAACGCTGACCGGTGAAGCCGTAAAGCACCCAGGCAACGTCTGGGGCCGCATCGGTACGCCGATCAGCCACCTGTTACAGCAGGCGGACTTTGAACCTGGCAACGAACAGATGGTGGTGATGGGCGGCCCGCTGATGGGCTTTACGCTGCCGTCGCTGGATGTCCCGGTGGTGAAAATCACTAACTGCATTCTGGCTCCTTCCGCCAGTGAGATGGGTGCCAGCGAGCCGGAAAAAGGCTGCATCCGCTGTAGCGCCTGCGCCGACGCCTGTCCGGCCGGTCTGCTGCCTCAGCAGCTTTACTGGTACAGCCGCGGCGGCGATCACGATAAAGCCCGTGCGCATAATATTGCCGACTGCATCGAATGCGGTGCCTGTGCCTACGTCTGCCCAAGCAATATTCCGCTGGTGCAGTATTACCGCCAGGAGAAAGCCGAAATCCAGGCTATCGATCTGGAATCGGAGCGCAATGCGCAGGCCAAAGCCCGCTTTGAAGCCCGACAGCTGCGCCTTGAACGTGAGAAGCAGGCGCGTGAAGCGAAGCATCAGCAGGCGAAGCGCACCGTTGCGGCGACGGATGCCGATGCGCTGAATGCAGCACGCGAACGCGTGAAGGCGAAACAGCAGCAGGACCAGGCAGCGGATGTCGCTGCTATAGAAACGAATACGCGCCCGGCTGACGATGCCGCACGCGCTGCGCTGCGTGAAGCCCGACTTGCCGAAGCGAAAGCGCACCAGGCCGAGAAGCAGGCTGAGACGGAACCGGCGACCCGCCAGGCGGAAGATCCGCGTAAGGCTACCGTTGCGGCTGCGATTGCCCGTGCTAAAGCTAAGCAGGCTGCACAGGCGGGTGAATCTGTTGCAGAAGCTCCAGCGGCTAAGTCTGAAGCTGTCGCTGAACCGGCTGCCATTGAAGATCCACGCAAAGCTGCGGTTGCGGCCGCGATTGCCCGCGCTAAAGCGAAGAAAGCGGCGCAGGTTGGTGATGCGGTTGCAGAGGCAGTTGCCCCGGCGGTGAAGACTGAACCTGCGGCCGAACCGGCTACTGATGTTGATCCGCGTAAAGCGGCGGTTGCGGCCGCTATTGCTCGCGCGAAGGCGAAGAAAGCCGCACAGGCGGGTGGTACGGCTGAAGAGGCTCCAGCCGTGGGTTCTGAAGCAGCAGCAGAGCCCGTTACAGAAGTCGTTGCTGAACCGGCAGTTGTAGAAGATCCACGCAAGGCCGCAATCGCCGCTGCTATCGCCCGCGCTAAAGCGAAGAAAGCCGCGCAGGCGGGTGATGCGGCTGAAGAGGCTCCAGCCGTGGAGTCTGAAGCAGCAGCAGAGCCCGTTACAGAAGTCGTTGCTGAACCGGCAGCCGCTGAAGATCCACGCAAGGCTGCTATCGCCGCTGCCATCGCCCGCGCTAAGGCGAAGAAAGCCGCGCAGGCGGGGGGTACGGATGCGGCATCTCCGGCAAACGTAGCGGAAACCCCTGCGGCACCCGTGGCTCAGCCAGTAGCCAAACCCGTTGCGCAGGCTGAAGTTGCAGCTGAACCGGCAGCCGCTGAAGATCCACGCAAAGCTGCTATCGCCCGTGCTAAAGCGAAGAAAGCGGCACAGGCGGGTGGCATTGATGCACAGCCGCCTGCGGTAGAAATTGAACCGGAAGCGGTCGCTTCTGATGATGCACGTAAAGCAGCGGTGGCTGCGGCGATTGCGCGGGTCAAAGCGCGCAAAGCTCAGCAGCCTTCGACGCAAGAGGATTAAATGGCATTTCGTATTGCAAGTTCGCCCTATACCCATAACCGCCGCAGCACCAGTACCATTATGCTGCTGGTGTTGCTTGCCGCTATTCCCGGCATGGCCGCGCAGTGGTACTTCTTCGGCTGGGGAAATATTATCCAGGTGTTGATTGCCGCAGTGGCCGGTGTTGGCGCGGAAGCCGCGATCCTGCGTCTGCGCAAGCTGCCGCTGGCACCGACGCTCAAGGACAATTCTGCCCTGCTGACCGCCCTGCTGCTGGGGATCAGTATCCCGCCGCTGGCACCGTGGTGGATTGTGGTGATCGGGACTCTTTTTGCAGTGGTGATCTCCAAGCAGCTGTACGGCGGCCTGGGGCAGAACCCGTTCAACCCGGCGATGGTCGGCTATGTTGTATTGCTGATCTCCTTCCCGGTGCAGATGACCAGCTGGCTGCCGCCGGATTCGTTACAGGGCATCACTCCGACCTTCAGCGACACGCTGAGCATGATTTTCCATTTCCACACTGTGGATGGTCATAACATGCAGCAGTTGCAGATCGGCATTGACGGCATCAGCCAGGCAACGCCGCTGGATACCTTCAAGACCGGCCTGCGCGCCGGGCATACCGCGGAACAGCTGCTGGCGCAGCCGATTTACAGCGGCGTGTTAGCCGGGCTTGGCTGGCAGTGGATTAACATTGGCTACCTGGCCGGAGGTATTTTCCTGCTGTGGACCAACAGCATTCGCTGGCATATTCCTGTCAGCTTTATCGGCTCGCTGGCGCTGTTTGCCACTATCGGCTGGCTGGCCTCGCCGGAAACCCTGGCGTCACCGATGATCCACGTGTTCTCTGGTGCCACCATGCTCGGTGCCTTCTTTATTGCTACCGATCCGGTCACCGCCTCCACCACCAATAAAGGACGGCTGGTTTACGGCGTGATGATTGGCCTGCTGGTCTGGCTGATCCGCAGTTTCGGCGGCTATCCGGACGGTGTTGCTTTCGCGGTACTGCTGGCGAATATCTGCGTTCCGCTGATTGACTACTACACGCAGCCGCGCGTTTACGGCCACCGTAAGGATAAATGATGCTGGATGCCATTCGTAAAAACGGCGTGACGCTGGCGGTGTTTGCCGCCATCACCACCGGTATGACCGCAGTGATTAATACGGTGACCAAACCCACCATTGCGCATCAAACGGCGCTGCAGCAGAAGGTCCTGCTGGACCAGGTGGTGCCACCGGAGCTGTACAATAACTCGATACAGAAAGAGTGCTATATCGTCAGCAATCCGGCACTGGGTAACAGCGCACCGCACCACCTCTATCTGGCCCGTAAGGATGATAAACCGGTGGCCGTGGCAATTGAGACTACCGCGCCGGACGGCTATTCAGGCGCAATTCAGATGGTAGTCGGTGCCGATTTCAGCGGAACGGTTTACGGCACCCGTGTTGTTGAGCATCATGAAACGCCGGGGCTGGGTGATAAGATCGAGCTGCGTATTTCCGACTGGATTAACAGCTTTAATGGCAAAAAGGTCACCGGTGCCGATGATACGCATTTTGCGGTGAAAAAAGACGGCGGTGACTTCGACCAGTTTACCGGTGCGACCATCACCCCGCGTGCGGTGGTGAATGCAGTGAAGCGCACGACGTTGTATATTGAAACCTTATCCGGGCAGATTTCCTCGCTGCCAACCTGTGGAGATGCCAATGAGTGAAGCTAAAACCCTGCTGATCGGCGGGCTGTGGAAGAACAACTCGGCGCTGGTTCAGCTGCTGGGACTTTGCCCGCTGCTGGCCGTGACCTCAACCGCCACCAACGCCCTCGGGCTGGGTCTGGCGACCACGCTGGTACTGACTCTGACCAACAGCGGCATATCGATGTCTCGCCGCTGGGTGCCGTCGGAAATTCGTATTCCGATTTACGTGATGATTATCGCTGCCGTGGTGAGCTGCGTGCAGATGCTGATTAACGCCTATGCCTATGGCCTGTATCAGTCGTTAGGGATTTTTATCCCGCTGATCGTCACCAACTGTATCGTCGTGGGCCGTGCGGAAGCCGTAGCATCGAAAAGCAGCATTCCGCTTTCCGCGCTGGACGGGGCAGCGATTGGCCTGGGGGCCACCAGCGTGATGGTGGTGCTGGGTTCGATTCGCGAAATCATCGGCAACGGCACCATCTTCAACGGCGCCGATCAGCTGCTGGGTCCGTGGGCTAAAGTGATGCGTATTGAGGTGATTCATTTTGATTCGCCGATGCTGCTGGCGATGCTGCCACCGGGTGCGTTTATCGGCCTTGGGATGCTGCTTGCCGCGAAATATCTGATCGATAATAAAATGAAACAGCGCGCCGCCCTGAAAGCTGAAAAAGAAGCGCAGGCGGTGCTGCCGGATGGAAAAATGGCTCAGTGAACAAAGATAAACGTCAGCAGATTCTGACCCGCCTGCGGGATAATAACCCGCATCCTACCACCGAGCTGATGTTCAACTCCCCTTTTGAACTGCTGATCGCCGTGCTGCTCTCAGCGCAGGCGACCGACGTCAGCGTCAATAAGGCCACCGCGAAGCTCTATCCGGTGGCCAATACGCCAGCGGCCATGCTGGCACTGGGCGTGGATGGGGTAAAAGAGTACATCAAGACCATCGGCCTGTTTAACAGCAAGGCAGAGAACGTGATTAAAACCTGCCGAATTTTGCTTGAGCAGCACGGTGGTGAAGTGCCGGAAAGCCGCGAAGCGCTGGAGGCACTGCCCGGCGTGGGTCGTAAAACCGCGAATGTAGTTTTAAACACGGCCTTTGGCTGGCCGACTATTGCGGTAGATACCCATATCTTTCGCGTCTGCAACCGGACCCGCTTTGCACCCGGTAAAAATGTTGAGCAGGTCGAAGAGAAGCTGCTGAAGGTGGTTCCGAAAGAGTTCAAGGTTGACTGCCATCACTGGCTGATACTGCACGGCCGCTATACCTGCGTGGCGCGCAAACCGCGCTGCGGCTCCTGCCTGATTGAAGATCTCTGCGAGTTTCCTGAAAAGGTAGAAATTTAACTTTTCGTCTACTGTCTTCACTGCGCCGTTCAGGTAAGCATGACCGAACGGTGCAGAATCCCCCTCGTTTGCCGTTTTCAGCCCTTGGTGAACTCCCTGTACAAAATACGCTATCCATCCTTTATCCTTTTCGAGAGCAGAGCGCATATTCGTCTTTCCAATTCGTTATATGTGGAAGATCCCCTGCAAATCACAGGGATACGCTGATAAAGTTTTTTTCTTTCGACAATTATCGGCATTTTTTTGACTTTAATCACAAAAAAGCGCTGTAACAGTCAACTCAGCCACCAGCCGCACTCAACCATCTGTTTTAAAACCATTTTCATTTTCATTATCAGCATCATTCACCACTAAAATATGCATTAGCGACAGATGACTTCATAAAGCCCCTTCTCAGCAGAGGACTCTTCTTTCTGTTTAAATTACACTCCATCATAAAAATTAAAATTCAACAACAACATATTTAACGGAATTTAATTCTGGTTTTCATGTTCATTTTCGAAGTCATCGCCAAATCCATGGCTAAATTCAGCATTCAAAAAATGCTTGCCCTCAGAGGAACGATCGGCGAAATTGTTGGCCGCATTTCTTGTTCTATAACTATAAGGCGAGCGTACGTCCCGCGTTTCGTCAGCTTAATTCCTGCCACAAAACAGGTCTTATTTAGAGGTACACGTGTCTACTGCAAACAAACATCCCGAGGCGGCAAGCCTCAACGCTTTTAAACAGCCAAAAGCGTTTTATCTGATTTTCTCCGTTGAGCTGTGGGAGCGTTTTGGCTTCTACGGCCTGCAGGCCATCATGGCCGGTTATCTGGTCAATACGCTGGGCATGTCCGAAGCACAGTCCGTGACGCTGTTTGCTTCCTTCAGCGCGCTGGTTTACGGCATGGTAGCCATCGGCGGCTGGCTGGGCGATAAGGTGCTGGGTACCAAACGCGTTATCGTGCTGGGTACTATTGTTCTCGCAGCCGGTTACGGACTGATCGCCTGGTCCGGCCATAATGTGTCAATGGTCTACCTCGGTATGGCGACCATCGCCGTGGGTAACGGCCTGTTTAAAGCCAATCCTTCCTCACTGTTGTCGACCTGTTATGCGAAAGACGATCCGCGTCTTGATGGCGCATTCACCATGTACTACATGTCGATCAACATTGGCTCGTTCTTTTCGATGCTCGCTACGCCGGTTCTGGCGGCGAAATTTGGCTGGAGCGTGGCTTTCGCTCTCTCCTTTGTCGGGATGCTGATCACCCTGGTGAACTTCCTGCTGTTCCGTAAGACGGTCAAAGACTACGGTTCAAAGCCTGACTTCGCTCCAATGCATATGGGCAAGCTGCTGATCACGCTGGTCGGGGTTGCAGTGCTGATTACTCTGGCATACTGGCTGTTACACAACCAGGGCATTGCCCGCATGGTTCTGGCCGTCATCGCTATCGGTATCGTGCTGGTGTTTGCTAAAGAAGCGCTGGCGCTGAAGGGCGTAGCCCGCCGTAAAATGATCCTCGCCTTCGTGCTGATGCTGGAAGCGGTGGTGTTCTTTGTGCTGTATATGCAGATGCCAACCTCGCTGAACTTCTTCGCTATCCGTAACGTGGAACACAGCATTCTGGGGATTGCCTTTGAGCCTCAGCAGTATCAGGCGCTGAATCCACTGTGGATTATGGTGTTCAGTCCGCTGCTGGCCGCGATCTACAACAAAATGGGCGACCGCCTGCCGATGCCACACAAGTTCGCGCTGGGTATGGTGCTGTGTTCCGCCGCCTTCCTCGTACTGCCGCTGGGCGTTTCCTTCGCTAACGAACACGGCATTGTGCCGGTCAGCTGGTTAATTCTCAGCTATGCGCTGCAAAGCGTGGGCGAGCTGATGATCTCCGGCCTCGGTCTGGCGATGGTGGCGCAGCTGGTACCACAGCGCCTAATGGGCTTCATTATGGGTTCATGGTTCCTGACCACCGCCGGTGCGGCAATGATTGCCGGTAACGTTGCCAGCATGATGGCCATCCCGTCTGACATTACCAATCCTCTGGAATCACTGCATATCTATGGTGATGTGTTTATGAAGATTGGTATTGCTACCGGCATTATCGCCGTACTGATGCTGCTGACGGCACCGCGCCTGAATCGCATGGCGCAGGACGATAAGCCTGAAGCGGTGAAAGTGACCGCCTGATAGCCTGACGGTCCGGAGCCCTCGCTCCGGGCCGATTCCCCCCTCCCGCGACCTTCTTCTGCATAAAACCGCATAATCAATTGATCTGTCGCGCTGACATTTCGCCACTCGCGCAGTAAGATAATCTCCGAACGCCCCCCAAAAACCTCAGGAGAACGCAATGAAGCTGTTCTGTAAACCCGGCGCCTGCTCGCTATCCCCCCATATTGTGCTGCGCGAAACCGGCATCGATTTCACTCTTGTAACGGTCGACCTCCAGACTAAAAAGACCGAACAGGGCGAAGATTATCTGCAGATCAACCCCAAAGGACAGGTTCCTGCTCTGCTGTTAAATGATGGTTCGCTGCTGACAGAAGGTGTGGCTATTGTGCAGTATCTGGCCGACCTGAAGAGCGATCGCCAGCTGTTGGCTCCGTGCGGCAGCCTGAATCGCTACCACACGCTAGAGTGGCTGAACTATGTCGCCACCGAGCTGCATAAGGGATTTAGTCCGCTGTTCCGCCCCAATACCCCGGATGAATTCAAAGCGAGCACGCGCGAGCTGCTGGAGAAGAAATTCAGCTATGTGAACGGCGAGCTGAAAGATAAGCAGTGGCTGATGGGTCTGCGCTTTACCGTGGCGGATGCCTACCTGTTTACCGTCACCCGCTGGGCTCATGCGCTGAAATTAGATCTGAGCGGTCTGGATGCACTGAACAGCTGGTTCGACCGCGTAGCCGAACGCCCGGCGGTTGCAGCAGCGCTGAAGGCAGAAGGCCTGGTTTGATAAACGTTCGGTTCTAAAGAGCTGAACGATAGAAAACGGGCAGGCGCTGATGGCCTGCCCGACGAGTATTATTGCTGCGCTGAGCGGGGATCTACCTGCGATATTACAGTTTTACCGCTTCAAAATGCTGTACGGGTTCCGCGATAGCATTCTGCGCAGCAACCAGCTGTAGTTCGTATTCGCCCATCTGATGCGTTTTCAACATCACTTCATATACTGCCGCAGTGACGTGCTCCAGAGACTGCTGCAGTGAGAGTCCGTGTAACAGATCCACCAGCAGCAGGCCACTGCTCAGATCGCCCACGCCCACCGGCTGACGCACACCGAAGTCGATGAGCGGGCGGCTGATATGCCAGGCTTCGTCAGCGGTGATTAACAGCATTTCGAAGCGGTCGCTACGATATCCGGCGCGCGCCAGATGCTTCACCAGCACCACCTTCGGCCCTTTTGCAATCAGCTCGCGTGAAACCTGAACCGCTTCGTCCACGCTGGCCACACTGCGACCGCTTAGGATCTCCAGCTCAAGCAGGTTTGGCGCAATAATATCGCTGGCGGGCAGCGCGTAGAGTCGATGAAACTCTGCTACGCCGGGAGCAACAATGCAGCCCTTTTCCGGGTGACCCATTACCGGATCGCAGAAATACCAGGCGTTGGGGTTCGCGGCCTTGACCATGCGAACGATTTCCAGAATCTGTTCGCCCTGCTCGGCAGAGCCCAGATAGCCACTCAGTACCGCATCACAGGTTTTCAGACGATCGATATCGTTAATGCCACGGGCAATATCGGTAAGATGCGTTGCGGGCATTACCGTACCGGTCCAGTGACCGTATTGAGTGTGGTTAGAAAACTGAACGGTATTTAATGGCCAAACGTTTGCGCCCATGCGACGCATCGGGAACTCTGCCGCGCTGTTACCGGCGTGACCAAAAACCGTGTGGGACTGGATGGAGAGAATATTTTTCATCGTGCTGACCTGTACTTTCCTGCCAATAAAAAAGCCGGTTTACCCGGCTTTAGCAGCGAGGCTGACCCCGCGAGAGTTTTTATTTCCAGCAGATTAAGCTGTAATTCTTTTTGCCGCGGCGCAGCAGCGTGTAGCGACCGAACAGACGATCGTCCTCGCCCGGAACATATTCCGCATTGGTTTGCAGCGCGCCGTTGATGCTGATGGATTTTGCGTCGATCAGCTTACGGGCCTGGCCGCGTGACGGGGCCAGTTCGGCGTTAACCAGCGCCTGCTGCAGATCCTGACCGGCCTCCAGTTCAGCCGTTGGCATGCCATCCTGCGCCAGCTGTGCCAGATCCTGCTCGTTCAGATCGCTCAGCGAGCCGGAGAACAGACTGTCGGTGATGCGTTTTGCCGCAGCCAGGCCATCAGCACCGTGAACCAGCCCGGTAACCTGCTCCGCCAGCACATACTGCGCGCGCGGGGCTTTGCCGCTGTTTTTGTCTTCTTCTTCCAGCGCATTGATTTCTTCAATGCTCATAAAGGTGAAGAACTTGAGGAAGCGGTAAACGTCCGCATCGGCAGTGTTGATCCAGAACTGGTAGAACTTGTACGGGCTGGTTTTCTTCGGATCGAGCCACACCGCGCCGCCTTCGGTTTTGCCGAATTTGGTGCCGTCAGACTTGGTGATCAGCGGAACGGTCAGGCCAAAGACCTGGTTCTGGTGCAGACGACGGGTCAGATCAATACCGGAGGTGATGTTACCCCACTGATCGGAGCCGCCAATCTGCAGTACCACGTCGTGACGCTCGTTCAGAGCGGCAAAGTCATAGCCCTGCAGCAGGTTGTAGGAGAACTCGGTAAACGAGATACCCTGGTCGTCGCGGTTCAGGCGCTGCTTAACGGCTTCACGGTTAATCATCTGGTTAACGGAGAAGTGTTTGCCGATATCACGCAGGAAGGTCAGCACGTTCATGCCGCCGAACCAGTCGTAGTTATTGGCCGCTATCGCGCTGTTGTCGCCGCAGTCGAAGTCGAGGAACGGCGCGACCTGGTGACGGATTTTCTCTACCCACTCGTTAACGGTATCGGTGGTGTTCAGCTGACGCTCAGTTGCTTTAAAGCTCGGGTCGCCGATCAGACCGGTTGCTCCACCCACCAGCGCCACCGGTCGGTGACCGGCATCCTGAAAGCGCTTCAGGCAGAGTAACGGTACCAGATGCCCCAAGTGCAAGCTGTCTGCGGTGGGATCGAAGCCGCAATAAAGGAAGATTTGGCCCTGCGCCAGTTTTTCTCCTAACGCGTCCTCATCCGTTACCTGGGCTACCAGGCCCCGCTCTTGCAATTGTTTGATCAGGTTACTGCTGGCCATCTAAGACTCCATGTAAAAAAAGTCTGCACCTAAGCTGGTACACAGCTTTCCGCTCACACGCGGAGAAAAATAAGGGATATAGAATAATGGCCCACTCCGCTCGAATCCAGCGGTTAAGCCATTATTTCACGTTTCATTTCGCGCTTCAGGGAGCCAGGCGGTCAATCGTCCAGGAATTGTCGTCTTCGCGCTGATAGAAGAAGCGATCGTGCAGGCGGTGAGCGCCCCCCTGCCAGAACTCCATCGAGTCGATTTTGATGCGGAAACCGCCCCAGAAGCTGGGCAGTGGGATCTCACCCTGCTGGAATTTTTGCTTAAGTTCGAGGAATTTGCCTTCCAGCACGCCACGCGCTGAGATGCGGCTGGACTGTTTTGAAACCCAGGCACCAAGTTGGCTGTCGCGCGGACGGCTGTGGAAATACTTAATCACTTCAAGCGTGGAAAGGCGCTCAACGCTGCCCAGCACCATCACCTGGCGCTCCAGCATATGCCAGGGAAACAGCAGGCTGATCTTCGGGTTTTTCTCCAGCTGCTGCGCTTTGCGGCTGCCAAGGTTGGTGTAAAACACCATACCCTGCTGGTCGAAATGCTTTAACAACACAATTCGCTGGTAAGGCTGCCCGTGCTCGTCAACGGTGGCGACGCTCATCGCCGAGGGGTCGGGCAGCTGTGCTGCTACCGCCTGCTCGAACCAGTGTTCAAACAGTTTCAGCGGGTCTTCGGGAAGATCCTTGCGGCGCAGGCCGCCACGGGTATATTCGCGCCGCAGGTGGGCAATTTGTTGCAGGTGATCGCTGTCGCTCATCGCTCTGACTTCTGGTTGGGAAGGGATAAGGCATTGTGCGCCCCACCCTTCATTATTTCAATGGGTTAACCTGCGCTCTGTAACTGGCAATCGTTAATGATGATTTTGTCATTGCGCTCAATAAAGGCAGAATCACCTTTCGACCAGAACACATAGTTGCCGTCGCTGTAACGGGTGCCCGATGCCGCCACCTGCTGTTTCAACGTCAGTTGATTGCCGTCCAGAATCATGCTGACTTCACTTTTCGCGTTGTTGAGCTGAACGGTTAGCGGCAGCGTTCCGCAGGTGTAATGCAGCGTTTTCGGCTGTTCCTCAGCGGAATGTTGAAAGTAGCTGCAGCCAGAAAGCAGCAGCGCTGCCACAAAAATCCCCTGTTTCATCGCTATCTCCTGTGTTTTTACGTCAGTTCAGCCCAGCGTAAAACGCTATTTCCGCAGATGCAATCAGCGTAATGGACGATTTGCCGGGAATATTGCCCCTATCACACTGGCCTCGCGCGCACCGGTCACCGATGGCAAATTGCCCGGCAGCCCGCTCAGCGTACGCCACGCCAGCCAGGCAAACGCCAGCGCCTCCATGTCGTCGCCGCTGATCCCCGCTTTATCGGTGCTGGTGACCTCCGTACCCGGAATCAGCGCCACCAGCCGGGCAATCAGCTGCAGATTGCGAGCGCCGCCGCCGCACACCAGCAGCCGGTCACAGCCGCCGCTGAGTAATACCTGATCGGCGATAGTCTTGGCGGTCAGCTCGATGAGCGTGGCCTGAACATCCTGTGCGGCAAGTCCCGGGAACATCGCCAGATGACGTTCCAGCCAGCCGAGATTAAAGTATTCCCTGCCGGTGCTTTTCGGTGCGCTCAGTGCGAAATAGGGATCGCTGAGCATTTGCTGCAACAGCGGATAGATAATGCGACCGCCCGCTCCCCAGGCACCGTCGAGATCGTAGGGTTTACCCTTCTGCCGCCAGATCCAGGCATCAAGCAACATATTGCCCGGTCCGGTGTCAAAACCACGCGGTGCATGACCGGGCATCAGCAGGGAGAGATTAGCTATGCCGCCGATATTGAGCACCATTCTTCGCTCGCTGGGATGCATCAATACTGCATGGTGGAAAGCAGGAACCAGCGGTGCCCCCTGCCCGCCGAGCGCCATATCCCGGCGGCGGAAATCGCCTACAACCGTAATACCGGTAGCGGCCGCGATTTGGTTGTTATCGCCAATCTGCAGGGTGTTTGGCGCGTCTCCGTGGGGTTCATGCCATACGGTTTGTCCGTGACACCCAATCGCGGTGATGTCTTCATGGCTCAATCCCTGGCGTTTGAGCAGCGTATTTATTGCCTCGGCAAACAGTCTGCCCAGCCGGGTGTCCAGCTGGCCCAGCTGAGAAAGTGTCAACGGTTGCCCCTGACAGATAGCCAGAATCTGCAGCTTGAGTTCGTGTGGAATGGGATGCGAATAGCTGGCCTGCTGCGCCACCATATGCTGGTCAATCGCAGCAATCACCACGTCCACACCGTCCAGACTGGTGCCCGACATCACACCGATATAGCGTCCCGATTTCATGCGTCTGCCTTAACCCCGTTAAAGGGCATGAGAATGATGCTGCCAGCCTGGCAAAATATGGTTAGCAATACCATGATTTAGTGAACATTTTTTTATTCTCGCTGTCATTAACTGCACCGCGAATACATTTCATGCGGTGATTGACACGGTGTTTAAGCATCGCAGGCTATATTTTCTTTTACTTTTTTCACATCCAATAGTGAGAAATGCACAGCTGGTAACATATAATGATGCCATTACGGCTGCCTGACTATGTGCAGCAACTGCAATATAAAGGAGTTCTTAATATGATGAAGCGTTTACTAGCCGTGACTCTTGTCGGGATGACGCTGGCGGGTTGTGCAAATAACGACACATTGTCAGGTGATGTGTATTCCGCGTCTGAGGCCAAACAGGTTCAGAGCGTCTCTTACGGCACCCTGGTTTCCGTGCGTCCTATCCAGATTCAGGGCGGCGAAGAAAACAACGTTATCGGTGCTATCGGCGGTGCAGTACTGGGTGGTTTCCTTGGGAATACCGTTGGCGGCGGTACCGGTCGCAGTCTTGCGACAGCAGCGGGTGCGATTGCCGGTGGTGTCGCAGGCCAGGGCGTTGAGTCAGCAATGAACAAAAGCCAGGGTGTTGAGCTGGAAATTCGTAAGGATGATGGCAATACCATCATGGTGGTACAGAAGCAGGCAGCCAGCCGCTTCTCGGTGGGTCAACGTGTAGCAATGGCCTCAAACGGCAGCCAGATTACCGTATCACCTCGCTAACCCCACACACCAAAACTCTCGACATAACTGATACCGGCCATCGCAAATGGCCGGTATTTTTTTATCCTGCATGAAATGCAACGTCGTACCCCTGAGCCTTCCAGTGCGCCATTTGTTCCTGCTGTTCTTGCGTAAGCGCGTTTCCGGTCCAGAGGAAAATGTGCTGGCCTGGGAAAAGTTCCGGTCGCGGATCTTCCAGCGGTTCAGAGAGCACGTCAACGTGCCAGCTTCCCCGTGAAAGCCGCCACGCCTCAAGCCACAGCCGGGTTCGATCCCCGTTACCCCAACTCATTAACAGCGTATTTCTACCCGCTTTTTTTCGCGATGCAGCAAGACATGAACTGGCGTAATCAATCAGTGCACCATCAAACAGGCTGCTCATAGACTGCGCTGTTGAAACATCAAGAATCAGACGTTGGCGCACGGGGAAGATGATCTGGTCGATCACCGCGTCCACCGAATGCTTACGATCCAGCTCGGTGATAATCGCTCGCAGCTTAGCCGGTCTGGCCTGACGGAGTACCGCCATCATCTCTTCCTGGCGGGATTCCCAGCCATCCTGCAAATTCACGTCACTTTGTTCTAAAAGCGCTTTGACCTTACCAACGGAAACGCCGCTTTCAATCCAGCGTTTAATCTCCTCAATCCGCTGGATATCTTCCTCATCAAACTGACGATGTCCCCCTTCCGTACGCTTCGGTTTAAGCAACTCGTAACGACGCTGCCATGCCCGAAGGGTCACCGGGTTGATTCCACATCGCTCAGCGACGTCACCAATACTGTAAAAGGCCATTCACTTCCTCATAGCCAGCCAATACACCATGGTAAAAGTATACACGTTAAAGCTGTACAAAGTTCTGTCAATTATACAGAGATGTTGGATTTTTTAGGCTGAAAGTGTGTTAACTGTACGAGAATGTAACTGACGTAAGCCACAGTTAATAAAGGGGATAGGCACCAGCACTACATTTATCGGAAGAGATCACCGACAGTGCAGGTTTTTACCACCTGCACTGTACAGTTTCGGTTCAGCCACACCGGTATTACATCGCGCTCAACATTTCAGGCCAGCAGACGGCAGGGATCCCTTCGAAGGCAGGTGCGGCGAAAAGATGCCCCTGGAAATGTGACACGCCGGCAGATTCCAGCCACATCCACTCTTCGGGTTTTTCGACGCCAACGGCTGAAACCATAATTTCCAACGAAGCACAGCATTGAATGATCGCCCGGACAATAGCCTGCCGTGGCCCGCTTTTGTGTACATCACGGATCAGTTCTCGATTGATCTTGATCCTTTCTGGCTGAAACTGGGCCAGCAACGACAGTCCGGCAAAACCGCCGCCAAAGTGATCGATAGCGACGCGGATACCGGCAGCCTTGAGTTGTCTCACCGCACTGGTGAACTCTTCAAGGCGAGAGATCACCTCATTTTCTGTAAACTCAACGATGATTTGTTCCGGGACCAATCCGTTAACTTCAATCTCCTCCAACAGGAAATTCACCGCTTCCGGGATTCTGACCAGCGTCATGGGGAGCAGATTGATGGAGAGCGTCCGGGCGCCCACATTGATCGCTCCGGCCAGGGCGAAGGCGGTCTTTTTACTCTTTAAGTCGGCTTTATAGACTTCATCCCCTTCCAGACCACTGAAAAATGCCGCTGAACCCTCCCCCGAAGATGTGCGGATCAATGCCTCTAGCGATACGGTTTTCTGAGCAAGGGGATCGACAATCGGTTGAAAAGCAAAACTGCATTCGGTCGTGATTTCAGCGGGGAGAGATGCGGACTGCACGCTATTGTCATCAGAAACAAATGCCCATGAATCAGCCGGAGGGATCTCGAAGTAATTCTCTTTTTCGGTCGCTTCCACAAACGTGCGGAAGAACTGCAGCGCCCGGTCGTCATAAATTAACTGATATTTAGAGGTTCCTCTGTTCAGAACACTCTGTAACACCTCTTCCCTTTCATATTCCCGCAGATCAAAAAGCTCCATACCCGCTTTACCAAACCGACGGTGAGGTGCGAAATCGCAGAAGACCTCGACCACGTTGTAATGGCGCGAGTCTTCACAAATCCGGCGGTAAATATTAAAAACGCTCTCTTCCGGGCCTTCCAGCAACTGGAAGAAGTGAACACCGTTAAAAAGTAGTATGCCCGTCACATCTGCCTGACCGTTTTTTAAGTTAGCAGCGTTGACCATTTCTTTCAGGTCATGAGGCGGGAAATGCTCACAAATATGGCTGCGATAGATAAGGGTGGTAAGCATGCTACTTCCAGAGGATAAGTGTGTGAGTTGCTACCTTAGCAGAAGACCGTCATTGCGTCTTGTTAATACCAGAGAGTACTAGAGGAAACAGAAGGTTTGAACGATAAACTCCAGCGACCAGCACAGAGTGAAGATACTAACCTGTACACTGCAATTAACATCAGCGCTGGTAAGTTTTAAATCAATTAAAACAACACATTAAATGATTAAAAACTGCATCAATAAAAATATGTACAAGTTTTTATGTACAGATTTTACGTATTGGTATAACTTTAAGGGGTGGTGGATAACTGAGAAAATTACAGGAGTGACATATGCAACAGAACGGTTACAGCCCGGCCCCAGCAAATGCCATTGCCCGCTATTTTGAAAAAGCAGCTCAATCCGAACAGCAGGTGACTCTGGGTGAAATCGTTGTTGAGATACTCAGCGACGGGCGCAGCCTGAACCGCAAAGCAATCTGCACGAAATTACTGCGCCGCCTTGAAACTGCTTCAGATGAATCAGAAGAGAGCCATTATCAGGAACTCATCTCGATGCTGTTTGAACGGTAAATGCGGCGTTTTACTCATTTAAGCCAGATTCAGCCAGGGCACCAGGCCGAGGCATTAAAGAACAGGCCAGGCTGAAAGCTTTGTAATGAAATGACTTAATGCCGCTGAGTTTTTTTATTTTCGCGGCGATAAGAGATGTCGCTATGAACAGAATTGAACATGACAGACTGGCTGCCGAGATTATAGGAGAAGCGGCTTTTGCCCTTCTCCAGCGCAAAGGGCCTATCAATAAGCATTCTTTAATTAAACAACTCGAACAAATGGGCGCTGATGAGTCTGATGCCAAACGATGCCAATATATTGCCTATCTGGTTACGCAATTGAGTGGTAACAGTGAGCACTTTCTGCATCGTGATGAATCAACGCTGAATACTGAACAACACAGCGACAATGTTTTTCCTCTGTTTGGCACTGCGACAGTTTCCGGCAGCGCTAAAAAACATTAACTGACAATGGCGAATTTTAACCTGAACGGTGTGAACGATGAATCAGATTGCAACTAAAAAACCACAGATTTTTCATGGCGTTTCAGGTACCAGCCTCTCTGAGTACTTTCGTACTTCAGGCGAGGCGCTGGCGGAAGAGTCAGCCCTGCTCGGGCAGGTTATCAGCAGCATTATTGCCACTGACGGGCATCTGACTAATAAGGCGATTATTGCGCGCCTGATAGAAATACTCGAATTAACGGACAATGTTGTCAGCGCTGATGTGGTACGCAAAACGCTGGAGATCGTTTTAGACCATACGGTTGATGATATCTGAGTCAGGCCGCTCGGCTTTTATGAGCATTGCAATCAATGCGATGCTCATCCCACTCACGACTCCACGATGCATCACCCCTGCGTAACGACTTCACGCAGCTTCGCTCCCTGCGGTATATAGCCGACATGTTTACTCAGCTTTACGCTGCAGTTCCACAATGTTCTTTTCCAGCCGGGCAATCAGCGTCACCAGTTTGTCAATCTCGGCCTGAGAGATCCCCACCAGAATGTCATCGCGCGTGGCATCAATCACATCTTCTACCTGAGTGATAATCGGTTCTGCCGCTTCCGTCAGACGGATTCGCTTGGCGCGTCGGTCGTTAGCGCAGGTACTGCGCACTATCAGCCCTTTCTCTTCCAACTGATCCAGAGTACGCACCAGTGAAGGCTGTTCGATGCCGATCGCCTTTGCCAGCTGTATCTGTGACTGCTCGGGAGGCAGCTGATGAATATTGTGCAGCGTCACCCAATGAGTCTGGGTTAGCTCCAGTGGTTTCAATCGTTGATCGATTAGTGCGCGCCAGATGCGCACCAGTCTTGCAAGGTCAGTTCCCAACGGGGTATCCAATTTCCACTCCTTATAATTAGCTTGCTAGCTATCAAGCCTCATTTTAGACTATTCTGCGAGTTTACAGGACAAAATACAAATCGCTCCTTAAAGCGCTTGTATCAGATTTTTAGTCGCCACAGGGCCGACGACGATAAGGATTTACAATGTGATGATGACTCTCTCACTGACAGCGGCCCCATTCACCGACCTGGTTCTTGGTGCTTCGCTCTATTTTCCCCCGCTTTTTAAGGCCGTTCTTTTGGGCTTTTTCCTCTGGTTGATACTTCATCCCCTACTCCGGGACTGGATGTATTCCGGGGAAGTTTGGCACCCAACGCTGCTTGACCTGTCGATTTTTATACTTTGCGTCAGCGCTTCGCTGTGGCTGTGGTTGATGATTTCTGGATGAAATGATGAAACTGAATTCGATTAAGTATTTTTCAACTCTGATTGTGTTCGCTGCGGCGCTGTGTGCTGCATGGTGGTTATGGAACTACTACATGCAGTCTCCATGGACTCGTGACGGCAAAGTCCGCGCGGAGCTGGTTAACATTACCCCACAGGTTTCGGGGCGCATCATGCATCTGTATGTGAAAGATAATCAGTTCGTCAGTAAAGGCACCAAACTGTTTAGTCTTGACGACGATCCCTATCGCATCGCCGTGACAACGGCCGAATCGCAGCTGGCGAAAGCCCAGTCTGATTTAGTCAAAGCGCAGCATGAGGCCCGCCGTCGGCAGGATCTTCCACGCAACGTTATCTCGGCAGAAGATCTGGATGAGGCAAATCTCGCGGTGAAATCGATGGCCGCCAGCGAGAAAACGGCACAGTCACAGCTCGATCAGGCACGCTGGGAACTGTCGCAAACGAACGTTTATGCTCCCGTCGACGGATGGATAAATAACCTGGTGACCCGGGTAGGCGACTATGCCAGCAGCGGATCACCGCTGTTTGTGCTGGTTGACAGTCATTCGTTTTACGTTATGGGGTATTTCGAAGAGACCAAACTGCGCCATATCCGGCCTGGCGCTAAAGCCAGACTACGCCTGTTCAGCGACGATCGCGAACTCGGCGGCGAGGTAGAGAGCATCGGACGGGCAATCTACGACCAGAGCGTTGAGACCGACAGCGGACTGGTGCCCGATATCAAGCCTAACGTTCCCTGGGTCAGACTGGCACAGCGCGTGCCGGTTCGTATCAGGCTCACCGATCTTCCGGCAGATCTGCCGCTGGTCGCGGGTACCACGGTGACTATATCGTTACAGTACTGAGGTCGCGATGAATCTGAGCTGGCTTGAGTGGCAGCAACTGCCATGGGTTAAAGCAACGAGTGCGCAGTGGCGCTATGCGTTGCGCAACTCAATCGCTATGTGTCTTGCGCTGAGTATTGCTTACGGTCTGCAGCTCGATCAGCCCTACTGGGCAATGACCTCGGCTGCGGTCGTCAGCTTCCCTACGGTGGGCGGCGTGATCAGCAAAAGTCTGGGCCGTATTGTCGGCAGTATGATCGGAGCCTTTGCTGCGCTGCTGATTGCCGGTCATACCCTGAACGAGCCGTGGCTTTTTACCATCACGATTGCCGCCTGGCTGGCTTTTTGCACATGGGTGTCTAATCACTATCAAAACAACGTCGCCTACGCATTTTCACTGTCGGGGTACACTGCGGCGATTATCGCGTTCAGCTGTGTCAACGTCACCGATTCCAGCGAACTGTGGACCATTGCGCAGGCACGCGTATGTGAAGTGATATCCGGTATTCTCTGCGGTGGGCTGATGATGATGGTGCTGCCGAGCACCTCCGACGGCGAAACGTTGATTAACTCGCTTAAGCAAATGCACGCCAGGCTGCTTGAACATGCCACGCTGCTATTGCAGCGTGAAACCACGGACGGTATGCGTCACGCACACGAAAATGTTATCAGCCAGATCCTGACGATGAATCTGCTGCGTATTCAGGCCTTCTGGAGCCACTATCGTTTCCGACGCCAGAACAACGTGTTGAACTATGTGCTCCACCAGCAGTTACGCCTGACCAGCGTCATATCCAGTCTGCGTAGAATGCTGCTGAACTGGCAGGACCCGCCTGAAATTCTGTACAAGGCTACCCAACAACTGCTGGCTGAACTGGCGCTGAAAAACTGTGACAAGTACCGGCTGGCGCAGATCCTGCAAACGGCAGCGCCGCGAGATACATCATGCTACCAGCATCATGCCTACTGGAAGCATTTACGCTATTTTTGCTGGCTGTATCTGAACAATTCTCGCTGGATACGTCAGTTTGAACGTGCCGACAATGATACCCGGCTCTCTCCCCCCGAGGTCCCGGCTCTGGCTCGCCAGGCTGACGGCGCGGAGGCTGGCTGGAATGCAATTCGTACGTTCAGCGTTGTGTTTCTGGGGTGCGGCTACTGGATTGCCACACAATGGGATTCTGGCGCTGCCGGTATTACGCTGGCAGCCATTGGCTGTGTACTCTATTCATCAGCACCGTCTCCAACCGGCAGCACGCTGCTGATGCTTAAGACGCTGATTCTACTGTCCATTTTCAGTTTTGCGATGATGTTTGGGCTGATGGTTCAGATCACCGTACTCTGGCAGTTTCTGATCGTTCTGTTCCCCCTACTGATAACCATGCAGCTGCTTAAACTTCAGCAGAAAAAGCATGCGGCACTGTGGGGTATGCTGATTGTCTTTTTAGGCTCGTTCATCTCTGTGAGCAACCCTCCGGTTTATGACTATCAGAGCTTTATTAACGATAACCTCGCTAAGGTCTGTACCGTTACTTTGGTTTGGATCGCCTTCGGTATTCTGCGTCCCAGCTCCGATAAGCGGCGCAGCCGTCGTCATATTCGAACCCTGCGTCGGGAGTTTCTCGATCAGCTTAGCCGCAGACCGCGGCTGAGCGAGAACAGCTTTGAGTCACAGGTTTATCATCGTATCAATCAGCTAAATAACAGCCGGGATGAAAATGCGCGGCTCTGGCTGCTGCGCTGGGGAATGGTGCTATTGAACTGCGCGCAAATAGCCTGGCAGCTGCGCGAGTGGCAAACGCCCTTTCCGGCGCTGTCTTCGGTGCGGGATTCAGTGCTGCACGATCTGCAAAACATCATCAGCGAACGCGGCGTTCATCATGTTTCGCTCAATGATACGCTGGCAACGTTACAGCAGCGCATTGATATGCTGATAAGGAGCGGCAATGCGCAGGAAAGCGAACTGGCGGGGATCGTCTGGCGTCTTTACTGTTCTCTTTCGCAGCTACAGCCCCGAGAAACAAAGGCCTGAACGGTAGCGATCCGACGCCGATAGCACGTCGGATCATCATTTTCTTAAGGCACGTCGTAGCCCAGTGCGGCCTTCCGAATTCTGAACCACTGCTGGCGGCTTAAAGAGAGGCTGACGGCGGCGGCGGCACTGCGGACCCGCTCAATCTTACCGCTGCCGATAATCGGTAGCGGCCGTGAAGGCAGCGCCAGAATCCAGGCGTAGATGACCTGTTCGATGTTTTCAGCGGCGATTTCCTCGCGCACGCGCTCCAGCTCTTCGCGCAGGGCCTGATACTGTGGGTGAGTGACAATTTCCCCTCGCCCCAGACAGGACCACGCCATCGGCCTGATGCGTATCTGCTGGCACTGATCCAGCGTTCCGTCCAACAGCAGTTCCTGATGGATCGGTGAGATCTCCACCTGATTAGTGGCTAACGTAAACGGCAGGCGCGACTGTAATAATGAGAACTGTGCCGGTGTGAAATTGGATACGCCGAAATGTTTCACTTTGCCGCTCTGATGCAGTTGGATAAATGCTTCAGCAACCTCATCGGCATCCATCAGCGGATCGGGGCGGTGGATGAGCAGCAGATCGAGGTGGTCCGTGTGAAAATGGCGCAGGGAATTCTCCGCGCTCTGGCGGATATGCTGCGCATCGGTACGGTAGTGACCCAGTTTATGCTCCGGGTTGGCGGTGGTGGCAATACCGCACTTGGTGACCAGCTGCAAACGCCCGCGAAGCGACGGCTGAAGCCGCAGCGCCTCGCCAAATGCCGCCTCACACTGATAACCGCCATAAATGTCGGCATGATCGACGGTAGTGATGCCCAGTTCCACATGCTGTTCGATAAACCCGGTGAGCTGTTGGGGCGACATCTGCCACTCCATCAGACGCCAGTAGCCCATCACCATCGGCGAAAATTCAGGTCCCTGCGGGGCGATTTGCACGGCTTGCAGCATAACTCTCTCCATAACGTAATATGCGCCGCTGACGCGGCTCGACTTAAAACAGGGTGGGTTGATCCGGCTCGTCAGCAGTCGAGGCAGACTGTGTTCGCTGCTGCCGCAGATAACGCTGGCGGCAAAGACGCAAGACGTCGCGTTTTTGCGCATCGCTGAAGCTGTTCCAGTTGAACCGCTCTTCCCGGCTGCGCAGGCAGCCACGACAGTAGCCGCGTGCATCTGCCTGACAGATCCCGCGACAGGGACTGGGTACGGGGAAAAACTCTAACTGTTCTGCCACACCGCCTCCTGCTGGATCGTATTGCCTCTATTGAAGTTCGTCGGCAGTTACTGTGCAAGCCCGCTTAACGGAAATTTGGAAAAATATTCGCGCAGCGCCTGCAACGCCTGACGGCTTTTCTCCGGCAGCACTCTCTCCAGAGTCAGCGCGGTTAGTTTGAGTGAAGGTGCCCGCCATTCCGGCAACAGCACCATCAGCTGCCCGCTGTTGAGCTCTGCACGGATTTCGTTCAGCGGCTGCAGCGACAGACCCATTCCGGCCAGCGTGAACTCGCGGATCACCAGCATGCTGTCGCTCTGCACCTGACCTTCGCTAAGCCGCAGGGTTTGCATTTCTTCGCGCGGATGGTGCAGCTCAATCACCCGTTGATAAAGGTGCCCCTGAATCCAGCGGTGCCCTGCCAGCTGCTGCGGCGTTTCGGGCACGCCGTGGCGGGTCAGATAGGCCGGTGCAGCACAAATCACCATCGGCCATTCGACCAGCGGATGGGCAATAATACTGGCATCGCTCAGCTGTCGGCTAAAGCGCAGAGCAATATCGATGCGATGTTCAATCATATCCAACACGTTATCGGTGGCGATGATCCGCAGCCGCAGTCCGGGGTGTTGTAACAGCAGCGGTGACATCGCGCTGCACAGCGGCTGTCCGCCAATCCCCACGGTGGCACTGATGCGCAGTTCACCGGTGAGCGTATCGCGCATCTCGGCCAGACGCCTTTCGGCTTCCTGAGCGTGGTTCAGCATCGCCTCACAACCGGGATAAAAAGCCGCGCCGGCATCGGTCAGCGTCAGTTTGCGCGTGGATCGGTACAGCAACGGTACGCCCACGGCCTGCTCGAGCGCCCGCAGGTGCTGGCTCACGGCCGAGGCCGACATCCCCAGACGCCGGGCGGCAGCAGCCAGAGAGCCTTCGCTAACTACAATAGCAAACACCGCCATTCTGTTGAGTTTTTCCATTATTCGTAAGTTTTACTTCATTATAAAAGTCAAAATATGCCACTTATCAGCTTCACTGTTAAGCTGTAAAGTGCAATCCACACCCGTTAATAAGGAATGACTTCATGAAACTTACCATCATTGGCGCAACCGGATTTGTCGGCCCTGAAATCGTCAAAGAAGCCCTGTCGCGCGGACATCAGGTCATTGCCGTCTCTCGTTCTGCGGATAAACTGGCAGCGCAATCCGGCCTGACCGTTGCACAAGGTGACGTTCACGACGTGCAGTGGCTCAGCGGCGTCCTGAAAGACCAGGATGCGGTTATCAGCGCCTACAATCCTGGCTGGGCGGAAAGCGATCTGTATGAGAAGTTCACCCGTGGAAGCGGCCTTATCCTGCAGGCGGTAAAAGCCAGCGGCGTGAAGCGCCTGCTTGTAGTGGGCGGCGCAGGGAGCCTGGAAGTGGCACCCGGCGTTGAGCTGGTTGATACCGAAGTCTTTCCGGCCAACATCAAGCCCGGTGCGCTGGGCGCTCGTGACCTGCGTAACCGTCTCCAGTCAGAAGAGCAGGCGCTGGACTGGACCTATTTGTCACCCGCCGCGATGCTGGAACCGGGGCCACGTACCGGCACTTTCCGCCTCGGGACCACGTCACTGCTGATGAACGGTAAACATCCGGCTTCGATTAGCGTTGCCGACCTGGCCGAGGCTATTGTCGATGAAATTGAAAATCCGCAGCATATTCGTCAGCAGTTCACCGCCGCATACTGATCCCCCCGGCCTGCCTCAGGCAGGCCAGACGGTTCACATCGCATTTAAGGTTCATCTAAGGTTTCATCGTTATTCTGCACGCAGATAACACTGCGACTGGAATACCATGAAATCTTTTTTAAAGTTACGTTGTAACGATCTTACTTTTAATCTTTGTGCTGCGCTGCTGTTTACTTTTGCCCTTAACGGTGTATTTCTGCTGCGCGCGTGGCAGACCTTTCCTTATGTTGGCCTACAGGACTATTTTTTTGCGGCCTCTATTCCGCTGGTGCTGTTCTGCGCCTTTCTGTTGATCTTTAATCTGTTCGCCCTGCCATGGGTACGTAAGCCACTGTTAACCTTACTTATCCTGTTCAGCGCCGCCGCTAACTACTTTATGTACAGTTTCGGCACGGTGATTGACACCAATATGATCCAGAATGTGTTTGAAACCGACATTCAGGAAGCCACCTCGCTGTTCAGCACGCGTTATCTTATCTGGCTGACACTGCTCGGACTGCTGCCGGTCGCGGTAATGTGGCGGGTTAAGATTGAATCTTCACGCCCATGGTGGGCATCGATCATCTGGCGTTCGGTCAGTTCGCTAGCGGCTATCCTGCTGATTCTGATGATGGCGGCGCTCTTCTATAAAGACTACGCGTCGATGGTGCGCAACAATAAAGGGCTGGTGAAGATGATTACTCCGGCTAACGTTGCCAGCGGTATTGGTCACTACACGCACGATCGCTGGTTTGCCGGCAGTCAGCAGCTGGTAAAAATCGGCCTTGATGCCCGTAAAGGTCCGATCATTAGCGCAGAAAAGAAAAAGACGCTGGTGGTATTCGTGCTGGGTGAAACGGCCCGAGCGGAGAATTTCTCTCTGGGCGGTTATCCAAGGGAAACGAATCCTAAACTGAAAGGCGATAACGTTATCTATTATAAGAACGCCACTTCCTGTGGAACTGAAACGGCGATTTCCGTTCCGTGCATGTTCTCCAATATGCCTCGCACACAATATGATGCCGGGCTTGCTCGTCATCAGGAAGGGCTGTTGGATATCATGGCGCATGCCGGTGTTAACGTACTGTGGCGTGAAAACGACGGCGGCTGTAAAGGTGCCTGCGATCGCGTACCGCATACGGATATGACCAAATGGCAGGTTAATGAACTGTGCAAAAGCGACTTCTGCCTGGATGATGTGCTGCTGCACCGCCTGAACAACTATATCGACGGCATTAAGGATGATTCGATTATTGTGCTGCACCAGATGGGCAGCCACGGTCCGGCCTACTACCAGCGCTATCCTGCTGCAATGCGTCAGTTCACGCCGACCTGCGACAGTAATCAGATCCAGGATTGCGATCGTCAGGCGCTGATCAACACCTATGACAACAGCATTTTGTATACTGATTCGATGCTCGACAGCACCATCACGCTGCTGAAAAGTTACAGCAGTAAATTTAACGTCGCGATGGTCTATCTCTCCGATCATGGTGAATCACTGGGCGAACGCGGGATGTATCTGCACGGCGCACCGTATCTGTTCGCACCTGAGCAGCAAACGCATATTCCGTTCCTGCTGTGGCTGTCACCGGATTATGAAAGCGCGTTTAGCATCAATTCATCCTGTCTGCAGCAACAGGCAGAAAGCCAGCCGGTGTCGCAGGATAATATCTTCCATACGCTGCTCGGCATGCTCAACATACAAACGAATGAGTATCAGCAAAATCTGGATATGCTCCAGGGCTGTCGTAAAAGCGCTTGAGGAAAAATGCCAGGCGGATCGTGCCCCACCCATCAGCGCAGGTTGAAATCGACCATTCGGTCGGGTACTCTGCTGCGATGAATAAAACGACCCGATTTGATACGCGCGAACATATCCTCAATACCGGTGAGCAGCTCTGCGTGCAGAGCGGCTTTAACGGCACGGGGCTGATCGAGCTGCTAAAAAAAGCTGAAGTGCCAAAAGGGTCGTTTTACTACTATTTCCCCTCCAAAGAAGCGTTTGGAGTGGCAATGCTGGAGCGCTACTTCGCTCGATATGTGCAGAACCTGAGCGCGTTCCTTGCGGAACATCAGGGCGATGCGCGTCAGCGGGTGCTGGAATATTATCAGCAGTCGTGCAGCTGGTGGCAGGAACATCAGTTTGCTGGTTGCCTTTCCGTTAAGCTCTCCGCTGAGGTTTGCGACCTGTCGGAAGAGATGCGCAACGCGCTGGCGGCGGGTTCAGCGGCTTTGATTGGTGAACTGACCTCCGCGCTGGAAAAGGCGCAGCAGCAGGAAAAACTGTCACCTGCCGTCTCCGCCTCCTCCACGGCAGAAACGCTTTATATGCTGTGGCTTGGCGCAAGCCTGCAGTGCAAAATTCGCCGCGACAGTGCGCCTTTACAGATTGCCGTGCAGCAAATGACACGTATTCTTCAGGCGATTTAAAAAAAAACGCCCTTACTAGTCGACCGGTCTACCAGGAGTAAGTTATGGCTTTGAATAAACTGTTTACCCCATTAAAAACCGGCGCGATCACCGTGCCAAACCGCATTTTTATGGCCCCGTTAACCCGCCTGCGTAGCATTGAGCCAGGCGATATCCCCACGCCGCTGATGGGCGAGTATTACCGCCAGCGTGCGTCCTCTGGATTAATTATTACCGAAGCCACTCAAATTACTTTCCAGGCGAAAGGCTACGCCGGTGCGCCGGGGCTGCACAGTCCGGAACAGATTGCCGCATGGAAGGCGATTAACCAGGGTATCCACCAGGATGGCGGTCACAGCGCGGTTCAGCTGTGGCATACCGGGCGTATATCGCACAACAGCCTGCAACCTGAAGGCGCAGCACCCGTATCCGCCTCGGCGATTAATGCCGAAACCCGCACCTCGCTGCGCGATGCTGAAGGTAAACCGCTGCGTGAAGCAACATCTACCCCACGCGCGCTAAGCACTGCCGAGGTTGCCGGCATCGTTGCCGACTTCCGCCAGGCGGTGATTAACGCGCGCGAAGCGGATTTCGATCTGGTTGAGCTGCACTCCGCGCACGGCTACCTGATTCATCAGTTCCTCTCCCCGGCGTCTAACCAGCGCGAGGACCAGTATGGCGGCAGTATTGAAAATCGCACCCGTTTCGCACTGGAAGTGGTTGATGCCGCCATCGACGGCTGGAGCGCCGATCGTATCGGTATCCGTATTTCACCACTCGGCCCGTTTAACGGCCTGGATAACGGCGAAGATCAGGAAGAAGCGGCGCTGTATTACATTGCCGAACTGGCAAAACGCAACCTGGCCTATCTGCATATTTCAGAACCGGACTGGGCCGGCGGCAAACCGTATACCGAAAGCTTCCGTCAGGCGATTCGCGCCGTGTATCCCGGCGTGATCGTCGGTGCGGGCGGTTACAGTGCTGAAAAAGCAGAAGACCTGATCGAACGCGGGCTGATTGATGCGGTTGCCTTTGGCCGCAGCTATATCTCTAACCCGGACCTGGTCGAACGCCTGCAGGCTGGCGCGCCGTTCAACGAACCGCGCCCGGAAACGTTCTACGGCGGCGGCGCAGAAGGCTATACGGATTATCCTGTCTTAGGATAATTGCGCTAAGTTAAGCGGCACATTTGTGATATAATAGATTGTTTTAATAGCGATAATTGCTACGACACTCGCAGTCGTAACGATTATCGCTATACTGTTTTTCTAACGTCATCCGCCGATGACGCCAAAAAAAAGAGGATGTTATGCGTTTACTTCACACCATGCTGCGCGTTGGCGACCTGCAACGTTCTATCGATTTCTACACCAAAGTGCTGGGCATGCGTCTGCTGCGTACCAGTGAAAATACCGAATATAAGTACACCCTCGCCTTCGTTGGCTACACCGAAGAGAGCGAAGGTGCCGTTATCGAACTGACCTACAACTGGGGCGTGGACAGCTACGATCTCGGTAACGCCTATGGCCATATCGCGCTGGGCGTGGATGATGTTGCCGCAACCTGCGATCGCATTCGCAACGACGGCGGTAACGTCACCCGCGAAGCCGGCCCGGTTAAAGGCGGCACCACGATCATCGCCTTTGTTGAAGATCCGGATGGCTACAAGATTGAACTGATTGAGAATAAACACGCCGGACACGGCCTGGGCAATTAAGTTCCTCTGAGGGCCTGCGGGCCCTCCTTCTCACCTGCCTGCTGCATCACGTAGCAAAGTTTGCCATAATACGCCCTGCCTTTTTGCGCCAATGAGAAGCTGATGTCTGAATTAAATGAACTGAATACTCTGAGCAGCCGCTTTCGCGGTTTCTATCCGGTAGTGATCGATGTGGAAACTGCGGGATTTGATGCCAAAACGAACGCACTGCTGGAAATCGCCGCCGTCACCTTAAAAATGAATGAAGATGGCTGGCTGGAGAAAGATGAAACCCTGCATTTTCACGTAGAGCCTTTTGTCGGTTCAGTTTTACAGCCGGAAGCGCTGGCCTTTAACGGCATCGATCCCAGCAACCCCCTGCGCGGTGCCGTCAGCGAATATGAAGCGCTGCACGCCATCTTTAAGCTGGTTCGTAAAGGGATTAAGGATACCGGCTGCAGCAGAGCGATTATGGTGGCGCACAACGCCACATTCGATCTGAACTTTATGAATGCGGCGGCGGAACGTGCCAGCCTGAAGCGCAATCCCTTCCATCCGTTTGTGACCTTTGATACCGCCGCGCTCAGTGGACTGGTTGTTGGGCAGACCGTACTGGCTAAAGCCTGCATCGCGGCCGGAATCACCTTTGACAGTAGCCAGGCGCACTCTGCGCTGTACGACACTACACAGACGGCAGATTTATTCTGTGAGCTGGTCAACCGCTGGAAGCGTCTGGGCGGCTGGCCACTGGCCGTGCCGGAAGCGGAGTCCTGAGCCGTATTAACTCTGCGGCGTGCATTAACCACCGCGCTGACAATATAAAGACGAAAAAAAACCCTGCTTAGCAGGGTTTTTTTATTGCCACCGGCTTATTCAGCAGCGGGGGCTGGGTACTTCTGCGCAGTCTCTTTGATCAGCTGCTGCAGTTCACCGCGCTGGAACATTTCGATAATGATATCGCAGCCACCGACCAGCTCGCCGTCAACCCACAGCTGTGGGAAGGTTGGCCAGTTAGCGTAACGCGGCAGTTCAGCACGAATATCCGGGTTCTGCAGGATATCAACGTAGGCAAAACGTTCGCCGCAGGCAGAAAGAGCCTGAACGGCCTGTGCGGAGAATCCGCAGCTTGGCAGCTTTGGAGAACCTTTCATATACAGCAGGATTGGGTTTTCTGCGATCTGGCGCTGAATTTTTTCAACAGTACTCATAAATGACTTCCTCAGTACGATACTTCGTGTTTAGTTATTGTAGCGATTCTGCTCCGCCGTTGAAAACGACATTTTATGCAGCCCTGATGAACAGAACGCAACAAAATGCAAAATTATGAAAACAAAATAACATTTTCCTATCATCGTTGCAGCGTTTCTCGATGTTGGATTACTTTTTTTTGTTGAGTTAAGCAGCTGATTGCGCTTAATAATTCATCATTTACTTAATCTGTCTTATTGAAACAAAAAACACCTTACCTTTTGTTAAGAAGTTAGATTAGAATTGCCCTAACCCCTGCAAATTGCAGAATTCTTTTTCGATTGCCATGCAGTCATTACACTGAGTTTAACTGTTAATGGGAACGTTGCGTTTAATCATCACGCTTAGCATGCTGGCCTTTGCCCAGCTGTTCTTTAATATGGCGCATGCATCGCCTCATGCTCCCGTTAACGCAAATCAGCATAAAGTTGACCACAACTCTGCGCGTGAGGATGAACGCCGCAAGCGTCGGCCGGTTAAAGCGGCTGCCACGAAAAAAGTCAAAGAACCCCTCATTAAAAAAACCAAAGAGCCTGCGCTTAAGAAAACCAAAGTTTCTGCTACCCAGAAGGCAAAGCTGAAAAAGAGCCAGGAAGCGACGGCCTCACGCGAAGTAAAAACCACCCACATCGGTAAGATGGAGAAAAAACGCTACGGCCGCGAGCGTCTCGCCTCTTTACAGACCAAAAAAGGCAAGAAAGGCCCGCTGCGTGCTATCGAGCGCGATGAGGCTGAATCCCCTGAATCACCGCTGAAGTTGAGCAAAGCGCACCGCGCGCGCTATCAGAAAGCGCGTGAAACGGCGATGAACAAACTGATGGGCCAGTTGGGTAAACCCTACCAGTGGGGAGGCGCATCACCGTCAACCGGTTTCGACTGTAGCGGACTGGTGTGGTATGCCTATAAGGACCTGGTGAAGTTTAAGATCCCGCGTACGGCAAATGAGATGTATCACCTGCGCGATGCTGCGCCGATCAAACGCGATAAACTGGAGAAAGGCGACCTGGTGTTCTTCCGCATCAACGGACGCGGTACCGCCGATCACGTTGGCGTATATCTTGGTGGTGGAAAATTCATTCAGTCACCGAGAACCGGCAAAGACATTCAGGTAAGCGCGCTGGGCGATGATTACTGGCAGGAGCACTATATTGGTGCCCGTCGAATGATGACGCCAAAAACAATTCGCTGATTGCTCAACGCGGTAAGCGATTGCTGAATTGCTAATCGGGAGGAGCCATGCTCCTCCCGATTTTTTTAGTGCAGAATAGCCGTAAAGCTAAATGCAATAATCATCAGTAGCGCACCCACCGTGGTCAGCAGTGAGAATTTCAGATCGGTACTCATCGTCTCTCCTTAATAACCCTGCAAAATGTATGCACAAAGATTTTCCCACAGTTCCCCGTAAAAATCTCGTTTTCTCTGCGCAGCCTTGTTAGAATTCCTCTTTTCCGTTGCGCAACAGTAGCGGATAACGGTTTTTGCCAGCTCTGCAGTCACTCTACGGACGATTTTTTCCCCTTTACGACCCGTTGCGACAGCATCCAAACCACTTTGGTCTGGTGGTAAAAGGCTGCACCCAGGCAAACGTTTAACCAACCTGTTATCAAATAGTTACGATAACACCAGGAGCATAAGTTTAATGGCAACAATTAAGGATGTGGCAAAGCGAGCCGGGGTGTCTACAACCACGGTTTCCCACGTAATTAATAAAACGCGCTTTGTAGCCGAAGAGACTCGTGAAGCAGTGTGGGCAGCAATTAAGGAATTGCACTATTCCCCCAGCGCCGTGGCACGCAGTCTGAAGGTCAACCACACCAAAACCATCGGCCTGCTCGCCACCTCCAGCGAAGCGCCCTATTTTGCCGAAATTATTGAAGCCGTGGAAAACCGCTGCTTTGCCAAAGGCTATACCCTGATCCTTGGGAATGCACATAACGACCTGAACAAACAGCAGGCCTACCTGTCGATGATGGCGCAAAAGCGCGTAGACGGGCTGCTGGTGATGTGCTCTGAGTACCCGGATTCATTAATCTCGATGCTGGAAGACCACCGCAATATCCCGATGGTGGTCATGGACTGGGGTGAATCGCGCGGCGATTTCACCGATACCGTGCTGGATAACGCTTTTGAAGGCGGCTATCTGGCCGGGCGTTATCTGATTGAGCGCGGGCATCGTGATATCGGTGCCATCCCGGGACAGCTGGAGCGCAACACCGGCGGCGGTCGCCATGCGGGGTTCCTCAAGGCGCTGAACGAAGCCGGGATTACACTGCGTGAAGAGTGGCTGGTTCAGGGCGACTTTGAACCTGAATCAGGCTATCGCGCCATGCAGCAGATTCTGGGGCAGAAACAGCGCCCGACCGCCATCTTTTGCGGCGGCGACGTGATGGCAATGGGTGCAATTTGCGCCGCGGACGAGATGGGCCTGCGCGTTCCACAGGATATTTCAGTGATCGGCTATGATAACGTGCGCAACGCGCGCTATTTCACACCGGCGCTGACCACGGTGCATCAGCCAAAAGAGCGACTGGGAGAAACCGCGTTCGATATGCTGCTCGATCGCATCACCAGCAAGCGTGAAGAACCGCAGACCATTGAAGTTCATCCGTCACTGATTGAACGCCGCTCCGTTGCCGACGGTCCGTTCCGCGACTATCGCCGCTAATCCCTTCTCCGTTTACCGTTCGCTCAGGCGGACGGTTCACTCAGCCATTCAGCATTTAGCGTATCGCTGTCGCCAACATAATCCAGCAGCCAGCTCAGCGCCGGTGATGCACTCTGTTCCGACCAGCTCAGGCAGCATGGGCTGATCGGGAACGGGTTTGCCAGCGTCAGTTCCGCAATTCCCCCTTCAGCAATCCAACCCTGAGCAAAGTGCCCCGGGATCATGCCGACGCACAGTCCGGCACGCAGGCAGTCTAACGCGCTGTCCCAGTCCGGGACCACCAGCCGCCGCTGATTATCCAGCGTCCAGGTGTTACGCTTCGGCAACGCGCGTGAGGTGTCCTCCAGCGTCAGCGATGGCCATTCACGCAGCAGATCGTCGCTAAGCGGTCCCGTCTGTTGCAATAAGGGATGATCCGCCTGCACGACACAGCGCCAGTTAAGGCTGCCCATATCGCGAAAGGCGAAGCGCCCGCCCACCGGCACCGCCTGTGTGGCCCCGATAGCCGCATCAACGCGGCCATCCGCCAGCGCATCCCATACGCCGTTAAACACTTCGGGGAAGATATGCAGTTCCATATCGGGGAAGTGTCGGTAGAAATCGACGATAAGCTGACGGGTACGCTGCGGCCTGACGATGCGGTCAACGGCGATATTAATCTGACCTCGCCAGCCGTTAGCCACCTGCTGACAGCGGCGTCGCGTGGCAAGCATTTTTTTGATAACAAAACGCCCTTCTTCGCTGAACACCCGTCCCGCTTCTGTTAGCACCACATCGCGATGGCGGCGCTCAAACAGGCTGACGGCCAGCCACTGCTCCAGCTGGCGTACGGTATAGCTCACCGCAGAAGGCACGCGGTGAAGCTCAGCCGCTGCGGCGGTAAAACTGCCGGTTCTGGCAACGGCTTCAATCACTTCCAGAGAATGTTCTGACCACATCGCTTTGCCTGCAAATTTTTTCAACGGAACTGACGAATATTAGCGTTTCACAAGCGTAAGTGCATCCCTTTACACTCCCTGCGATAAAAAACTGCCCTGTACGAGTAAAATATGCCTTCAAAATTCTTTATCGTTTATCTGGCCATGCTGAGCATGCTGGGTTTCCTTGCTACCGATATGTACCTGCCCGCTTTTGGTGAGATGCAGCAGGATCTTGCCACCGGTTCTGGCGTTATCAGCGCCAGCCTGAGCATCTTCCTTGCCGGCTTTGCCTGCGCACAGCTGATTTGGGGAACACTGTCCGACCGCCTTGGCCGCAAGCCCGTGCTGCTGGTGGGGCTGGGGATGTTCGCTATCGGCTGTGCCGCCATGATGTGGGTTGACTCCGCTCCCTGGCTGCTATTTTTCCGCTTCCTGCAGGCTGTTGGTGTGTGTGCCGCCGCCGTAAGCTGGCAGGCCCTGGTTGTCGATCGCTACAGCGCCGAGCAGGCAAAACGCGTATTCGCCACTATTATGCCGCTGGTTGCGCTTTCACCGGCGCTGGCACCGCTGATGGGGGCCTGGCTGCTGGAGCATTTTTCCTGGCGGGCAATCTTTGTTGCGCTGCTGTTGATTAGCGTGATCTTGCTGATCCCCACACTGCGCCTGTCCGGCCGTGCATCCGCAGAGAAAGCGGCAGCTAAGGGCCCGGCACCTGGTTTCCTGACGCTGCTGAAATCCCCGGTATACAGCGGTAACGTGCTGGTGTTTGCCGCCTGTTCCGCCAGCTTCTTTGCCTGGCTGACTGGATCACCGTTTATCCTCGGTAATCTGGGCCTGTCTCCTGCAGATATCGGTCTGAGCTATGTGCCGCAGACTATTGCCTTTCTGATTGGTGGCTTTGGCTGTCGCGCACTGCTAAATCGTTTCTCCGGCGGGCAGCTGCTGCCGTGGATGCTGCTGTGCTTTAGCCTGGGGGTTATCGCGCTGTTTATCGCCGCGCAGCAGCAGGCGCCATCTTTGTACAGTCTGCTCACGCCGTTCTGCGTCATGTCGATGGCCAGTGGTGCAATTTATCCGGTGGTGGTGTCCAGCGCCCTGCTGCCGTTCCCACAGGCAACGGGGAAAGCCGCCGCATTGCAAAATATGCTGCAGCTTGGACTGTGCTTTATCGCCAGTCTTGCCGTTTCAACCTGGATTGAATCACCGCTAGAAACCACTGTGCGTGTCATGTTACTGACCATTTTACTGGCTACAATTGGCTATCTGATGCAGCGCAAAGCCGCGAGAAAAATGGCTCTGCAAGCGATGGAAAATGCAGGGTGATATGCTGTAAAATCACTTGGTTAGCAAGCTAACAATAATGCATTGAATATTGTCTGACGGGAGCATATACTCGTCAGGCACTATAAAATAACAAGTTACCAACATTTAAATCCGGAGATCGCTTTGGCGGTGTTCGGTGTTTTTTTACTGACAAGGCTGTCATACCGTTCTGTTATGTTACGTCTGTTTCAGCCTCTGCCGGTTATAATTCAGTCCTCTGTTAACGTCGGATATCAGACTGCGGCTCTGCCGTGAGTTTTCTCATAAATCTGTAGAAATTGACTATCCTTTTCTCAGGTTTCAATCACACAGGGTGATGGAGAAGCTAATGAGTTCATCGTGTATAGAAGAAGTGAGCCTGGAAGACAACCAGTGGTACCGAATTGTCCAGGAGATGTTGCGCAAGGCTGACATAGAAATAAACGGTTCCCGTCCATGGGATATCCGAATCAGTAATCCCAACTTTTTTAAACGCGTGCTGCAGGAAGGCTCGCTGGGGTTGGGTGAAAGCTATATGGACGGCTGGTGGCAGTGCGACAGGCTGGATATCTTTTTCCAGCGTGTGCTGCTGGCAAAACTCGATCAACAACTCCCCCACCATTTTAAAGACACGCTTCGCATTGCCGCCGCTCGCCTGACCAACCTCCAGTCGCGAAAAAGGGCCTGGATTGTCGGTAAAGAGCACTATGATTTAGGTAACGATCTGTTTTCGCTGATGCTTGATCCGTATATGCAGTATTCCTGCGGTTACTGGAAAGAAGCAGAGACGCTGGAACAGGCGCAGGAAGCGAAGCTAAAAATGATCTGCGAGAAGCTTGAGCTGGCCCCCGGCATGTCGCTGCTGGATATTGGCTGCGGCTGGGGCGGACTGGCGGAATATGCCGCTCGTCATTACGGCGTCAGCGTGTTTGGGGTTACCATTTCTGCCGAACAGCAAAAAATGGCTCAGCAGCGTTGTGAAGGGTTGGATGTGACAATCCTTTTGCAGGATTATCGCGATCTGAACCAGCAGTTCGACCGCATTGTTTCAGTGGGTATGTTTGAGCACGTTGGGCCTAAAAATTACGCGACCTATTTCTCCGTGGTCGATCGTAATTTAAAACCTGATGGTATTTTCCTGCTGCATACCATCGGGGCAAATAAAACCGATGAGAATGTTGATCCCTGGATCAACAAATATATATTCCCCAATGGCTGTCTGCCGTCGGTAAGGCATATTGCCAATGCCAGCGAACCGCATTTTGTGATGGAGGACTGGCACAATATCGGCGCAGATTACGATCTGACACTAATGGCCTGGTACCACCGTTTCCTTGCGGCGTGGCCACAGATTGCAGATAACTATGGGGAACGGTTTAAGCGTATGTTTAGCTACTATCTTAACGCCTGTGCAGGAGCCTTCCGCGCACGTGATATTCAACTGTGGCAGGTTGTCTTCACTCATGGGGCTGATGGTGGACTGCGCGTGGCGCGGTGATATCGCTATAGCAGAAAAAGACAGCCAATAATGGGGAGCATTACAGGCTGTCTTTGCACTGTACGGCATTGAAATAATACGTAAGCCGCTATCATTATCAGATAGCGGCTTTTTTATCGTCAGAAAAACGAGGCCTCTGATGCTGTACGCAAAGAAGTATCCCCTGCGCAAATACGCTCTGGCTGGAACCAGACGCTGCTTATTTAAAAACGTAGCAACAGCGTGATGCGATCGCTGACGGACCGGCTGAATTTACTCAGCGGATTCTTCAGCCGCGGCTGCTGCCAGCAGTGCAGCTTCGCGCTGGGCCAGCACGCGCTCAACCGTTTCAACAATCGCCTGCGTGTGCGGATCGATCTCAATATTCACCCGATGACCCAGACGTTTCGCGCCCAGCGTGGTGCGCGCCAGCGTTTCAGGAATAAGGTGAACGCAGAAACGGGTTTTTGTGACTTCACCTACCGTCAGGCTAATACCGTCAATGCCAACAAAGCCCTTATGCAAAATGTATTTCATCTGGCTGGCGTCCTGCACCTTAAACCAGATTTCCCGGTTGTTTTCCGACGCAATAATTTTGCTGATTTCTGCCGTGGTCATAATATGACCTGACATCAGATGGCCGCCGATTTCATCGCTGAATTTGGCTGCGCGCTCAACGTTTACCGTATCCCCTTCTTTCAGATCGCCCAGATTGGTAATACGCAGCGTTTCTTTAACCAGATCGAAACTTACGCGATCGCCGTTGACTTCCGTCACCGTCAGGCAGCAGCCGTTATGGGAAACCGATGCACCCAGTTCCAGTCCGGGCAGCAGAGCTTCCGGCATTTTTATGATATGGGTGCGAAAATTGGGTTTCTCTTCAATTGCCAGCACTTCAGCAGTGCCCTGCACAATTCCGGTAAACATAGCTATGCCTCTATTAATGTGTTGTCGCTGGCACTAGTTTGCCCTGGCTGCCACTTAAAGCCAACTTAACTGAGAACCGTTTGCGTGACATGAAGAGCTATTCTTACGGCAGCTTATTGGCTAATTCGTCTACGGACACTACACTAAGCGGCCTGCTATGCTGTGGCAATGAGCAAACGCCGTGTATTCCCCAGCTAAAACCCCTCCACAATTAAAATAAAGGTGTATTACGTGCAGAAGTACCTCACAGAGGCGCGTCAGTTATTAATGCTGGCAATTCCCGTGATCCTTGCGCAGGTTGCGCAAACGTCCATGGGTTTTGTCGATACAGTGATGGCCGGTGCCGTTAGCGCCACGGATATGGCCGCCGTTGCAGTGGGAACCTCAATCTGGTTGCCTACCATTCTTTTTGGCCACGGCCTGATTCTGGCCTTAACGCCGGTGGTGGCGCAGCTCAACGGCTCAGGCCGACGCGATCGCATTGCCTGGCAGGTTCGCCAGGGTTACTGGCTGGCGGGTTTCTCATCGCTCATTATTATGGTGGTGCTCTACAATGCGGGCTATCTGATTGGCGCGATGCATAATGTCGATCCGGAGCTGTCAGCCAAGGCACTCGGCTATCTGCACGCTTTGCTGTGGGGTGCACCGGGATATCTGTTCTTCCAGGTCGCACGTAATCAGTGTGAAGGGCTGTCGAAAACCAAACCCGGCATGGTGATGGGTTTTATCGGTCTGCTGGTTAATATTCCGGTTAACTACATTTTTATTTACGGACATTTCGGCATGCCGGCCCTCGGCGGCGTTGGCTGCGGCGTGGCGACGGCCTCGGTCTACTGGGTGATGTTTATTGCCATGAAGTTCTGGGTGAACCGTGCCGCCTTTATGCACGATATTCGTCTGGAAAGTTCATTTTCCCCGCCTGACTGGAAAGTGCTGCGCCGCCTTGTTGGCCTTGGACTGCCGGTTGCGCTGGCGCTGTTCTTTGAAGTCACCCTGTTCGCCGTGGTAGCCCTGCTGGTTTCACCGATGGGGATCGTCAAGGTCGCCGGTCATCAGATTGCGCTTAACTTCAGTTCGCTGATGTTTGTTATCCCGCTGTCGCTGGGCGTAGCCACGACCATTCGCGTCGGTTTCCGCCTCGGCCAGGGTTCAACCGAGCAGGCACGCGTGGCGGCCTGGACCGCGCAGGGTGTGGGCGTTTGCATGGCCTGCCTGACCGCGCTGTTCACGGTCACTTTCCGCCACGAAATAGCCCTGTTGTATAACGACAATCCCGAGGTTGTGACTCTGGCAGCACAGTTGATGCTGCTGGCGGCAGTGTATCAGTTCTCGGATTCTATCCAGGTGATTGGCAGCGGTATTTTGCGCGGCTATAAAGATACCCGCGCCATCTTCTTTATCACCTTTATTGCCTACTGGGTGCTCGGCCTGCCCAGCGGCTACGTGCTGGCGATGACCGACTGGGTTGTGGCACCGATGGGCCCGGCGGGCTTCTGGAGCGGTTTTATTATTGGGCTAACCAGTTCGGCGATAATGATGATTTGGCGAATTATCCGCCTGCAGCGGCAGCCATCGGAACGTATTCTGGCGCGCGCAGCACACTAATTTTTCGGTAGATTTCACTGAAATATGATTAAAATTGCTGCGCTTCGCACAGATGCGCAGCAATCAGGTAGAAAAAAGCTTTTTTCTCCTTGCCAGGCGTACAGGCTGCCGTTAATATTCGTCCCCGCTGTCACCCAGATAGCAACAGTGCGTCCGTAGCTCAGTTGGTTAGAGCACCACCTTGACATGGTGGGGGTCGGTGGTTCGAGTCCACTCGGACGCACCAGAGATTTTCAGGAAAGCGTTCTTAGCTCAGTTGGTTAGAGCACCACCTTGACATGGTGGGGGTCGGAGGTTCGAGTCCTCTAGAACGCACCACTCTTAGTTCTCCCCTTTTTTTCAGATTCCGCTTCAGCAATTAATCTTGTTGCGCAACACGCCGCTCTGACGCACTTACTTAAACGTCTTAACGCTTTTTAATTGGTTTTCTAGCACTTAGCCTTTATAATGCAGCCGTTGTTTCACTTGAATGGTTTCAGCGCATGGTAAATACACAATTTATAAGCCGTACCTGTTGCGCAACAACGTGCTGCGCTCACGCCGAAACCATGTCTCAACTTCTTCTGCATACCTTTAATCTGTCACCTATCCTTACCCAGTATCGCAATCTGCCTCAGGCACCTAATTTCTCCTCCGCTGGCCACGTCAGCGGAACCCATTCTTATCATCCATCACAACTTACAGATAATCCGTCATGAAAAAGACTAAAATTGTTTGCACCATCGGTCCAAAAACTGAATCTGAAGAGATGCTGACCAACCTGCTCGAAGCGGGAATGAACGTTATGCGTCTGAACTTCTCACACGGTAACTACGAAGAGCACGGCAAGCGCATTGCAAACCTGCGTAGCGTGGTGAAAAACACCGGCCATCAGGCAGCTATCCTGCTGGATACTAAAGGCCCTGAAATCCGCACCATGAAACTGGAAGGCGGCAACGACGTTGCGCTGACCGCTGGCCAGACATTCACCTTTACTACTGACCAGAGCGTTATCGGCAACAATGAGCGCGTAGCGGTCACCTACACCGGCTTCGCGGCCGACCTGAAAGTGGGTAACACCATTCTGGTTGATGATGGCCTGATCGGTATGGAAGTCACCGAAGTCACCGAAACCACCGTGGTCTGTAAAGTGCGTAACAACGGCGAACTGGGCGAAAACAAAGGCGTTAACCTGCCGGGCGTTTCAATCCAACTGCCTGCACTGGCGGAAAAAGATAAGCTCGATTTGATCTTCGGCTGCGAGCAGGGCGTTGACTTCATCGCTGCATCCTTTATTCGTAAGCGTTCAGACGTGCTGGAAATTCGTGAGCATCTGAAAGCCCACGGCGGCGAAAATATCCAGATCATTTCGAAAATCGAGAACCAGGAAGGCCTGAACAACTTCGACGAGATCCTGGATGCGTCTGACGGCATCATGGTTGCTCGCGGCGATCTCGGCGTAGAGATCCCGGTTGAAGAAGTGATCTTCGCTCAGAAGATGATGATCAAGAAGTGTAATCGCGCGCGTAAAGTGGTGATCACCGCCACCCAGATGCTGGATTCAATGATCAAGAACCCGCGCCCTACCCGTGCAGAAGCCGGCGACGTGGCTAACGCCATCCTCGACGGGACTGATGCGGTCATGCTGTCTGGCGAGAGCGCCAAAGGTAAATATCCGCTGGAGTCCGTGACCATTATGGCCACGATCTGCGAACGTACTGACCGCGTGATGAAGAGCCGCATCGATCCTCGCAACGACGATCGCAAAATGCGCATTACTGAAGCGGTTTGCCGTGGTGCAGTTGAAACGGCTGAGAATCTGGAAGCCCCGGTTATCGTCGTAGCGACCGAAGGCGGTAAATCAGCGAAATCCATCCGCAAATACTTCCCTCACGCCACCATTCTGGCGCTAACCACCAATGAGCTGACCAGCCGTCAGCTGCTGCTGACCAAAGGCGTGATTACCAGCATGGTACAGGAAATCGCCTCTACCGACGATTTCTACCGTCTGGGCAAAGAAGCGGCGCTGGCCAGCGGCTACGCGCAGAAAGGCGATGTTGTGGTGATGGTTTCCGGTGCGCTGGTGCCAAGCGGTACGACCAATACCTCTTCGGTCCACGTTCTGTAATTTAAGATTACACTATCGACTAATAAGGCACCCTCAGGGGTGCTTTTTTTTCAATTTGCGTAACCTCATTTCACAAAATTTCCAATCGAAATTAACTATTCAACTGCACTAAAAACTAAGACCTGTCCGATTAAAATCGTCTGTTTTCGCTTAATTTTTTGCCTTAACACCCAAAGAAGATGCTTCTTTGAGCGAACGATCAAATTTAAGCACGTTCTCATCAAAAAATTATTCTCATTAGAAAATACTTTGTGTAATACTTGTAACGCTACATGGAGATTAACTTAATCTAGAGGGTATAAATAATGAATCGTACTAAACTGGTACTGGGCGCGGTAATCCTGGGTTCAACTCTGCTGGCTGGTTGCTCAAGCAACGCTAAAATCGACCAGCTGTCTTCTGACGTTCAGACTCTGAACGCTAAAGTTGACCAGCTGAGCAACGACGTGAACGCAGTTCGTTCTGACGTTCAGGCTGCTAAAGATGACGCAGCTCGTGCTAACCAGCGTCTGGACAACCAGGCTCACTCTTACCGTAAGTAAGAGTTCTGGTACTGAAAATGGCGCACATTGTGCGCCATTTTTTTTGCCTGCATATCAGCTTCGCCGACGGCGGATGTGACCCCGCCGCCAAACGCACTGTAATCAATTCTGAGCGCTTTCTCCCCCAACCTGAGTTATCCCCGCCGGTTGTGATTTAAATCCTTCTGCTCCCTTCTGGTGAAGAAATTCGGGTACTGTCGAATCATCTTTCACAGCTTCCCCTTCACTAACCAGAACGGGCATACCCGAACGGCGCGTTAATGCCGCCTTAATCACCGCATCATCACTGCTGGCGCTGTTAATGAATTTCTTCGCGGCCGGGCTCAGCGCAATCGGCATGGTTTGCGGATCGTCATTCTCGTTATGCGACAGCGGCTGGTGGACTTCGATCCAACGCTTGCCATCCGGCTCTACGGCATACTTCACCGGCTGGTTAATCACCTGAACGCGCATTCCCTTCGGCACGCTGTTGAACAGAGCTTCAATATCGTCAGGCCGCAGGCGAATGCAGCCGGAGCTGACGCGCATGCCGATACCAAAATCAGCATTCGTGCCGTGGATCAGGTAGTGGCCCTTACCGTAGGCCAGACGCATCGCATACAGCCCCATTGGGTTATCAGGCCCGGCAGGCACGGTGACTGGCAGGATCTCGCCTTTGGCTGCGTAGCGCTTGCGGATGTTAGGGGTGGGGGTCCACGTTGGGTTGGGGATTTTCTGGCTGATGCTGGTGACCATCGCCGGGGTATTGGCACCCAGTTGACCGATGCCAATCGGGTAGACAATCACTTTGTTTTCATCTTTCGGGTAGTAGTAGAGCCGCAGCTCCGCTACGTTGATCACGATACCTTCACGTTTCGTGTCCGGTAGCAGCATCTGGGTGGGGATCGTTAACTGCGTACCGGCTTTCGGCAGCCAGGGGTCGGTTCCCGGATTGGCCTCCAGCATACCCAGCAGGCCAATCATATACTCCTTCGCTACCGCTTCCAGCGGCCTTCCGTCATTGGGCACGATGTACGTGCTGTTTTCCCCAATCAAACGGCTGTCGTCGGGCGGGAGGGGATATTCTGTAGCACTGGCGTTGTACGCCCCGGTCAGCAGCGTGACCATAAATGCAAAACGGAACAAAGGTTTCATGCGTTTTTCTCGGTTATGAAGGGAGAACAACCCCACTGTATATCAGCGGGGCGCAGACCGAGTAGTTTAGCAACTCACGCGCCGGTGAGAATCAGCGCTTTCTGACGTATTGCACGAATCATGGCTTCCAGTCCCTGAGAACGGGATGGAGTAAGCTGCTGGGTCAGAGACAGTTCGGCAAACACAGGGCGAACATCGAAATCGATAATTTCCTGCGGCGACATCTTCTGGTAAACGGCAAAGACAATAGCAATCAGCCCTTTAACCAGTGCGGCATCGCTGTCGCCCTGCAGGCGGACCTGACCATTCTCATCAAGATCAACAATCACCCAAACCTGGCTCTGACAGCCCGGAACGATATTTTCCTGCTGGTGAAGATTTTCGGATGCGGCCTCAAGGCGCGATCCCAGTTCAATGATATACAGATACTTCTCTTCCTGATTTGCGCAACGGTTGAAGTTGCGCACCAGTTTTTCTTTATCTGGCAGAGTTGCCATTGCTTCCTCACTTAAATCGGCTTCTTAACGACATGACTCTATCGGGTAAACACGTAGAAAGGGCGAGGCATGCCTCGCCCTTTTAAGGCTCAAATCGCTCCTGCTCAGAGAGCGATCAGCCCCCCAGCAGACGGTGAATACGAATTAATCCCGCCGCCAGGCGATCGACTTCTTCTTCGCTATTATACAGAACAAACGAGGCGCGACACATCGCCGGAACGCCGTAGTGCTGCATTAACGGCATCGCACAGTGATGGCCGGTGCGAATGGCAATACCGTACTGATCGAGGAAACTGCCCACGTCATAGGCATGATGTTTGCCCAGATTAAAGGCAATCACCCCGCTGCGCTCCTGAGGACCGTAGATAACCAGGTCCGGTACAGAGGCCAGTTTATCCATCGCGTAGTGCATCAGCTGTTGTTCACGCTGCTGGATTGCATCCAGCCCGAGTTCGGTCACGTACTTGAGTGCCGCCCCCAGGCCGATAATCGCACCGGTATTCGGCGTTCCCGCCTCAAACCGGCCCGGTACGGCAGCATAGGTGGTGCCTTCGGTCAGGCTGACGGTGGCGATCATCGAACCGCCCCCTTCCCACGGCGGCATCTGGTCCAGCAGCGCCTTGCGGCCATACAGAATACCAATGCCGGTCGGTCCGTAGATCTTATGCCCGGAGAAGACATAAAAATCACAGCCGATATCCTGCACGTCTACCTGCCCGTGCATGATCGCCTGCGCACCGTCGATCAGCGTCACCAGCCCCGCCGCTTTCGCCTGCGCCACCAGCGCTTTCACCGGGTTAACGGTGCCCAGCACGTTGGAAACCTGGGTTACCGCCAGCAGTCGGGAACGTGAATCAATCAGCTCAGGGAGTTTAGCCAGATCCAGCTCGCCGTCAGCGTTGAGCGGGATAAAGCGCACTTCCGCTCCGGTACGCTGGGCCACCATCTGCCACGGAACGATATTGGCGTGGTGTTCCATCTCGGTAATGATGATGTTGTCGCCGGGCTGCAGTTGACTGCTGCCCCAGCTGTTGGCCACGAGGTTAATTGCCTCGGTGGTACCTTTGACAAACACAATCTCTTCCGTCGACGGCGCATTGAGGAAACGCGCAGCCTGAACACGCACATTTTCCATCTCAGTGGTGGCTTCCGCACTCAGCGTATGGATGCCACGGTGAACGGCAGCGTAACCGTGCTCATAGAACTGGCTCTCTGCATCAATCACCACCTGCGGCTTTTGTGCGCTGGCAGCGCTGTCGAGGTAGGCCAGCGGTTGCCCGTTAACCTCACGCGTCAGCAGCGGGAAATCCGCCCGTACCCGAGCCAGATCAAAACTCATTGCAAACCTCCGGGAAAGCGTTGAGCAATACGCTGCATCACCGCTTCTCTCAGCGTGTCATCGCCAATCGCCTCGGTCAGCTCGGCAGCAAACGCATAAATAATCATGCGCTGAGCAGCATCCTGCGAAATACCACGGGCACGCAGATAGAACATCTGCTCTTCATCGATACGGCCAATGGTCGCGCCGTGTCCGCACTTAACGTCGTCGGCGTAGATTTCCAACTGCGGCTTAGTATCCACCTCAGCGAGGCGACCCAGCAGCAGGTTATTGTTGGACATCTGACCGTCGGTCTTCAGGGCGTGCTTCGCCACTTTGATCATGCCGTTGAATACGGCACGAGCGCGATCGCGCACGATGGTTTTATGCAGCTGGCGACTCTGGCAGTAGCCTTTGTTGTGTTCCAGATAGGTACGGCTGTCGCACACATCTTTATCAATCGGCAGCATCAGCGTATTGATAACCAGATCGCTACCCTCGCCGTTCAACTGTCCGCTGGTATTATGACGGGTCAGGCCCGCCCCCAGCAGGAAGCTGTGGCTCTGAACGTGCACATCGCGGCCCAGCACCAAATCGTTGTGAGAGAAGTGGAAACTGCTCTGATCTTCGAAGGCGAAGTTGTAGTGGGTCAGCGCCGCACCGTTACCCACGTCGGCGGTAAAACGCGCGCCGGTAAAGTGCGTGGCATTATTCAGGGTGACATAGTGCTCAATGATCGTCGCTTCAGCCGCTTCATCCAGCTGCAGATGATGGCGATAGTGCGAAGTGTTCATCTCGCCTGCCGCGCTGCCGCTACTGATGTGCAACAGATACAGCGGACGCCCCGCAGCCTTACCCCGAGCCAGATGGATCAGCGTAGACTCTTCGGCCAGGCTTTCGGTCAGATGCAGGAACACCTCCGGCTGTATCGGTGCATTCAGCTCGCGGCGTTCGCCGGAACCGGTGACCTGGATGCTGAACAGGTCGTGTTCAGCATCGCTCAACGCGGCGGAAAAGCGGCCATCAACAAAGACCAGACGCACGGCGTCAATAGCCAGCGCCAGTGTATCAATGTTTTCTGCTGTCAGTTCAGCCTGCTGCGGCAGAACGAACTGATGATCGAACAACGCATCCAGCGGCGTATACTTCCAGTTTTCCTGCTTACGCGTAGGCAGACCTTCGCGCAGCAGCTGCTGCCAGTGCTGCTGGGCCTGCATTGAGCGATGCCCGGCGCGGGTTTCGAACAGGTGGTGCCACTGTTGCAGCGCGTTATCACTCTTCGTCGGTAAGCCAGCCATAGCCTTGCTCCTCCAGCTGTTTCACCAGCGAGAAATCTCCTGATTTAACGATTTTGCCCTGATAGAGCACGTGAACGAAATCAGGCTTGATGTAGTCAAGGATACGCTGATAGTGAGTTACGATGATGAAAGAACGTTTGCCGTCGCGCAGTGTATTCACGCCGTTCGCCACAATCTTCAATGCATCAATGTCCAGACCGGAGTCAGTTTCATCCAGGATGCACAGATCCGGCTCCAGCGCGGCCATCTGCAGGATGTCATTGCGTTTTTTCTCACCGCCGGAGAAACCCACGTTAACTGAACGAGTCAGCAGATCTTCAGGCATCTTAAGCAGATGGATTTTATCTTCGATAAAGTCCTGGAAATCAAAGCGGTCCAGCTCTTCCTGTTCGCGGTATTTACGCACCGCATTCACGGAAGTTTGCAGGAAGAACTGGTTGCTCACGCCCGGGATCTCAACCGGGTACTGGAAGGCCATGAAGATGCCTTCACCAGCGCGTTCTTCCGGGTCCAGTTCCAGCAGATCTTTACCTTTAAACTCGACGGAGCCACCGGTCACTTCGTAATCTTCGCGCCCTGCCAGCGTTGCAGACAGCGTACTTTTCCCTGAGCCATTCGGTCCCATAATGGCGTGAACTTCACCGGGTTTAATCTCAAGATTCAACCCACGCAGGATAGCTTTATCTTCAACGCTGACCTGTAAATCTTTAATGCTTAACATATGGTTTCCTTTGCAGTGCTTTCCGGCACTGTAAATACCCTTGGGTAAAGTTCTTGGCGCGGGCTTAGCCCACGCTGTGTTCCAGGCTGATTGCCAGCAGTTTTTGCGCTTCTACCGCAAACTCCAGCGGCAGCTCAGAGAAGACGTCTTTGCAGAAGCCGTTAACGATCATGGAAATCGCATCGTCTTCGCTAATGCCACGCTGCAGGCAGTAGAACAGCTGATCTTCACCAATACGTGACGTTGTCGCTTCGTGCTCCAGCTGGGCAGTATTGTTGCGCACTTCCACATACGGGAAAGTATGCGCGCCGCAGTCAGCACCAATCAGCATCGAGTCACACTGAGTGAAGTTACGCGCATTGGTCGCCGTCGGCATAATCTTCACCAGGCCGCGATAGGTGTTTTCACTCTTACCGGCTGAAATACCCTTCGAGATAATCGTCGACTTGGTATTTTTACCGATGTGGATCATCTTGGTGCCGGTGTCGGCCTGCTGACGTCCGCTGGTCAGCGCAACAGAGAAGAATTCACCGATGGAGTTGTCGCCGCGCAGGATCACGCTCGGGTACTTCCAGGTAATGGCTGAGCCCGTTTCAGACTGGGTCCAGGACATTTTGCTGTTTTCGCCTTCGCACAGTGCACGCTTGGTCACGAAGTTCAAAATGCCACCTTCGCTGTCGCCGCCGGAGAACCAGTTCTGCACGGTGGAGTACTTCACTTCTGCGTCTTTGTGGATGATCACTTCGACCACCGCCGCATGCAGCTGATAGGTGTCGCGTACCGGGGCAGAACAGCCCTCAATGTAGCTCACGTAGCTGCCTTCATCGGCGATCAGGATCGTGCGCTCGAACTGCCCGGTTTTCGCCGCGTTGATGCGGAAATAGGTCGACAGTTCCATCGGGCAGCGTACGCCTTTCGGGATGTACACAAAGGTGCCGTCAGAGGCAACGGCGGAGTTCAGCGCGGCAAAGAAGTTGTCGTTGGCCGGCACCACAGTACCAAGATACTGTTTAACCAGCTCTGGGTGATCGTGAATCGCTTCACCGAATGAACAGAAGATGATGCCTTCTTTCGCCAGCTTGTCGCGGTAGGTGGTGGAAACCGAAACGGAGTCAAAGATGGCATCAACCGCCACTTCCTGGCCTTCACGTACCGGAACACCCAGCTGTTTGAAAGCCTCTTCCACTTCCTGCGTCAGGTAGTTCGGCGCTTCACTACCGGAGGTCTGGGTAGCACCCGGCTCTGAGGCACAGGCATCGTCACAGCTGCCGCAGGACGGCGCGGAGTAATAGCTGTAATCCTGGTAATCCAGTTTTTTATAGTTGGCCTTCAGCCAGTGCGGCTCTTCCATTTCCAGCCAGGCCGCGAACGCTTTCAGGCGGAAATCCAGCATCCACTCAGGTTCATTACGCTTGGCCGAGATCGCACGCACCACATCTTCGTTGATGCCGTGGGCGAATTCTTCGGTTTCCAGTTGGGTAAAGAAGCCTTCTTTATATTTCTGATGGCTGCCTTCCCAAACCTGTACATCATCAGATGCGTCAGTATTACGAGACATAGAGTTTACTCAACGCCAAAGCTTTCACCACAGCCACAGGCGTGTTGAGCTTTAGGGTTATTAAATTTAAAAATCTGGTTCAGACCTTCACGGACGAAATCAACTTCCGTACCGTCAATGTAGGGCATTGCCTGAAGGGGCACGAACAGCGATGCACCGTTATGGCTAAACTCCAAATCATCCTTCGCCGTCTCCTTCACCAGGTCCATGGTGTAACCAAAACCGGCGCAGCCTGACGTCTTCACGCCCAGCTTCAAACCTTTGATTTCAGGATCGCCAGCGGCAAGGCTGCTGATTTGTTTGGCGGCGCTGTCGGTGAGCGTCAATCCTTTCCAGATAAAGTCATCTGGAGAAAAAGATGCTGGATTTGCTGATTGCATAAATTACCTCGCGATACGTTAGCCCTTCGGGCTAGTGCCTCTATGTTAGTGATAACCTGTATCACTTCAACCTCTTGTTTTGCAGGGATATTACCCTTTGGGTGTTTTTCTAATCTTATTGAGTAAGTTTAGCCCCTGCGAAACAGATTGTGACGTGCTCTTCAGGTCAAAACCGCAAAAGATAAATTGTTGAAAACAAAATGTTTCTAAGTTGTAACCTCAAGCCACTTCTTAATAATAATCATTCACCTAAATCCCTCATCGCGCTTATCGGTAATACCAATTTTTTTGAAAGGCGGCATTTATCGATAAAAAATCCCACCGGGTGATTGAATATTAACGCAGTTATAATATGATAATGATTATCATTAGCGCGACTGGGACCAGCAATGAATCTGTCGATGAGTGCGTGGCTGCAACACAAGATTGATGAATATAAGTTTTCCGTACGTGATATCACCGTCGATTTCTATATGGCACAGGCAAAGCTGAACCGCCCGGAATGCACCATTGAACAGTTACGCAAGTTCAATGATACCTGTCTCGATATGGCTGAGCTTTGCCAGCTGAACGGTGACGATCAGAGCTATCTGCACGCAATGGGCAAACTTCATCAACGACTGGTTGTTGAGCTGAGCAATACATCCCGCGAACGACTGTTCCGCATGCAGGCCTGGCAGCTGGCGCGCCATTCCCTCAGTCGCCTGTGTCATCAGCTGGCACTCAACGGTGAATGGGATAAAGCAACGGTACTGCAAAGCGATTTTGTGAAACACGCTTCGTGGATTATGTAGTCCCGTTACCAGTATACCGCGTGGCAGAGCAGCTAAAAACCCCGGATAATTTGGGGTTATTAGCTTATCACCGCCGTTGTTAAGCGCGAGCTGCAGCATAATCGACTGTCCGGCCCGTAAATCTCGATCTGCCATACCTGATGCGTGCGCCCTATATGGGTGGCGCGACAAACGCCGCGCACCTCCCCTTCCCGCGCGGACCGCACGTGATTGGCATTAATTTCCAGACCGACCACCTGCTGATCTCCCTGAGTGCAGAGATACCCTGCCATCGACCCCAGCGTTTCGGCCAGTGTCACTGAGGCGCCGCCGTGCAGCAGCCCGAACGGCTGCCGGGTACGATTATCGACCGGCATTATCGCTTCAACACTGTCGTCATTCAGTGCAGTGAAACGGATGCCGAGGTGCTCTACCATGGTGCCTTTGCTGTGCAGGTTCAGCTGTTCAAGCGTTACCTCACGTTTCCAGATAGCCATCAGACAATCTCCAGTAAAGCCTGCAGCGGATGGCGCATACCGCTTCCTTCAACGCGTTTCACCTGGCTGCGGCAGGAATAACCGCTAGCCAGACAGCGCTGACGGGGCAGCTTTTGTAGCGCCTTCTGCCAGGACAGTTCAAAGATACCCAGTGAGTTTTCCAGGTTTTTAGTTTCATGGCCGTAGGTGCCCGCCATGCCGCAGCAGCCCACGCTGATACTTTCCAGTTTTGCACCGAAGCGCGAGAAGATCGTTTCCCACTGCTTGATCGAACCCGGCAGCGCGGTCACTTCGGTACAGTGGCCGAACAGATACCAGGCTTCCCCGCTGACCGGCTGAATATCCCGATCCACCAGTGCATTCTGCAACCACTCATGCACCAGCTGCACGTTGAAGTCACCGCGTTTATCCCCCAGTACCTGGCGGTATTCATCGCGGTAGCAGAGTACCAGCGCCGGGTCGACACCGACCATCGGCAGGTCCAATTGGGCCACGCGATTAAGGAAATCGGATGTTTTCTGCGCCGTACGGGCAAACTGCTGCAGGAAGCCTTTCACGTGCTGCGCTTTACCATTGGGTGAGAACGGCAGCACCACCGGCGTAAAACCAAGCCGGTCAATCAACTGCACAAAATCACCAATCAGCTGCGCTTCGTAATAGCTGGTGAACGGGTCCTGCACCACCAGCACGTGCTGCGCACGCTGTTCGGCGCTCATCTGCTCAAGCTGTTCCAGGGTCGTCGTCGCGCTGCGGTGCTTCGATAGCTGCTGTTTCAGTGTCGGCGAGGAGAGCAGCGGCAGATCCACCATACCTAACTGGCGTTTACTTAGCGCGCCAACCCAGCGCTGGCGAAGGAAGAAGTTAAAGGTTTTCGGCGCGATGGCCATCAGCGGCGCGTAGCTTTCAACCGTAGCCACCAGGTAGTCACTGACCGGGCGCAGGTAACGGGTGTGGTAAAGCTGCAGGAAGCGCGAACGGAAGCCCGGCACATCGATTTTAATCGGGCACTGGGTGGAACAGGCTTTACAGGCCAGACATCCAGACATCGCCTCCTTCACCTCATGTGAAAAATCATATTCGCCTCGCCGCGCATGCCAGCTATTGCGGGTCCGCTGGATCATCCCGCGCAGGCTGATGCCTTTCGACGGCAGCTGCTTCTCCAGCACCAGAGGATCGACACCCTGTTCGGCCAGCAGACGCAGCCATTCACGGGTCAGCGTGGCGCGCCCTTTCGGTGAATGCATGCGGTTGCTGGTGATTTTCATCGATGGGCACATCGGGCTGTTCACATCAAAGTTAAAGCACAGCCCGTTACCGTTACACTCCATCGCACCGCGCCAGTCGCTGCGCACAGAAATGGGGATTTGTCTGTCCCAGGTACCGCGCTTAACCGCATCAACTTTCAACATAGGATCGTCAACACCGATCGGCGCGCAGATTTTTCCGGGATTTAACCGGTTAGCCGGGTCAAAGGCTGCCTTGATTCGCCGCAGCTCGCTATACAGCTCTTCGCCAAAGAACGCCGGACTGTATTCCGCACGGAAGCCCTTACCGTGCTCTCCCCACAGCAGGCCGCCATACCGGGCGGTCAGTGTGACTACCTCATCGGAGACCTTTTTCATCAGGATCTCCTGTTGCGGATCGCACATATCCAGCGCGGGACGCACGTGCAGAACCCCGGCGTCAACGTGGCCGAACATCCCGTAGCTCAGATTATGGCTGTCGAGCAGCGCCCGAAACTCAACGATATAGTCCGCCAGGTTTTCCGGCGGTACTGCCGTATCCTCAACAAAAGGCAGCGGTTTGGCCCGGCCTTTAGCATTACCCAGCAGGCCCACCGCTTTTTTACGCATGCCGTAGATACGCTCAATGCCGCCGACGTCGTTACAGAGCTGATAACCAATCACGCCGCCCTGGCCTTCCGCCATCAGCGTTTCCAGCCGTTCAAAGAGTGAATCGACCTGGCCGTCAATCAGCGCTTTATCATTCCCGGCAAACTCGACCATATTCAGGCCGAGCATCTCTTTATCCGGCACGTCGGAAATCAGTTCACTGACCGAGTGCCAGACAATATCTTCCTTCGCCAGATTAAGCACTTTAGAGTCAACGGTTTCGACCGACAGCGCTTTGGCTTCCACCATAAACGGCGCATTACGCAACGCGGAATCAAACGAGTCATATTTGATATTGACCAGCCGCCGCACTTTAGGGATCGGCGTGATATCCAACCGCGCCTCGGTGATAAACGCCAGTGTACCTTCGGCACCACACAGCAGGCGAGTCAGGTCAAATTGCTGGAGATCGTCGCTCAGCACATGGCGAAGATCGTAGCCGGTAAGAAAGCGGTTAAGTTTGGGAAACTTATCCAGAATCAGCTGGCGCTGCTGACGGCAGCGGTCCAGCACAACACGATAGATATTCCCCTCAGCACCCTGCTGCTGCGCCAGCTGCTCCGCCAGTTCGACAGGCATTTCTCGGGTATCCAGAATATCACCGCCGAGCAGAACCGCACGCAGGCCAAGGACGTGATCGGAGGTTTTACCATAGACCAGCGACCCCTGCCCGGAGGCATCCGTATTAATCATCCCGCCAAGAGTGGCGCGGTTACTGGTGGACAATTCAGGAGAGAAGAAATAGCCGTAGGGCTTGAGGTAGGCGTTGAGCTGATCTTTAATCACGCCCGCTTCAACTTTTACCCAGCCTTCTTCGGTATTAATTTCGAGGATGCGCTTCATATGGCGCGACATATCTACCACAATCCCGCGGTTCAGAGACTGACCGTTGGTGCCGGTGCCGCCGCCACGCGGTGCAAAAACCAGCGACTCAAAGCGTTCTTCACCGGCAAGGCGGGCGATCAACGCAACATCAGCGGTAGAGCGGGGAAAGACAACTGCGTCGGGTAGCAGCTGGTAAATACTGTTATCGGTCGACATTATCAGGCGATCGGCATAGCTGGTAGCCGTATCACCGGTAAAACCTTCCTGCTTCAGTGTATCCAAAAACGTCAGCACCAGTTGAACAAGGCCCGGTGCCTGGGAAATCTGTGGGATCATTATCGGGTGACCAAAATGTTGTATGGATCATTCTGCGTGTCGTAAATGACGCAGCTATCCGTTTTATCACATTTTTTTATGACCTGCCGTTATTTCAAAAAACGAAACAAAAGAATAACCTGTTGTGTATGTCACAAAATCGTTTCATACATCATGATTAAACCAGCTGCCTTAGCGTAACTGTCGCGCTGGCGCGGATTTTCAGAAATAAAATGATTGAAGACAGAATGACAAATTATTCGCGCTCCCCACTCGGTCGCCGCGAATAGAGAATTTACTGACCCGAGGTTATGGTTCACACATGAAGAATGTTTATAAAGGTTGGGACTTGCCGCAGATTGTGTTTACGCTGCTGTTTATCAGCATTGCGATCATCGCCTGCTTCTGGGTAATTCAGCCTTTTATCCTGAGCTTTGCCTGGGCCAGCATGGTGGTCATCGCCACCTGGCCACTGATGATTAAGATCCAACGGCTGCTTTGGGGACGCCGCTCCCTGGCGGTTATCGCGATGACGTTGCTGCTGCTGCTGGTGTTTATTATTCCGATTTCACTGCTGGTCAACAGCCTGCTGGATTCCAGCGCACCGGTTATCGCCATGATCAGTTCCGGACGCCTGGAAATGCCAAAGCTTGAGTGGCTGAACGATGTGCCGATGATCGGGGACAATCTCTATTCTGGTTATCACACCCTGATTGCCGGTGGCGGTACCGCCCTGATGGCAAAAATCCAACCCTATATCGGCCGGACAACCGGCTTCTTTGTGGCTCAGGCGGGATATTTTGGCCGCTTTATGCTGCATCTTGGCCTGATGCTGTTGTTCAGTATGCTGCTGTACTGGCGCGGCGAGCAGGTTGGCCGCGGGATACGTCATTTTGCCTTCCGCCTTGCCGCCCGCCGTGGCGATGCTGCCGTACTGCTTGCCGGTCAGGCAATACGCGCCGTTGCGCTGGGTGTGGTGGTGACCGCACTGGTGCAGGGCGTGCTTGGTGGTATTGGACTGGCGATTTCCGGCATTCCCTACGCCACACTGCTGACCGTACTCATGATCTTCTCCTGTCTGGTACAGCTGGGACCGTTGACGGTGCTTATCCCGGCGATTATCTGGCTGTACTGGAGCGGCGACACGTCATGGGCAACCGTACTGGTGATTTGGAGCTGCGTGGTCGGCACACTGGATAACGTGCTGCGCCCGATGTTAATCCGCATGGGTGCCGACCTGCCGCTGCTGCTGATCCTCTCAGGCGTGATCGGAGGCCTGGTGGCTTTCGGCATGATTGGGCTATTTATTGGCCCGGTGGTGTTAGCGGTTTCCTATCGGCTTCTCTCCGTTTGGGTCCACGAGGTTCCGGTTCCCAGTGACGATCCAACAATGGTAGTCGAAGAACTGGTCGAGTTCGAAAACGATAATCCGCGGCATCTCTAATCGTATACCTCAGCTCTCAGCTCTCAGAATGATAAACGCGGCCAGTATCGCTGGTCGCAATCATTAGCAATAAAAAAGTATCCTCATGCCCCCACCTCCATTTCATTAGCAAATCTTGACTGTATTACCTGGAAACAGCATGTAAACAGCCCAACCCAGCACTTTTGTTAACCTTTTCTTCTGAATAAATGACAATAATCGGCTATCCGCTCGTGGATGCATTATTGATTTTAAACTAATAAGATGATTCTTAATGACGCCAGAATGCGCGTTGCTTAGTATTGAATCCATGTTTGAAATCAAGCTACTGATTTTTAAACGCCCTTTCCCCTGAGTGAAGTACAAAATTGCTGTGTGTAGTCTTTGCCCATCCTCTGCGATGGGCTTTTTTTTGGCTGCGTGTTGACGGAGTGAGTCTCGCTATTTAGCGATTGATGTTTTCAAATCCGCCCTGCGGAGGTCCTGGCTGCAATTATGTGGCCGCTGGTTGTGATTGTGGGGGATGTTGTGGGGACTACTGCGGCATCGGGTTCTACGCTGCCTGGCCGTGCCTTTGATTGCCCGGGTCCTCGCGCCACGCAAAGCGTGGTTCCTTCACTTCGCTCGTCAGCCTGCCGGATCGGTGCAGACGGACCGGCCCTGGCACCTGGCACCAGGCAGCAAAACAAAAAAACCGCCATCGAAAACGAGAGCGGTTTTTATAAGTGCCTCAGATAATCACCGAAGGCTGAAAACACACCACGGCGTATCCAAAAAAGGGAGCATCACACCCCCTTTATTAAAGACATTACTTCTTAAGTTCAGCCAGCGACAGCCAGGTCTGCACCACAGTATCCGGGTTCAGGGACAGACTGTCGATCCCCTCTTCCATCAGCCAGGCCGCAAAATCCTCATGGTCCGACGGACCCTGACCGCAGATACCAACGTATTTACCCTTCTTCTTCGCCGCGCGAATCGCCATAGAAAGCAGCGCCTTCACCGCGTCATTACGCTCGTCAAACAGCTCGGACACCACGCCCGAATCGCGGTCAAGGCCAAGCGCCAGCTGGGTCATATCGTTGGAACCTATAGAGAAGCCGTCAAAGTATTCCAGGAACTGCTCAGCCAGCAGCGCGTTGGACGGGATCTCACACATCATGATGATCTTCAGCCCGTTTTCGCCGCGCTTCAGTCCCTGACGTTCCAGCTCTTCAACCACCGCCTTCGCCTGAGCCACGGTACGCACGAACGGCACCATGATCTCCACGTTAGTCAGTCCCATCTCGTTGCGAACGCGCTTAACGGCCGCGCACTCTAACGCGAAGCAGTCGCGGAAGTTGTCGGCAACATAGCGACCGGCACCGCGGAAGCCCAGCATCGGGTTCTCTTCCTCAGGTTCGTAGCGCTCGCCGCCAACCAGGTTGGCATATTCGTTAGTCTTAAAGTCAGACAGACGAACGATCACGCGTTTAGGCGAGAACGCCGCACCCAGCGTTGCAATCCCTTCGGTCAGACGGGCGATGTAGAACTCCACCGGGTCATCAAACCCTTTCATCATCCCGCGGATCTGCTGCTGCAGTTCCGGCGTCTGCTGATCGAACTCCAGCAGCGCTCTTGGGTGAACGCCAATCATACGGTTGATAATAAATTCCAGACGCGCCAGACCTACGCCTTCATTCGGCAGGCAGGCAAAGTCGAACGCACGATCCGGGTTGCCGACGTTCATCATCACCTTCAGCGGCAGCGACGGCATTTCGTCAACCTGTGAGCTTTTCACCTCGAAGTCGAGCAGATCGTTATACACATAGCCGGTATCACCTTCCGCACAGGACACGGTCACTTTCTGGCCGTCTTTCAGATGGTCGGTCGCATCACCGCAGCCCACTACCGCCGGAATACCCAGCTCACGGGCAATAATTGCCGCATGGCAGGTACGACCGCCGCGATTGGTCACAATCGCCGACGCTTTCTTCATGATCGGTTCCCAGTCCGGGTCGGTCATATCCGTTACCAGCACGTCGCCTTTCTCAATGCGGCCCATCTCGCTGATATCGTGAATCACCTTCACTTCACCGGCACCGATACGATGGCCGATTGCGCGGCCCTCAACCAGAACTTTGCCTTTGCCCTGCAGGTTGTAGCGCTCCATCACCTGGCCGTTAGAACGCACGGTTTCCGGGCGCGCCTGCACGATAAACAGCTTGCCGGTGTGACCGTCTTTCGCCCATTCGATGTCCATCGGGCGCTGGTAGTGTTTCTCAATCAGCACCGCCTGCACCGCCAGCGCTTCAACTTCTATGTCGGTCAGACTGAAGCGGTCGCGCTCGGCTTCCGGAACGTCTTCGATCGCTACCTGCTTGCCGTGTTCCTGCGAATCGGCGTAGACCATACGGATCTTTTTCGATCCCATATTGCGGCGCACAATCGCCGGGCGGCCCGCGGCCAGCGTCGGTTTGTGCACGTAGAATTCATCAGGGTTAACCGCACCCTGCACCACCATTTCACCCAGGCCCAGCGCCGCGGTGATAAAGACCACCTGATCGAAGCCCGATTCGGTATCAATGGTGAACATCACGCCCGATGACGCCAGATCAGAACGCACCATGCGCTGAACACCGGCAGAGAGCGCCACGCCACGGTGGTCATAGCCCTGATGCACGCGGTAAGAGATCGCGCGGTCGTTAAACAGTGAGGCGAAGACGTGCTTCACCGCCACCAGCACCGCGTCATAACCCTGCACGTTCAGGAAGGTTTCCTGCTGCCCGGCAAACGACGCATCCGGCATGTCTTCAGCGGTCGCCGAAGAGCGCACGGCAAACGACGCTTCAGCATCGTCAGAAGACAGCTGGTCGTAGGCCTGATGAATAGCCTGTTCCAGCTCCGGCTGGAAAGGCGTGTCAATAATCCACTGACGGATCTGCTTACCCGCTTTCGCCAGCTGATCAATATCATCAATATCGGTCTTATCCAGCAGTTCATAGATACGCTGGTTAACGCCGCTTTGATCAAGGAACTGGTTGAAAGCATCAGAGGTTGTCGCAAAGCCGTTCGGCACGGACACACCCAGTGATGACAGGTTAGTAATCATTTCACCCAGAGAAGCATTTTTGCCTCCCACCCGATCGACATCGTGCATGCCAAGTTCGTTATACCAGAGCACGAGCGGCAATTGGCCTTTATTGGACATTGAAGCAATCCTTGTAAGATTTAATTAGGAATAAGGGATACAGCATTGCTTAGTGAGACTGTCACAACATCGAAGGGTTGAGAAAGTGTTGAATCGTTCAAGCAACTCGGCGGCGGCGTTTTTAAGACAACTCTGCGCAGGATAATGACTGAAAGAAATCAAATTAAAAAACAAATGCGTTAATTTTCATAAAGTTAAAAAATCACTCCTAAATCGCACAAATTTGTTTGCGCAACAAAAACAGGATTCCATTTAAGAATGATTTTATAAAAAAGGGGGTATTAATTGAATAGTAAATAGAAACGTCATTTCAATTTTGCAGAATGAAATGATAATGCAAAGTTTATAAGAATAAAAATTTCAAATCATCTTTTATTTGGATTTTTCATTTTGTTTTGTCGATGAAATCACAGTTTGCTTTCCGTATCGGAAATAATTTAGTCTGCCCGCATAGCTCATTCTGGAGATAAAATGGACGTGAATGCCGAACGCAGTGTTTTCTATATTTCAGATGGTACGGCAATAACCGCCGAGGTGCTGGGTCATGCCGTACTTTCCCAGTTCCCGGTGGAAACCAACAGCGTGACGCTGCCCTTCGTGGAGAACGTGCAGCGGGCACAGGCGGTGAAAGCGCAAATCAACACCATTTATCAGCACAGCGGTATTCGCCCGCTGGTGTTTATCTCTATCGTTACGCCGGAAATACGCGAGATCATTTTACAAAGTGACGGATTCTGCCAGGACATCGTTCAGTCGCTGGTGGCACCGCTCCAGCAGGAGCTGGGCGTTGCGCCTGCGCCGGTCGCTAACCGAACCCACGGACTGACCGCCAGCAACCTGGGCAAATACGACGCCCGCATTGCCGCCATTGACTACACACTGGCCCACGATGACGGTATTTCTCTGCGCGGGCTGGAGGAAGCGCAGGTGATACTCCTGGGTGTATCGCGCTGCGGTAAAACCCCTACCAGCCTCTATCTGGCGATGCAGTTTGGCATCAAAGCGGCGAACTACCCGTTTATCGCCGACGATATGGATAACCTGAAGCTGCCGCCTGCGCTGAAGCCGTTCCAGAACAAGCTGTTTGGCCTGACCATCGACCCGGAACGTCTGGCGGCGATTCGCCAGGAGCGCGCGGTGAATACGCGTTATGCCTCAATGCGCCAGTGCCGACTGGAGGTAGGTGAAGTTGAAGCGCTGTTCCGCACCAATCAGATCCGCTATCTCAACAGTACCAACTATTCGGTAGAAGAAATCGCTACCAAGATCCTCGATATCATGGGACTGGCGCGACGCATGTACTGACGCCCGGCGAACAGGCGGGTCTGCGGTTTTTTTATGGCATTTATCCTTCGGCGATGGTTGAAATCATCGCCGTTTGCTTTAAGGTGATCGCCATTACTTCCCGGTATTCCTGCCGTTGCGAAGACAAAAATTTAGAGAAGACCATGAATAAAACAGATGAACTGCGGACCGCGCGCATCGACAGCCTGATAACGCCTGCCGAACTGCTTGCCAGACAGCCTATTACCGCCGCCATAGCCGAAAATGTGATGACCTCACGCCAGCGTATTGCCCGTATTCTTTCGGGCGAGGATAAGCGTCTGCTGGTGGTCATCGGTCCCTGCTCGCTGCACGATCCCGCTGCAGCACTGGAGTACGCCTCACGCCTCAACGAACTGCGCGATAAGTATCAGTCCCGGCTGGAAATCGTGATGCGGGCCTATTTTGAAAAGCCGCGCACGGTGGTGGGCTGGAAAGGACTGATTTCAGACCCGGATCTGGACGGCAGTTTCCGCGTTAACCACGGGCTGGAAGTGGCGCGCAAGCTGCTGCTGGATATCAATGCACTGGGCATGCCCACCGCCACTGAATTTCTCGATATGGTGATCGGGCAGTTTATTGCCGATCTGATTAGCTGGGGCGCTATCGGCGCGCGCACCACTGAAAGTCAGATTCATCGTGAAATGGCCTCTGCGCTCTCCTGCCCGGTCGGCTTCAAAAACGGCACCGACGGCAACATCCGTATCGCCGTGGATGCTATCCGTGCGGCCCGCGTCAGTCACATGTTCCTCTCTCCTGACAAACAGGGGCAGATGACGATCTACCAGACCAGCGGAAATCCTTCCGGCCATATCATTATGCGCGGCGGCAAGCAGCCTAACTACCATGCGCAGGACATTGCTGAAGCCGCCGCGGCACTTACCGAACATCGCCTGCCGACGCAGATGGTGATCGACTTCAGTCACGGTAACTGCCTGAAACAGCACCGTCGACAGAAAGACGTTGCAGCCTCCATCGCCGGGCAGATCCGCAACGGCTCAACGGCGATTGCCGGGGTGATGATTGAAAGTTTCCTGCAGGAAGGCGCGCAAAAAGTTCTGCCGGATACGCCGCTGACCTGGGGCCAGTCCATCACCGATCCCTGCCTCGGGTGGGATGACAGCGCCGCCGTTCTGGCGCAGCTGGCTGACGCTATCGACAGTCGTTTTTAATCTTCTGGCTGGCCATTTTATGGCCAGTCTTTCAACTTCTATGCTCTCCCTCGTCAATAAGCTGAATTTCTGCTTGATTACCGCCACCTTTCCCTGATAATGATTATCATTCTGATAATGAATATCCTTTTTCTATCAACGGCTATTCTGTGTGATCGCTCCCGAGTATGCGATCGGCAGCCATGAATTTACGAGCCATCAGTGGTAATGATTGTCACTGACGATTGTCAGTGGATGAACTTTGTGAGGAGCAGCAATGACAGCGCAATACCAACGTTACACCGAATTAAAAGAAGAGCATCCGAAAAAATATGCCCGCGATATTGCTGCGCTGATGGGGATCAGCGAAGCCGAGTTGACCGCTGCACGCGTTGGCCATCAGGCTGCTCCACTGCGCCCTGCAATGCGCGAACTGCTGCACGCGCTGGAAAAAGTGGGTGAAACTAAATGTATTACCCGCAACGAATATGCAGTTCATGAACAGCTGGGTACGTTTAACAATATCCATATCAATGAACATGCCGGGATCGTATTGAATCCGCGCGCCCTGGATCTGCGCGTGTTTGTGAATCAGTGGGCCAGCGTGTTCCATCTGCAGGAAATGACCGGCCACGGCGAACGCCAGAGCATTCAGTTCTTCGATCGCCAGGGCGATGCGGTGCTGAAAGTCTACGCGACCGATAAAACCGATATGGATGCCTGGCAGGCCGTGCTGGAAGAATTCAAAGCCGAACCGGCCGCTGAATTCAGCGTAGCCGCCGCAGAACCTGCCAGCTTTGCTGACAGCGTGGATGCCGCAGTGCTGGAAAGCGAGTGGCGCGCAATGACCGACGTGCACCAGTTCTTCCGTCTGCTGAAGCGCCATAACGTCTCCCGCCAGCAGGCTTTCCGCGCCGTTGCCGACGATCTGGCGACCCGCGTCAGCAATACGTCACTGGCGACGCTGCTGGAAACCGTTAAGCGCGACGGTAACGAAATCATGATTTTCGTCAGCAACCGCGCCTGCACCCAGATTTTCACCGGCGTGATTGAGAAACTGATGCCGATGCACAACTGGCTGAATATCTTTAACCCGGCGTTCACTCTGCACCTGCAGGAGCTGGAAATTGCCGAAACCTGGATCACCCGTAAACCGACCGCCGACGGCATTGTTACCAGCCTTGAGCTTTTCGCCGCTGACGGCACGCAGATCGCCCAGCTTTACGGTCAGCGTAGCGAAGGTCAACCGGAACAGAGCCAGTGGCGCGAACAGTTAGCAACCCTCAGCAGCGAGGAAGTTTCAGCATGAAATCATGGTTAGCCGCGCTTTGCGTTTTACCGCTGTCGTTTTCAACCCTGGCCGCTGAGCGCATCGTCAGCATCGGTGGTGATGTAACGCAGATCATCTATGCCCTTAACGGACAGAAAGACCTCGTCGCACGTGACACCACCAGTCTGCACCCGGAAGAAGTGAAGAAACTGCCCGACGTTGGCTATATGCGTATGCTGAACCCTGAAGGCATTCTCGCGCTGAAACCGACGCTGGTGCTGACCACTGAGCTGGCTAAACCGGCGCTTGCGCTGGAACAGGTGGCGAAAAACGGCGTGAAAGTGGTCGATGTCACCGGTAAGACCGACGTCTCTGCGATCAATCAGAAAATTGAAACTGTTGCCGTCGCCCTGCATCGCGAGCAGGAAGGCAAAGCGCTTCAGGCGAAGATCTCCAGCGAGCTGGCCAGCATTCCTAAAACTCAGCTGCCGGTGAAGGTGCTGTTTATCCTCGCCCACCAGGGCATGGGCACTATGGCTGCGGGCAGCGGCACGTCTGCCGACAGCGCTATCCAGGCGGCAGGTCTGCAAAACGCCATGGCTTCGGTAAACCGTTATCAGGCACTGTCGCAGGAAGGCGTGGTTGCCAGTGCGCCACAGCTGATTGTGATCACCACCGATGGCCTGAAAACCGTCGGCGGTGAAGCAAACCTGTGGAAACTGCCGGGTCTGGCATTGACTCCGGCGGCGAAAAACAAGCAGCTGCTGGTGGTCGATGACATGGCGCTGCTGGGCTTCGGTATCGATACTCCTGCGGCTATTCTGAAGCTGCGCCAGACCGCGGAAACCATTAAGTGATGTCAGCACGCGCCTTACGCTGGCTGGGCATTTTACTGCTGCTGCTGCTGACGCTCGCCGTCAGCGCAGCCAATATCGGGGCGATGAAGCTATCGCTGCCGATGCTGTGGCACGCCGGAACGGACAGCAGCCTGTGGCAAATCTGGTTTACTATTCGCCTGCCCCGCGTACTGCTGGCGGTCATCGTTGGCGGTGCTCTGGCGCTCTCCGGCTGCGTCATGCAGGGTCTGTTCCGTAACCCACTGGCCGATCCTGGCCTGCTGGGGATCAGCAGCGGTGCGGCGCTGGCGGTGGCGTTCTCCATCGTTATGTCTGTTTCGCTGCCGGGAATTTTCGCGCTGTATGTACCGCTGTTTGCGGCGTTTATCGGCAGCATTGCGGTAACGGTGCTGATTTTCCTGCTCAGCCGCCAGGGTTTTAGCGGACTGAGCCGCCTGCTGCTGGTGGGGATTGCGATCAACGCCCTCTGTGCAGCGGCCGTGGGCGTGCTGTCGTGGGTCAGCACCGACCAGCAGCTGCGCCAGCTATCGCTGTGGGGCATGGGCAGTCTGGGTTCCGCGCAGTGGCCAACCGTACTGGTTTGCGCCTCGGTGGTGTTACCGGCGATGGTGCTGGTTCAGCGTCTTGCCGGGCGTCTGAATCTGCTACAGCTGGGCGAGGAAGAAGCGCACTATCTCGGCGTCGACGTGCCGCGCACCCAGCGCTATCTGCTGGTGCTCAGCGCGCTGCTGGTCGCCGCTGCGGTATCGGTCAGCGGTATTATCGGCTTTATCGGCCTGGTCGTGCCGCATCTGATGCGCTTCTGGCTCGGCGGCGATCATCGCTGGCTACTGCCCTCTTCGCTGCTCAGCGGTGCCATCCTGCTGCTGATTTCGGACACGCTGGCTCGCACGCTGGTGGCTCCTGCAGAAATGCCCGTTGGTTTGCTCACCAGCCTGATAGGCGGTCCGTGGTTCCTGTGGCTGATCCTGCGCCGCCGTGGAGGTATGAATGGATGAGTCATTAACGGCCAGCGGGCTGGGCTATAACCCGGGCCAGCGCTGGTTGCTTGAAGATATCTCCCTCACTCTGCGTCCCGGTGAGCTGGTATCGCTGATTGGGCCAAACGGGGCCGGTAAATCGACACTGTTGCGTCTGCTGACCGGTTTCTACACGCCACAACGCGGGCAGTGCACGCTTAACGGCAAGCCGCTGGCGGCCTGGTCACCGGCAAAATTATCGCAGCAGCGGGCGGTAATGCGTCAGCAAAGCAATATGAGCTTCCCGCTCAGCGTAGCCGATGTGGTGGCGATGGGCCGCGCGCCCTGGCCTGGACAACCGCAAAAAGCGATCGTTCAGGAAGTGATGGCGCTGACCGGCTGTGTGAATCTGGCTAATCGCGACTTCCTGCAGCTTTCCGGCGGTGAACAGCAACGGGTACAGCTGGCCCGCGCGCTGGCGCAGCTGTGGCAGCAGGACGGGCCGCGCGGCTGGCTGTTCCTTGATGAACCCACCTCGGCGCTGGATCTCTATCACCAGCAGCACCTGCTGCGCCTGCTGTCGCAGCTGACCCAACAGCATCCGCTCAGCGTCTGCTGCGTGCTGCACGATCTGAATCTTGCGTCGCTGTGGTCGGACCGTGTGATACTGCTGGCGCAGGGGAAACTGGTAGCCGAAGGCTCGCCGGCCGACGTGCTGGATGAAGAGACGCTGACGCGCTGGTATCACGCCGACGTGATGGTGCACCCGCATCAGATCGAAGGGGTGCCACAGGTGGCTCTGCGCCGCTAGCTGGAGCAGCTGACCTCGATTTTCTTACCCCAGTCCGGCGGTCGACGTGCCAGATCGCCGAACTCTTCGATGTCTTCAAACGGATGTGACAGCGCCTGGTGCAGTCTTGCCAGTGCGCTGGTGTCGTCCTGTTCCGCCTTCTCAATGACCTGCTGAGCCAGATAGTTACGCAGCACTACCGCCGGATTAGCCTGTTTCATAGCCCGCTGGCGATCCTCATCGCTACGCTCTTCCTGCAAGACCCGCTGACGCCAGACGTTATACCAGCCGTCAAACGCATCGCGATCGATAAACTCATCGCGCAGCGGTGAACGGGACTGCTGCTGCTCGCTGTCGCTAAGTAACCGGAAGGTACGGGTATAATCACTTCCCTCACGCGTCATTAACGACAGCAGCCCGGTAAGAATATCGTTATCGTGCCTGTCGGCGGTCATCAGCCCCAGTTTCGCCCGCATTTTTTCGCCCCAGACTCGCATCAGCTCCGGTTCGTAGTTCACCAGCGCCTGCTTAAGCTGCTCGGTAGTCATCAGGCCAGAGAGCGAATGCGCAAGGCGGTTCAGGTTCCACAGCCCAATCATTGGCTGATTCTCAAAGCTGTAGCGCCCCTGATGGTCGGTATGGTTGCAGATAAATTCCGGCTGGTAGTCATCCAGAAAACCATAAGGGCCGTAGTCCAGCGTCAGGCCGAGAATCGACATGTTATCGGTATTCATTACGCCGTGGGCAAACCCTACGCTCTGCCAGCTGGCGATCAGCCGCGCGGTGCGCTTCACCACGTCGCTGAACCACAGCAGGTATTTATCCGCTTCCTGTTGCAGATGCGGCCAGTGATGACGAATGGCGTAGTCGGCCAGCTCGTTGACTTTTTGCTGATTGCCGCTGTAGTAAAAATGCTCAAAGTGGCCAAAGCGCAGGTGACTCTCCGCCACGCGCAGCAGCATCGCACCGCGTTCGGTTGTTTCGCGGTAAACGGGTTCGTCGCTGGCAACAATAGTCAGCGCCCGGGTAGTCGGGATGCCCAGCGCGTGCATCGCTTCTGAGGCCAAAAACTCGCGCAGCGTGGAGCGCAGAACCGCACGCCCGTCCCCCATCCGCGAATAAGGCGTAAGCCCCGCTCCCTTCAGGTGCCAGTCAACTTTACGCCCGTCGGCCAGTTGCTGCTCACCCAGGAGCAGTCCGCGCCCGTCACCGAGCTGTCCGGCCCAGACGCCGAACTGATGTCCGCTGTAGACCTGCGCCAGTGGCTGCATGCCATCCGCCAGGCGGTCGCCGCTCCACAGCCCAACGTTCTCCGCGTTGAACAGCTCGTCGCCCAGCCCCAGTTCACGCGCCAGCGCTGCGTTACGATACAGCAGGCGCGGATTCGCTAACGGTGTGGGCGATACGGCGCTGTAGCAGCCGCTCAGTTCCTGGAACCAGGTATTATTAAATTGCATGCTGTCTCCATCAGTGCCCGCGGGAACATCCCCGAAGGCAGGTGCCGGACCTAGTGTAAATCGCGGAGCGTGGATAAAACACGGAGACTGTGAAGGGTTATTCTGCTTTCTTCCCGCATCATCGGATAAACAGGCCTGACAAAAGCGGTCAACGCTGCGTTCGTCCGTTTAAATCCGTCGCGCCTGCCAGAACACTTTGCGCCAGTAAACATTATCCAGTGAGGATCGCATCACCCCCTGGCTGGTCGAGGCGTGGATAAACTGATTGTCGGTGTCATAAATGCCCACATGCAGGCCGTTTTCGCCGCTGCCGGTTTTAAAGAACACCAGATCGCCGGGCAGCAGATCATCCTTGCTGATGCGTGTGCCAATATCAGTTTGCGCGGAGGTGGTGCGCGGCAGCTGCAAATCAAAGCGATCGCGGAAGGTCAGATAAACAAAACCCGAGCAGTCAACGCCACCTCGGCTCATGCCACCGTAGCGGTAAGGGGTTCCGTGCCACTGAGAAAGCTGATCGTCGAGCTGCGCAATCACCATTATCCGGTCGGCAAGCTGCGTTTTTGGCGGAGGGGCATGGCTGCTGCAGCCGGCAAGAATCACGATCATGAGCACAAACCAGTAACGCATAGCACACCATCCTCTGGAGTCGGAATATTAACTTTAGCGGCAAACTCGCCGCGCTGACAGCGTTAGCGGCCGGTTACGCGAACGTGGTCAGAAAAGAGCGCCCTTCTACCTGCAGCTGGCGGAAAGGCACCTGATACAGCGCAGACAGGTGCTCAGGCGTCAGGATTTGCTGCGGGTTGCCCTGTAGCGCAGGCTGCCCAGCTCGCATCAGCCACACGATATCGGCATGTCGCAGCGTGTGATTCAGATCGTGGCTGCTCATGACAACCGTCACGCCTCGTTCAAGCAGCTCAGGAAGCAGGCGATCAAACACCGCCTGCTGACCAATATCCAGCCCGGTCATCGGTTCATCTAACAGCAGAAGCTGCCCCTGCGGCTGGCTGACCTGCGAAAAGACGGCAGCAAGCCGGACCCGCTGCCATTCACCGCCGGAAAGCTGGCCCAGCGGGCGATGCAGCTTATCGCTGATCTGTAGCGCATCGGTAAAATACATCAGCTGCTGCTCGCTGGCCGAAGTCTGCTGTACATCGTGCATTAACAGATAGTGCCAGACAGGCATCTGCTCTGAAGGCCGCTGTTGCTGCGGCAAATAAGCGCGATGCCTGGCAAGCCGCGGCGCTGCCCATGCCACCAGCGGCTCATCATTGAGCAGAATATCTCCCTTTACGTCAAGCAGGCCGGCCAGCGAGGCTAACAGCGAGCTTTTCCCCGCGCCGTTTGGCCCCACCAGATGGATCAGCTGGCCGCTGTCGACCTCGGCGCTAAAGGGAAACAGACGCTGGTCAACGGCGGCCTGGCGAATATCCAGCAGCACTTATCCTTCCAGCGCCTGTTTAATTGCGCTGACTACGACTTCATCTTCCGGCTCCATATCCGGTGAGAAGCGCTGCAGGACGCGACCGTCGCGACCAATAAGGAATTTTTCAAAATTCCACAAGATATCGCCCGGCTGCTTCGGCGCGCGGCCTTTACTGGTCATGCGTTCAAGGAAGCCGCTCCCCTGCGGGGCCAGCGCCTGCGGCTGCGCGGCAACCAGTTGAGCATAGAGCGGATGGCGCTCCGGCCCGTTTACCTCGATTTTGCTAAACATCGGGAAGGTGACGCCGTAGGTGGTGCTGCAGAACGTTTTTATTTCCGCTTCAGTACCCGGTTCCTGCTCAAGAAATGCGTTGCAGGGAAAACCCAGCACCGTCAGGCCTTTATCGTGCCAGGCCTTTTGCAGATTTTCTAACTGAGAATACTGCGGCGTCAGGCCGCATTTTGAGGCGACATTCACCACCAGCAGGACATCCCCCTGCCACTGTGCCAGCGTGGTTTTCTCACCGTCCAGCGTAGTCAGCTCTGTTGCATAAATGCTCATTGAATTTTCCTGTTTAACGTGGATGGATAGCCGTTTTAGCGGCTAACGGTTGCTCAATAATAACCAGATAAAGATCGGTGCACCCAGCGTGGCGGTCACCACGCCCACCGGAAGTTCGGCGGAATTCAGCGCCACGCGGGCAATAATATCAGCGGCCAAAAGCACACCCGCGCCGGCAAGAGCACAGCCGGGTAAAAGCGTCCGATGATCGCTAAGACCGTTCAGGCGCAAAATATGCGGGATCACCAGGCCAATAAAGCCTATCGCTCCGGCCAGCGCAACGCTGACGCCCACCAGCCAGCCAATCGCCAGCACCAAAAGATTGCGCCACAGAACCAACGGCAGCCCCAGCTGACGGGCTGACGTTTCACCCAGCGCCAGCAGATTCAGGGCCGTTGAGCGAGTCGTCAGCCAGAGTAACACCGGCAGCAGCGCCAGCATCAGCCAACGTTCGTTCCAGCCGATACCACCGAAACCGCCCATCATCCAGTACATTAGCTGACGCAGATCGAGGCTGCTGCTGAAATAGACCGCCCAGGTCATGATCGCGCTACAAACGATCCCCAGAGCCACCCCGGCCAGCAGCAGGCGGCTGCCGGAAAGATGCCAGCGGGCAAAACGCAGCAGCAACAGTGTGATAAACAGCGCACCGGCAATAGCACTGACGCTCATCACCCACGGGTCGCCGTTCCCTGCAAATACCGCCAGCACCAGACCGACGCCCGCTCCGGCGGAGACACCCAGCAGGCCAGGTTCCGACAACGGATTGTTAAACAGCGCCTGCATCGTCGCGCCCGCGACTGCCAGCGAAGCCCCTACCAGCAATACCGCCAGAGTGCGCGGCAGGCGCAGCTGCCAGACGAACAGTTCGGCATCAGCCGTTAACCAGCGCGTCGGTGGCACCCAGCGATCGCCAACACACAGGCTGAGCAGGACCAGGACCAGGCAAAACATCGCCAGCGCGCTCAGCCATATTCCTGACCGCCGTTTTGCACGCGTAATCTGTTGGTTAAGCAGGGTCATAAGCGACGTTTTGGAGTGAAAACAGAGAGTTAATTTTAGAGGGAAATCTGAAAAATGGAAGCGTCCTCTGAAAGCGGCGGATGTGTTATTCACTCTGTAACCGTGCTATCAACCCCCGTATTCGCGCCGTTTGGCAGCAGAAGTTACAGTGATAAATCGGGGAATCGACCCCTGGTAGTTATTTTCCTGGACTTTATCAACGCCATCAGAGGTGATAATAATTGGCTTACAGAACAGCAGATTAAGGTGCAGAAATGCAGAATATCACCCCCTCACTTAATATGGTCAACGCTGAATTCACCAATGCCCCGTTAGGAACGACGGTTGCGTTAATCACCATTCTGGCCTTGCTCATCAAACCAGCGATTAAAATTGCCAACAGAATTTTCACCTATAAAAAAGGACACAGTGAGATTTTGAAAAAGGGTGGCGTCCCGGCATTCATGCTGAATTTCTTTATCATCTCAATTCCATTAAAGAAGCTACCCGCGATCGGCAAACCTGAGAAAGTCATTACGTTTGTTTTTTTCATTATTTTGTTGCTGGCGTCCTGGTTTCTGATTCCCGCTCTGATTCAGACATTGAGAACCCCACCAGACTCAACGCTGTTGATCTGGAAAGAATCCGGAAAACCCTTCTACATATCCGAAAAAAAAGCGTCGGAAGCCACGACGTTCCTGCCTTCCAGCTGGTCTGTAACGGTGGAGGAGTGCCGGCAGAACACGTTATCCGCAACAGAAAGCCAGGGGGTAATCAGCGCCAGGAACCGACAGGACTTATGCACGCTGCTGACAACAGCCGAGGGCCAGTCTCATCTGGAAAATGCGATCGCTAAATTTAACAAGGAAAAGCTCTTCGTCACGTCAATGATTCCGTTTACCTTAGCGGTCATTTTGTGGCTTCTCCTGGGTTTTATCTTCACCATTTACTACACGAAAAAAGTCAGAAAATTTATTCTTATGGAACAAAAGAAGGCCATTTACTGCGCCCATGGGGATTTTTCTGCGACGGGTGTTTATGCCATCTATCAAGAGATTGAATAACATAAATGTGACTAGTCCTGATTTAGGTTGACAACGTTCTGCCTGTAAAACGCCCGATGAACCTCATCGGGCGTTTTGTATTTCAGGGCCAGATGCGGCCGCTCGTGGTTATAGATTGCCACCGATTCTTTTACCATCTTCCTCGCCTGCGCCAGATCTGCCGGGCGTGTGAGTAAAAACTCATTTTTCAGGATTCCGTTTATTCGCTCAGCCAGCGCATTCTGATAGCAGTCATAACCATCTGTCATTGAACAGGTTATCCCGTTTCTCTCATGAACCGACTGGTAAAGCGCTGAACAGTATTGTTGCCCTCTGTCTGAATAATGTATCAGGGGACCTGCCGTTTTTCTCCTCCGCAGCGCTTCTCTGAACGCTTTTATCACATTGTCAGTCTGCAGATTTTCCCCCACATGGTAACCCATAATTTTTCTGGAACAGGCATCCGTGACCAGACTCAGATAGGCCACGCCGCTGCGTAGCGGAAGGTAAGTAATATCGGCGACCCAGACCTGTTCTGGCTCGAGGGCTGTTACCTGTCCGGGGCCGGGTTTCAGCAGATTGGGATGCCGGTAAAAGCGATGATGGCTGTTGGTGGTTTTGTGATAAGCCCGTTTTACAGGAACCAGAAGCCTGTGTTCACCCAGCAGGCTAAAAAGACGGTCACGCCCAATATTCAACTTGTTATCTGACTGACTGTTCAGAAGGTAGTGCAGTTTACGCGTACCGATACGTGGTTGACGGCACCGGATACGGGCAACAAAATCAATAATCTGTGCATTATGTTGCTGTCGTTTATTGTATCTTGCGTTGTACTGATACCAGGCCTGTCTGCTGTGCCCCAGAAACTGGCATGCCCGCGTAACGGTTACTTTTGAGGTCCGACCTTGCGCGAGGACTTGCCGGGCCGCTTCTTTACGACACTCACCCCGTAATCATTTTTCAGGACATTAATAACAGACTCAAAAAATTCAGCTTTCTGGTTAGCCAGCGCAAGCTGCTCTTCAAGTTCCTTGATTCTTTGTTCGGGTGTAAGCGGGATATTTGTCTGAGCCACAGGCAGTTTCCTCTTCGCCAGGTCAGGAAGTCCGGGACGCCAGTCGAGCCGGCCATATTTACGCAGCCAGACAAGCACGGTGGAGCGCCCCTGAATGCCATATCGCTGTTGGGCCTGTTTATAGGTCATCTCGCCTTTTTCGACCTGCTCAACAACGGCTATTTTAAAGGATAGAGGATAATCACGTTGGGTGCGTTTGAACTCAGTCATCATCACGTTCTCCGTATTTAAGTCGGAAACGTGTCAACGCTATTCAGGACGGGTCAATGACATGAAAAAGGCCGCTTGCGCGGCCTTTTTGAATTGCGAATATCAGTCTTCTTTCGGTGAAGCGTTTTCTACCCGGCTCTTCAACTTCTGACCAGGGCGGAAAGTCACTACCCGACGGGCCGTAATCGGGATGTCTTCCCCGGTTTTTGGGTTACGTCCCGGACGTTGATTCTTGTCGCGAAGGTCGAAGTTGCCAAATCCTGACAGCTTAACCTGCTCACCGTTCTCCAAAGCACGACGCACTTCTTCAAAAAACAGTTCTACCAGCTCTTTGGCATCCCGTTTGCTAAGCCCAAGCTTCTCAAACAGATATTCAGACATTTCAGCTTTTGTAAGCGCCATAGGTTCAATCCCTCAAGGATGCTTGGAATCGCTCTTTCAGTGCCTCTACACATCTTGCAACGGTAGCGGCAATCTCCTCTTCTTCGAGTGTCCGGCTGGTATCTTGCAAAATCAGGCTGATAGCGAGGCTCTTAAAACCATCATCTACGCCCTTACCACGGTACACGTCAAACAAGTTTACGCCAACTACCTGATTTACGCCAACTTTCTTACACTCTGTGATGATATCTGCTGCAGGGACGTTTTCTGCCACTACAACGGCAATATCACGGCGGTTTGCCGGGAAGCGCGAAATACCGCTGACATCAGGCAGGACGCGGTCTGCGACCTTATCCCACAGCAGTTCGAACACCACCGTACGACCGTTAAGATCCAGTTTTCGCTCAAGTTCCGGGTGTACCACACCGATGAATCCGATGGCTTCGCCGCGTAAATAAATTGCTGCGCTCTGCCCCGGATGCAACGCCGGATTAGCTTCTGCTACGAACTGGATCTCATCGAGCTTGCCAGTTAATTCCAGCAGAGACTCTAAATCACCTTTCAAATCATAGAAGTCAACGGCCTGACGCGCCAGATCCCAATGCTCTTCATTACGATTACCGGTGATCACGCCAGCCAGCATAACCTCCTGACGGATACCCAGGTTTGCCTGTGTATCAGGAACAAAGCGCAGGCCACTTTCGAACAGACGCACACGAGACTGCTGGCGATTCTGGTTATACACCACAGCTCCGAGCAGTCCGCTCCATAATGACAGACGCATCGCCGACATTTCTACGGAAATCGGGCTCGGCAACAGCAGGCTCTCTTCACCCGGATGCAGCAGCGCCTGAATTTTCGGGTCAACGAAGCTGTAGGTAATCGCTTCCTGATAGCCTTTATCGACCAGCAGAGATTTAACGCGTTTCAGAGACAGATCCGCTTCGCGGTGTTTGGTCATCTCCAGAGATGCCTGGACCGGAACGTGTGGAATATTGTTGTAGCCGTAAATGCGGGCGACTTCTTCAACGAGATCTTCTTCAATCTCCATATCGAAACGCCAGCTCGGTGCCTTCGCCTGCCACTCGCCGTTACCGACGGTCACTTCGCAGCCCAGACGGGTCAGGAAATCGGTAACGTCCGCATCGGAAATCACATGGCCAATCAGGCGATCCAGCTTCTCACGACGCAGGGTGATAGTGGCGCGTTTCGGCAGGTGCTGTTCACTGGTGACATCGATCAGAGGACCGGCTTCACCACCGCAGATATCCAGCAGCAGGCGCGTAGCGCGTTCAATGGCTTTGTACTGCAGCGCAGGGTCAACGCCGCGCTCGTAGCGGTGAGACGCATCGGTGTGCAGGCCGTGACGGCGCGCGCGGCCGGTAATTGACAGCGGGCTGAAGAAAGCGGATTCCAGCAGCACATTCTGCGTCTCTTCGTTAACGCCTGAGTGATCGCCACCAAAGATACCGGCCATCGCCAGCGCCTGTTTGGCATCGGCAATCACCAGCGTATCGCTGTTCAGCGTGGCTTCGCTACCGTCAAGCAGAGTCAGTTTTTCGCCCTGTTCTGCCAGACGCACAATGATTTCACCATTGATGCGATCCAGATCGAAGGCGTGCATCGGCTGACCGAGCTCCAGCAGCACAAAGTTGGTGATATCCACTACCGGATCGATAGAACGGATGCCGCAGCGACGCAGCTTCTCTTTCATCCACAGCGGGGTGGCTGCTTTGACATTAACGCCTTTAACGACACGGCCCACATAGCGCGGGCAGGCTTCCGGCGCAGACACGCTAATCGGGAAGGTATCGGCCAGCGTTGCCGCTACCGGTAAAATTTCCGGCTCAGCCAGCGGCAGTTTGTTCAGCACCGCCACGTCGCGCGCTACGCCGATAATGCCCAGGCAGTCGGCGCGGTTTGGCGTCACGCTGATCTCAATGGTGCTATCGTCCAACTTGAGGTATTCGCGGATATCGGTACCGACGGGCGCATCCAGCGGCAGTTCAATGATGCCCTGGTGATCGTCGGAAATACCCAGTTCTGAGAAGGAACACAGCATCCCTTCAGACGGCTCGCCGCGCAGTTTGGCAGCCTTGATTTTGAAATCGCCTGGCAGTACGGCACCGACGGTGGCAACGGCCACTTTCAGGCCCTGGCGGCAGTTTGGCGCACCGCAGACGATATCCAGCAGGCGATCGCCGCCTACGTTGATTTTGGTGACGCGCAGTTTATCCGCGTTAGGGTGCTGGCCGCATTCAACCACCTCACCCACCACCACGCCATTGAAAGCACCGGCAACAGCATCGACACCGTCAACTTCCAGACCGGCCATGGTAATTTGATCGGACAGGGCTTCACCGTCAATGGCCGGATTGACCCATTCACGTAACCAGAGTTCACTGAATTTCATTGGTTTTACCCGCCCTTATTTAAACTGTTTGAGGAAACGTAAATCATTTTCGAAGAAGGCGCGCAGATCGTTAACGCCATAGCGCAGCATGGTCAGACGCTCCATACCCATACCGAAGGCAAAGCCGGAATACACTTCCGGATCGATGCCGACATTACGCAATACGTTCGGGTGCACCATGCCGCAGCCAAGCACTTCCAGCCATTTGCCGTTTTTACCCATCACATCCACTTCCGCCGAAGGCTCAGTGAACGGGAAGTAGGAAGGACGGAAACGAACCTGCAGATCGGCTTCGAAGAAATTATTCAGGAAGTCGTGCAGCGTGCCTTTCAGATTGGTGAAGCTGATGTTTTTATCAACGATCAGGCCTTCCATCTGATGGAACATTGGGGTGTGGGTCTGATCGTAGTCATTACGATAAACGCGGCCCGGAACAATGACGCGAATCGGCGGCTGCTGGGTTTCCATGGTGCGGATCTGCACGCCGGAAGTCTGAGTACGCAGCAGGCGCTTGGCATCAAACCAGAATGTATCGTGGTCCGCGCGCGCTGGGTGATGGCCAGGAATATTCAGCGCATCAAAGTTATGATAGTCGTCTTCGATCTCCGGTCCGGTTTCTACCGAGAAGCCCAGTTCGCCGAAGAAGGTTTCAATACGATCGATGGTACGAGTAACCGGATGCAGACCGCCATTTTCAATGCGACGACCTGGCAAGGACACATCAATAGTTTCCTGGGCCAGACGGGCGTTCATCTCCGCAGATTCCAGCACGTTCTTTTGCGCATTAAGCGCATCCTGCACCTGCTGTTTAGCTTCATTGATTACCGCACCGGCTGCCGGGCGATCTTCCGCTGGCAGTTCACGCAGGGTAGTCATCTGCAGGGTAAGAAGCCCTTTTTTCCCCAGGTATTCGACGCGAACGTTATCTAACGCGGCGACATCCTGAGCATCATTGATGGCGGCTTTCGCTTGCGCCACCAGATCTGCGAGATGTGACATGCTTTCCTCTTCTTCCAGCCACCGTGGCCGGTCTGTTTTTAGACTTTACGATAACATCGTTATGTATTCAGTGCAGAAACGAAAAAAGCCTCCACGGGGGAGGCTTTTAGCGCGATTTTTCGTTTCTTTTCTTTGCGCAAAAGCCCCCGAGAATCAGGTGCTAAAGTAAAAAAAGAAACGAAAATTAGCGTTCATGCTTAATGTTACCTGGTTGCTTGCGGAAACCGTTCTATTGAAATGCCCGGAGGCAAAAAAGTCAATCTTTTGCTTAGGTTACAAGCAATAAAAAAGGGGAGACAGGCTCCCCTCTTCAAATCTGGCTTACGCCAGAGCTGCTTTCGCTTTTTCTACCAGAGCAGAGAATACTGCTTTGTCGAATACAGCGATGTCAGCCAGGATCTTACGGTCGATCTCAATAGAAGCCTTTTTCAGGCCATTGATGAAGCGGCTGTAAGAAATACCGTTAGTGCGGGCTGCTGCGTTGATACGCGCGATCCACAGCTGACGGAACTGACGCTTACGCTGACGACGGTCGCGGTAAGCATACTGACCAGCTTTGATAACTGCCTGGAAGGCAACGCGGTAAACACGTGAACGTGCTCCGTAGTAACCTTTAGCTTGTTTTAAGATTTTTTTGTGACGTGCGCGAGCAACTACACCACGTTTTACACGAGCCATTTAGCTCTCCTGTTAATATTCTGAAAGTTTAAAAAAAATACTTATGCGTACGGCAGGCAGGCAATAACCAGACCCAGATCGCCTTTAGACACCAGACCTTTCGGACGCAGGTGACGTTTACGCTTAGTAGATTTTTTAGTCAGAATATGACGCAGGTTAGCGTGTTTACGCTTGAAGCCGCCAGAAGCGGTCTTCTTGAAGCGCTTGGCCGCGCCACGTACAGTTTTAATCTTTGGCATTTAAAAAATATCCACTTCGCATTGTTAATAAAATGAACCAGACAGGCGAATCACGCCGCACGCCGAAACGCACGGCAAGATTACTTTAGGGCCTACTGTTTCTTCTTGGGAGCGAGCACCATAATCATCTGGCGACCTTCGATCTTCGTAGGGAAGGATTCGACAATTGCCAGATCAATATCTTCACACAGGTCTTTACGGACGCGGTTAAGCACTTCCATACCGATCTGCTGGTGCGCCATCTCACGACCACGGAACCGCAGTGTGATTTTAGCTTTATCGCCATCTTCCAGAAAGCGAATCAGGTTGCGTAGTTTTACCTGATAGTCGCCATCATCGGTACCAGGACGGAATTTAATTTCCTTAACCTGGATAACTTTTTGCTTTTTCTTCTGTTCCTTAGAAGATTTGCTTTTTTCATAAAGGAACTTGCCGTAATCCATAATACGGCAAACGGGCGGCTCGGCGTTAGGGCTGATCTCTACGAGATCAACGCCTGCTTCTTCAGCTTTTTCTAAAGCTTCATTCAGACTGACAATACCAATCTGTTCGCCATCGACGCCTGTCAGACGAACCTCAGTGGCGCGAATTTCTCTGTTAATTCGATTAGGACGCGCCGGTTGAACTCGTTTTCCGCCTTTAATACTTTATTCCTCCAATTGATGAAGATTGCGGCTGCGAATTTCATTCTGCAGCTTCGCTATCACTTCGTTTACGTCCATGCTGCCCAGGTCTTTACCGCGGCGGGTGCGAACGGCCACTTTGCCAGATTCCACCTCTTTATCACCACAGACCAACATATACGGGACACGACGTAAAGTATGTTCGCGAATTTTAAAGCCAATCTTCTCGTTTCTCAAGTCCGCTTTTGCACGAATGCCCGCATTTTGCAATTTTCGAGTCAATTCTGCAACATATTCGGACTGACCATCGGTAATATTCATTACCACAACTTGTACCGGAGCAAGCCAGGTCGGGAAGAAGCCGGCATATTCTTCGGTCAAAATCCCGATAAAGCGCTCCATGGACCCCAGGATTGCACGGTGAATCATTACCGGCACCTGACGTTCATTACTTTCACCTATATAAGAGGCATTCAGACGGCCCGGCAGAGAGAAGTCGAGCTGTACTGTGCCGCACTGCCAGGCACGATCCAGGCAGTCATGCAGGGTAAATTCAATTTTAGGACCGTAGAAAGCGCCTTCACCCGGCTGATATTCGAACGGAATCTCGTTCTCTTTCAGCGCGGCGGCCAGATCGGCCTCGGAGCGATCCCACAGGTCGTCACTACCGATACGTTTTTCCGGACGCGTGGAGAGTTTCACCACGATCTTTTCAAAACCAAAGGTGCTGTACATGTCGTACACCATCTTGATGCAGCTGTTCACCTCATCACGCACCTGCTCTTCCGTACAGAAGATATGGGCGTCGTCCTGAGTAAAGCCACGTACGCGCATCAGGCCATGCAGCGCGCCTGACGGCTCATTACGGTGACAGCTACCAAATTCAGCCATACGCAGCGGCAGATCGCGGTACGATTTCAGCCCCTGGTTGAAAATCTGCACGTGTCCCGGGCAGTTCATTGGCTTAATGCAGTATTCACGGTTCTCCGAAGAGGTGGTGAACATGGCTTCTTTGTAGTTTTCCCAGTGGCCGGTTTTTTCCCACAGCACGCGGTCCATCATGAACGGACCTTTCACTTCCTGGTAGTCGTACTCTTTCAGCTTGGTACGCACAAACACTTCCAGCTCGCGGAAGATAGTCCAGCCGTCGTTGTGCCAGAACACCATACCCGGTGCTTCTTCCTGCATATGATACAGGTCGAGCTGCTTGCCAATTTTGCGGTGGTCACGTTTTGCCGCTTCTTCCAGACGCAGCAGATACGCGGCGAGCTGTTTCTTATCGGCCCATGCCGTACCGTAGATACGCTGCAGCATTTTATTATTGCTGTCGCCGCGCCAGTAGGCACCGGAGATTTTCTGCAGCTTAAAGTGATGGCAAAAACGCATATTCGGTACGTGCGGACCACGGCACATATCGACATATTCTTCGTGATGATACAGACCAGGACGATCGTCATGGCTGATGTTCTCATCAAGAATGGTCATTTTGTAGGTTTCCCCACGTGCAGCAAAGGCGTCACGCGCTTCCTGCCAGCTGACCTTCTTCTTGACGACGTCATAATTCGTTTCGGCCAGCTGGTGCATACGCTTTTCCAGCTGTTCGATATCTTCCTGCGTCAGGGTACGATCGAGGTCTACGTCATAGTAGAATCCGTTGTCGATCACCGGACCGATAGCCATTTTCGTATCAGGCCACAGTTGCTTGATCGCATGACCTAACAGGTGAGCACAGGAGTGGCGAATAATTTCCAGACCGGCTTCATCTTTGGCGGTGATGATGGCTACATTGGCATCTTCGGTGATCGGATCAACCGCATCCACCAGTTCACCATTTACCCGTCCGGCAATACAGGCTTTCGCCAGGCCAGGACCGATATCCAGGGCAATATCCATCACGCTTACCGCGTGGTCAAACGAACGCTTACTTCCATCAGGAAGAGTAATAACTGGCATGTAACATCCTTAATTGCAGTGGTAACCCATACGCAAGGCTACATACAAACATTGGTTTTACTTTATAAACCAGACCCTTAGTACTTAAAACCCGCTCACATTTGCCGGTTTGGTACACGGTTTGGTACACAGACTCAAAAGCGACTCAAATTCAGAGAAACCTTTGAAGGTGTAGTATCTTACACGTCATGTCGGGTAATTGCACGGTGCGGGATTAAATTGCGGCAGGGGAATTAAGTGTCGCCAGAGATCTGACTGTGTGCCAAAAGAATAACGGGCCGAATTATCGGCCCGTTGAGCATTACATTGCGTAGGAAAGTAATACCGACGTTTTGGTGTCGGTTCTTTCCGGCGCGGACTCTGGTGGATTCTGGTTCCAGGTCACGTTGTAAGCCAGTTTCAGCGCGAAGTGATCGTTGATGGCTACCTGCAGGCCGGTTTCAGAGTTGACGGTAGTATCGTCGCTACCCAGCACGGACACACCCTGAATGAATTTGGTGCTGTCGGTCAGCTGCCACTGGTAGCTGAATGCGCCATAGGCCAGGGCCTGAGTTTCATGGCCGCCTTCATGGAAGTCGTCATAACGCACGCCAGGACCGGCTTCCACACGCAGAGAGTGCACCGGACCATTCAGCAGCTGGCGACCATAACCGGCGGCCAGAATGGAACGTCCGTCGTAGCCGTTAAAACGGTCACTGAGCCAGCTGGCCTGACCGAACAGGTAGTCTGCACTGTTCATGTTATAACGTGTACGTCCACCCACCTGGTAGGTTTCGGAAGAGCGCTCATCATTAGAGGAGGTGTTGCTCGCATTTCCCCACAGGCTATAAGCGGTGCTTGGCTGATACCAGGTCATATTGGTATTTGCCGTTGCCGATGAGCTTTTGGTATTGCCGCTCTGAGCGAGATAGCCCGCAGCAGCATTCCCTTCAAATGGTTTCTTGGCTGTGCTCGGGTCATCCATAACCGTAAATACGTTGTTATCAGCCAGGGCTTGTTGACACAGTGCTCCCCCGGAGAGCAGCAGAACGACAGACAGTTTACTAAGCGCTTTCATTTAATGTGACCCGTACGGCAGTTTTGAAAAGATTAAGTCTGAAGCCTTTTGAAGGACGATCAACGCAATTTACGGTAATAAACGTAACAATTTGTTAAATCACTCTTTTTCACAAGCATCATGACGAAACTACTCTATGAATGAGAACAATCTCATTAACGGCGCGCATTATAGAGGGTATTTGGCGGGAAAACATCAGCCTGTAAATAAGAAATATCTCTAGCCAGGTCAGAAACGGCACTTAGAAAAAGCAGTAATGTAACAAAATATTAATTACAGGTTATCCTGCACTCCACATTTCCTGGCTGATTCAGGCTGCGTTAAGTGAATAAAAAATCATCAGTTAATCACTCTTCGTGCGGGTATTAATACCGAACAAAATTTGCAACACGTGCGGCACCCTGCCCTGACGCTGTCAATACGCACAGGGGGATGTTAATACGCTCCGGGGATGTTAATAAAATTTCTCCACAAGCCATCACCCGATCATCCTTCATGGTCTGGTCATGTCCTATGATGAAATGAGTTTTCAGACAACGAGGTAAGCTATGACTTCTTCTCCCGTAACCCAATACGTTGTGACCTTTCGCTACCATGAAACCGGGCTCGCTAATCTGCTTGAACTTAACAGCACCATGGCAAATGCCGGGTTTTCAACCACTCTCAACGACTCTGATGGGCACCCGCATGAACTGGGCACCAACAATTTCGGTATCGTCAGTGCCCTGTCTCTCGAAGAACTCAGGGAGCAGGCACAAAGTATTGGTGAACTGGTTCTGGGAAAACAACCGGAGGTCGAAGTCCGGACTTTGGAATCATTTAATAAGCAGGATCAAAGCTAAGTTTTTGTAAAAATGTACGATTAACGTGCATTCACGCGCAGACTGGTTATCCTTTAAGCGATACGGTAACCCTGTTCACGGCGTACAAAAGAGGAGCTTCCTATGTGGTCAGCCATCAGTCGTTTGTTGAATGAACAGCTTGGTCCCGGAGAAATCACCCACCGTACGGAGCTACCGGGCGGGGACGTCCATCCTGCCTGGCTTCTGCATTATGGCGAGCAGCAGGTGTTCGTTAAGTGCAATCAGCGAGAGATGCTGGATTTGTTCACCTGGGAAGCCGATCAGCTTCAGTTGCTGGCTCGCAGCGGAACCGTGCGCGTGCCGAAGGTCTACGGCGTCGGCAGCGTTCGTGAAGCCAGCTTCCTTCTGCTGGAATATACCCAACCCTGCCCGTTAAATTCCTCTACAGCCCGAACGCTCGGCGAACAGCTGGCGCGTCTGCATCAGTGGAGCGAGCAGCCGCAGTTTGGCCTCGATTTCGATAACAATATCACCACCTCACCGCAGCCCAACAGCTGGCTTCGCCGCTGGTCACTGTTCTTTGCGGAACAGCGTATCGGCTGGCAGCTGCAGCTGGCGGCGGAGAAAGGGATTCAGTACGGTGACATCGAACTAATCACTCGCTGCGCGCAGAGCATTCTGGCATCGCATCATCCGCAGCCTTCCTTGCTTCACGGTGATTTGTGGCCGGCCAACTGTGCAGGCAGCAGCAGCGGGCCGTGGATCTTCGACCCCGCCTGTTACTGGGGCGACCGGGAGTGCGATCTGGCAATGCTGGCCTGGTATCCCGATCTTCCCGCAGAGATTTTGGCTGGCTACCAGTCGGTATGGCCGCTTCCGGAGGACTACCTTCAACGACAGCCGGTTTATCAGCTTTACTATCTGCTTAACAGGGCAAATGTCTTTGGCGGTAGCTGGTTGGGTGAGGCGCAGCGTGCAGTCGTTGCGCTATTGGACGAGGATGAATCAGGTAGGAAGCGCGCGCATCTGGCCTGAATGCCAGCCTGCGCGCGCAGCGATCAGACAATAAAACCGAGCAGTTTCAGCACAAAATACCCGGCCACGGCAACGATCAGCGGCAAAATATAGAGCGGGAAAAACTGCAGGAAAATGGTGTGCCGTGGCACCACAATTTTCTCCTCCAGCTGCTGGCGGCTAAGGCCTTCATCCCCTCTTGCCTGCTCCAGAATCATACGGTCTTCAATCCCTTCGCGCAGATGTCGCGACTGGCGCCACATACGCGCGCCGGAAGCCTGCAGTGCCAGCCCGACGAAAATCAGAATGTAGATCGCCCAAAACTGAAGATTGCTGCCGCCGTTAAAGTTTGGCACCGGAGAATTCGTCCAGAAGCTGTGCAAAAAACCGGTGTTAAAGCGGATCATATCGATCATCACATGGGTAAAATCCTGCATTACCGCGTTAATGCCGTCCCGCTGTTCCTGGCTTTTTTCCAGAAAACCCATCAGCGAAATCAGCGTGGATAACAGTGCAGGAATAAAGATAATCCAGCCTGCGATACGCTTGACGATTGCGATCTGGCCAGCCCGTTGATAAGTCATGCTTTCTCCCGTCCATATGATATTTCGCCGACAGTCTACCTGTACTGAAAGAAAAGTGCCTGCTAAATGCTGCCCGCGGGGCGGCTTTATGCCTGCGTTCACCTCATGTCACGGCCTGCAGCGATTTTTGGTCGATACCATGTTCATGTTAAAATGACATAAACCGTTTAATGGAGCCACAAAATGTCCTATCACCGCCCCGTCGTTGCCGCCATTTTCGATATGGATGGCCTGCTGATCGACTCCGAACCACTCTGGGAACAGGCAGAACTGGATATTTTCAGCACGCTTGACATCGATTTGAGCCGCCGTGAAGAGTTGCCCGACACCCTGGGCTTACGCATCGATCAGGTGGTACGCATGTGGTATGAAACGCTGCCGTGGAGCGGACCAACGCAGCAGGAAGTTACAAAGCGTGTTATCGACCGTGCACTCAGTCTGGTGGAAGAAACACGCCCGTTGCTGCCCGGCGTGGAAAACGCTCTGCAGCTTTGCCAGCGCTCGGGGTTAAAGATTGCGTTAGCTTCCGCCTCTCCACTGTTTATGCTTGAGCGGGTACTGGAGATGTTTAACATCCGCAGTTACTTCGAGATCCTCGCCTCTGCTGAATCCCTGCCCTACAGCAAACCGCACCCACAGGTTTACCTTGATGCCGCAGCACGTCTGGGCGTTGATCCACTTAACTGCGTCACGCTCGAGGATTCCTTCAACGGGATGGTTGCCACCAAAGCCGCGCGTATGCGATCCATTGTCGTACCTGATGCAGAGTACGCTGCCGATCCGCGCTGGGCGCTGGCGGACGTTAAGCTCACGTCGTTGACCGAGCTGACCGGCCAGCATTTACTCGGCCGCTAAAAGGTCCACTCGCTCACTTTTACTGCCCGGATAGCTAACGCAGCGATGCTGTTTTCACCTTCGTTGCTTAAATGTTAATCCGGGCTAAAAATATTTATCTTTCGTTACAGCGTCACATATTTATTCTACTGTATATATTCCCTATACTGGATGCATTGACAGCTATGCAGCCAGGTACTTCCCATGACGGCCGAAGGCCATCTTATTTTCGCCATTGCCAGCGCAATTTTTGCCAAGCGCGCCGAACTGACCCCGGTTCTGGCCAGCGCGGACTGGTGGCACATTATTCCGGCCACGCTGCTGACCTGCCTGCTACCCGATATCGATCACCCAAAATCGCTGCTCGGTCAGCGGCTTAAATGGCTGTCGCAGCCCATTGCCCGCGCTTTTGGCCATCGGGGGTTTACCCACAGCCTGCTGGCCGTGGCCGGTGGCGTAGCGCTGTTACAGATGAAACTCCCCGCGGGCTGGATTATTCCCGCCGACGCGTTCCAGGGAATGGTACTGGGCTACCTCAGCCATATTGTTGCCGATATGCTCACGCCCGCAGGCGTGCCGCTGCTTTGGCCGTGCCGTTGGCGTTTTCGGCTTCCGCTGCTCAATAGCCAGAAAGGCAATCAGCTGGAACGCATGTTATGCCTGGCGCTGGTCGGCTATGCAATGTTCTTCCCACCCGGCATGCAGCATTTTGGTGCGGGCGGATGGACCAGTTCCGTGATAAATACCGTACAAAACAGCATCAGCAGAATAATTAATGCGCAACCAGAGCGATAATTAAGCAAGTAACACCAAAAAGTTATAAATAATTCCTTTTGGATATAAACCTGCACCATTCCAAACTGTTACCATTTCGCCACTGACCTACTTGCTGCGCGACAGAAATTAACTGTCGACCGCTACGGCGGCGCTTTCGCGCCGTCACTTTTGGAGAATGCCTTAATGAATTTCCCGCTCATTATTAACCTGGTGGCTTTCGTCGCCCTGTTATTGCTGCTGGCAAAAACCGGCCGCCGCGGCTGGAGCCTGTCGAAAAAGGTCCTCGCAGGCCTGGTGGTTGGTGTGCTGTTTGGCCTGGTGCTGCACACCCTCTATGGTGAAAACAGTGACGTGATAAAACAATCCGTCAGCTGGTTCAATCTCGTCGGTAACGGTTACGTCCAGCTGCTGCAGATGATCATTATGCCGCTGGTTTTCGCCTCGATCCTCAGCGCCGTTGCTCGCCTGCACAACGCGTCATCGTTGGGTAAAATTAGTGTACTGACTATTGGCGTGCTGCTGTTTACTACCGCAATTTCAGCGGCGGTTGGCGTGCTGGTTACCTGGCTGTTCGGGCTGAACGCCAGCGGTCTGGTGCAGGGCGTGCAGGAAACCGCGCGCCTGACGGCGATTCAGAACAACTACGTGGGTAAAGTTGCCGATCTGAGCGCCCCACAGTTGCTGCTTTCCTTTATCCCTAAAAACCCGTTTGCGGATCTGACCGGCGCGAATCCAACGTCGATTATCAGCGTGGTGATTTTTGCCGCCTTCCTCGGGGTAGCAGCGCTGCAGTTGCTGAAGGATGATGCAGAGAAAGGCCAGCGCGTGCTGAAAGCCATCGATACCCTGCAGTCCTGGGTAATGAAGCTGGTGCGCCTGATTATGAAGCTGACTCCTTACGGCGTCATGGCACTGATGACCAAAGTGGTAGCGACTTCGAATGTCGCTGACATTATCAAGCTGGGTAGCTTTGTGCTGGCGTCATACCTTGGACTGGCAATCATGTTTGCAGTGCACGCTCTGCTGCTGTCGGTAAACGGCGTAAACCCACTGCGTTTCTTCCGCAAAGTGTGGCCGGTAATTACCTTTGCCTTTACCAGCCGTTCCAGCGCTGCAACCATTCCACTGAGCGTAGAAGCACAGACCCGTCGCCTTGGCGTGCCGGAATCCATCGCCAGCTTTGCGGCGTCATTCGGTGCCACCATCGGTCAGAATGGCTGTGCCGGTCTCTATCCGGCAATGCTGGCGGTCATGGTCGCGCCAACTATCGGCATTAACCCGTTTGACCCGGTATGGATCGCCACTCTGGTCGGTATCGTTACCCTGAGCTCTGCGGGCGTTGCAGGCGTGGGCGGCGGTGCAACGTTCGCTGCACTGATCGTGCTGCCAGCCATGGGTCTGCCTGTCACACTGGTGGCCCTGCTGATCTCCATCGAGCCTCTAATTGACATGGGCCGCACCGCGCTTAACGTCAACGGTTCAATGACTGCCGGTACGCTGACCAGCCAGTGGCTTAAGCAGACCGACAAGCAGATTCTGAACACAGATGCGGAAAACGACGCCGAGCTCGCTCACCGCTGATCGCTAGCCGTTCGCTTTAACCCGGTGCCTTGATGGGCATCGGGTTAAGCAGCCATACTCTCTGTTACGCTCCCCGCTCATTCAACCTCAGCCCTTTTACGAACGCGTTGATTCCCTCGCCAGCAATCTCATTCTCCAGCAGCCTTGCCGTCGGCTCCCTCAAAATGTCGCTGGCCTTGCCCATATTCCCCCCCGATCGTGGTCCTCAGGTTAAGGAAGCGTTAAGCGCTGTAAGCAGCCGCTAATAGCGGCCGGGAGCCGCTTGTATTTCACCACGCCTGGGGCGATGCTAGCGCAAAGAACCTGGAGAACTGCTTATGAAAAAGGTGATGACCACCCTGCTCGCCTTATCCCTGCTGGCACCCGCGCTGGCATCCGCCCATCCAGGAGGCTGGGGCCCACCGGGGCCTGGTCCTGGCTGGCACGGCGGCGGCGGGCCAGGAAGGCTATCGTTACTGCCTGATGCGGCAGCAGCGGTACTGATCGGCGGGCTGACCTACTATGTGCTTAACGGTAACTACTATCAGCGGCAAAACGACAATACCTATGTGGTGGTTGATCGCCCCGTTGACCGGGTGACGGATATGCGTGCGCTGGATTATAACGGTGAACGCTACTACGTTCAGGACGGCCACTACTACCGCCGCAATATCAACGGTGAGTACCTGGAAGTTCCTCGTCCACCGGGGCTATGACCGGTCACAAGGCGCAGAAAAGAATAGCTATCTGCAAAGTAAAACGGCAACGCTGCATGTTAGCGTTGCCGTTCGTTTTCGCGATCCAGGCTGTACTAACTCAACCCTTTGCGGGATTACTGCCCGGCCTGCGGATCGGTATCGTATTCTTTACAGCTCTGGAAGCCGTAATTCATCACTTTCCCCGTGTCGCTGTAGCTCACAAAGTAGGTTTGCTGTTTACCGTCTCGCTCACCCAGAACGTAGGTCTGACAGGTGCCACGCGCGTGCACCATGGTGATTTCCGTAGACGGTGGACCCGCAATATCACGGACCTGCTGGCGGGTCATGCCTTTTTTCACATCCTGTACCACGGGCTTGGTGACATAGCTTTCGGCACGATCGTAAGCGGTACAGCCAGAAAGAACGGCCAAAGTCACAGCAGCACCAATCAATCCCGTTAATTTACGCATATGTTATTCCTCATTTATTGTCCATGTGGATATAAGCCTGGAATATAAGTGCTGCATTTTCAACTTTAACTGGCGAAATTATTACATTTCTGCCGCCGCGGGCTTTATACTGCCATTAATGAGAATGAACGTTCACATTCCAGTTTTAACCCGTTTCATATGCAATACCGGGTAAAAATACCCGGTCGCGGAGGGCTTTTCATCATGCATAACGAAGCGCGTGATGCCAGACATCGCCTGCGTCAGGATGAAATCATCACCGCCGCACGCCGTTGTTTTCGTCAGTACGGCTTTCATGCTGCAAGCATGGCGCACCTGGCATCGGAAGCCCAACTCAGCGTTGGGCAGATTTATCGTTATTTTTCCAATAAAGACGCGATTATCGAAGAGATGATAAAGCGCATTATCGACCGGCGAATTGAGCAGATGATCGATACCAGTAGCAGTCATCATCTACCCCAGCTCCTGGCCTGGCGTCATGTGCTGAATGAAGATGATGAGGCGTTAATGCTGGAGGTTGCTGCAGAAGCAACCCGCAATCCTCGTGTTGCATTGATGATGCAGGAAGCCGATACCCGCATATTTGATCGGGCCTGCGAAAACGTTAAACAAGAGTACCCCGGCTTTAGCAACGAGAAAATCCGCAGCTGTGTGGAAGTCCTTGCCGTGCTGGTTGAAGGCACTGCTTATCGCCGCCTGACGCCGCAGAAAGCGTCAGCCGAAACGCTCTACCCGCTCTACCAACAGATCCACCAACTGCTATTTCATTCAGAGGATTCATGACACCTGCATCTCCAAACCGTCTTGGCTACGCCATCACGCTCGGCCTTCTGGCAGCGCTCGGCCCGCTGTGCATAGACCTGTATCTGCCGGCGCTGCCGGAACTTGCCAGCGATTTACAAACCCCAACAGCCACCGCTCAGTTAAGCCTCACCGCGGGTCTGCTTGGTCTGGGTCTCGGCCAGCTGTTCTTTGGCCCACTCAGCGATAAATACGGCCGCATTCGCCCGCTACTGTTGTCGCTGGTCCTGCTGCTGATTGCTTCCATTGGCTGCGCGCTCGCACAGGATATCCACCAGTTGCTGCTGGCGCGACTGTTCGAGGGAATGGCGGGTGCAGGTGGTGCCGTACTGTCGCGCGCCATTGCTCGCGATATGTATACCGGCCATGAGCTGACGCGCTTTTTTGCCCTGCTGATGCTGGTGAATGGTCTTGCGCCGATTGCCGCTCCGGTGATGGGCGGTGCGCTGATGACCTTCCTTAACTGGCGCGGGCTGTTTATGGCGCTGGCGGTTATCGCCGTGCTGCTATTTATTCTGGCTAAGCTGAAGCTGCATGAAACGCTGGCTCCTGAACGCCGGAGCCAGGGCAGCATACTTTCCGCCTGGGCGGCGTTGGGCCAGGTTATCACCCATCGTCCGTTTATGGGCTTCTGCCTGACTCAGGGCTTTATGATGTCAGGGATGTTTGCTTACATCGGTGCATCACCGTTCGTCCTGCAGGAGATTTATCATCTTTCACCCCAGGCGTTCAGCTTCTGCTTCGCGGCTAACGGTATCGGCCTGATTATTGCTTCTCAGGTTAGCGCGCGTCTCTGCCCGTTGTGGGGGGAATATCGGGTGCTAAAAGGGGGATTGATACTCGCCTTTATCTCGTCGGGTACTCTATTGCTGGCCGGACTCAGCGGCGCTGCGCTGCCGATCGTATTGATTGCCCTGTTCTTTAGCGTGGCCAGCAACGGGGTGATTTCGGTCACCGCCTCCTCGCTGGCGATGCAAAGCCAGGGGCATCGGGCAGGTAGCGCGTCGGCGGTGCTGGGCGTGGCAATGTTTACCCTCGGCGGCATCAGCGTGCCGGTTACCGGTATAGGTGGAACGTCAGTGATGACCATGGCGGCAACCATCTTTGGTTGCTACATGCTGGCTATCGTGATGTTTACGCTGCTGGCGCAAAAGCCGAAAAAAGTCTGATTTGTCAGCAGTCGGTGATAAACATCGCGGATGAAGATTGTTGTTTCGCGCCGGGCGCGTTAGCTTAAACAGACATAATTTTACTGGCTGCCGTCCGTCGGCGCTGAATCTGAGGAGAGGTAAATGGCTCTGCAACAGGACATTATTGCGGCACTGGGTGTGAAACCGGTGATTGATGCACATACAGAAATTCGCACCAGCGTTGATTTTCTTAAGTCCTACCTGAAAACGTATCCGTTTTTGAAAACCCTGGTGCTGGGCATCAGCGGTGGTCAGGACTCAACGCTCACCGGAAAGCTGTGCCAGACCGCGATTAACGAACTGCGCGAAGAAACCACTGACACCGCCTATCAGTTTATTGCCGTGCGTCTGCCCTACGGCGTGCAGGCGGATGAACAGGACTGTCAGGATGCGATTGGTTTTATCCAGCCGGACCGCGTCCTGACGGTGAATATCAAGCAGGCGGTGCTGGCGAGCGAGCAGGCGCTGCACGATGCCGGTATTACGCTGTCTGACTTTATTCGCGGCAATGAAAAAGCGCGTGAACGCATGAAAGCCCAGTACAGCATCGCAGGCATGACGGCGGGCGTCGTTGTGGGTACCGACCATGCGGCCGAGGCGCTGACCGGTTTCTTCACCAAATATGGCGACGGCGGCACCGACATCAACCCGATTTTCCGACTGAATAAGGGACAGGGAAAACAGCTGCTGAAAGCGCTGGGCTGCCCGGAACACCTCTATCTGAAGCAGCCAACCGCAGACCTGGAAGATAATCGCCCCGGCCTGCAGGATGAAGTTGCTCTTGGGGTTACCTATGAGCTGATCGATCGTTACCTGGAAGGTGAAACTATCGATCCTGCCGCAGCGAAAATCATTGAAGGCTGGTATCAGAAAACCGAGCACAAGCGCCGTACGCCGATTACCGTGTTTGATGATTTCTGGAAAAAATAAACCGGTAAATGCCACTGTGACTGCCCGGTATTAAAAATAGCCGTTAAGGCCATCGCCCAGTGCGATAATAAAGCGGCTCACCGCGAGCCGCTGGTTTACTCAGGAATCTCATATCATCTGGCTGGCGGCGACTTTTATTGCCAGCTGGATGATCTTTCTTCTGCCGATTTCCAACCACCCACTGCCTGCCTCCAACTTATTGCTTCTGATTCACTTATTCCTGTTACTACTTCTACTCCCCCTGGTCTTTGGTTCCGCGCAGCTGTCCACAACTAACCGCTGATAGATATTTTCGCTATACTGTATGAACAACCAGCAACTGGAGTCCGTAGTGGTCAAAAAAATCGTCAGCCACCGTCTGGAGTTTGAAGCGGCGGCAATTTATCAATATCCAGAGCATCTGCGCCCGTGGATAGACGATCTCCCCAACCTCCCTGGTGTCTACACCTTTCATGGTGAAAGTGACAGCCTGCCGCTCTATATCGGCAAAAGCGTCAATATCCGCAGCCGGGTGATGTCGCACCTGCGTACCGCCGATGAAGCAAAAATGCTGCGTCAGTCAACGCGTATCAGCTTTATTACTACTGCCGGCGAGCTGGGCGCGCTGCTGCTTGAAGCGCAGATGATTAAGATCCAGCAGCCGCTGTTTAACAAACGTCTGCGCAAAAACCGTCAGTTGTGCGCGCTGCAGCTGGTGAATCAACGCCCGCAGGTGGTCTACGCCAAAGAGGTTGATTTCTCACACACGCCAAACCTGTTCGGTCTGTATGCCAACCGCCGCGCTGCTCTTCAGCATTTACAAAAAATTGCCGACGAGCAGCAGCTTTGCTACGGATTGCTGGGTATGGAACCGCTGACCGCCGGTCGCGGCTGTTTCCGTTCGGCGCTACGGCGCTGTGGCGGGGCCTGCTGCGGTAAAGAGAGCGTGGAAGCGCATCAGCAGCGGCTGTTAGCCGCTCTGGAAGCGGTGCGTGTACAGTGCTGGCCGTGGCAGGGAGCCGTTGGCGTGATTGAAGAAGGGGTTGACCGGAAGCAAATCCACATCATTAACAACTGGCTCTATCTGGGCTCGGTCAGCGATATCGCGGAAGCAGCATCGCTCTGCACCACACTGCCGGGTTTTGACAGCGATGGCTATAAGATCCTCAGTAAACCGCTAATGGCCGGCAAACTGCCGATCGTGTCACTCTGAACTCATCACCAAACAAAACCGCCGGTGTTGCCCACTGCCCTGAGGGCGGAGGTGAGCAACACCGGCGGTTTCAAATACGTTTAACGAGGATTAGTCGTCTGCAGGAGGCATTTTACCTTCATGCTTCGGTTTTTCAGTCAGACGTTTCTCAAAATCCTGGTTGAACTGTTTTTTCTGCTCAGGCGTCAGCACGTTATACATCTTGTTCTGCGTTTCCAGCATAGACAGGGCGCGCTCTTTACCGTTGGCGGCCATCTGCGTTGCCTGCGCTTCCGCTTTAGCCCGATCGAAGGTATCGGAAGCGATAATGCTGTGCATTGCACGGCGCTCTTCCAGCGAAGGACGTTTCATGTCCTTGTGCGACTCTTTCATGATGGTGCGAATCTGCTGCTTCTGCGCATCGGTCAGATTCAGACCTTTAAACATATCGTGCATACCGCCGCCGTGACGAGGTGGCTTATGCATCATTGGTTTGTCGCCACCGGCAGGAGGTGGAGTCAGGTTGTCGTTTGCAGCATGAACGATATTTGCTGCACCCACTGCCAGCGTGGCAGCAACAATCAGGGAAGTTAATTTACGCATAGTATTGTCCTTATGTTTCATTTCTATGGCGACCCGGTTGTCGCGTTGTCGGGAGCCAGTTTACGATGCCCAACGTCAAGTACTCAGAGGGTTGGTAAAGGCCTGAAAGCATAAAAGACAATTTGAAGCCAATCATGGAGAGAATGAGAAGATTATGGTGAAGAATTGCAAAAGAATATGAATTTGAAGGGATTTATGCAGGGAATATGGAGGAGTGTAATCCTCCAGGTGGGATTTCGGAAGGAAAAAGTTAAGCTCTTTACACTTTTCTGCGGGTGCCCGCTGCTGGAAATTTGAGGGTAAGATTTGTAGCGATAAGGGGGATAAGCACGCTGGCGGTTCCCCCGTCTGGCGGGTCCTCGCGCCGCTGCGCGGTACCTTCACTCCGTTCGTCAGCCTGCCGGACCGGCTCAGACGTCGCGTCCCTGCGCCGACCGAGCCTTGTGCCCGCGTCCTGCGGGCACATCCTGGCTTCCTTTCTGCGTTCAGCGCTGCGGATTGCCAGCCTGGGGAACCGCCAGCATGCTCCTGGAATCCAGAATTGCCTGTTAAAAGCCAGCGACGGAGATATTACAGGCAGAGCCTCTGTGGTTGCGACCGGGCAATCCACAGCGCTGAGATGAAAGCGTCAGGCCAGGATATGCCAACAGGACGTTGGCGTAAGGCTGCGTCGGGTCAGGGATGACACGTCGCAGCCGGTCCGACAGGCCGGATGCTGGCATCGAAGGCACCGGGCGAAGCTCGGCGCGAGGACCGCCCGACCGCCCGACCGCGGCCACAGAGGCTCAGCACCACCCCGCTCCCAAAGCAACAACGACGTTACCGACCCGTTCTCAACAGATTAGCGATTTAAACAGCAACGGAGATACTACAGGCAGAGCCTCTGCGGATGCGACCGGGCAATCCACAGCGCTGAGATGAAAGCGTCAGGCCAGGATACGCCAACAGGACGTTGGCGTAAGGCTGCGTCGGGTCAGGGATGACACGTCGCAGCCGCTCCGACAGGCCGGATGCTGGAATCGAAGGCACCGGGCGAAACACGGCGCGAGGACCGCCCGGCCGCAGCCACAGAGGCTCAGCCAGCCACCAATGCCACCGCGATACCAACCAGCCAAACAATATTAACGATCCGGATTATTCAGCAACGTACTCCAACTGATTAACACATCTTACGCCGGAGGACTAAAAACGCTGGCGCCCTCAGACTCAGACACATCAATCACCTCGCTGGCATCCTCCGCCACCAGCATCAAACCCGCCCGCAAACCTTCAGCCACATTCGGGTTAGGGAACAAAACATACTCCCGCGCCTGCTGAACGTAATACTGCGTATCACCGTCCTCGGCCAGCAGCGTCCCCTGAGCAAACGCGGTAAAGTTCAGCGTCTCTCCCCCCATATGCAGCACAAAACGGTCTGAATGCCGGGTGATCTGCTGCGAAACGCGATAGCGCAGCGGTTGAACCCCCACCGCAGGCAACGTGCCGCCGCTAACCAGCGCACTCAGCGCCCTGTCGGCTGCGGAAAACTGCGTCAGATCGTTATGGCCAAACGGCAGCGCTTTACCCAGCTCCAGCGTACAGCTGGCCGCATGGAAATGATGGCTACTGTAATGCGTATAGGTTCCACCTGGCGCACGATGGAACACCAGCGCCTCCAGCCCTGCGGCCCCCAGCCAGTGAAGAAAATCTTCCGGCCACGGCGTTTCACGCTGCGGCATCACGCCAAAGCGTGGATGATACGAACCGCGAATCGCCGTATGCATATCAATATGCCAGCGCACCTCGTCATGCTCGCTGACCTGCCAGAAATTCTCCATTGCCTGCTCAAGACGCCATGCGCGGCGCGCCTCCGGGCAGTCTTCGTACTGCTGCCACCTGCCGCCGAACATCCGATTCATATCGCCATGCACATAGCGCTTATTCTGCCGCATCGCCGCCGGATTGCCGTAAATCACCAACAGGCGCGCCACCAGCGGTGTCTCACCGCTCAGCAGCGAATTCAACAGCCGGTCGACAATTTCAACGGGAGCCGTTTCGTTACCGTGGATGCCGGTGGAGATCACCAGGGCCATTTGCGCCGGGTGATGCGGCGTCAGTTCCAGAATACCTTCATCAATCCATCGCCAGCTCAGTTGGGCGTTTTGCCCGGCAACGGCAACGGGGCGGTCTCCGGCGAGGGTTAAGGTGAGAAAATCTTGCATCATTACTCCTTCAAGCATCGCCGCTCAGCCCTGAGGGACCGGGGACATGCCCCGGCCCTGCAACGATCGCGTTACTGCTGAAAACGGTATACGTTGCCTAAGTTTAGCAGCTTAGTCAGTTCGTCAAGTGCCTCACGCCCTTCCAGCAACAGCTGCGGGTCAGCAAGATCGGCCTGCGACAGGCGATCGCGATAGTGGCGTTCTACCCAACCGTTCAGCGTCTGGAACAGCCGATCGTTCATCATCACCGCAGGATTCACTGCCGCCTGCTGTGCATCGTCCAGCACCACCCGCAGGCGCAGGCACGCCGGACCACCACCGTTGAACATACTTTCACGCAGATCGAACACCTTCAGCTCATCAATCGGACTGCCGCTGGCGACCAGCTCATTGAGCCAGCCCCAGACGCCCGCATGGCGGCGCGCTTCTTCCGGCAGTACCAGCAACATTTTGCCATCCGGTTTACTGAGCAACTGGCTGTTGAACAGATAGGTAGCCACCGCATCGGCCACGCTGACACGATTATCCGGCACCTCAATCGCCGTAAAGCCCGGCAGTTTTTCAGCCAGTTCGGCCAGTAGCTGCGGCTGGTTGAGGAACGCCTGCTGATGGCAGAACAACGCCCGCTGATTGCTGACGGCAATGACATCATTATGGAAAACGCCCTGGTCGATCACCGCAGGGTTCTGCTGGGCAAACACCGTGCGGGCCGGATCGAGCTGGTGCAAACGCGCCACCGCCTCGCTGGCCTCCAGCGTCTGGCGCGCCGGATAGCGGGTCGGGGCTACGCCACCACGTTCGCTGCGGCCATAGACAAACATCTGCACGCCCGGTGTGCCGTAACCGTGGCTGAAACGGTTATGGTTGGCCGCCCCCTCATCACCGAACATCGCCACCTGCGGCAGCGCATCGTGCACGGAGAAATGGTTTCCATCGCGGAAAATTGCCCGCAGCAGATTCGCCGTGGTCGGTGCTTCTATCGCCCGGTGGAACTTATTATTCAGGTTAGCCACCGTCAGATGCACACGACCATCGGCGCTATCAGCGGAGGGTGACACCGTGGCAGCATTCGCTACCCACATCGAAGAGGCCGAACTGACGGCGGAAAGCAGCTGGGGTGCCTGTTTTGCCGCCTGAGCCACCACCTGCGCATCGCTGCCGCTGAAACCGATCTGCCGCAGTGCTTCCACGTTTGGCCGCTCATGCGGCGGGATCACCCCCTGGGCAAAACCCAGATCCGCCAGGGTTTTCATCTTCACCAAACCCTGCTGCGCGGCCAGTTTGGGATTAGACAGCTGATGCTGATTACGGGTTGAGGCTTCATTACCAAACGACAGGCCTGCGTAATGGTGGGTTAATCCCGGCAGACCATCGAAATTGACTTCACGGGCGCTCATCGCGTCTCTCCTTCCGTGCTGAAGTCCAGCCCCGGTGATAAGGTTGCAGGCAGATTCAAGTCCGCCGATTCCAGCGTTGCCATCGGCCACGCACAGTAGTCAGCCGCGTACCAGGCACTGGCACGATGATTGCCCGAGGCCCCTATTCCGCCAAACGGTGCGGTACTGGCGGCACCGGTCAGCGGTTTATTCCAGTTAACAATGCCAGCCCGCGCTTCAATCAGCAGGTGTTCAAACTTCTCACGCTGTGGGGAGATCAAACCGCAGGCAAGGCCATAGCGCGTGTGGTTGGCGATGCGAATAGCCGCATCAAAATCATCGTAGCGGATCACCGCCAGCAGTGGACCAAAGACCTCTTCGTCCGGCAGATTTTGCAAACCGGTCACATCAATGATGCCCGGCGTCAGGATCGCACTGTCGCGCTGCGGCCACTGCATCGGCAGCAGCACCCGGCCACCGGCATCCACCCGTGACTGCCATTCGGCATAAATTTTTTCCGCCGCAGACAATGAAATCACGCTGCCCATAAACGGCTGCGGTTCATCATCCCAGCCGCCAACGCGAATTCGCGCCGACACGTCAACCAGACGCTGTAAGAAGGCATCTCCGGCGGCCCCTTTTTTCACCAGCAGTCGGCGGGCACAGGTACAGCGCTGTCCCGCGCTGATAAAGGCAGACTGCACGGCGATATGCACGGCGGCATCGATATCGTCAGGATCTTCGACGATCAGCGGGTTATTGCCGCCCATCTCCAGCGCCAGCATTTTTTCCGGTTTACCCGCCAACTGACGATGCAGCTGGTAGCCGGTGGCAGCGCTGCCGGTGAACAGCACGCCGTCGATTTGATTATCCTGCGCCAGCGCCTGACCAGTGTCGCGGCCGCCCTGCACCAGATTGATTACGCCCCCAGGCAACCCGGCATTGATCCATAACCTGACAGTCAGTTCAGCCGTCAGCGGCGTAAGTTCGCTCGGTTTAAAGACCACGGTATTCCCGGCCAGCAGCGCAGGAACAATGTGGCCGTTAGGCAAGTGCCCGGGGAAGTTATAAGGTCCGAAGACCGCCATCACACCATGCGGGCGATGCCGCAGTGAGCTTTCACCTTCAGCCTGCTCTCCGGTACGGGAATGATAAGCGCGCAGAGAAATCGCCACTTTATTGATCATCGCCTGCACTTCGGTCAGCGTTTCCCAACGCGGCTTGCCGGTTTCGCGAGAAATCGTTTCGCTAAGCTCGCGCTTATTCTTTTCCAGCTGCTGCGCAAACTTTTCTACGATCGTCTGACGCTCGGCAAACGGCCGGCGTGCCCAGCTGGAGAATGCCGCCCGGGCGGCTTCAGAAGCGTCGGAAACCTGCGCAGCAGTGGCCGATTTGCCCTGCCAAAGCAGTTCGCCCTTTACCGGGTCCAGTTTAGCGATGGTCTCACCACCGCCGGTCAGCCACTGACCATTAATACAGTGCGTCATGCTGTTTTCTCCTCACGACAAAGTGTCACTACCCGCAGGTTCTCTCCTGCCCGGCAATGTAAAATTTCAGCCTGCGCGGCGGTGACAGCAATCGTGCCGCTCTGCATATTGGCCGGTAGCAGCATCACGCGGAACTGCTGATAGTGTTGATTCGCCACAAGGCACAGCGGCAGGGTTTGATCCGGCTGCTCGCTCAACTCAACCACCAGCTCGCGGCTTTTACGGATAGCGCGCACGCGGTCGATATCGCACTCAAGGGTCGGTCCGCCATCGAAAATGTCGACATAGTTCTGGAAGCGGAAACCTTCAGCCTCCAGCACCGCACGTGCAGGAGCCGTCTGCGGATGGACTTCGCCGATAACCGCCCGTGCTTCCGGCGACAGGTAATCAATATATAAAGGATGTTTAGGCATCAGCTCGGCGATAAACGCCTTTTGCCCTGTGCCGCTCAGGTAGTCGGCATCGCTGAATGACATCGAAAAAAAGCGGCTGCCGACGCTATCCCAGAATGGCGAATGGCCATTTTCATCACTGACACCCCGCATCTCCGCGACAATTTTTTGCATAAAGCGGTCACGAAACGCCGCAATAAATAAAAAGCGCGATTTGGACAGCAGATAGCCGTTCTTTCCGTTGCGGTAGTCCGGGTCAAGGAACAGCGTGCACAGCTCGCTGCTGCCGGTGTGATCGTTGCTTAACGACAGCGTGGGCAACATGTTGTATACATTCAATTCTTTCGAGGCGTGCACCTGCGTGCCGACACGAAAGTTGTACCAGGGGTCCTGTAAACCCACCGCCACCTCAATGGCGCAGATCCCCACGGCTTTACCGGTATCTCCATCTGCCAGCACAAAAACGTATCCCTGTTCAGCCCGCGGCAGTTTTCCCTGCCAGGTCATTAATGAACGTTCGATACGCGCTGACAGCGTATCGCTGTCAACGGGCAGAGAGGTCAGTCCCCCGCCGGTTTTGCCGGCGAGGTACATCAGCTGAGCCAGATCGTCTCGTTCAACGGGACGAATAAACATCATACGGCGGCTCCTTCAATGACGGCGCGGCAGGCGCGTTCGAAGCGTGCCAGCCCCTCCGTGACTTCCTGTTTAGTGATAATCAGCGACGGAGCAAAACGTACAACGTTAGCTCCGGCAATCAGTACCATCAGCCCTTCGCGTGCAGCGGCCTGATTAATCAGTTTGGCTTTACCGTTGTAATCCTGATTCAGCACGCAACCAATCAGCAGACCGAGCCCACGGACTTCACTGAACAGCTGTAAACGCTGGTTAATCTCATTCAGGCCGTCAACAAACCAGCGATGGCGCTCTGCCACACCCACCAGGATTTCCGGGCGGTTGATCAGTTCCATCACTTTGCCACCGACCGCTCCGGCCAGCGGATTGCCGCCGTAGGTGGTGCCGTGGCTGCCGATATTCAGATGCGCCGCAAGGCTTTCGGTCGTCAGCATGGCCCCGATCGGGAAGCCACCACCGAGTGCTTTGGCGGTGGTCAACACGTCCGGCGTCACGCCATAATGCATGTAGGCATACAGCGAACCGGTACGGCCCACGCCGCTCTGCACCTCATCAAAAATCAATAGCGCCTGATGCTTGTCACAGAGCTCACGCAGCCCGCGCAGGAAGGCAGGTTCAGCCGGAACGACCCCACCTTCCCCCTGAATCGGCTCCACAATCACTGCGCAGGTCTGGTCGTTGATCAGTGCGGCTGCGGAATCCAAATCGTTGTAAACCGCGTGCTGAATGCCACCCGGCAGCGGCGCGAAATCTTTCGAATAGGCAGGCTGGCCACCGGCGGAAACGGTGAACAGCGTGCGACCATGAAACGCGTTATTGAACGCCACGATGCCGTTTTTCTGCAGATTGCCGCCATCGTGAGCCACCTTACGCGCCAGCTTCAGCGCCGCTTCGTTAGCTTCCGCACCGGAGTTACAGAAGAACGCGCGGTCGGCGAAGGTAGCATCCACCAGCTGCTTTGCCAGGCGCAGGATCGGCTCATTGGTATAACCATTTCCGGTATGCCACAGCAGCGCAGCCTGCTGTTGCAGGGCCAGCTGCAGATCGGGGTGTGCATGGCCCAGTGCATTCACCGCAATTCCCCCGGCGAAGTCGATATAGGACTTGCCCTCCTGGTCCCACAGCGTTGAACCTTCCGCGCGCACCGGAATAAAACTGGCAGGAGCGTAAGTTGGAACAATCCATTGATCGAAATTTTCACGGGTGATTGACGGTTGCATAGCGGCCTCGTTTATCGCTTAAACCTTTAGTTTTTGTGGTGAACTAAAGATGTATTAAATGTTAATGAAATGATTCATTGCAGCTCTACTGTAAATTGCACAGAGCGTGCCAGCCAGCAAAAAAATGCATAAACCAAATTCAACAACTAAATATCAATAACTTACAACAGTCTGTTATTCACCATAAATGCATAAAAAGTGAATATCAATGTAAATCCCCGGCTTCGCCACACAAAAAAAAGAGGAATTATGCATTGGTAAAATAAAATATTGTTTATGTGATCGCCGATAGAATTTGGTCGTAAAAAGAGGAGGTTAACGCACCATAATGCAGCAGGCGCGCACCAGAACCGTGCACACCACCTCTTCAGCGTAAACTCGCTGAAGAAATCATTTTTTTAACACTCAGCCTTATAATCCCGTCCTGTATTATTTAGATATATTAATTAAAAAACCCAAAAACACAGATATTACATATGGACATTTTGTATTAATAGAAAAGCTTTACGATAAATAGCATTAACCCAATTCTGATAATTAACCATAAAACAAAAACCGCCAAAATCGCTCAATAATCAATCATAATGCGATAAATAAATATTGTTTTTCATAAAAATGAAATATTAATTTACACAATTAAATCATGCAATTAACTCAATTAAATTCCACAAACCCTTAAAAGATGCATAGCTAATACGTATTGCATCATAAGGAATAACTTATAAACACCTTGTCAAAAATCACCATGAAATAATTTGTTACATATATTCAATTTTCATGAAACATATTTTTATGTCACCTTCACCACCGCACTAAATGCAAAGAAAATATAATTTTAAAACAGGGTTACTCATGATGAAGCGTTCTTTACTGGCATTACTGATACCGGCTCTTCTGGCCACTGGCGGCGTGCAGGCAGCAGAGATTTATAACAAAGACGGCAACAAGGTGGATTTGAACGGTAAGATTAACGTTGGCCACCTCTTCTCCGATGATACGGGCAACGATGGCGATGTTTCCTATGCCCGTTTTGGCTTTAAAGGCGAAACGCAGATTGCGCAAGATCTGACCGGCTACGCCCAGTGGCAGTACAACTTCCAGCTGAACAAAACCGAAGGCGCTGATGCGCTGAGCGGCGACAAAACCCGTCTGGGCTTTGCCGGTCTGAAGTTTGGCAAGTGGGGTTCATTCGATTACGGCCGTAACTATGGTCTGGTGTATGACGCGCTGGCCTGGACCGATATGCTGCCGAAATTCGGCGGCGACTCCGGTTACGCGGACGGCTTCCTCTCTACGCGCTCAACCGGCGTGGCAACCTGGCGTAACAGCAATTTCTTCGGCCTGGTTGATGGCCTGAATGTGGCGCTGCAGTACCAGGGTAAAAACGACCGTACCGGCACCGATGCCGTGCGTCGTAGCAACGGTGACGGCTACGCGACATCCGTCAGCTACAATGCGGACTGGGGTCTGAGCGTGGTGGGCACCTATGCCAACCTCGGCCGTACTCAGGCACAAAATAACGCAGCGCGTGGTGAAGGCGACCGTGCGGAATCATGGGCAACGGCGATTAAGTACGACGCTAACCAGATCTATCTGGCAACGGTGTACGGCAACACCCATAACGCGACGCCAATCAGCGGCGGCTTTGCTAACAAAGCGGTGAATTTTGAAGCTGTAGCGCAATACCAGTTCCTGAACGGTTTCCGTCCGTCTCTGGCCTACGTGTCATCACGCGGTAAGGACATTGAAAACATCGGTGATGCGGATATCGTGAAGTACGTCTCCTTCGGTGCGAACTACTACTTCAACAAAAACTTCCTGGCGTACGCCGAATACAAAGTTAACCTGCTCAGCGACAACAACCCGCTGGGGCTGGCGAACGACGACGTCACCGGCGTCGGTCTGAACTACCAGTTCTGATGGGATAACAAAGGGCGATCGTTAAGATCGCCCTTTTGTCATATCAGGTTAAACGATAATGTCTGTCAGGCTGAGGCGTATCCGGCAGTTCCTGCTCCAGATTCATTTCCCGCAGGTTGATCTCAATGTTGGTGCACATGGCATCCAGCGGCAGATGGTTGTTGGCCAGGCCAAACGGCATCTCCAGCTCCTCCGCCAGGGTATCCAGCGACAGGAAGGTATAGGCGATAAACACCGATACCAGCGGGGTCATGTAGTGCAAATCCGGCACCAGCGCGAACGGCAGCAGCGTACAGAACAGATACACCGTACGGTGCAGCAGCAGGCCGTAGGCAAACGGAATCGGCATACTCGCCAACCGCTCACATCCTCCCAGAACCTGTGACAGCTGATTGATGCTGTCATCCATATGCGCATACAGAATGTCAGAAAGATTACCGTTGCGACGCTGTACCGCCAGCCAGTTGGAAAGCTGTAGCTCAATAAAGTTGGTCGGTGAGCGCCGGGTCAGGATCTCATCGGCCTCATCGCCAAGATAGCGGCGCATGTCCTCATGGGCATCGGTACGGCGCAACTGGTGCTTAAGGCTGTAGCAGAAAGCCAGCAGCAGCGACATCACGCGCGGCGCTTCAGCCGGGGAGATGGCCAGCGCCAGGCGTTGTAGCGTACGGCAGGCGATCAGCAGGTTACCCCAGAACATGCGCGCTTCGATAAAACGGCCAAAGCAGACGCTGTTGCGGAAACCAAGGAATACCGCGATCGACACCCCGAGCAGGCTGAACGGGGCAAGGGTCAACTTAATCCCCAGCGTTTCATACCAGTCAAGACACAAAATCGCGATCACTGACATCATTAAATTGAGTGTCAGGCGAAACCAGATTCCGGGTAGCACAGAGCCGTGCCAGGCGAAAAGGCGAACAAACCAGTGACGATGCGGACGGATGATCATGATGAGCAGGTGAGTAGAATTTTTCGCAGATTGTGCAGAAAAACCCTGACGTTGGGAAGGAGTATTTTGTGACTTTAATCACATATATTTTCGGGCGCTATCTTGACAACTTTTTGCATTTCAGCGAGGCCATCTTTCCCATCCTCAGGGGGTTAGAAAATCGTAATTTTCCGCACGCGGGTCCTGCAATGCTACCGGCGGAGCCAGTTTCAATGTGATCCAGTTTGAGGTGACGCGCTGCTGCTTACTGTCTTCCAGCGTCACCGACAGACGATACTCATTGCTCGCCCCTGACGAACTGTCCCAGACGGGAATAATGATACTCCATCCCTGCGGATCGCTGCTGTCAGCGGGCGGCGTCAGGCTCAGTGTTTGAGTATCTCCCTGCCAGCTCACTGCTTTGATCGGATTGCTGTGGCGAATCTGCAATTTCAACGGCAGCGTTTCTCCCGGCTGCACCTGCCACGGCGGCGTGGCAAGAAACACCGACAGCGTTTTCCGCTGCCGGAAGGCCATCACCGGAGAATTATTACGATTCACCGCATCATAACGGCTGCCGCTCAGCGACTGCGCGGCATCGACATTACTGGCAGAGAGCTGTTTACTCAGCGCCACGCCGATGCGGTAGTTCATCTTCAGGGCAAACTGATCCTGGGATTCGCCGCTGTCGCCCTCTTTGTGATTGGCGCTGAACGTAAACAGCGGAACCGGCGTGTAGTTGATTCCCAACGTCACCGCCGTGGGGTTGTCCATCATATTTCCGCTGTGGAACAGGTCGATATTGCGCCCCAGATACTGCTCGTAACTCAGGGAAACGCCAAGCTGGCGATAGAACGGCAGGTAACCGCGAGTGGTAATGTCATAGCCGCGCGCCATACGCATCTGGCTGGTGCTCCCGCGATTACGCCAGCCGCTAAGGGGATGATAGTAGTTGGCGGAAAAACGCAGATATTCGCCCCATGCTTCGGTACCCAGCGATCCGCGCTGCTGGTTTTCGGTCAGCAAATCATCGATAAAAGCGTTATAGCCCAGCCGCCAGTTTCCGGCTATCCAACGCTGCCCCAGTCCGGCATTACCCACCGCTCCGTATTCGGTTTGCTCAAGGCCCAGCTGACTGAAGGTGAGATACTGGTAGTTATCCTGCCAGGGGGTAATCAACTGCGCCGACGTCCCGTTAAAGCTACCTGCATCGTCAACCGCCAGCGAGACGCTGGCACGCCCGTAAGGCGACAGCAGCTGTTCCCCTTCTCTGGCCGCGCGCTCGGCGGCAAAATCGCGAAAGCGGTTGAATGCCCACAGCTCGGCCTGTTCACGCAGCGGCTTATCACTGTCGCTGGCCATGCTGGCTTCCCCAATACTTTTCACCGCTTCGGCGATGCGTTTTTCTATTACATCGTCGCCTGTCCTGCTGTTCAGCTCGGGTAGGTGTTGCAGCATATGACTAAAGCGGGCGGGGTCGTCAAAGGGGGCTTCGGCAACCTGATTTTCAGCGTCAAAGGCCCATACGCGCTGGGTCAACTGTCCGCACAGCATGACCAGCAGAGAAAGTACGATGGGGTAACGGCGGATAAATCGGTTCATAGGCATTAAAATAGCAAAAGCAATGTTTTTATAGCGGGTTAAATGTGTGGTGCCTCACAAAATTGGCGAGTTATAACCTTAACACAGATTCGGCTGGTCGGTGAAAATCGCCGGGGACAGATGCGTCGTTCAGGTGAACTCGTGGATCGTTAACCAGTTGGTGCACAGATTCCGGGACTGTAGCGGCTACTTGACTAACTGTGTGTCTGGATAGTCGCTGGTGCCTGTGTGTCAGGGGAACAGCCTCTGCGGCTGCCGGGCGGTCCTCGCGCCGTGCTTCGCCCGGTGCCTTCGATTCCAGCATCCGTCCTGTCGGACCGCCTGCGACGCGTCGTCCCTGACACGACGCAGCCTTACGCCAACGTCCTGTTGGCGTATCCTGGCCTGATGCTTTCATCTCAGCGCTGCGGATTACCCGGCAGCCGCAGAGGCTGTTCCCCCTTTAACCATTCTGCTCGCTATTTGATTTAGTCCAACCGTTGAATTGCCTGAACAGAATCAACAAACTGGCAGCTCTCCATTCTCAGACCATACTGAAATATAAGAAGTCGCCCAGCCAGCACCATCGCTAACGCCGACCATACTGAAACCCGGCCTCTGGTCCGTTTCTTCAGACAGTAAGGAAATAAACAAAGCAGGCTGGCCGGTCCACCGTTGGGGCCATCCGCAGCGCGATGACAGGCCAGCCGGTGACAATATCAACCATCAGATAATCAGCACCACTTTAAAACGGAGAACGTCAATGAAAAAAACGCTACTCGCCGCCTCACTCCTGTTAGCCAGCCTCGGCGCTGGCGCACAGGAAATCTTCACCCTCAGTTCACCCGACTTTACCGACAATGCCCTGCTGGACAAACAGTTCGCCGGTGCGACCCCGGGTAACGTCAGTTGCACGGGTAAAAACGTCTCCCCGGCACTTAGCTGGAACCACGCTCCCGCAGGAACCAAAAGCTTTGCGCTGATGGTCTTTGACCCTGAAGGTGCGAAAGGACTCGGCGTCTCACATCTGGTGGCCTACAACATCCCCGCCAGCCGTACCCAGTTTGCCCGAGGCGACCTGACCAGCGGCAACGGATTCACCGGCGGAAAAAACAGCCCGGGAACCGATCGTTACCACGGCCCCTGCCCTCCGGCAGGCAGCGGCGCGCACCATTATATCTTTACGCTTATCGCCAGCGATCTGGCGGCAGATGCACTTCCTTCCGGGCTGACCCGCGACCAGTTGCTCAACGCACTGAAAGGCCACGCGCTGGCCGGTGCCGGAATCATCGGCCGCTATGGCAACGACTAAAGCGATTTCATTTTACGCCTTCAGCTAATCACTCGTCCGGTGATGCCCTGCGCATCACCGGACCGCGCCAAACGCCTGTTTTCACGCCAACTATGCAGCAGATAAGGAAAATTAGCATTTTTAGCGCTAATCAAATTGCCGTTATCACTCCTTTCAGGCAAAATCTGGCAAATAAGGCGACTGCTAGCATGTTCATTCAGCGCCTGCAATGGATTCTATTCCCAAAAACGTCAGGTAAGACCATTAACGATTTATCCTGATGTCAAACCGGGCAATTTTATTCCTCTCAACCGAAAAATGTGCCAACACATTCATTTTGGTTGCAATGGAGCGTGGCTGGCGCGGCGCTGTCGCGTTTTAAAGCCAGATATTCTGAACATATTCACGGGGATCAAAGTGAAAATTAGCAGCGCGTTAATCTTGCTGGCCGTGTTTTCCCTCGCAGGATGCAAAACGGCCCCGTCACAGCCGGATGATGACACTCTGGTGACCAGTGAGGTCAATGGCGTGAAGCTGGTCCATCGATATGCAGTACAGGCCCCCACCTCTTTTACACCTGTAAACCAGCAATATCGTGCGCTGTATAAAGCCTCGGTGATGACCCGGCCCGACTACAGCGGCAAGATTGTTCGTTACCTGGAAACCGGAAAACCCTTCACCGTACTGGGTGAAGCGGACCACTGGCTGGCCATTGCCGGCGACGATCCGCAACAGCTGGCAGGATATGTTCCGCTCAAGGCCGGTGTAAAAAGCGAACTGTATGACGCTACGCTGCGCAACGATCGCCCTCGCCCGCGCAAAGCGCGTAAAAAAGAGTGCGTTGACGTGGGTGGGCAGAGCAAAGCCTGTCGCAGCGGCGATACGGCGACCTGGATCTTGCAATAACCCGAACCCGATGCGGCAGCCATACTGCCGGTGAATGGATAAAATAATTTATGCGGCTGCGGGCCTTTTCCTGGCTGCAGCACACAGCTGAGATCCTCGAATCCTGATGATGCCAGAACTTTCTCCGGCGACAGAGAGCTACGCGGCCCTTGATAATCCTCTGCTGGCAGCAGCATTTCCCTTGCTGAACGCCGTGGTGCAGATCCGCCAGGCCATCAGCCATGACGATCCGGCAGGTTTACGCCAGCAGCTGGTTGATGAGATCCGCCTGTTTGAAAGTCGCTGCCGCAAGGTGGAACTGCCGTTTGAGACGATTATCGGCGCCCGCTACTGCCTGTGTACGGTACTCGATGAGGCAGCTGCGCAAACGCCGTGGGGCAATCGCGGCGTCTGGTCAGGTAACGGACTGCTGGTAACATTTCATAACGAAGCCTGGGGCGGCGATAAGTTTTTTCAGCTGCTTTCCAGACTGTCGCAGAATCCCGATCAGCATCTTTCGCTGTTAGAAGTCATTAACTACTGTCTGCTACTGGGTTATGAAGGCCGCTACCGCACAATGGAAAACGGTCGCAGCCAGCACGATGCCATTCGCGATCGTCTTGCCACGCTCATTGCTAATGTCCGCGATACGCCGCATCACAGCCGTATTTCTCCCCCGGTCGAGCTGCCGCATGAAGGTGCGCCATGGCGCGCGCCGGTGCCACTTTGGGCCTGCATATCAATTGCCGCGTTTATCGCCTGCCTGGTCTTCTCCAGCCTGAACTGGCGCCTGGGCAACACCGCCACCACCCTGCTACAGCAAATCTGGCAAACCCCGCTACCGGAAACGGTCGCTGGCCAACGCGGCCCCGTTCCACAGGCGTTAACCGACCTGCGTTTGCGGCTTAGCGATCTGATTACCGCTCATCAGCTGGATGTGGTGGATACCAGCAGTGGCAGCCGGGTTATCCTGCCGGTAGACGGCCTGTTCAATGCCTCTGGTACGGTACTTTCAGCCGAGGGACGCGCGCTTATCGCCCGCGTTGCCACGGCGCTGGAAGCTGTTCACGGAACGCTGTTGATTAGCGTTTTCAGCGATGACAGACCACGGCGTGAAGAACGTTTCCCCTCAAGCTATGAATATTCCCAGGCGCAGGCATCCGCCATCGCCAGCCTGATGCAGCAGCTGATTGCCCAGCCCGGTGTATCTATTCGCACCCAGGGGCGGGGCGACAGCGGTGCACTGATGCCCAACGACAGCGCTCAGAATCGGGCTCAGAACAGGCGTGTAGAGATTACCCTGTTCGCCGCGCCTGAAAACGATGACCGCAGCAACAGCACCGGAAAATCATGATGTTGAAAACAATTTTCGCCCTGCTTACCTGCCGACCGATATGGGGCCTGCTCGGCGTCAGCGCCCTCTGCGCCCTGATCTGGATGCTCGGGCCTTTACTGGCCCTCAGTCAGTTTCAGTTACTTGATAGCGATCTGAACCGTCAGTTGCTGATCGCCAGCTGCTATCTACTGTGGGGGCTGTTTATGCTGCTGCCCCAGCTCTATCGCGCCTGGTATAACCGACGGATGCTAACGCGATTACAGTTGAACAGCCACGAACAGAATGAGTTGCAGGCTACCAGTGAAATGCTGGATATGCGCTTTCACGACGCAACTCAACTGTTAAAAAAGATCCAGTTTCCGAATAGTTCCCCATCGCGCCGTAGCCGCTGGCTGCGCTTTTTCAGCGCCCGCTACCTCTATCAGCTGCCGTGGTATCTGATTGTCGGCGCGCCGGGTGCGGGTAAAACTACCGCGTTGCTGAACTCCGGACTGGAGTTTGCGCTACCCGACAGCCTGAATAAAGGCGCACTGCGAGGTGTGGGCGGCACGCGCCACTGCGACTGGTGGTTCACACAACAGGCCGTGCTGCTTGATACTGCGGGAAGATATACCCTTCAGGAGAGCCAGCGTACACGTGATGCCAGTGAATGGCAGACCTTTATCGCCCTGCTTAAACGCTATCGTCCGCGTCAGCCAATCAATGGCGTGATCGTTACGCTCAGCGTGGCCGACCTGTTAAGTGACTCGGCGGAGATGCGCCAGGCGCAGGCGACAGCTCTACGCAGCCGCATGGCAGAACTTCACCAGCAAACGGGTATCCACTTCCCGGTCTATATCATGGTGACGAAAAGCGATCTGCTTAAAGGCTTTATGAGCTATTTTGCCCAGTGCGACAAAAGCCAGAGGGAGCAGGTTTTTGGCTTCACTTTCCCGCTAAAGTCCACTGCGGTTGAACACGACCCGCTGTTGCCCCAGTTTGAGCACCATTTCCATCAACTCTGCAACCAGCTGATGAACGATCTCGCCTGCAATATGGCAAGGCAAACTGATTTACAGCAGCGCGCAGACTGCTTCCTTTTTCCACAGGAATTCGCGTCTTTACGCCCGCTGCTGGCAGAATATCTGACCACCATTTTCTCGCCCCGACAGGGTGAACCGGCCTGGTCCATACGTGGACTATTCTTTACCAGCGGCACGCAGGAAGGTCTGCCGTTCGATCGCGTGATGGGCGAACTGGCGCGTAAACTCCAGCTGCCGCAGTCGCAGGGGCAGTCAATTGCCAGCTGGAACAGCGTCAGCCGTACTTCGCCCATTCCGGCCAATAAAGGGCAAAGCTATTTTATTCACGACCTGCTCAGTAAAGTGGTGTTTCGTGAAAGTGCGCTGGCCGGCAGCGACAGCCGCTGGGAGTTACGTAACAAGCGCCTGCACCGCATGGGGTATGCCGCCACAGCTGCTGCATTAGTGGCGTGTTGTGGGCTGTGGTACACCAGCTATGATAAGAATCAGCGTTATTTGCAACAAATTGACGCCAGGTTACCGGAAATTCAGCAGCAGGCCCATACGCTGAGCGATAACAACAGTGGCGATATCACCGGGCTGCTGCCGTTTTTAAACAGCCTGGTGGCACTGCCTGAAGCACCGGACTTTTCGCTCTCCTCTCCACCGACGTTAATGCGAGCGGGGCTGTATCGGGGTGAGCAACTGTATAACGCCAGCTGGGGCCTGTATCAAAATGCCCTGAAATCCCTGCTGCTACCGCGCGTTGCCCAGGCGATCACGTTCACGCTACAGGAAGATAACGGCGCAGATGAATCTTTCACCCGCGACGCGATCCGCGCTTATCAGATGCTTTACCAGCCGCGGACATACGATGGGCGTTTTCTGCGGGGCTGGGTGATGCAGAATCTGTCAAAAAATCCGCCACCGGATATTACCGATGCCCAGCTTAAGCAACTGGACTGGCATTTAAGCCAGCTTCTCGATAAACAGATCCAAAGCTCACCCTACGCGCGTGACGGCGTATTGATAATGAGAAAACAAAATGGCAACCAGCACTGAACTGGGATGGTATGGCAAACTCCCGGCAGCAGGGGATTTTGTCCATCGCCGGATGCCCGAATCGCAGCTTGCCCAGTGGTCAAACTGGTTTAAATCCGGCGTAGTACAGTGGCAACAATTGCACAATAACTGTACTGAAGCCTTCGCGCGTGCGCCGATCTGGAATTTTGCGCTGCCTGCCACACTTGGCGTACAGCAGGTACAAATTGGCTGCCTGATGCCGTCGCGGGATCGGGTGGGTCGCGTCTGGGCGCTGATGGCCGCACAAAAGATCGCGGTGTCGCAGTGGCACCCGGTTCAACTGGCAATGGCCGGAGAGTGGTTTAACGCTTTGGGCACCGCGCTGCAACAGGCCGTTCACCAGCAGAAAAGCGTCGATGAGACCGAGCTGGCGATAACTAACCTTGACCCGCTGCCTGAGACTGTAAAACTCGACGCCAGCACGATTATTGGCTATCGCGATAGTCCGACTCTCGCATGGCCGGAGGTTTCGCGTCGTTTCGATCCGCTACAGTACACCAGCTACTGGTGGACGAATCAGTATGATGGCTGCCCGCTGGTAACGCACAAGCACAGCGGTAATTTAACCGCGCAGCTGTTTACACAATTATTTCATCCGACTCTGGCCGAAAATCCGGGCCGCCACGGACTTTATCCACCCATGTTTGACCAGGCTGACTGATCCGGGGGCGAAAACAGAAGTATGCGACTTACTCTTTTAAACCATCTGGAGCAGGACGTCTCCGTAAGCTGTGATTTCGCACCGCCTGGTGGCACCATCGGCCGCAGCGCGGATAACAATCTGGTCCTTCCCGACCCTGAACGCACCATTTCTCGTTTACAGGCGCTGGTTCATGTTTCCCCCGCCGGGGAATGTCGTCTGACCAGCCAAGGTAGCGTTATCGCGGTGATACATAATGAACGCTCCCTTGCTCGCGGTGAACAGGTCAGGCTGATGCATGGCGATACGCTAACGATTGGTCACTATCATATTATGGTTACCGATCCCCACAGGACCGACGACAGTACGGTACTGGACGATCCACTGCTGCTGTTTAATGGTGAAAGCAGCAGCACGGAAGATCCACTGGGGATTCTTAACCCGGCTATGTTACCCGATAGCGTTCAGGAAAAACCGAGTGCGGAAGAGCTTGAACTGCGCGCCGCACGCGATGCTGCCGCCAGGCTGGCGATAAACCCTCTGCCCACCAGCTACAGTGATAACGGCGATCCGGCAAGGGATGGCAGTCATGAGCAGCGGCTGCTCAATGCACTACTGGAAGGTATGGGTCTGGAGCCAGCGGCCGGTCAGACCGCTGAACTCAGCGAAGAGCAGATGCGCCTGACCGGCCGCATGCTGAGCCTGTTCTCACAGGGCACGGTCGCCCTGCTCTCCTCTCGTTCAATCCTCAAACGCGGGGTCAAAGCCGAAATGACCATGATCCTCAATGAGGCAAACAATCCGTTTAAAATTCTGCCCAGCGGTAAAACGGTACTGATGCAGATTTATCAAAGCCAGATGCCGGGGTTTATGCCGCCGGAGCAGGCGGTGCGCGACGCGCTGGTTGATTTACAGGCCCATCAGTTGGGGATGACCTCCGGGATTCGGGCAATTATTGCCGCAATGCTCCAGTCGTTTAACCCGCAGCGGCTGGAAGAACACGCCCGGCAGGACAGCGCTATCCCCAGACTGGCCCTCAGCACATCACGCAAGGCGGCTCTGTGGGACTACTTTTTACGCCACTATCAGAATACATCCGGAGATATTGAGGATGACTTTCACTCGCTGTTTGGCGAGGCGTTTTTGCAGGCGTATGAAATGGAAGTCAACCAGTACAAAGATTCTCAAAGCGCCGAGGAGGATCGATGAATATCACCTTTTGCAGCACGTCACAGATTGGTGGACGCGTCAGTAATCAGGACGCCACCGGTACACAGCTTAACGAGCAATTCGGTACGTTCGTCGTCTGCGACGGCGTGGCGGGCAGCCCGGGCGGTGAACGGGCCGCCATCATTGCACGCGATACGCTGCTTTCGCAGACTGCCGGGCAAAACGCGCTTTCACCTTTGCAGACGGAAGAGATGATTGCCGCCTGTGAACAGGCCATCCGTGCGGCGCAGCGGGCAGAACCCGCACTGAAGAAAATGAGTACCACCCTTGCCGCACTATTTATCGATCGTCCCGGGCGGCGGGCCTGGTGGTGCCACGCCGGAGACACGCGCGTTTATCATTTTCGTCGCGGTGTGGTTCATGACATGACCCGCGATCATAGTCTGGTGCAACAACTTCATGACGCCGGGTATGATAATACGGGAATAAACAGTCATTTACTGTATAACGCTTTGGGCACCGACAGCGTTCAGCCCCACGATTACAGCGCCGTATTGCCGCTGGAAGATGGCGATGTTTTTCTGCTGTGCAGCGATGGTTTTTGGAATAATTTGACACCTGCCGAGATGGAACAGGCACTAAGAATGGTAAACTCACCGCAGGAATGGCTGGCTCTAATGCAGAAAGCTATCGACCGCAGTGAAAAAAAGGATAATCTTAGCGCCGTGGCCGTCTGGTATGGGTCACCGCAGGACACTACTTTGCTTTTTTCTCTGACGGATTCAGCCCGGTTTTTACCACCGCGCGATTAATTTCAAGGAATGCTATGAAATATTGGTTGCCAGTTGTCCTGAGCCTGATGGCTGCCGCCAGCGCGCGGGCGGAAGATTACCGGGTCGTATCCTCTCCCAGCCTTTCGCTGGACGTATTTATTGATAATGTTACCAGCAGTGCTCCGCAGTCCTGGTGCCAGGAAACGATCAACCTGCGCATTGTTTCCGCAAAAGCCACTGAATCCGTCGTACTCGATAAGTTCCTGCCGCAGGTCGGAAAGCTTCTGCACAACCAGTGCGGCAAGCTGAAAGAGCTGCCGTGGCAGATGACCAGCAGTCGTGGCTCAGTACTGGCCGTGGGCAATGCCCTGCAGAGCGGTGGCTGGCAGCCGGTCATTACCGCCGATGCCACCGCCACAGCCACCGCCGATAACGCCGCACCGCTGGATATCTCCCGCCCGGCAAACACCGTACCGCTTCACTACTTCGATCTGCCCGGCGGCTGCCACTTCCGTACGTGGTGGGACGATCGCGGCTCGTCGCTGTTTATCCCCGAAACGAAATCGATGACCTGTACCTCCGACGGCTGGCTGGAGGGCAGCAGTGAAATGAGCCTGATGAATGGTCAAAACCCTGCGCTGCCGCTGGAAGTCACTTTTTATCAGGGTTACCCGCTGCGGGACCTGCATCCTGCCCCGGGCGAACTTGACGTTGTTACAGTGAATAATCAGCGCATGGTGGTGAGCCGCCCTGATGCGCCGGACAGCTGGCTGGTACTGCCATTCATTCCTGAGCTTCACGTCTGGTCTTTTGAAGGAACGCTGCTGATTAAGATGGACAAAACCGACGCCAGTAACGCCGCAGAAATTAAAGAGCGGGTTGAGAAATTGCGCCAGACATGGTCAGCGACGATCGATCCCAAAGTGAAAGTGAACGTGCTGCTGGTTGATGCCCTGCATGCCGATCTTGCCGACCCGGCAACAGGTGCCTGGCGCACCGTTAATTAAGTATCTGGCGTAGCGTACGTTAGGAGAGTTTTATTATGTCGGCAAACGAGCAGCAACAAAATGCGACCAAAGCGCTTCCGCCGGGCTATCGCTTCAATGAATTCGAAATTCAGGAAGTGATTGGCGGCGGTGGCTTCGGCATTGTTTATCGTGCCTGGGACCATCTGCTGGAACGCACTATCGCTATTAAGGAATTTATGCCGAACTCGCTGGCGACTCGCAGCGAGGATCTGTCCGTTATGCTTCGGGCCGAGCGTCATCAGCGGCTGTTTAACGCCGGGATGAACAGTTTCGTGCAGGAAGCCCGGCTGCTGGCGCGTTTTAACCACCCCGGACTGCTGCACGTTCTGCGCTTTTGGGAAGGTAATGGCACCGCCTATATGGGGACGTTGTTCTATAGCGGGATGACGCTTAAAGCATGGCAATCCAGCCAGCCGCAGACGATTAACGAAGCATTGATCCGTCAACTGCTACCGCCGCTGTTTGGTGCCATCAACACCATCCATCGCGCAGGCTTCCTGCATCGGGATATTTCGCTGGATAATATTCAAATCCAGGAAAACCAGCTGCCGGTGCTGCTTGATTTTGGTTCTGCCCGCAAGGAGATTGGAAACCTCTCTGACGAAACCGAGATTATGCTCAAACCGGGCTTTGCGCCGCTGGAGCAGTACTGCGAAGAAAGCGATGCGGAACAGGGGCCGTGGACCGATATTTATGCCCTGGGTGCGGTGCTGCATACGCTGATTATCGGAACCCCTCCTCCGGTTAGCGTTGTACGCAGCATTGAGGACAGCTATCAGCCGCTGAGCGATCTTCGCCCTGAGGGATATTCGCTGCCGCTGCTCAACGCCATTGACCGCTCGCTGATGATGGATGCCACGCAGCGCCCGCAGTCGATAGATGAGCTGGCGTCGCTGATTAATTTGCCGGTGACTGACGTTGAAGATCTGCTCAGCACAATTGGCGAACCGCCAGTTTCGCCGACAGCGCAGCCCGAAGCGGACCCCGCTCCGGCAACAGAGACCGAAGCGCCTGTGGCAGCAATAAACCCGGCAGCCAGCGCCGCTGAACCACTCATTGCGGCAAAGCGCCCACTTCGCTTGTCAAAGCCGCTGCTGCTGCTGAGCGCCCTGGCCGTTCTTGCCGTGGGCACGGTGGTGTGGATGCTAAACCGCACTCCGCAGTCTGACGTCGCGCAACCGGTAAACGAGGTTTCACCAACCGCTCCCGTAGCCGACGCCACAGCAGCCGCTGCCGACGCGCCAGCGCTGGCAACGGTGTATCTGAAACTAAGCAATGGGGATACGCTGTTGCTTAACAATAACGCGATGACGGTGACGCCAAATAACAGTGGCTACGCCGTGCTGAATCTTGCGGCAGGTGACTATTTGCTTCAGGTACACAGTACGCAAGGCGACTACAGTCAGCAGTTGAAAATCGACCGCGCCGGAACCTGGTTGATTAACCCGGCGCATTAATGTGCAGATCCGGCGGGGTTATCCCGCCAGTCCACTGTGGCACTGCTGGAGTTCGCGCACCTTACTTGCCAGGTCAGTCAGGCAGTCATCATTGATGCCGCGCTGGTTAAGTTCTTTTTCCAGTGAGAACAGATACTGCGCATTCGTTCCCAGCGGACCGGTGGCTTTAGCAATCAGCGGCGCGATGGTCTGCGGGCAGGAGTCGGTTTCATACAGCGGATGGCGCGGATCCATGATAAACACCAGCGCGGTGACTTTTCGGCCATCGTCCAATGCCAGTTCACACCAGGTAGGCAGATAGCAGCCGGTGATCATTTCGCGTTTCCACAGCAGCTCCAGCTCTTCGTGCAGCTTTGCCTCCGGCAGGCAAAAGGCCAGGCCGGTGGTTTCACCGCCCTCTTTCAGGGCCAGCATGCGTCCGGGCTGACTGGCCGTTCCCCGTCCGGCGGTCAGGCGCAGGCAGAAAGCGCGATGCCAGCCGACCAGCGTACCGGTAGCGGCTTCATCGGCTTCAAACACCGGGTTCCACATTAGCGAACCGTAGCCGAAAATCCATACCGGGCTGTGGTCAGGGCGGCATGCGAGGGTCGCCGCCAGCGAAGCAGCCCGCTGCTCCGCACTCCATAACAGTGATTCCTCGATATCACCAAAAGCGGTTTTACAGTCAGCTTTTAATAAGAAATCTCTTGTTAACACTTTTACCTCCACGCCACTGCTCAAAATACACCCTGCTGATTTCGCCGTCCGCGATTTAACTATTTTTAGTTATTTTATCAAACATTATTACTGACCTTATGCATTTATTCAGCAGCTTTCAAGTTGGAGGTGGATCACAAAAGAAAAAAAATGACCGGGTGGTGACAGGCAGATGAAAATTGATATGTGAAACGGGGATGGCGGCATTCTGGAGGTGTTGTCTTCATTAACGAAGTCTGCGATTTGAATTGGGTAATATCGTCTTCAGCCAAAGCGTCTGCGCTGACGGGTAGCGTTCCCTGCCGGGCAGGTCCTCACGTCGCTTCGCGATACCTTCACTTCGTTCGTCAGCCTCACGGACCACCGCAGACGCGCGTCCTGCGCGGCTGCGCCTTTTGCCCACGTCCGTGTGGG
>NZ_JACVTX010000019.1:0-97404 GCF_016624745.1 Erwinia sp. S43 | reverse complement strand
TCAGCATCAGCATCAGCATCAGCATCAGCATCAGCATCAGCATCAGCATCGGCATCGGCATCGGCATCAGCATCCGCGTCAGCATCGGAGTCGCTGTCGGAATCAGAGTCACTGTCGGAATCGGAGTCACTGTCGGAATCAGAGTCACTGTCGGAATCAGAGTCACTGTCGGAATCGGAGTCACTGTCGGAATCGGAGTCACTGTCGGAATCAGAGTCGCTGTCGGAATCAGAGTCACTGTCGGAATCTGAATCGCTGTCGTCGCTATTGTTCTTATCGTCGTCGCTTTCGCCCAGGAACATTGCTCCTAAGCCAAGCAGGCCGGCGCCAGCAAATGCCAGCCCGGCCGCATAGTTAGATTCCGCACCGCCCAGCAGTAAGCCGTCGATATCGGCAATAGATTCAAAATGGAAACCGGTGGCGGGATCTTGCACCCACCACAGAGCACCATGACTATCTTCCAGGACTAAATCACTGGTGTGGCCCTGTGCATCAGCCACAAAGAAATTCTGGAGTACGACTTTTTCGCCAGAATGGAGCGTAACGATCAAATCATTCCCGGAGCGTGTTGTTGCAGCGATTTCGCTGCGCTCCAGTTGTAGCTTTACTACGCTAGGCGCGGTCAGATTAACCTGCTCAGCTGATACGCTGGAGGTTGCTCCGCCGTCCTTTACGGTTACAGCTATGTTATTCATAAACTTGCACTCCCATGAGGATTGAGCATTTGGCAGGCCCCAGAGCCTTGCCAAATCGTTTACTAATTTGATACGTACTAAATAGAAGTTATAGCAAGCACCTTTGGAGCTTATTCCCTTCTTATTTCAACTGCTTACTGCTTCTGGCGCGGAAGTTTTATGCGGACCTTACTGGAAATACATTTTCAGCGGGGCAGGCCTGATACCTAACTATCGAATTGTTTTTCTTGTTCTTGTGCTTTACGCATTTAATTAGCCATAAAACCACTAATAAACAATGATTAATCCGATAAACGGGCAAGGCGATGCCCCCCCGAATAAGGGGCATAAAAATAGTTTTATTATCCAGTCGATTACCCTGGATTATTATTTTCAGAGGTGACTTTCTGATAGTGATATATTTCATATCATTATCAGCTGAGTACCTCATGATGGCAGGGTGGAGATCTCCCCCCTACAAAACTGGATTGCCCGATTCATTCAAGAAACGCAGCCCTTATTATTCAGCGGGTATTCATTAACCCATATTCAAATTAGGGGAGTGGAAAATAGTTTGCGGAAGCTCACATAATTTCCGGGTGTCCTGAAATACATATTGCCGGACTTCACATATTTACTAACCGTAGTGCTGGACGCTGCTAACCAACAATATCCGATGCGTAAGAAGAACCTGAGATGATGAATGCTAAGCAGAACCTGTGATGCAGATTCAATACATTCGATCTGGCAAATACGCTTTACAGATTGAAAGGGTAAGCAAACCGTCAGTGTGGTGCTCTGCGCGGAAGAGAGAGGACAGTTTTGATCGACAGGATCGATCCCTGAGCCAATGAAGGAGGGTGAAATAAGAGTATCTGCTGAGCTTTTACGGGTAAGTAGTGAACCTGCCATAGCATGAGTGAGGCCAGGGACTAACCGATAGTCAACACGATGTACTTTCATACTGCAGTCCTTTAACACCATCAATAGGTTAAAGCTCTTCATCATTAGCTGCGAGTTACTCAATTTGAAATCATCTCCGCGACCTGAGAACACCGATCTCTAACTGAATTGGAGCTTAGTGTGTTAATTCAGTTAATTGAAATTGGTTTGAATACACGACGGAGTGACTTTCGATAGGTTTTTTCTATTAAATGGTTTCACATGGTAACAACTGACTATCTAAAATTAAGATAAGTCTCACTTAATGGCATTACCAGTGACGGAGTATTGTCACATTTTGATAACATCATGAATTGAAATGATTTTTTTTGATTAAGAAAATTTATGCGTTTCAGGGTCAGGAAGTCGGGACTACGAAAATTCCTGGTCTGAAGGTTATTGATAAGGGTTTCTGTTGTTTTAAAATGTAATTATTGATTTCTTTTTATACTTCGAGGCCATAAAAAGTGTGATTTATTCGTAAAATCATTAAAAAACTTATCGTTTTTTTTATTTGAAAGTGTGATCTGCATCACAATAAATTACCATTTATTGTAAAATTGCTGAAAAATCAACGCTAATTTGGCGGATTACAGTTATTACCCATTAGTTTGCATAGACTATCTTTGTAAAAGTTAAGAAATATTTTTTCATTATTTCTATGCTTTTTTATGTGGCTGATTCTACGAGATTGCAAATGGTCATCAGATAACGTTAACAATGAGCGGTAGTAGTTTTATCAATGAGATAGAAGGTGTGGGGCAGCCAGATGTCACGGGCTGCCTGTCACTAATGGGTAAGGTAGGTAAGGGGAGCGGGTTAAATCATCCCGGGGATATCATTTGCTGTGTTTATAACGGCGGAAGGCAAAGCGGGCACCCCAGACTAAGGCGATCGCCAGCACCAGCCAGAACAGCTGTTTAATATGATGGTCCACCGCGTGCAGCCATGGCGCAATCACCTGGCCTCCCAGATAGCCCAGTGAGACAAACAGCGTCGCCCACAGCAGTGCGCCAATCACGTTAAGCATCAGAAAAGTGGCAGGACGCAGGCGGCTGGCACCGATGATGATCGGCCCGACAATGCGCAGGCCATACATAAAACGTACGCCGATAACAAAAAGCACGGGTCGTTTGCGGATCAGCTGATTCGCTGAGGTTATTTTGTCCTCATGCTTTTTAAAGCGTTTCAGAATGCTGGTGCCGTAGTATCGGCCCAGGAAAAATAGCGCGGTATCGCCCAGAATGCCGCCGCAGGCCGTAACCAGCAGTACCCAGCCGTAGTGCAAAAGTCCTTCATGAGCGGCAACGCCGCCCAGCAGAGTGAAGGTTTCTCCTTCCGCCAGGCAGCCTATAAACAGTGCCCAATAGCCGTATTCCGTAATCAGCGCATTCACATCAGCAGGCAAAATAGATCTCCTTAAAGTGTTTCCTCCTTATTAGTCTAGCGTTTTGTGATCGATCCCGCAGCCTGCAGAAAATCCGCGCATTTATTTTTGAAGTAAAAATAGGGCGTTAGCCGATCGGCGTTGCCGGGTGAAAAGCAAACAATTCAGTGGCGCATATACTGATAGTGTTGCCGCTCCAGACAGAAACCACGGGCGGCCAGACGTTGTGAGGAGTGAAGATATGAACCACGTATGGGGACTTCTTGCGCATCCTGACCGTGAGATGCGGGATATCAAACGGGAGAACGAAACGCTCTCTCATCATTACACTCATCATGTTTTACTGATGGCGTTGATCCCGGTGGTCTGCGCCTTTATTGGTACCACTCAAATTGGCTGGGATATCGGCGTGGGTCAGACCATTCCGCTGTCGTTGTTCAGTGCCTTCGCGCTGGCGATTGTGTTTTATGCCGTGATCCTTGGCGGGGTAGCGGTGATGGGGCGGGTAATCTGGTGGATGGCGCGTGATTATCCGCAGCGGCCACAGTTGAACAGCTGTATGGTTTTCGCCGGCTATATCGCCACGCCGCTGTTCCTTAGCGGGCTGGTTGCGCTTTACCCGCTGGTCTGGCTGTGCGTACTGGTTGGCGCTCTGGCACTGGTCTATACCGGCTATCTGCTTTACGTCGGCATTCCCCTGTTCTTGAACATTGATCGCGAAGAGAGCCTGCGAATTTCGGGTTCTACGCTGGCGATTGGTATCCTGGTACTGGAAGTGTTGCTGGCGATCACGGTCCTGATGTGGGGCTATGGTTATCGCCTGTTTTAAGTGCCTTCGCCACCGGGAAACCGGTGGCGATCTGGAAACGCCTGGAAACGAATAATCGGTAGGAAAATACCCGGTTTACAGCGTATTATGCGCGAGCCAGCCCTCGCATATTCTCCGTTTCAGCGGGTGGCGGCGTGTGGTTACCACACCTGAATCACTAGCCGTTAAGTTCTGAACTGATGCCTGCAAAAATCCGTTTATCTCTTTTGAGTTTGGCCCTGCTGTTTTCCGGCCCGCTACTCGTTACTCAGGCCAATGCCCGTACTCCACAATCTGAAACCACGCGTGCGGCGCAGCCGGAAATTGCCTCCGGCAGTGCGATGATTGTCGATATGGATACGAATAAAGTTATCTACGCTAATCACCCTGACCTGGTGCGCCCGATTGCCTCAATCACCAAACTGATGACGGTGATGGTGGTGCTGGATGCGCATCTGCCGATGGATGAGATCCTCAGCGTGGATATCAGTCAGACTCCGGAAATGCGCGGGATCTATTCGCGCGTGCGGCTCAACAGCGAAATCAGCCGTAAGAATATGATGCTGCTGGCGCTGATGTCCTCGGAAAACCGCGCGGCGGCAAGCCTGGCGCATCATTATCCGGGCGGTTACGATGCCTTCATTCGGGCGATGAACGCCAAGGCGCGCTCGCTGGGGATGACGAATACCCGCTACGTTGAACCAACCGGGCTATCTATTCATAACGTATCAACCGCCCGCGATCTGACCAAACTGCTGATCGCCAGTAAGCGCTACCCGCTGCTGGGCGAGTTGAGTACCACCCGCGAAGATATGGCCACTTTTAGCCATCCGAATTACACGCTGCCGTTCCGCAACACCAACCATCTGGTGTATCGCCCGGACTGGAATATTCAGTTGACCAAAACCGGTTTCACCAATCAGGCCGGGCACTGCCTGGTCATGCGTACGGTGATCAATAAGCGCCCGGTGTCGCTGGTCGTGCTGGATGCCTTCGGGAAGTACACGCATTTCGCCGATGCCAACCGCCTGCGCAGCTGGATTGAAACCGGTAAGATCTCCCCGGTTCCTGCCGCCGCGCTCAGCTATAAAAAGCAGAAGGCCGCTCAGGTCGCCAGTAACGGTGTTGCCGACGACAGCGCGGTAGAGTAACCCGCTTACAGCGTGCCGGAGGGGCTAACTTTCCGGCACTTCTGGCGCGTCCGGCTGTAGTGCCAGCTGCATCAGCAGCGTATCCCGCCATTCACCGTGCTTAAATCCCACGTTGCGGAAATTGCCCACCGTTTCGAAGCCCATTTTTTTATGCAGGTTCAGCGAACCGGCATTGCGTGCGCCGTTGCCGACAATCGCCAGCATTTGCCGCCACTCTCCCTGCTGGCAGCGGGCGATCAGCGCCGCCATCAGCACGCTGCCAATGCCTTTGCCGCCCGCATCGGGTGCCAGATAAATGGAGTCTTCAATGGTGTAACGGTAGGCGGGGCGAGGGCGATACTGCGTGGCGTAGCAGTAGCCGACCACTTCATTATTAATCAGCGCAACCAGCCAGGGCAGGCCAAAGGAGCGAACTTTGCGGAAACGCTCGGTCATTTCATGCACATCCGGTGGTGTTTCTTCGAATGAGCCACAGCCGTGCAGGACATGCCAGCCATAGATGCGGGTGATGATATCGAAATCGGCTTCTTCTGCGTCGCGGATGCAGACGGCAGATGCAGGGTTAACCATGACGAGTCCTTGTGTTTTTTCTTTCTAATTTGCCACGCAGCTCACGATGAAACACCATAGATTCTTCTTATGGCTGAGACTTTTTTTTTCTATCGCAAATCTTATAGTGCGGCCCACGGCAAAGGCATAAACTATGCCGCGATATTCATCCGGCACCGACCGGTGCCCTCTCTTTTTTATCAGGAACTTCGTTCATGTCAGGCATGTTAACTTTTCTTCGGGTGTGTCTGCTGGCACTGGTGGCGCTGTCGCCGCAGTGGGTGCAGGCGGCAGACAGCGACAGCGCTCAGCAAAATGGTGATGCGCCGATCAAGGTCAATGCTGCCGTTGAGCTGCCTAAGATGCAGAAGGTGCTCGACAAAATAAAGCAGCAGGTATCCGGCGAAACCAACGATACCCGCCTGAATGCGCTTAATGACCTTGCGCTGGAGCTGTCCGGTGATGCCGATGCCCTGATTCAGGGGCTGGTTCCGCAGCGCGCGCAGCTGCAGGCGCAGCTGGCGGTACTTGGCCCTGCGCCAGCGGCGGACAGCGGAGTAAAGGAAACCAGCGAAGTCACGACCAAACGCAGCAAGCTGGAAAGCCAGAAAAGTAAAACCGACGACCAAATCAAGCAGGCCGAGACAATCAAAGCCAGTTCGATCAATCTTTCTGCCCAGATTGTTAATCTACGCCGCGATGCGTTGAAAACCCAGCTGGCGCTGAACGCAGGCAGTATTTTCGGTCCGCGCTTCTGGGCACCGCTGACCAACAACCAGAGCGACGACAGTGAAAAGATCGGTGACTTTATTGATGAGTTGAAAACCGCCGCGTCGCTCTCTTTTGAACCGGGCTGGGTGTTTGGCACGATAAGCTGGATCCTGGCTGCCGGTCTGGTGGCAACGCTGGGCCGCCGCTACCTGGAACAGTTCCTCGCCTGGGTGGGGATCAACCATTTGCCGGAAGGGCGCCTGCGCCGCAGCTTCCTTGCCGCCGCCACGGCGTTAACCACGCTCGGCGCGGTGGTGCTGGCGTTTAACTTCCTCGATCTGGCGTTTACCCGTCATGATGAGGTTGTGGATGACGTTCGCGTCTTCGCCGATAAACTGGTCGGGCTGAGTATTTTCTGCGGTCTGATCGCCGGCCTGGGGCGTGCTTTCCTCTCCACTCGCCGCCCATCATGGCGCCTGCCGCAAATCTCCAATGAAGTGGCGATGTCCCTGAAGCCGTATCCGCCGCTGACCGCCGCGCTGGTGTTTATTTTTCAGACGGTTGAAAACTTTAACAGCAGCGCGAATACCAGCGTGGCGACGACGATTTTTGCCAACGGTATGACCGCGTTACTGATTGGGGCAACCGCGCTATCGATCAGCATTCGTACCAACCGCGTACGTCGCAGAATGATTCAGGAAGGCCATCAGCCGGAAGCGCGGTCAACGCTGGTCGGGCTGATTCAGATGGCGCTGACGCTGATCGGTTTTGCCATCATGGTTGCGCTGGTCATTGGTTACATTACCCTGGCGCGATTCCTTGCTTATGAGCTGATCTGGATGGGCATTGTGTTTGGCCTGTTCTACATCTTCAGCCAGCTGGTGACCGATGCCAGCGAGAGCCTGTTCTCCACTAATAATGCCTCGGGCAAGCGCATCCAGGCCTCGTTAAACATCGACGCGCGCCATCTTGGTCAGGTTGCGGCCCTGCTGGGTGCGATTGGTAAAACGCTGCTGCTGCTGGCGGCGGCGATGGCATTACTGAACGGCACTTTCGGCAGCGCAACGCCGATAGAACTGGTGCAGAAAGCCATTGAGTTCTGGGGCGGTAAAGGCCTGGAGTCGATGAATATCGTTCCGGCGCATGTGGTGAACGCGCTGGCGTGCCTGGCGGTGGGTATCTGGGTACTGCGCTCGGTGAAACGCTGGCTGGAAAACGAATTCCTGCCTAAAACCACCATGGATAAGGGGATGCGCGTTTCGCTGATCACCCTGTTCAGCAACATCGGCTTTGTGCTGGTGATCCTGATGACACTGTCGATTATGGGCGTGCAGTGGAACAAGCTGGCCTGGATCGTCAGCGCCCTGTCGGTTGGTATCGGTTTCGGTTTACAGGAGATTGTGAAGAACTTTATCTCCGGTCTGATCCTGTTAACCGAGCGTCCGGTAAAAGTCGGTGACCTGGTCAGTATCAGCGGTATTGAAGGCGATATCCGTCGCATTAACGTGCGTGCCACTGAGATCCAGCTCAGCGATAAGTCCACGGTCATTGTGCCGAACTCGCAGCTAATTTCGCAGAACGTGCGTAACGCCACCATGGGTAATGCGCAGGGGGTAGCGACTATTACGCTGACCTTCCCGCTGGATATCGATCCGCAGCAGGTGCGCCAGCTGCTGCTGGATGTCTATAACGATAATGAACGTATTCTGGAAACCCCGGAGCCGTCGGTGTCGTTTAAAGATCTCACCTCGACCGGTATTGTACTGGCCGTTACCGGCAACGTTGCCAGCCCGCGCCAGGTGAGCGGAGCGAAAAGCGATCTGCTGTTCGATATTCTGACCCGACTGCGCAAGGAAGGCGTGGCGCTGTCTGCACCGCAGACGATGATTATTGAGCGTAAAGATGGGAAGGTAGTTTTACAGGATGCCGCGGAGTAAACGCGTAATGGCCGCCGGTGGCAACCCCACCGGCAGCCTGATGGCTTAGCCTGCTTTATCCTGCATCTGGTCTATCCAACTCACCAACTGATGAACTTTGGTGCTGTTTGAGCCCTTCAACAGCACCGTATCATTGGTCTGTAGCGCCTCCAGCAGCAGCGGTTTCAGGTCGTCCGGCGCATCGACCCACGCCCCTTTTTTCCCTTCATCCAGCTGTTCCCAGCAGTGTTTATAGCTCGATCCTGCCAGGAAGATCTGGTCGATCTGGCTGGCGTTCAGCAGCGGTGCCAGTTCGGTATGATAGCTTTCCGAGCCGGGACCCAGCTCGGCCATTTCACCCAGTACGGCAATTCGGCGCCCGCTACAGCTCTGGCCGCTCAGGCGCTCAATGGCTGCCTGCATCGAGCCTGGATTGGCGTTATAGGCATCATCGATCAGGGTCAGCGGCAGGCCGTTAACGGTGACCTGTTTTTCCTCACCGCGCCCGGCCAGAGCGGCAAATTGCGCGATCTTCTCAATGGCCGGTTCCAGCGGATAGCCCAGCGCTTCCACTGCGGCCAGCGTCGCCAGGCTGTTCAGTGCCATATGCTTTCCGCCCGCCGCCAGCGTGTAGTGCAGGGTGCGGTCGCCAATCTGCGCGGTAACCTGCTGCTTCTGCGCGTCATATTCAACCAGACGGTACTGACAGTCGGGATGCGTACCGTAGTTAACAATATTCTGCTGCTTCGCTTCGGCCGCCTGGCTGACCGTTTCCCACTCCAGCATATCGCGGTTTAAAATCGCCACACCGCCGGGAGCCATGCCGACAAATATGGCGCTTTTGGTCAGGGCAACATCGTGGACGGTGGTGTTTTCACCGAGGTGTGCGGGCTGAATATTAGTAAAAATTGCGACTTCCGGGCGTACCATACGCGAGCTGACCGCCATTCTGCCAATGGCCATTTCCAGCACGATATGGGCGCTGTCCCACGGCATGGAGGCGATATTCCACGCCACGCCGCGCGGCAGGTTAGCGTTATTATTACTCTTGCAGGTTGGCCCCCAGGCGGAAAGCGCATCGGCGACCATGGCCACACAGGTGGTTTTACCGGCGCTGCCGGTGATGCCCAGCACCCGGCCCTTCATCTTATCGCGGGCGTAGCGGCCCATAGCAAGGACAGCATCGGTATTATCAGCAACCTTAAGCAATGGGATACTGTCCGACAGAATTTTTTCCGGTTCGGTGGTGATCAGGCAGGAGGGCGGAGGAGAAAGTCGTAAAGCCACGCTGGCCAACAGGCCGGTTTTATCATCTTCGGTGCGGATAATTGCCATATTTCCGGGCTGCAAAGCGGGAGCGAAAATAGAGACGCCGGTTGCGGTCCAGCCTTCTGCCGGGGGAATAACCCAGCTGCCCTTCGTGGCTTTTTCTACATCTTGCACGGTCCAGTAATTTTTATTGCTGGTAAGGCTATTATTATTTGAAGCAGTAATGTTTTCTTCTGCTACTACGCCCATATTTCCTCCGCCAGTCAGTTGGCATGATTACAGTTATCACAGGATACAATTGACTATTAGCGCAAAAGTGGAAAAAAACAATGTTTCGGGGCGTATCGGGAAGGGTAAATAACATTAATATGAGCGAGCGCACCGGGGCGAAATAATTCCGCCCCGGAAACGCGGGTTATTTCTGACAGTCGCAGCTGCCCCAGTGTTTTTCTCTCGTTGTTTTACCGATACCCGGGTTGAAGGTATTGGTCGGATCGAGCTGCTGATAAAACGCTTTCAGCTGGGGTTTCGCTTTATAAAGATGGCCTACGTTATGCTCTGCCGGATATTCCGCGCCGCGCTCGGCCAGCAGTGCCAGCATTTTTTCCTTCAGCGCGTGGGTATCCACTCCTTTTTTCACAATATAGTCCTGATGGAACACATGGCAAAGGAAGTGGCCGTAGTAGAGACGGTGAGTCAGCGCATCGTCAAATTCGGCAGGCAGCCGTTCAAACCACTCACGGTCGTTGCGGCGCAGCGCGATATCCAGCGCCAGAATATCTTCCACCTCATCGTGATGCACGGCGTGATAGCGCACGGCGGCACCGGCAGCGGCAAAGCGATGCAGAAACGCGTGTGCACCCTCTTTGCCTTCACATTCGAAGAATGCACCTTCAGCCTGGTGGAAAAATTCCTGCAGGTAAGCGCGGGCTTCTGCCACCCCGTCGCCGGACATTTTCAGCATCAGATGATGCTCATAGCGTTCGCGATACTGCTTCATACGGGCAGGCAAATGGGAGGGCAGCAGGGCGGTCAGCTTCTGTAATACGCGGTCGGTAAAGTGGGGCTTAAACCACTTGATGCGCGACAGCCAGGCATCAACGCGGCCTTTCATCGTAAAGAACATCGGCATTTTATCTGTGCCGAGTTTGTCGATCATCACAAAGGTGTCTTTACCGTACACTTCAGCAATATCGAAAATGTCGCGGTGCATATATTCACCGGCAACCGGCAGATTGCTGAAGTTGGCCAGCATATGGCGGCGCAGCTGGTCCAGCACGTCGGTATTATTGGTGCCGATATAGAACACCTGCTGGGCAGTTTCGCTGGCAAAGGTATCCAGACGGACGGCAAACAGCGCCAGCTTGCCCGCACAGCCGGAAGCTTCGAACAGGCGACGTGCGTCGGCATTAAAGCGCGAAGGGGTGTCGGCTTCCACGTCGCGGACTCGTTCGGCGTATTCGTGATCCGAGGCGTGGCGCTGATCGTGCAGGACGTCGCCCTGCTGCCAGGTATCATCATCCAGACGGGTGAGGATCTGCTCCGGCGTGGTGCCGAGGTTAATGCCGAGGTGGTTAACCAGGCGCAGCACGCCGTCGGCATCAATCTGCGCGTACAGCGCCATTTCGGTATAGGCCGGGCCGCGTTTCACCAGCGAACCGCCGGAGTTATTACAAATCCCCCCCAGCACCGACGCGCCAATACAGGAGGAACCAATCACCGAGTGGGGTTCGCGCCCCAGCGGCTTTAATTCTTTTTCCAGCTGATACAGCGTACTGCCGGGGAACGCCAGTACCTGTTTTCCCTCGTCCAGCAGGCGGATTTTGTCCATACGCAGCGTGCTGATAATCACGATATCGCGGGGATAATCGTTGCCGTTGGGGGTGGAGCCTTCGGTCAGGCCGGTATTGGCCGCCTGCATCAGAATAATGGCATCTGCCGCCACGCAGGCCTGCAGTATCCGCCACTGTTCAAGCAGCGAACCCGGGAAGACCACCGCCAGCGCCTCGCCTTCGCCGGAGCGAAAGCCTTTACGGTAGCGCTCGGTTTGCGCGGGATCGGTAAGAAGATGGTTGCGGCCGACGATGCGACCCAGTTCAGAAATCAGTTTTTGTCCTGCCGGAAGAGAAGTGTGCATGTCATATCCTTGTCAGAATCACCCCCCTACTTTAGCACCGCTGCGGATGCAATAAAGCTGTTGTTATCACGCGACATTCGTCGATACCTCACTAGCTGCTATCCTCAAGGTATGACAAACTGAATCAACTTGTTACCTGTCCGTCATGAAACTCATACGCCTTAGTCACTTGAGAGATGATCATCTGATGAAATGGATTTGTTCCGTCAGCTTTGCTGCCGCTCTGGCGATTCAGCCAGCCCTTGCCGATGACCTGTTTGGTCCACATGAACTGACACCTGCCGCGCGCGATGCGTTCGTCACCGATCTACTGAAAAAGATGACCCTTGACGAAAAAATCGGCCAGCTGCGCCTGATAAGCGTAGGGCCGGATAACCCGAAAGAAGCGATCCGCGACATGATCCAGCACGGGCAGGTGGGGGCGATTTTCAATACCGTAACCCGGCATGATATCCGCCAGATGCAGGATCAGGTGATGCAGCTCAGCCGTCTGAAGATCCCGCTGTTTTTCGCCTATGACGTGATCCACGGCCAGCGGACTCAGTTCCCGATCCCACTGGCGTTGGCTTCCAGCTGGGATACTGACGCAGTGGCGAAGGTGGGGCGAATTTCTGCTTATGAAGCCGCCGATGACGGTCTGAATATGACCTGGGCTCCGATGGTGGATGTGACCCGCGAACCTCGCTGGGGGCGCGGCTCGGAAGGCTTCGGTGAAGATACGTATCTGACAGCGGAAATGGGCCGCGTGCTGGTCACCGCCATGCAGGGTAAAAGCCCGGCGGACCGCTACTCGGTGATGACCAGCGTCAAGCACTTTGCCGCCTACGGCGCGGTTGAAGGCGGCCGTGACTACAATACCGTGGATATGAGTCCGCAGCGGCTGTTCCAGGACTACCTGCCGCCGTATAAAGCGGCGCTGGATGCCGGCAGCGGCGGGGTGATGGTGGCGCTCAACTCATTGAACGGCGTACCGGCCAGCGCCGATAGCTGGCTGTTGAAAGACGTGCTGCGCGATGAGTGGAAGTTTAAAGGCATCACCATCAGCGATCACGGGGCGATCAAAGAGCTGATCAAACATGGCGTGGCAAGCGATCCACAGGATGCGGTGCGCGTGGCGATCAAATCCGGCGTGAACATGAGCATGAGCGATGAGTACTACAGCAAATACCTGCCGGGGCTGGTCAAAAGCGGTGCGGTCACCGAGCAGGAAATTGATGATGCCACGCGCCACGTGCTGAATGTGAAATACGATATGGGGCTGTTTAACGATCCGTACAGCCACTTAGGCCCGGCCGACCAGGACCCGGCGGATACGAATGCCGAAAGCCGCCTGCATCGCAGCGATGCCCGCGATGTGGCGCGCAAAAGCATGGTACTGCTGAAAAACCGCCTGGATACGCTGCCGCTTAAAAACAGCGGTAATATCGCGCTGATTGGGCCGCTGGCAGACAGCCAGATCGATATTATGGGCAGCTGGTCCGCCGCGGGCGTGGCGAAGCAGTCGGTTACGCTGCTGCAGGGGATGAAAAATGCCACTGCCGGTAAGGCCAATCTGCTGTATGCCAAAGGGGCGAACGTCACCGATAATAAAGGCATTCAGGACTTCCTCAATCTTTACGAACCTGCGATGACGGTGGACAGCCGTTCACCGCAGCAGATGCTGGATGAAGCGGTGGAAACCGCGAAGAAAGCCGATGTCGTGGTGCTGGCGATTGGTGAAGCGCGCGGGATGGCACATGAGGCTTCCAGCCGCAGCGATCTGACGCTGCCGGAGAGCCAGCGTAAACTGATTGATGCGGTCAAAGCGACCGGTAAACCGCTGGTAATGGTGCTGATGAACGGCCGTGCGCTGGCGCTGGTGAAAGAAAGCCAGCAGGCGGATGCACTGTTGGAGAGCTGGTACAGCGGCACGGAAGGCGGTAACGCCATTGCCGATGTGCTGTTCGGCGACTATAACCCGTCCGGCAAGCTGCCGATGTCCTTCCCACGCTCAGTGGGACAGCTGCCGATTTATTACAATCATCTGAACACCGGGCGGCCGTATAACTTTGAGAAGCCGAATAAATACACCTCGCACTACTATGATGAAGCCAACGGCCCGCTGTATCCGTTTGGCTACGGGTTAAGCTACACCACCTTTAGTCTGTCGCCGGTGAAGCTCTCTTCTTCTTCGATGCCGCGCGATGGCAAGATTAACGCCAGCGTGACGGTAACCAACAGCGGCAAGCGTGACGGTGCGACGGTCGTGCAGCTCTATCTGCATGATGAGGTAGCCAGCATCAGCCGGCCGGTGAAAGAGCTGAAGGGCTTTAAGCGCATTATGCTGAAAGCCGGTGAGTCGCAGACCGTGACCTTCCCGATCGACGTTAGTGCGCTGAAATTCTGGAATGCGAAAATGCAGCACGTTGCCGAGCCGGGTAAATTCAGCGTAATGATCGGGCTGGATTCCGCCCGTACGGAAAACGCCGAGTTCGATTACCGTTGAGGATTGGGGGCAGGATTGCCTGCCCCGTTTCAGGCAGGAGCAGAATGCCAGGGTTAAGAGACAGAATTCAGCAGCAGGTTTTTCGCCTTAACGGCCTGTCGCTGAATGAATTTGATATTACGCAGCCGCCGGGCGATCCCGGTATTTACGGACCGGACAGCGTTATCTGGCGGGTCCACGGTGATTTTTCATCGATGCTGTGCGGCGGCATCTCGGCGCTGCTGCTACAGATGCTGCATCCGCTGGCGCTGGCGGGCGTCTGGGATCACTCCACTTTCCGTCAGGATATGATGGGCAGACTGCGGCGAACCAGTCAGTTTATCGCCGTTACCACCTTCGGCAACTCTCGCGATGCGCATATTCTGATTGAGCGGGTAAAGCGCATTCACCTGCATATTACCGGCACGGATGCCTACGGCGTTCCCTATGCCGCCAGCGATCCGGCGCTGCTGACCTGGGTCCACGTTGCCGAGACCCGCTGTTTTCTTGCCGCCCATCTTCGCTATAAAAATCCGCAGCTCAGCCTGTCGGAGCAGGATCGCTACTACGCTGAAGCGGCGCGGGTTGCGGAAGCGCTGGGAGCTGAGCAAGTGCCGAAAAGCGTGGCGGAAGTTGAAGCCTATCTTGAGCGGATGCGGCCACAGCTGCGCTGCGACGAGCGTACCCGCGAAGTGCTGTCGCTGCTGATGAACGCTCCGGCACCCAGCTGGCAGGCGCGTCCGGCGATGCGGGCCATGCTGCAGGCAGGTATTGCTCTGCTGCCCGACTGGGCGCTGCAAGACTTTGGTTTGCACTACTCGCCATTACGGCACCGCACGATCAACGGGCGGATTTATCTTATCGCCGGACTGCTGCGCTGGGCGATACGCCAGGGCGCGTATCAGCGTGCTATGGCGCGCATGGGGCGCTGACCCGCATGGCTTTTGAGACAAATACCCTTGTTCTGACATAGCGCAACCCGTCATCCTGCTCTACTCTCCGGGAAGAAGGATTCCTCCAGACAACGTCGAGGCGTTATGACAGAGCCCTATCAGATTGCTGAAGTGACCAATCAACAGCAGACGCTGATTGCATTGGTTGAACAGGATGAACGCACAGCCTATTTCTACATCTGGCCGGCGGAAGCGTTTCGCAGCCAGTTCGCCGTGCGCGGCTGCTGGCTGCGTAATCTGCTGCCCGCTCCGGCGCAGGAAGATATGGCCGCCATGGAGCAGGGCAGAGCGCCGCTGCTGAGCGCTGAATTCTGCCGCACGTTGCAGGCCGAGCCGATGCTCGATCCCGCCGGTTTGCAGATTATCTGGGAACCCAGCGACGACGGCGCGGCCCTGTGGTATCAGGGACAGCTGCTGGCGGTGATCCCCGGCTGGAGCCTGTATCAGGAAAAGCAGGTGAGCTATTCCGCTGGCTGCATCAAAGCTAACCGACTGACCGCGCCGCTCGGTTCGGCTTCCACCAACCAGCATTATGCCCGCGCGCAGCAGCACCGGCAGTTCTGGCGCGACTGGCAGGAAGGGCAGCGCTGGGAGCCGTTCCAGCAAAAAATGCTGGCGTGCTACAGCGAACAGTTTGGCGAGTCGATGAAGTATTACGCCATCGATCGCGGCAGCTGGCCGCCGATGGCGATCTCTCAGCATTATCATGAAGGAAGCTGGTATTTTCTCACCCTCGGCATGAGCATTCGTCCGATGCCGTGGGTGGATCATCTGTATGAGGATCTGGCTCCGCAGTACCGCCGAACCGAGCTGGCGCTGGCAATTGATGCTGAGGTGATGACCGAGGACAATGCCGTGCAGATGGCGAGCGCGCTGGCCGGTTTTGCGCATTTGCCCTGGGATCGCCTTAGCTGGCTGGGCGAAGGGCACACGCTGTCGTCCTCTATGGCACCGGTAGGATTTGAAGGCTTTATCCTCTCCGGTGCGCTGGGTCGCGAAGCCGGGCAGTTTCCGCTGCCGAACTTTGACGGCGAGAAGGTGAATCTGCTGTGGGCAGCCCCGGTCACGCAACTGGAGCGCGAATTTGCTCAGGCGGAAGAAAACGGCGGCTATCAGCTGGTTGCGCGGCTGCTGCAATATGGCGCAGGGCATATTTTCCGTGCCCGACAGCAGGTGGTTGAAGCCGGCGAGTGATCTTTTCTACGCTAAAAGCGACAAACGGTGGCGGTTGTGCTGAAATTTAGGCTGTGCGCACTATTCTGTACAGTATAATGCCGCCCGGATATGCCAGAATAGCTGGGAAATGACCTGAGGAGTTTGCATGGCAGCTATTGAAGTTATCCTTGTCGATCGTGACGATCGCGCCACCGGTAAGATGGAAAAGCTCGAGGTGCACGAAAAGGGACTACTACACCGCGCGGTAACCGTTTATGTCTTTAACTCAGCGCATCAGCTGATGTTGCAGCAGCGCGCCAGTGGGAAATATCACTGCGGCGGCCTGTGGAGCAATACCACCTGTGGTCATCCGTATCCGCAGGAATCTACCCGCCACGCCGCGGAGCGCCGGTTGTTTGAAGAGATGGGCATGCAGTTGACGCTAGAGCCGGTTTTTGAGCTGAGCTATAACCTGCCGCTGAGCAACGGCCTGACCGAGCATGAGTACGGCCATGTCTACTTCACCATCAGTGACCAACAGCCGCAGCTGAATCCCGAAGAAGCCGATGCGTGGCGCTATGCTTCTCTGGCCGACATTCAGGCCGAAATTCAGCAGGAACCCGAGCGCTTTACCCCCTGGTTCCTGCATACCTTTGCCCGTATCCCGGATGAGTTTACGCGCTTTATGGACAAGGCGAATACGGTACACTCCGTCGACGCGTGAGGGGTAGCCACCTCTTCGCTCAGAAAGGTCAGTCCGGGTGTTACGCGGATGCGGAGTGCCAAAAATCGCACCCCGCAGCGCATTTATTTGCCGTTCAGCGCGAAATCTTCTGCATCAACATCGTAACCTGACGGTTCCCAGCGGATCGCCAGCAACGCCAGCAGACCAACAATCGGTGCCAGAGCAATCACCCAGAACACGTTGGTACTCAGCGCCGCTGCCAGCACCGGGAACAGGAACAGTGAGGCGGTCGAGCTGGCGCGCACCATCATCTGATTAAAGCCCACGCCCACGCCGCGCAGCGAGGTTGGATAGCTCAGGGATGCGTAGGTCATGGTGTGCGCGCCCGGGCCAAAGCCCTGGCCGAGCAGGAACAGTGCCAGCATTGCCACTGAAATTGCCGCCTGATGCCCGTCTTCCGGGCGGCCAACCAGCGCCAGGCCCAGCAGGGCGGTAATCTGGCAGATATAGCCCAGCGTCATCATCTTCCATGCGCCAAAGCGAGGCACCAGCCGTACGGCAAGAATGCCGCCGGTAAAGGCAAACAGCAGGTTCAGCGCCAGCGACAGCAGAATGGTGGTCAGCATCGACTGCGCAAGGAAGCTGGAAATAATCACCGGCAGGCCGAAGGCCACGGCGTTATAGGCAAACGGGGAAACGATAGACGTGACGGTCGCCAGCGTGGTGCGCTTCAGATAAACGCCTTTAAACAGCGCAGCGTAGTTGCCCCAGCTGGCGCGGCGCACCGGACGTGCTGGCGTCAGATCGGCATCCTTCGCCACGTGGGCATTAATGCCGTAGGAATTTCGCAGGATAGCGGCGGCACCGTGCAGATCGCCCTGATTCGCGGCCCAGATGGGTGATTCGCTCATATATTTGCTGCGAATGGCGATAATAATCAGCGCCGGAATGGCACCAAATCCGAGAATAATACGCCACATCCAGTCGCTATGGCTCTCCGGCAGCACCGACCAGAAGAACAGCACCAGCAGGTAAGAAACCGAGATCGCCGCGTACCAGGTCGGGCACCACATGGCGATACTCGCCGCCTTGTTACCGCGCCCTTTTAGTTTTGAAAATTCCGCCAGGAACGCCATCGCCACCGGTAAATCGATACCGATGCCCATTCCCATAACAAATCTTGCCCCGGCAAGCACATACTCGTTGGGGGCAAACGCGCAGGCCAGTGCGGCAAATACGAAGAAGAACATATCCGCCATAAACACGCGATAGCGGCCAATCTTGTCGGTCAGGTAGCCGCCAATCAGTGCGCCAACGATTGCGCCGAGGGTAATAGCTGAGGCAATCATCCCCGCGCCGGAAGGCGAAAGGCCAAACTCGCGCGTCACATCCTTCATACCGAAGGCCAGCGCACCAAGATCGTAAGCATCCAGGAATACGCCGCCGAGCGCGATGCCGATAACAATGCGGGCATTGCTGCGTGAGCTGTCGCTGTTGTTAACCAGTTGAGAGACATCCGCCGCGCGGCGAATGGTGACTGCTGCGCCGGTGGGCGCATTCCCTGCCTGCGCAACGTGCGCTGAAGAGGTGATGATATCGGTCATGATGTTTTATAGGTCTTTTTGGAATAAACCCAGAGCATAACCAGCCCGGCTGGCGGAGTTAAATTCCAGCTGGTTATAAGATAAAACGAAAAGTTACAAACGAGGGGAGAGCGGCAGAGCATGCCGCCAGATGAGCAAAAAAGGCGTAATTACGAATGCAGGATCAGGGTATAGCCGGTCAGCATAACGCCGCCAATTCCACCTAAAGCCATCAGCAGAAAGATAATGACCACACTAATTTTTTGCCAGTTCATAACGTAACCCGTTTTCTCAAAGGAAGGCGGATTATAGCGCCTTCGCTTGAGATTATTAAACCAAAGAGTGGTTTTTCTTCTCTTCGGTCGCCGGGTCGCTGCCGTGTGCGGTTACGGTGAACCCCTGCTCCTGCCAGTGTGCCAGTTGTTCCTGCTGGCGTCGGGTCAGTGCTTTGCCGGTATAAACGAAAATTTTCTGGCCGGGAAACAGCTCCGGGCGCGGCTGATCCAGCGGTTCGGCCAGCACGTCTATTCTCCATCCCTGCTGCGAAAGCCGCCAGGCCTCCAGCCACAGGCGGGTGCGATCCTCACTGCCCCAGCCGATCAGCAGGGCGTCTTTGCCGGCTTTTTTTCGCGATCCGGTCAGGCAGAAGGCAACATAGTCAATCAGTGCACCGTCCAACAGGCTGCACATCGCGCGGGCGGTATTCTGGTCCAGATTCAGCCGCTGACGGATCGGCAGAAAAACGTGGTCGATCAGCGCCTCAGCCGGGTTTTCGCGGCCAACTGTGGCAATTTTTGCTCTCAGCTTTGACGGGCGCACGTGGCGCAGCACGGTCATCATCTCTTCCTGCAGCGTAACCCAGCCGTCGTGGATCTCGATGTTTTCGCCTTCCAACAGCGCCTTCACTTTTCCCACCGGCACACCGGTGCTCATCCAGCGTTTGATCTCTTCAATGCGCTGAATATCGTCTTCATCAAACAGGCGGTGGCCGCCTTCGGTTCTTTGCGGTTTTAGCAGGCCATAGCGGCGTTGCCAGGCGCGCAGTGTTACCGGATTAATCCCGCAGCGCTCAGCAACATCACCGATGCTGTACAACGTCATTTCTCACCTCATTCACTCTCAGGCCTTATCGGCCCGCACTTAATATTAGCATGCTGTACAGATAAATTGTGGATGTACAACTTGATCTGAGCGCTGGCTTGCGGTAGATCTCATATATGAGATTATTTCCCTTAAATGAGATGGCTATGGATCAGAAGCAAACAGAGCAACGCCTGGCGCAGCGGCTGGCCGATCTGCGGGTTGAGCAGGGGTGGTCGCTGGAGACACTGGCGGAGATGACCGGCATCAGCCGCGCTTCGCTGTCACGCATTGAGCGCGGGGAAAACAGCCCGACCGCCGCACTGCTTAACCGGCTGTGCAGCGCCTATGGGCTGACCATGTCGCGGCTGCTCAGCGAAGTGGAGCAGAGCGGCCCGCAGCACCTGCGGCCAGCGCAGCAGAACGTCTGGCGCGATGCCAGCAGCGGTTATCTGCGGCGCAGCGTATCACCGCCCGCTCAGGCGTTCCACGCCGAGCTGGTGGAGGCGCAGCTGGAGCAGGGCGCGCTGATTGAGTATGACCTGCCGCCGCTGGCCGGGCTGGAGCAGCATATCTGGATGCTGGACGGCGTGCTGATATTCCGCATGAATGAGCAACAGTGGCGGCTGGAAAAGGGCGACTGCCTGCGTTTTCATCTGTTTGGCCGCACGTCGTTCAGCGCGCCGGAAACCGGAGGCGCTCACTATGCGCTGGTGGTGGCACGCCCATGACCCAGATTGAATATGAGTGGCTGGACGCGCAGCAGGCGCGTGAGGAGCTTCCGGCGTTGTGCCGCGTACTGAAGGGATGCGTCGCGCAGGGTGCCAGCGTGGGTTTTGTGGACTGTGACCCGCAGACCTTCACCCGCTTCTGGCAGGATGTCGTATTGAGCCTGGCCTGCGGTGATAAAACGCTGTTAGTCGCCAGACTGGCTGACCGCATCGTGGCAACGGTTATGGTGGTGCTGGCTATGCCGCCAAACGGTGCGCACCGCGCCGAGGTGATCAAACTGCTGGTTCACCCCGATGCGCGTCGGTGTGGGATAGCCCGTGAACTGATGCTGAGGGCGGAAGAGCGTGCTAAGCAGGCAGGTCGCACGCTGCTGGTGCTGGATACCCGCAGTGGCGACGTGGCGGAATCGCTCTACCGCTCGCTGGGCTGGCAGGTGGCCGGAGAAATTCCCTTTTATGCCTGTTCCACCGAAGGGGTTCTGGATGCCACCACGCTGATGTATAAAACTCTCTGAGAAACAGGGCATGGTGCCGCCGGAGAAATGCGGAGCGGTTCGACTTTCCTGGTGCGATCCGCATCCGCAGGCTGACGCCAGCGCGATACTGTGTAAAAATACAGCCCTGATTTTTTGCAAAGGGTTGTCATGGCGTTAACTGCGGCGTTAAAAGCGCAAATTGCCGGGTGGTATAAAGCCCTGCAACAGCAAGTCCCCGATTTTATTTCGCGCGCACCGCAGCGGCAGATGATTGCTGAAGTGGCGAAAACGCTGTCGGGCGAAGAGGGGCGCCATCTGGCTATTGAAGCACCGACCGGCGTAGGGAAAACCCTCTCCTATCTGATCCCCGGTATTGCCGTCAGCCGCGCTGAGGAAAAACCGCTGGTGGTCAGCACCGCCAACGTGGCATTACAGGACCAGATCTACAGTAAAGATCTGCCGCTGCTGAAGAAAATCATTCCCGAACTGACCTTTACCGCCGCCTTTGGCCGCGGGCGCTACGTGTGCCCGCGCAATTTGTCTGCGCTGGCGACCGACGAAGAAAAGCAGGGCGATCTGCTGCTGTTCCTCGATGATGATATGACCGCCAGCAAGGCTGAGCGGGCGATCTGCTGTGAGCTGGAAAAGGCGCTGAACCGCTACGAATGGGACGGCCTGCGCGATCACTGCAAGGACAATATCGAAGATTCACTGTGGCAGCGTATCAGTACCGACAAAGCCAACTGCCTCGGCAGCAACTGCCACTGGTTCCGTGAATGCCCGTTCTACGTGGCGCGGCGCGAGATCGAAAACGCCGACGTTGTGGTCGCTAACCATGCGCTGGTGATGGCGGCGCTGGAAACGGAATCCGTACTGCCGCCGCCAAAAAACCTGCTGCTGGTGCTGGACGAAGGGCATCATTTACCGGACGTGGCGCGCGACGCGCTGGAAATGAGCGGTGAAATTACTCCTGGCTGGAATACGCTCCAGCTGGATCTGTTTGCCCGGCTGGTTGAGCAGTGTATGGCGCAGTTCAGGCCCAAACGCCCGCCGCCGCTGGCGAACCCGGATCGCCTGAAAGAGCACTGCGAAGAGGTGCGTGAACAGTTGCAAATGCTGTCGCAGATCCTCGGCCTTTATCTGCCGCCGGAAGGGCAGGAAGGGGAGTACCGTTTCGAGATGGGGCTGCTGCCGGAAGAGATCATGGCGATCTGCGGCAGGCTGTTCAAACTCAGCGATGCGCTGCGCGGGCTGGCCGAAGGGCTGGTCAACGATCTCAGTGAAAAAAGCGGCCAGTATGACGTGGTGCGCCTGCACCGCACGCTACTGCAGATGAACCGCGCGCTGGGCTGGTTTGAAGCCAGCAGCAAGCTGTGGCGGCTGGCGGCGCTGGAGCAGACATCCGGCGCACCGGTGTCAAAGTGGGTGACCCGCGAACTGCGCGAGGGCAACGCGCATCTGATGCTGCACTGTGCCGGTATCCGCGTCAGCGATCAGCTGGAAAAGCTGCTGTGGCGTAAAATTCCCCATGTGGTGCTGACCTCCGCCACTCTGCGTTCGCTAAACAGCTTCCAGCGGCTACAGGAGATGTCCGGCCTCAGTGAAAAAGCGGATGATCGTTTTGTTGCGCTGGACTCGCCGTTTAATCATGTCGAGCAGGGCAAGCTGGTTATTCCTCAGATGAAGCACGAGCCGCTGCTGGCTAATGAAGTGGCGCATCTGGCCGAAATGGCCCATTTTTTCCGCCACCAGATAAAGCTGGCGAAACATAAAGGGCTGCTGGTGCTGTTCGCCAGCAACCGGGCGATGCAGCAGTTTATTGCCTACCTGCCCGAGCTGCGTTTAATGATGCTGGTTCAGGGCGACAAACCGCGTCCGGCGCTGGTGGCGCTGCATCGCCAGCGTGTAGAGCGTGGGGAAACCAGCGTGCTGGTGGGTTTGCAGTCCTTTGCCGAGGGGCTGGATCTGAAAGGGGAGCTGCTTTCCCAGGTTCATATTCATAAAATCGCTTTCCCCCCGGTGGACAGTCCGGTTATTTTGACCGAGGGCGAGTGGCTGAAAAGCCTGAAGCGTTATCCTTTTGAGGTGCAAAGTCTGCCCAGCGCCTCGTTTAATCTTATCCAGCAGGTGGGGCGACTGATCCGCAGCCACGACTGCTTCGGTGAGATTGTGATTTACGACCGTCGGCTGTTGAGCAAAAGCTACGGCGCACGTTTGCTGGGGGCACTGCCGGTGTTTCCTATTGAACAGCCGCCGATGCCGGAAGGCGAGCTGCCAAAGGCGGCAGCCCCGACCGCGAAAAAAAGAGTGCCGCCGCGCCGCAGGCGTTAACCTGATTTAGTGAGCAAACGCATGGAACTTAACAAGATTATAAAAGAGATCGGACGCGGTAAAAATCATGCCCGCGATATTGATATAGACAGCGCGCGCGATCTGTACCGCCGTATGCTGGCGGGCGACGTGCCGGACCTTGAACTAGGTGCGATCCTGATTGCGCTGCGCATTAAGGGGGAAGGCGAAGAGGAGATGCTGGGCTTTTATCAGGCGATGCAGGAGCAGATGCCGCGCCTGACGCCTCCTGCTCATTTGCCGATGCCGATCGTTATCCCCAGCTATAACGGCGCGCGGCGGCAGGGGAATCTGACCCCGCTGCTGGCGCTGCTGCTGAGCCGCCTCGGCTTCCCGGTGCTGGTCCACGGCGTCAGCGATGACCCGACGCGCATCACCAGCGAAGCGGTGTTTCAGGCGCTGGGTGTGCCCGCTGTACTGACGGCGGCGGAGGCGCAGAACAGGCTTAACGCGGGTGAACTGGTGTTTATCACCATCGGCCAGCTGTGCGAACCGACGGAGCGGCAGCTGGCGATGCGCTGGCGCATGGGCGTGCGCAACAGTGCGCACACACTGGCCAAGCTGGCAACGCCGTTTGCCGAAGACGCTGCGCTGCGCCTGGCCAGCGTGTCGCACCCGGAATATATCCCGAAGGTGGGAAAATTCTTCAGCGACATCGGCGGCCGTGGCCTGCTGTTAAACGGCACCGAGGGGGAGGTCTACGCCAGTCCGCAGCGCTGCCCGTCAATCAGCCTGATCCACGGCGCAGAACCCCAGGTGCTGCTGGCACGTCAGGAGGAGGTGGCATTTGCGGCGGGCGAGCTGCCCGAGGCGAAAGATGCGGCTACCACCGCCGCCTGGATCACCCGCTGTCTGAATCGTGAAGTGGCAGTACCGCAGTCTTTGCGGTTGCAAATTGCCTGCTGCTATGTGGCAACGGGCAGGGCGCAGACGCTGGAAGCGGCGCTGGGTGAGATTAAGCTAGCGGGATACTGAAGCAGGCGGTAAGAGGCTGATAGGACTGTTGGCGTAGTGCGCTGACGGTGAATCCACAGCGGCCTTGAACGGATGCAGGTCAGTCAGGATTAAATCAGGGGCGATTGATTAAGGGATGAATTAAGATAGCGCCAGTGAAATAGTATTACCGACAATGCTGCATTCTGATCCTCAAGTTAAAAATGCGCCAAATGGCGCATTTTTTATAAATTAAACGGGTATTTCAACGCGAGGAATTAAGCGCTAAGCGGCGGACTTATTCACCAAAATTTCAATATCGGCGATAGACGCTTCCACTTCGTCATGCAGCTTGCCCTGGGCATTCAGCAGTGTATCGATTTTACCCGCCAGCTCTTTATCTTTAAACTCGCCGGAGTCGAATGCAAGCCACTGTGCGGAAAGGGTTTCCGTATTGTTTTTAGCGTAGTGGCGAATCTCTTTAAGCTGAGAAAGCACGTCATTAATATAGTCATCTTTCGTTTTGGTTTCGATGTCAGCCATGATGAGATGTTTCCTTCTTCTGGGTTAGAAATTCAATTTAAGCCTGGTTGATAACGGATAAATTATCTCTAAGAATAATCGCAATGTGTCCTGCGGGTAAATTATGGTGCTGAATCATTCTTTTGGGTTAAATAGCGGCGTGTGGATAGTGATGTTTGAAAATAATATCCCTGCCAGCTGAGTCAATTGATGTTCGCCACCTGTCGGTGGCCTGATAACCGGTTTGTACTACACTCTGTCTGGCTGATAATGATATGACTGAGGAGCAAGCATGAAGCTGTGGCCCGTTCTTACCGGAGTGGTACTGTCACTGGGGCTGGTCGCCTGTAAATCCCCGACGCCGCCGAAAGGAGTCACGCCGATAAGCGGATTTGACGCCGGTCGCTATCTGGGAAAATGGTATGAGGTTGCCAGGCTGGAAAACCGCTTCGAGCGCGGCCTGGAACAGGTTACTGCGACGTATGGCAAACGTAGCGATGGCGGAATATCGGTGCTTAACCGTGGCTACGACCCGGCGAAAGCGCGCTGGAGGGAGAGTGAAGGCCGGGCTTACTTCACCGGTGCACCGTCCACTGCGGCGCTTAAAGTGTCATTCTTCGGTCCGTTCTACGGCGGCTATAACGTTATCGCGCTGGATGAGGACTATCGCTATGCGCTGGTCAGCGGGCCAAACCGTGACTACCTGTGGATACTGTCGCGCACGCCGCAGATCCCCGAGAGCGTAAAGCAAAACTACCTGGCTATTGCCCAGGGGCTGAACTTCCCGGTAGATAAACTTGTTTGGGTGAATCAGGGATAATACTTCCCTGGTTTTTTTCCGTGCTGGGGCTATTTCCCAGGGCAGGGAAATATGGCACCAGAACGCCCCCAGGGAGAAATTCCTGCCTATTCAACTAATAATATTCGCTGATGAGGTCGTCAGGATCGTTAATGCAGTATTTCAGAATGGGAAATTGTACAAGGTAGTTGGCCCCGCGAGGGGCCATAGTAAGCGATGGCAGCGGCCAGGTGAATATCAATCAGCTGCCCGGCAGCAGCTGCTCAACCAGCGCGGTCCACAGTGCGATACCGGGTTCAATCAGCCCATCGTTAAAATCGTAGTTGGCGTTATGCAGCGGCCGTGACGGCGTGTCACCGTCAGCACCGATCCAGAAGTAGGCTCCCGGACAGTGCTCCAGCATGCAGGCAAAATCTTCCGAGGCCATCGACGGGCTGACGTTCCAGTGCACTTTTTCAGCGGGCATGAGCGTCAGCGCGCAGTCGCGCACCAGCGCGGCTTCAGCGGCGTGATTCATGGTCACCGGATAGTCGCCCTGATACTCAATGCTGCCCTCAATGCCCAGCGGCGCGGTGAAGGAAGTCACGAATTCATCGATCATCTGTTTTACCCGGCTGCGCACATCCGCCTGCAGGCAGCGCAGCGTGCCGCGCAGCACCACGTTTTCCGGGATGACGTTAATGGCTTCACCGCCGTTGATTTGCGTGATGCTGACCACCGCAGAGGCCAGCGGCGACAGGCGGCGGGCCGGAATGGTTTGCAGCGCCATAATCAGCTGCGCGGCGGCTACAATCGGGTCCGCGCCGTTTTCCGGCATGGCTGCGTGGCAGCTGCGGCCGCGCAGCGTGATTTCGAAGGAGTCCAGCGAGGCCATCATTGCACCCGCATTAACCGCAACCTCACCGGCGGGCAGCCCCGGCCAGTTGTGCATGCCGTAGATGGCATCCATCGGGAACAGGGTAAACAGCCCGTCTTCCACCATGCGGCGCGCGCCGCCGAGGTTTTCCTCTGCGGGCTGGAAGACAAAATGCAGCGTGCCACTAAAGCGACGGGTGGTACTCAGGTGCTTTGCCACCGCCAGCAGGATCGCCGTGTGGCCGTCGTGTCCGCAGGCGTGCATCACCCCCGGATTGGTGGAGCGGTGCGGCGGATTGCTCAGTTCAGTGATCGGCAGGGCGTCCATGTCCGCGCGTAACCCGATAACCGGTCCAGGGCCATTTTCCAGCGTGCCGACCACGCCGGTGCCTGCCAGACCACGATGAACCTGCAAACCAAAGGCTTCCAGCTGCTCGGCGATCAGCTGTGAAGTGTGATGCTCCTGATATCCCAGTTCGGGGCGGGCGTGCAGGGCTCTGCGCCAGCCGGTGGCTTCTTCAATCAGCGAAACGGGAACTGTCATTCAATACTTCTCCTGTGCAGGGTAACGCGCAGAAACAAGGTAGCATAAATCGGGGGAGGAAGAAGCGGGTAGCGGGGAAGAAAACAGGCCGGTGATACCGGCCTGAATAACGCTTAGTCGATCATCGGCAGATTCAGCTCGTGCTTCGCGGCACAGGCTTTCGCCACCTCGTAGCCGGCATCGGCGTGGCGCATGACGCCGGTCGCCGGATCGTTCCACAACACGCGGCCCAGGCGTTTATCGGCCTCGGCGCTGCCGTCGGCAACGATCACCACGCCAGCATGCTGCGAGAAGCCCATGCCCACACCGCCGCCGTGATGCAGGCTGACCCAGGTGGCACCGCCTGCGGTGTTCAGCAGAGCGTTGAGCAGCGGCCAGTCTGATACTGCATCCGAGCCGTCGCGCATCGCTTCGGTTTCACGGTTCGGCGAGGCTACCGAGCCGCAGTCAAGGTGATCGCGGCCGATCACCACCGGCGCTTTCAGCTCGCCGTTGCGCACCATTTCGTTAAACGCCAGTCCGGCCAGATGGCGCTCGCCCAGTCCCAGCCAGCAGATACGCGCGGGCAGGCCCTGGAATGCGATCCGCTCCTGCGCCATATCCAGCCAGCGGTGCAGGTTGGTATGGTCCGGGAACAGCTCTTTCAATTTGGCATCGGTTCGGTAGATGTCCTCCGGATCGCCGGACAGGGCGACCCAGCGGAACGGACCTTTGCCTTCACAGAACAGTGGACGGATATAGGCCGGTACAAAGCCCGGGAAGTCGAACGCGTTGGTCACGCCTTCTTCCAGCGCCACCTGGCGGATATTGTTGCCGTAATCCACGGTAGGAATGCCCATATGGCAGAAGTCGAGCATCGCCTGCACGTGCACCGCCATCGAGGCACGGGCGGCTTTCTCCACGGACTTCGGATCGCTGCGGCGGGCTTCTTCCCACTGTGCAACGGACCAGCCCTGCGGCAGATAGCCATTGATCGGGTCGTGCGCAGAGGTCTGGTCGGTCACGATATCCGGCTTCATGCCGCCTGCTTTCGCCCGTTTTACCAGTTCCGGCAGGATATCTGCCGCATTGCCGAGCAGCCCGACGGAAATCGCGCGTTTCTCTTTATTCGCCTGGTCAATGATCGCCAGTGCTTCGTCAAGATTCTCGGCGCGGTAGTCTACGTAGCGGGTACGCAGGCGGAAATCAATGCGTGAAGACTGGCACTCAATCGCCAGCACGGAGGCACCCGCCAGCACGCCAGCCAGCGGTTGTGCGCCGCCCATGCCGCCCAGCCCGGCGGTGAGTATCCATTTACCGCTCAGATCGCCGTTATAGTGCTGGCGACCGGCTTCGGCGAAGGTTTCAAAGGTGCCCTGCACAATCCCCTGCGCACCGATGTAGATCCAGGAGCCGGCGGTCATCTGGCCGTACATCATCAGCCCGGCTTTATCGAGCTTGTTAAAGTGGTCCCAGTTGGCCCAGTGCGGCACCAGGTTAGAGTTGGCAATCAGCACGCGCGGCGCATCGGCGTGGGTGCGGAACACGCCAACCGGTTTGCCGGACTGAACCAGCAGCGTTTCTTCCGGTTGCAGCGCCTGCAGCGAACGCAGGATCTGCTCGAAGCACTCCCAGTTACGGGCGGCTTTACCTATACCACCGTACACCACCAAATCTTCCGGGCGTTCGGCAACATCGGGGTCCAGGTTGTTCTGGATCATGCGGTAAGCGGCTTCAATCAGCCAGTTGGCGCAGTGCAGCGTGTCACCGTGGGGAGCGCGAATGGTACGGGCAACGGCCTTGCTTACGGACTCAGTCATGGTTGTTTTCCTTATCGGTATTCATCGCTTAGTGGGCGCGTGCAGGCAGCAGCGCAGCAATCATTTCCGGCCAGCTGTCGCCAGCGGCCCATAAACGCATCTGTTCGATATCCGGCGCCATCAGGCGATCTTTGTCGAGATAAGCGACTTTCTGGCGGATAGTGCTCAGCACTTCCTCCAGCTGCGGTGAGCTTTGCAGCGGGCGGTGGAAGTCGATCCCCTGCGCGGCGGCCATTGCCTCAATACCCACTACCGCAGCGGTGTTAAAGCACATGGCTCCCAGGCGGCGGGCGGCATAGGTGGCCATTGAGACGTGATCCTCCTGGTTGGCGGAAGTTGGCAGGCTGTCGACGCTGCCCGGATGCGCCAGCGATTTGTTTTCCGACGCCAGCGCGGCGGCGGTGACCTGGGCGATCATAAATCCGGAGTTCACTCCACCGTCGTTGACCAGGAACGGCGGCAGGCCCGAAAGGCCGGTATCCAGCAGCAGCGCCAGTCGACGCTCGGAGATGGCCCCAATTTCCGCTACGGCCAGCGCAATAATATCGGCGGCGAACGCCACCGGTTCGGCGTGGAAGTTACCGCCGGAGATCACCTCGCCGGTATCGGTAAACACCAGGGGGTTATCGGATGCGGCGTTGGCTTCGATTTGCAGCACGCGGGCGGCATGGTTGAGATTATCCAGGCAGGCACCCATCACCTGCGGCACGCAGCGGATGGAGTAGGGGTCCTGTACGCGTCCACAGTTAGCGTGAGAGTTAAGAATAACGCTGCCTTCCAGCAGGCCAGATACGGCGGCGGCTACTGAGATTTGGCCCTGCTGACCGCGGGCTTCATGGATGCGGTGATCGAACGGTTTTACCGAGCCTTTAATCGCTTCCAGCGACAGCGCACCGGCTACCAGCCCGGCGGCAAAAACGTTTTCGCCTTCAAACAGGCCACGCAGTGCCAGCGCGGTAGAAACCTGAGTGCCGTTCAGCAGCGCCAGGCCCTCTTTCGGCCCCAGTTCGATCGGCTCCATGCCAGCCAGCGCCAGGCCGTCGCGAGCGGGCATCAGCTCGCCTTTCACCCGCACGTCACCTTCACCCAGCAGCATCAGGGAGAGATGCGCCAGCGGAGCTAAATCGCCGGACGCCCCCACGGAGCCTTTCTCCGGAATGCATGGCATTACACCGGCATTGAACAGAGCGATCAGCGCATCAACCAGTTCAATTCTGATCCCGGAATGGCCGCGTGCCAGGCTGATAATTTTGGTCGCCATCACCAGGCGCACCACGTCATCAGGCAGTAGTTCACCCAGGCCTACACTGTGGGACAGGACCAGGTTACGCTGCAGTTCGGCCAGCCGGTCCGCCGGAATGGAGGTCTGAGCCAGTTTGCCAAAGCCGGTATTAATGCCGTAGGTCACTTTGCCTTCGCTGACAATGGCTTCAACCGTATCACGGGCCTGTTGGATGCGGCTGCGCGCCTGTTCGTCCAGCGCCAGGGTTACGCCGCCGCGATAAATTGTTTTCAGCGTGGCGAGATCGACCTTACCCGGCGTCAGTAAGCAGAGGGGCTGAGTCAGTGACATAGTATACTCCTGTATAGACAACTGGGTGAGCATCAAACCTGTATTACGGGCATCGGCCCGACAGGTTGTTAATGCGAGTTAAACTTCGGTCTGAATTGAGTGAATCACAAACGTATATTCTTGTCTATACAACCAAGCTAACTTGTATTGCTGCGATCACAAAAAAAGTTGATAAAGCTGTTGAAATAAACGGCAGTCTCGGCGGAAAAGTTAACATGTATATACATTTAGGATATTAGCCAGTAAACTGATTTTCCCACTGTTATAAGGATTCGGTATGGTAAGGCAGACTGCTATTTCTCAACTTTCCGCTGCAATGAGCGATCAGCCTGCACCGATTTATCAGCGGGTGAAGCAGGCAATTATCAGCCAGATCAGCGAAGGCGTCTGGCAGCCAAATCAGCGCGTGCCTTCAGAGAGCGAGCTGGTTAACGAGCTTGGCGTCAGCCGGATGACCATCAATCGTGCGCTGCGCGAGCTGACCAGCGAAGGTTACCTGATGCGAATGCAGGGCGTGGGAACGTTCGTTGCGGAAGCCAAGGGCTATACCGCGATGATGGAAGTGCACAATATCGCAGAAGAGATTGCCCAGCGCGGCCACCGCCACAGTAGTAAAATTCTGGCACTGGGCGAGAGCAAAGCCGACGCTGAGCAGGCAGCGCTGCTCGGTTTAACCAGCGGTCAGAAACTGTTTCATTCGCTGATGATCCATTATGAGAACGATCAGCCGGTGCAGCTGGAAGATCGCCTGGTGAACCCGCAGATGGCACCGGATTATCTGCAGCAGGACTACACTGAGCAAACCCCCTATACCTACCTGATGCGCGTGGCACCGCTCACCGCCGGTGAGCATGTAGTGGAAGCGGTTCTGCCCGACGCGCGGCAGTGCCGACATCTGGCGATTGACGCACAGGAACCCTGCCTGCTGATCCGTCGCCAGACCTGGAGTGATAATAAGATCGTCACCTACGCGCGGCTGCTGTATCCCGGTTCACGCTACAAGCTGATGGGGCGCTTCAAAGGCCATGGTTAAAGCTCGGTAGCAGCGTTCCCCACAGCAGCAGGGCATCATTAGACAGCGGAACGAAGTGGCCGCCCTGATTTTCCCACCAGGCGCCCTGATCCGCTGCCAGCAGCGTTTGCCCATGCTGCCACTGACCGCTAATCACCATCACGACACCCGCGGCCTCTACCGGCGGTGAAAATGCCGACTTAGTGGTTCCCGCCGCAGGCACATAGCTCCCCCGTCGGGCCATAATGTTGAAGTCGTGGCTTGCCCCGGCGGGCAGCCGGGCGCTGATACGATCCTCTCCGGGAAACGAGTAGGGCTGATTTACCGTCAAACGCTGGCGCAGCCGATCGTTGCAGTACAGTTCTACTTCCCCATCCAGCAGGGTAATAATGCGGTCGACGCCGGGGAACGCCGAAAAGTCCCCGTCGGTGGCGATAGTGGCAATACTGATGCGCCAGTCAAATTCGGTTTCGCCGGGCGGGTAGCTGATAATTTCCCGCGTTTCGCCGCCGCCGTTGCGCCAGGGGGTGACCGGCAGGCTGGCGCTGTTAAATAAGTGGATCATCGCAGCGCCTCCAGCACCTGACGAAACTCAGCGTCAATCGACTCCTGCTGCGCGTGCTGGCCGTGACGGATACGCTGCACGCCCGCCACGAACACATCCTGGATCTGACCGCGATGCCCGGCAAACAGCCAGCGGTTGAGCAGGGCCTCATCGCCGGTTGCCCCCAATAGCGCATCGTCACTCAGCACCAGCCAGTCTGCGCGGTAGCCGGTTTGCAGGCTGCCCGTTTTTACGCCGCAGGCCTGAGCGCCTCCCGCCAGCGCCTGCCGGTAAAGCAGATCGCCCACCGACGGCTGATTGGCAGTAACAATACGGTTGCGCCGGCGATCGCGCAGCCGCTGGGCATATTCCAGCCAGCGCAATTCTTCTACGACGTCCAGCGAGACGTGGCTGTCGGAGCCTATCCCCCAGCGGCCACCCCGGGCGATAAACTCGGTGGCAGGGAAAATTCCGTCGCCGAGGTTGGCTTCGGTGGTCGGGCAGAGACCGGCTACCGCCTGGCTTGCCGCAAGGCGCGAAATCTCGCTGTCGTCAAGATGGGTGGCGTGGATCAGGCACCAGCGCGCGTCCACCTGGAAGCGATCCAGCAGCCAGCTAACCGGCCGCTCGCCGCTCCAGGCCAGCGAATCGTTGACCTCTTTTTCCTGTTCGGCAACGTGAAGATGCACGGGCAGATGCGCGGGGCTGGCCGCCAGTACCTCATGCATCTGCGCTTCGCTGACCGCCCGCAGAGAGTGGAAACAGAGACCGTGGTTAATCAGCGGTTTGCCGTCAATCAGCTTCACCAGACGCTGCTGCTGAGCGAGATAGGCGGCGGTATCCTGAATAAAGCGCTTCTGGCCCGGCTGCGCGGGCTGGCTGCCAAATCCGGCGTAGCTGTAGAGCACCGGCAGCAAGGTCTGGCCGATACCGCTGCGTTCGGCGGCGGCTATCAGCTCGGTCAGCATCTCATCCTGCGGATAAGGCTGGCCGTCCGGCTGGTGGTGCAGATAGTGAAACTCCGCCACCTGGCAATATCCGCCTTTAAGCATCTCAACGTACAGTGCTGCTGCAACGGCACCGACCTGCTGCGGCGACAGGCGCTGCACCATGCGATACATCAGATCGCGCCAGGTCCAGAAACTGTCCTGCGGGTCGCCTGCGACTTCGGCCAGCCCGGCCATCGCGCGTTGAAATGCATGCGAGTGCAAATTTGCCATAGCCGGTATGACAATACCGTCCAGGCGCTGCGCATCCTGCGGCTGGCTGTTGGCAGTCAGAGAGGCAATCTTGCCGTGGCTGTCGACGTCAATCAGTACATTATGCTGCCAGCCATCTTCAAGCAGGGCGCGGGGCGCAAAATAGCGAGTCATCGGTTGCTTCCTGTGCGTTGAGGTTGTATATACATATACATACTTATAGGTGAGCAGTAAAGCACACAACGTGGGAGAGGTGATGAACCAGCAACGTAACTGTGAGCATTTGTGGTACGGCGCAGATATTGTCACCATGCGCGACGGCCAGTACAACATCATCAAAGACGGTGCGATTGCCGTGGACGGGCAGCAGATCGTCTGGATCGGGCCCTACCAGGAGGCCGGGCAGTTTACTCCGCAGCGGTCCACCGATTTCGGCGGCGGCATCGTGACCCCGGGGCTGGTGGACTGCCACACGCATCTGGTGTTTGGCGGCGATCGCAGCCACGAGTTTGAGCAGCGCCTGAACGGCGTCAGCTACAGTGAGATTGCCGCTGCGGGCGGCGGTATCCTCTCAACGGTCCGCGCTACGCGGGAGTCGTCGCTGGCACAGCTGGTCAGCAGCGCCCGGCATCGCCTTGACGTGCTGCTGGCAGAAGGGGTGACTACCGTAGAAATTAAATCCGGCTACGGGCTGGAGATCGCCAGCGAACTGCGCATGCTGCAGGCGATCCGCCAGCTCGGGCAGCAGGTTCCGGCGCAAATCAAGGCGACCTGCCTTGCCGCACACGCGGTGCCGCCGGAGTATAAGCAGACGCCGGATGAGTGGGTTGACGTCATCTGCCGCGAGCTGCTGCCGCAGGTGGCTGCCGGACAGCTGGCGGATGCGGTGGATGCGTTCTGCGAGTATCTGGCGTTCACCCCCGCGCAGGTTGAGAAAGTCTTCCTTGCCGCACAGCAGCTGGGCCTGCCGGTCAAACTGCATGCTGAACAGCTCTCGTCCCTGGGCGGCGGTGCGCTGGCCGCGCGGTTTAACGCGCTGTCTGCGGACCATCTGGAATACGCCACCGAGAGTGATATTGCGGCGATGGCGCAGAGCGGCACGGTGGCGGTATTGCTACCGGGCGCATTCTATCTGCTGCGGGAAACTCAGCGTCCGCCGGTCGCGCTGTTCCGCCAATACGGCGTGCCGATGGCGCTGGCCAGCGATGCGAACCCGGGTACTTCACCTGCACTCTCCCTGAGGCTGATGCTCAATATGGGCTGTACGCTGTTTGGCATGACGCCGGAAGAAGCGCTGGCCGGGGTTACGCTTCGCGGCGCGCAGGCGCTGGGCCTTGCAGCCTCTCTGGGGTCGCTGGAGCCGGGCAAGCTGGCTGATTTTGTCCACTGGCCGCTGGAACGCCCGGCGGAGCTGGTTTACTGGCTGGGTGGGCAATTGCCCTGCCGGGTTATTTTCCGAGGAGAAGAACGATGAACGCTTTTGAATTTAGCGCCGGTAAGCTGCCGCTGCTGCTGAGCATTCCCCATGCCGGTACGGCGCTGACGCCGGAAGTTGAGGCCGGGCTGAGCGATGCCGCCAAAGGGCTGCCGGACACCGACTGGCATATTCCGCAGCTGTATGAGTTTGCCCGCGAAATGGGTGCCAGCGTGCTGGTCGGCAACTATTCGCGCTTTGTAATTGACCTGAACCGTCCGCCGGATAATCAGGCGCTGTACACCACCGCAACCACCGGCCTGTATCCGGAAACGCTGTTTGACGGTACGCCGACCTTTAAGCCGGGTATGACGCCAACGGCGGCACAGCGGGCGGGCTATCTGCAAAACATCTGGCAGCCTTACCACGACCAGATCCGTCTGGAGCTGGAGCGTATCCGTCGCCAGTTTGGCTATGCGCTGTTGTTTGATGCGCATTCGATCGCATCAAGGGTGCCACGACTGTTTGAAGGGCAGCTGCCGGACCTCAACCTGGGCACCAATGATGGAGCGAGCTGTAGCCCGGAGATCGCGGGGCATCTTACGGCTGTCTGTGATGACCAGTCTCGCTTCAGCTGGGTGATCAACGGCCGTTTCAAAGGCGGCTACATTACTCGCGCCTACGGTAAACCGGCGGAGAATCAGCATGCGGTTCAGCTGGAACTGGCACAGTGTAACTATATGGATGAGCAGCCGCCGTTTGCCTGGCGAGGTGATAAGGCCCGGCATTTGCAGGTGGTGCTGAAGCAGATTGTGGATACGCTATTGCGTGAAGGTAAACAGTAATCCCGCCCAATAGACCGGTATGCAGAAGATTTCTGAAGGGGGATTTTTCAGCAGGTCGGTTCGAAAATACCGCCGCATAAACATGTGGCGGTTCACTCTTATTCTGACGTGGTTGCTGCCTGGATTCTTTAACGCCTGAACCTTGTTAGCGACAGAAATGTCTGCCTTTGACTACAGCAGCAGTGCTTCAACGTCGCGCCAGCTGTCCACGCGCCGGTAGCCGGTGACGTGCCGGTTGTGCGGGGCCGTGTAAAGAATGCCTTCTCCGCAGAAGTCGACAAAGTTAATCGCATTATCATCAATCATGTAGTCGGCGTTAATAATGCTTTTATTACCGCAGAACACGATATGGCTCGGCTTGATGGCGGGAAAATGGGTGTTCAGCCAGCGGAATTTTGCATTAAATGAGGCCGGGACCTGCATGGCTGCGGTGGTAATAAATATCTCATAATGTTTGCTCAGGCTGGCAATAACGCGCTGGCTGTCGGGGATCACCGCCAGATCGGCAAAAAAATCCGGATGCCCGGCCAGTTCAAAGATCTCTTCCAGCTTTTCCGGATCGTCCTGATGCAGGTCAAAGAGGTTGAGTTCTTCAGTGGTCAGCTCCTGCGAAAAATGGCGGTTCCAGGTGTGCAGGATTTTAGAATGAAAGTCAGCGATAACCTCATCCATATCAATAGCAATGCGTTTCATAATCACTCCATGATGGGGTCTGAAGGCATAGCATATCAAAAAAAAGCCAGAAGCAGGGCTTCTGGCTAAAAAAGACTCAGGCACGGTCAGGAGGGTAATTTCGCAGTGTTCCTGCCGTGACGACATCATACGCGGGCGGTGAAAAGAGAAAACCGCATAAGCTTGATGAAGACCTTCAAAAAATATGATGGATTTCGCCGATTTACCCTCATTTCAATTGTGGACAACCCCGATTTCGACTTGACCAATATCAAGTGTATTTCGCGGGCATTGTCATCCAATTGAAACATTTGCACACATCTATTTCCCTTTTTTTACTCAATCTCCACGAGATTTGATCCCTGAAATTTGCTGCAATACTTAGTCGTAAGTGATAATCATTATTATTGTCTTTCTCTTTTCGTTTGTTGGCAATAAAAATGAATTTTTACTTATAAAACAATAAGTAATTTTAAAAAGAAATCAGGGCATTAAGGGATGAGTATGGAATTCAATAGTAAAAAATTGAGCCTTATCAGTGTCGCTGTCGGACTGGCGCTGCTGCCGTTAAAGGGCTTCTCCGCAGAAGCCGTGGCCGCAGATGCGCAGCAAACCAGCGATAGCGCTGAGGCAAAAACCAGCAAAAAAACCGAAAAAGATGCGGCTTCCGGCGACCAGACGATGGTCGTTTCCGCCCGACTACAGACCTTACAGGCACCGGGTGTTTCCACTATCAACGCGGAAGAAATTAAAAAACACCCACCGGAGCGCGATGTTTCTGAACTGATTCGCACCATGCCTGGCGTGAACCTGACCGGCAACTCCACCAGTGGTCAGCGCGGTAACAATCGCCAGGTCGATATTCGTGGTATGGGCCCGGAAAATACCATGATCCTGATCGACGGGATGCCGGTATCAAGCAAGAATTCGGTGCGCTACGGCTGGCGCGGCGAACGTGATTCCCGCGGCGATACTGCCTGGGTGCCACCGGAAATGATTGAACGCATTGATGTCCTGCGCGGTCCGGCGGCGGCGCTGTACGGCAGCGGTGCAGCGGGCGGGGTGATCAATATCATCACTAAACCGGCAACCAAAGACTGGCACGGTAGTTTTAATACTTACTACAACGTACCGGAGCATAAGGCTGAAGGTGCCACGCGCCGCTTTAACGGCAGCCTGACCGGTGAGCTGTTGGATAATCTGACCTTCAAACTGTACGGCGGCTGGGCCAAAACTCAGGCCGATGCGCAGTACATTAACTCTGGTCATGAAGCTCAGCGCACTGGCGCTTATATCGGCAGCGTGCCTGCTGGCCGTGAAGGATTGAAAAACGAAGATATTAACGGCTCTCTGCGCTGGGAATTTATTCCGGGCCAGGCGCTGGAATTGGGGGCTGGTTTCAGCCGCCAGGGCAATATCTACGCCGGAGATACGCAGAACACCAACACCAACACGCTGGTACAGAAGTACTACGGCAAAGAAACCAACATCCTGTATCGCCAGAATGTCAGCCTGAAGCATACCGGCTCGTGGGATAACGGCGTCACCACCACCAACTACATTCAGTACGAGCGCACGCGCAATACCCGTCTTAAGGAAGGTCTGGCAGGAGGAACGGAGGGGATCTTTAATACCACTGATGAAGGTTTCTCAACGATTAATCTTGCCGATACCAATGCGCATACTGAAGTAAACCTGCCGCTGGATCTGTTATTCCAGCAGACGGTAACCCTTGGCGCTGAGTGGAATCATCAGCAGATGAAAGATCCGACCTCGAATACGCAGAATGCCGCTACGGCAGGCAGCGTGTCGGGTGTGTCTGCAACCGATCGCAGCATTTATACTTCAGCCGATCTTTACTCAGTATTTGCTGACGACAATATTGAGCTGACCGACACCACGATGCTGACGCCGGGCCTTCGCTTTAACTACCACTCGATTACCGGTAGCAACTTCAGCCCGTCGCTGAACCTGTCTCAGGAACTGGGTAGTGATTTTACGCTGAAAATGGGCATCGCCCGTGCCTACAAGGCGCCGAACCTGTATCAGACCAACCCGAACTATATCCTGTACAGCAACGGCCAGGGTTGTTACGCCAGTACTGCAGCCTGTTATTTGCAGGGTAATGACGATCTGAAGGCGGAAACCAGCATCAATAAAGAGATCGGGCTTGAGTTCCATCACGACGATTATCAGGCGGGCCTGACCTACTTCCATAATGATTACCGCAATAAGATTGAAGCGGGTTACGCGCCGGAGTACAGCGTCGGTACGACCGATGTGTACAAGTGGGAGAACGTGCCGCGCGCGCTGATCCAGGGTCTGGAAGGTACGCTGAACTTCCCGATTACTGACAGCGTCTCAATGAAGAATAACTTCACCTACATCATTGAGAACAAGAACAAGAAAACTGGCGACTATCTGTCGATTATCCCAGAGTACACCATCAACTCGACGCTGGAATGGCAGGCGATGAACGATTTGTCCCTGCGCGGCACCATGGCCTGGTACGGCGTACAGAAGCCGAAGAAGTACAACTACAAGGGCGTGGCGGCAACGGGTAGCGAAACCAATGAGTTAAGCCCGTATGCACTCTTTGGTCTGAGCGCGACTTATACCGTGAATAAGTATGTGGATGTGACGGCGGGGATTGATAACCTGCTGGATAAACGCCACTACCGTGCGGGTAATGCATCGACTACTGGTAATGCGACGACCGGCGCGTATCTGTATGGTGCGGGTGCTGAGACGTACAATGAGTCGGGCAGAACGTACTTTATGTCGTTGAATACGCACTTCTGATAACAGTGGTGGGCGAGGGTTTCTCGTTCGCTGGCTGTGTGTGTTAAGGCCGCTATCCGTTTGGATGGCGGTTTTTTTCGCCCAGCCTCTGCGGTTGTCGGATGGTCCTTGCACCTGATGGCGTTTGCAGCAGTGGTGCTCTTCGCTGGCTGGCTGTTCCCCCGCCCGGACGGTCCTCACGCCGCTTCGCGGTCCCTTCTCTTTGTTCGTCAGCCGATCGGACCGGCTCAGACGGCACATCCGTGTGCCGACCGAGCCTTGCGCCCGCGTCCTGCGGGCTTATCCTGGCTTCCTCTCTCCGTTCAGCGCTGCGGATTATCCGGGCGGCGGAATAGTCAGCCTGCTGTATATCTTCTGTGTAATATGCAAAAAAAAGCAGCCGCAGAGGCAGGGCGACCTCCAACGATAGCACTCATTGTTTTTGAATCATCGAATATTATGAAGAAGCCGATTTAGACAAGAGATCGTTAAGCAGTTTTTTTAGACAGGTAACTCAATGATTAACACACAAACTGGTGGCTTCCCCGATTGTGAAATCCACCGAGCGGAGTGAAGGAAGGGAGTCAATATTTAATGGCAATACAGGGTTAGTGTGACTTACCACAATTGGAGTTCAAAGCAGCTGCACGAAAAAACGATCGATTGAAGAAAGGTTTTGAACAGGCAACACAATGATTAACCAGCAGACTGGCGGCTTCCCCGAGCGAGCAATCCACAGCGCTGAACGAAGAGAGGAAAGCCAGGATTCTCCAGCAGGGAAGCTGGAGAAAGGTCCAGCCGGGCCATGGAGGGCCCGTCTGCACCGGTCCGACGGGCTGACGATTGTAGTGAGGGAACCACGCGGCGCGTGGCGCGAGGACCGCCCGAGCTGGGAAGCCGCCAGTCAGCGCAATCACCGCACTGACAGCAATCCCGGCAATCACCGCACTGACAGCAGCCCAAGCAGTCCCGGCAATCGCTCACCCCACAGAGCATCCCCAGCCAGCTTTACATCAGAAACTGAATACCGGCCAGGGTGCGATCAGCTCCCGCCGCCCAGCGACTGCCACAACGTAATCCGGTTATCGTAATCCGTTTGCTGAAGCGCAATCAGCTCCAGCTGCGCCGACCACAGCGTACGCTGATTAGTTAACACGGTCAGATAATCCCCGCTGCCGGCCTGATAACCGTGCAGTGACAAATCCAGACTGCGCTGCGCTGCCGCCACGTACTCGCGCTGGGCATCCATCTGTTCGTTGAGCGTGGCACGGCGCGCCAGCGCATCGGCAACGTCTTTAAACCCGCTCTGAATCGCCTTTTCATACGCCGCAATCAGCCCCTGCTTCTCCGCCTCGGCATACTTCAGCGCCGCCACGTTGGTACCACCGGCAAACAGCGGCAGCGACAGGCTCGGTGCAAATGACCAGACGTTGGCACCGTGACTGAACAGGCTGGAAAGCGACCCGCTGGCCACCCCCGCGCTTGACGTCAGCGACAGGGTCGGGAAGAAGTTGGCGCGCGCGGCACCGATATCCGCATTGGCGCTCTTCAGGCTGTGCTCGGCTTCCTGTACGTCCGGGCGGCGCAGCAGCAGCGAAGAGGACACGCCCGCAGGCACCAGCGCAATGGCATTATCGTTCAGCTTATCCAGCGGACCGGGCAGCAACGAATCCGGCAGGCTTTCACCCGCCAGCAGCGTCAGGGCGTTGCGATCCTGAGCAACCAGCGTCTGATAGCTGGCCACGCTGGCGCGCGCCGACTGATAAACGGTCATCGCTTCGTTCATATCCGTGCCGTCCGCCACGCCGGCAGCCTGGCGGCGTTTAGTGATCTCCAGCGTTTTACCGGCACTGGCCATCGTCTCCTGCGCGAGCTGCAAGTTGCTGTTATCCGCTGCCAGCGTCACCCAGGCGGTGGCGGTTTCGGCAATCAGCGTCAGGCGGGTGTTCTGCGCGGTAAATTCACTGGCCAGCCAGGTTTCCTTCGCCGCGCGGCTCAGGCTGCGGTTATGGCCAAACAGATCGATCTCGAAGCTGCTGACGCTGCCGCTGGCCTCCGCGCTGCCGGTTACACCCGCATCGGTGGTCCGGCTGCGGGTGCTGGTCAGCCCGGCATTCAGCGTCGGGAACAGGCTGGCGCGCTCTTCGCCGTACAGCGCCTTCGCCTGCTCGATATCGCTGATCGCTTTGCGCAGATCGCGGTTGCTGGCTAAGGCGCGTGCCACCACGGTTTTCAGTCGGCTGTCGCCCATGACCTGCTGCCAGTTGCTGAGCACGGCCGGTGCGCTGCCGTCCGCATTCTGCCCCGGCCAGGTGGCCGGAACCGGCGCGGCGGGGCGCTGATAATCGGGATCGAGAGACAGACAGCCCGCCAGCATCATCGACAGGGCTATCACGCTAATTCGGTACATCATTGTTTACTCCCGTGGCGTGAGGTGAACAGATGCTTCACCAGCACGAAGAACAGCGGTACAAAGAAAATCGCCAGAATGGTCGCGGCCAGCGTTCCGCCGATAATCCCGGTACCAATCGCAATACGGCTGTTGGCTCCGGCTCCGGTTGCCACCGCCAGCGGCAGCACCCCGGCAATAAAGGCCAGCGAGGTCATCACAATGGGCCGCAGGCGGATACGGGCGGCAGAAATCGCCGCTGCGCTCAGCGAGCTTCCCTGTTTTAGCGCCGCCTCGGCGAATTCCACGATAAGGATGGCGTTCTTCGCCGACAGCCCGATGGTGGTCAGCAGGGCAACCTGGAAGTAGATATCGTTGCTCAGCCCGCGCAGGCTGGCGGCCAGCGCGGCACCGAAGATACCCAGTGGGATCACCAGCAGCACCGAGAACGGCACAGACCAGCTCTCGTACAGCGCCGCCAGGCAGAGGAATACCACCAGAATCGAGATGGCGTACAGGCTCATGGCCTGGCCGCTGGCGAGTTTTTCCTGCAGTGACAGGCCGCTCCATGCCCAGCTGGAACCCGGTGCCAGCTGATTAGCCAGCTCTTCCATTTTGTCCATCGCCGCACCCGAGCTGTAGCCCGCGCTGTTTTCACCGGCAATTTCAAAGGCGGCCGAGCCGTTATAGCGTGACAGGCTTTCCGGGCCGTAGATCCAGTGCGTGGTGGCGAAGGCGGAGAACGGCGTCATGCTGCTGTCGCTGCCGCGCACAAACCATTTCGCCAGGTCCTCCGGCTTCGAGCGGAACTGGCTGTCGCCTTCGATATACACCTCTTTCACCCTGCCGCGATCGATAAAATCGTTCACGTAGGTGCCACCCCAGGCGCTGCTCAGCGTGTCGGTTACATCGGACAGTGACAGGCCGAGTGCCACCGCTTTGTTATTGTCGATATCCACCTGTAGCTGCGGCATTTGCGGCAGATCGCTGGCGCGCACCGATTGCAGCTCGGGGCTGCTGTTCGCCGCTTTCAGCAGGTCGCTGCGCAGCTTCAGCAGGGTGTTACGGTCGGTTGCGCCGCTGGCCAGCAGTTCAAAGGTAAAGCCGTTGCTCTGCCCCAGCCCCTGCACCGACGGCGGGGTCATGGCGAAGACTTTCGCGTCGCGGATATCACCCAGCGCCGCCATGGCTTCACGGGCGATGCCCTGCGCGCTGTTTTTCTCTCCGGAGCGCAGGCTCCAGTCTTTCAGTGAAACGAAGGCCATACCGGCATTCTGGCCGCTGCCGCTGAAGTTAAAGCCGTTAACGGTAAAGATAACGTTGGTATTGTCCTTCTGCTGGTTAAGGAACCAGTCGGTGACGCGCTTGTTGACCGCATCGGTACGGCTGATGGTGGCACCGGCGGGCAGGGTGTACTGCACCATGATTTCGCCCTGGTCTTCTTCCGGCAGGAAGCTGCCCGGCAGACGCCACAGCAGCAGCGCCATCAGTCCGGCAAACACGGCGTAAACCAGCATCAGTCGCACCGGACGGCCAAGGAGCCACAGTACGCGCTTGCGATAGCGCTTCTCACCGTTCTGATACAGGCGGTTAAAGCGGGCGAAGAAGCCGCGCTGCGGAGGCTGGGTATGCTTCAGCAGCATGCCGCACAGCGCCGGGGTCAGCGTCAGGGCGACCACCACCGATAGCATCATGGCGGCGATAATCGTCACCGAGAACTGACGGTAAATCACCCCGGTGGAGCCGCCGAAGAAGGCCATGGGCAGGAATACCGCCGACAGCACCAGCGCAATGGCCACCAGCGCACCGGCGATTTCACCCATTGATTTCTCGGTGGCTTCACGGGCGTTCAGCCCTTCGTTGCGCATGATGCGCTCGACGTTTTCCACCACCACGATGGCGTCATCCACCAGCAGCCCGATGGCCAGCACCATGGCAAACAGGGTCAGGGTATTAATGGAGTAGCCGAACAGCGCCAGCACGCCAAAAGTACCGAGCAGCACCACCGGCACCGCCAGCGCGGGGATCAGCGTGGCGCGCAGGTTTTGCAGGAACAGCATCATCACCGTCACCACCAGAACAATGGCGATCAGCAGGGTTTCGATCACATCCTGTACCGAGATTTTAATAAATTCGGTGCTGTCTTTCGGGTAGGCGATTTCATAACCCGCAGGCATATTGTGATGATATTCTTCGATTTTCGCTTTCACCAGGCTGGCGGTATCCAGCGCGTTGGCTCCGGGAGCCAGCATCACCGCCACACCGGCCGCCGGGTGGCCGTTCAGTTTCGAGCTGGCGCTGTAGTCTTCGCTGCCCATTTCCACTCGCGCGACGTCGCCGATGCGCACCACGGCACCGCCGGTGGCGCTTTTAATGATGATATTACGGAACTGATCGACGGTTTGCAGACGCGACTGCGCGCGCACCGTAGCCGTCAGCTGCTGGTTGCTGGCGGCGGGAAGGGCACCGAGTTTACCGGCGGTCACCTGTACGTTCTGCGCTTCAATCGCGCTCTGTACGTCCGACGGCATCAGGCTGTAGGAAGCGAGTTTGGCGGGATCGAGCCAGATGCGCATGGCGTATTCGGCACCGAAAACCTGCAGGCTGCCGACGCCGCTGACGCGGGCCAGCGGGTCCTGCAGGTTGCTCACCAGCCAGTCGGCGATATCGGAGCTGCTGGCGCGGTCGTTTTTATCGTACAGCGCCATAATCAGCAGGAAGTTGGACTGCGTTTTGGTGACGGTAATCCCGGCGCTTTGCACTTCGCTCGGCAGGCGGGATTCGGCCTGCTGCACCTTGTTCTGCACCTGCACCTGCGCGGTATCCGGGTCGGTGCCCTGCTGGAAGGTGACGTTGATATCCACCGAACCGTCCGAGCTGCTGGACGAGGTGAAGTAGAGCAGATTATCCAGACCGGTCATCTGCTGTTCGATCACCTGGGTGACGCTGTTTTCCAGTGTCTCCGCCGAGGCACCGGTATAGGTGGCTTTGATCTTGATCGACGGTGGAGCAACGTCGGGGTACTGGGCTACCGGCAGGGTGCGGATAGCCATAATCCCCGCCAGCATAATGAGTATCGCAATAACCCAGGCAAATACCGGGCGGCGAACAAAGAAACGCGAAAACATCAGTTCGCTCCCTCGCTGCGGGTCACTTCTTCCGGCTTCACGCTGTCCCCGGCGGCGACTTTATCGCTGCCTTCCACCAGCAGACGATCGCCCGCCTGCAGGCCTTTGGTTATCAGCCAGTTGGTTCCGGTGGCATCGGCGGTCACCACTTCGCGCTGTTCCACTTTGTTCTCTGCATTGACGACCAGTGCGGTGGCGTTGCCTTTGGCATCGCGCGTAATTCCCTGTTGCGGAGCGAGAATCGCGTTTTCCACCACGCCTTCATCCACCAGGGCATGAACGAACATGCCCGGCAGCAGCACGTGCTGTGGATTTGGGAACACGGCGCGCAGCGTGACCGATCCGGTGGCTTCATCCACCGCCACTTCGGTCAGTTCCAGGCGACCCTTTTCCGGGTAGGTGGTGCCGTCTTCCAGCGTCAGGGTGACGTTCAGCGTGTTGTTATCGCTGGCCAGCGCGCGCTTGCGCAGGTTGAGCAGCTCCACGCTGGAGCGGGTTAGATCAACGTACATACTATCGAGGCTGCGGATGGTAGCCAGTACGGTGTCCTGCCCGGCGGTCACCAATGCACCGGGCGTAACGGCGGAGATGCCGATGCGGCCCGAAATCGGGGCGGTGACGGTGGTCCAGTCAAGGTTGACGCGCGCGCTGTCCAGCGCCGCCTGTTTTTCCGCTACGCTGGCGCGGTCCTGGTCGCAGGTGGATTTCGCATCGTCGGCGTCCTGCTGTGAAACGCCCTGATACTGCACCAGTCCGGCATAGCGTTTGGCTTTCTGGCAGTCGCCGATCACCAGCGCCTGAGCACTTTTCAGCGCGGCGGCAGCCTGTTGCCAGGTCGCTTTATAGCTGGCGGCATCAAGCTGATACAGCGGCTGTCCGGCTTTTACTTCGGCCCCTTCGGTGAACAGGCGTTTCTGGATAAGCCCACCCACCTGCGGCCTGACTTCTGCCGTCTGGGTAGCGGTGGTGCGGCCGGTAAGATCGCTGGTCAGCGTAAAGCTGCTGGCTTTCAGCGTGACGACGCCAACTTCGGTCAGACCGGGGGCCGGGGCGCTGGAGGTGACGTTATCGCAGCCGGCCAGGCAAAAAAGGGTCAGCAGCGAGACTATGCGTAATTGCATATGGCTATTCCACTCAAATAAAAAAAGAAAATGGCACATCGGTGAGCCATCATTATTTAGCAATGGCTCAGGATACGTTTAATAAAATTTAGGTACTGCTGTTAATCGGTAAAGTAATTGCAATGAAATCGTTTTGATGATTGCGAAGCATGTTGCGATCTTCACTGTATCGTCATGTTTTAAAACCAGACGGTTCATTGTTATTCTTTTTTTTCAGGCATGTATGCCCTGGCTTTCTCCATCAGCCCTTGTGCGGTAAGGCGCTTAGCTGAATTGGTGTAAAGTTTTGTCTTCCTGTTCGCATTAAATTGAAAGAAACTTATCGATTAATGACTATTCGGTTTTACGCCGAAGTGAATTAATTGCCATAACGAATTTTTTATTAAGCCATCATGGAACCGAGCTAATTTGTCCATGGTTTTTAAATTCGGCGTATTTTTTCGCTGGCTTCAATAATAGCGTCGACAATAGCCGCACGTTCTTCAATGTTAATGGTTCTGTTTGTCGTCAGCCTGCGCAGGCTGAATTTCAGCTTCTCAAACGCCTCTTCGATCAGCGGATCTTTCTGCGTCTGGCTGACCACCATCTTTTTCATTTTTATCAGCGTATCGCGCAGCGCCTCATGATGCTGAGCGAGATAGGCTTCGCCCGCCGCCGTCAGCGAGTACTGCTTTTTACCGCCGCCGCTTTCAATGGTCGTGGCGTACTTCTCTTCTTCTATCGAGGTCAGAATCGGATAGATCACGCCGGGGCTGGGGCGGTATACGCCCTGCGAATAGTCCCTGATTGAGGTGATGACTTCATATCCGTGTGTCGGATTCAGCCGTATCAGATGCAGCACCAGCAGGACCAGTTCGGTGCGGTTAAAGGCTTTGCCGCGGCGAACCTGATTTTTGCCGGAGTCGCTCCCTTTTTTTGACTCATCGGCAGGTGATTCAGTGGGATGAAGCATCTCTTTCATGGTGACATTGCAGGTTAATGGCTGACCAAAATAAGATATATCTTGAGCAATAAACGCATCAAGATATATCTTGAGAGGATTCCGCCAGCAAAGAGTAAAAGTTTCGTTAAGACCCTATTTTATGCGCGCATCCGGGCGAACAAGGTCAAAACGCTGGGCTTCGCTGATGCCGTAATAGGCGCTGGGGCCACCGGCGCGCAGGATCGGTTCCGCACGGGCGGTCTGATAGACGCCGTTGTCCAGCAGATCGCTGTCGATATGAATGGCGATGGCTTCTCCCAGCACCAGCCAGCTGTCCAGCAGCCCGCCCTGTGCATTCTGCAACTGGATGCACTGGGTGAGCCTGCACTCGAAGTTGACCGGGCTTTCCGCCACCATACTGACGTTGACCAGGCTGGCGGGCAGGGCGGTCAGTCCGGCGTGGATAAATTCATCCTCGCCGCGCGGCAGCGAAGCCGAGCTTTCATTCATCGCTTCCGCCAGCGATCGCGTGGCCAGATTCCAGACGAATTCGCCGGTTTCAACGATGTTTGCCACACTGTCCTTCCAGCCGCTGCTGGCAAAGCCGATAATCGGCGGGCGATAGCTGAAGCAGTTAAAGAAGCTGTAGGGCGCAAGGTTGCGCTGCCCGGCGGCATTCTGTGAGCTGATCCAGCCGATCGGGCGCGGGCCGATAATGGCGTTGAGCGGATCGTGGGGCAGACCGTGCCCCTCTTCCGGCCGGTAGGAATGGCGTGTTCGCGACATAAATCGTCCTTATCTGAGTAAAGTCAGCGGGAAATGTTTACCATTAATAGCACAGAGGGTATCTTACGCCGCTGCTGACAAGAGAGTTACTGATGAAAACCCCTGCCGAGAAAAATGTTCTCCACCCGCGTAACCGCCATCGCGGACGCTATGATTTCGCCGCGCTGATCGCCTGTCATCCGGCGCTGGCGCAGTTTGTTGCCGTGAATAACTGGGGCAGCGAGTCGATTGATTTCGCCAATCCGGAAGCGGTGAAAACCCTGAACCAGGCGCTGTTGCACCATTTCTACGGGCTGGCTCACTGGGATATCCCGGAAGGCTTCCTCTGCCCGCCGGTGCCTGGCCGCGCTGACTATGTTCACCATCTGGCCGATCTGCTGGCGGAAGATAACAGCCGCGTCGTGCCGCGCGAGATCAACGTGCTGGATATCGGCTGCGGTGCCAACCTGATCTATCCCATTATCGGCCACAGCGAGTACCAGTGGCGCTTTACCGGCACCGAGGTGAACCCGCAGGCGATGACCGCCGCCAACGGCATTATCGCCGCGAATCCGGGCCTGAATCGTGCTATTCGCCTGCGTCGCCAGAAGGACAGCTCGGCGATCTTCAGCGGTATTATCCATAAAAATGACGTGTATCACGCCACGATGTGTAACCCGCCGTTCCACGCCTCTGCCGCCGATGCGCATGAAGGCAGCCAGCGTAAGCTGCGGAATCTGGGGCTGGATCGCAATGCGCCGCTGAACTTCGGCGGGCAGCAGGACGAGCTGTGGTGTGAGGGCGGTGAAAAAGCGTTTATCGGCCGGATGATTACGGAAAGCGCTAATTTCGCCCGCCAGTGCATCTGGTTCACCTCGCTGGTTTCCCGCCGTGAGAACCTGCCGGAGCTGTGGCGCGCCCTGGAAGAGGCCGACGTGGCCGCCGTGCGCACCATCGATATGGCCCAGGGGCAAAAGCAAAGCCGCTTTATCGCCTGGACCTTTATGGAACAGCCGCAGCGTACGCGCCTGCTGGGCAAGTAAGCTGACTGTGGCTGCGCAGGCGTCATCAGCGCCCTGAGCTCACGGGCCAGGGCAATCGTGGGGCAGGGCGCGCTGCACTCAATCCCCGCTTTTCGGTGCAGAGTTGCGGGTAAGGTGGCTTCAAATGGCCTGGTCTGGAGCAGGCAGCGCAGCCTGCACCCCGGCGGCTCCGGCCACATCGTTGCCGCTCTGCATCACCTGCACCGTCTGGTAAGGCACTTTGATCCCTGCGGCATCAAAGTGCTTTTTCACCATACCGTCCAGAGCGAATCGCACCGTCCACTGCTTCAGCGGCTGGGTGGTGAACGACACGCGTACGGTGAACGCCTGATTGGTTAAGCCGACCAGCCCGGCAAACGACGGTTCGCCGATCACCATGCCCCGAATGGTTTTATCCTCCAGAAGCTCCCTGACCGCCGCCTGTAGCGTGGCATTGACTCGATCGGTATCTTCGCGTCGATCGACGTCGTAGTTCGCCACAAACGAGCCGATACCGCGCACGAAGTTGGCAAAGGTGGTGATCGAGGACCACGGAATGATGTGGTAAGCCCCGGTATCCTGACGTACCCCAACTGAACGAATCGACATCCGCTCCACCGTGCCGGTAATCGGCCCGATGGTCACCAGATCGCCGGTGTTCATGCCATTTTCAAACTGGATAAACACGCCGGTAATAATATCTTTCACCAGCGTCTGCGAACCAAACGACACCGCCAGCCCCAACGCCCCGGCACCGGCCAGCAGCGGAGCGATATTCACGCCGATCTCGGAAAGTACGATCATAATGGTGATGGTGCTGATCACCACTGCCAGCGCGTTGCGGAACAGCGTCAGCAGGGTGCGGGTGCGCGCACTGGGCATGGGTCTGCCGTGCGAATCCGAAGCCAGGCGGCTCTCAATAAGGCTGGCCAGCAGCGTCCAGCCCACCGCCGAGAAGAACAGGATCACCACGATGCGGATCAGAATATCCACCAGCTTTTCGCCTGCGCCGACGGTGAGCCAGTGCCAGAGGTCAAACAGGTGCCAGGCATTCAGCAGCATCAGGGTGACGGCAAACACGCTGATCACCCGTGCCAGCTTAAGCATCGCCGACAGCCAGCCGTTTACCCGCTGCTGAAGCTCAGGGTAGTTACGGCGCAGTTCCGGGGAGAGCACGATGGTTTTATTAATCCAGCGGGTCAGCATGCCGGACACCAGCGCGCCGATGGCAACGATCGCCAGCGATCGCACGCTGGCGGACATCATGAACTTCAGGCTGTTGCCGGGATCGAACAGCGAAAACAGGAACAGGGCGATAAAATAGGCGCTGGCCAGCCAGTGCCACACCAGCGCAAAGGCGCGGATAAACAGCGCGAAAAACGCCAGCGAGCGGTCCGCCAGCCGCGTCAGCTCCTGCTGAATATTGCGGCGGTTGTGGAAAATCAGATACAGCGCCCACACCGTGACCAGACCCATCACCAGCATGTTGATGACTGCCCCGACCTGCACATTCACCTGATTGGAGACGATCGGCACGATCACCAGCAGGCCGTAACCGATCAGCCCACTCAGCCAGCTGATACGCGTACTCCAGTAGGCGGCGCGGTCGTCGCTGAGGTGAAAGAAGCGCAGCTGCGGATAGCGCGGGCAAAACATCAGCCGCAGTATCGCTTTGAAAAACTCAATCAGCGCAAACGCGTTAAGGAACAGCCCCTGCTGATAGGCGATGGTACGGCTGCCGCCATTCATGTTGTCGCTGAGTATCTGCCCGACAAAGAGCGCCAGCGCCAGCAGCAACAGGTCGATAACAAAGGCACCGGCAATCATCGCGGGCAGGTGCAGCCAGCTGGTGCGATCGCTGTTTTTCCGCCGCCCCCAGGCACCCATCCGGCGATAGACTGGAGAGACTGCCCAGCGAACCAGCCAGTAAAAGGCGAACAGCGCGGCCGCCAGCATAACAAAGTGGCTCAGGGCGTTAAAAAAGGTCTGCTGATTAAACGGTTTGTGCGGGGCATCGACGATGTTGCGCTGCAGGGTTTGCAGCCTGGAGGCGAACTCGCCGCCGAACTGACGGCTGACGTCGGTGACGCTTTGCAGGACGGTTTTATCTTCCTCTTCTTCCGGCGGTGTCAGAACCGGATCTGCTGGCGCCGCCGGGGGTTCTGAGGCTTTACGCAGCTGCTCAATCAGCTGCTGACGCGACTGGTCGTTATCCAGAATGTTGGCCAGTGCGGCCCACGCGGCGCGCTTTTCATCGGCATCGGGCGGTGTGGTATCAGCGGCGGCTGTCGTCTGCTGAGACTGGGCGGCAACGGCCGCAGCGGGTAAGGTCACTGCCTGAGCGGTGGAAAGAAATGTGCTGCACAGCATCAGCAGCAAAGCCTGTAACAGATAGCGCAGTGGGGAAGTGAGTCCGGGCATCCTGTTCTCCTGTTGTGACGCCAGCGTCAGCGGCAACAGAAAAGTATAGACGCCTGCTCAGGGCCGGCGGGTCACAGAGGGGATTTTAGGAATCAGACGAAAGCGGGGCGGCGGATGCCGCCCCGGCAGGATTACGATACGTGCTGCAGGAATTCGCGCAGACGGGCGCTCGGCGGGTTGGTGATCAACTCGTCCGGGTTGCCGTCTTCGGCGATGCGGCCTTTATCGATAAAGATCAGACGCGAAGCCACTTTCTGGGCGAAACCCACTTCGTGGGTGACGATGACCATGGTCATTCCCTCTTCCGCCAGGTCCTGCATCACTTTCAGGACTTCGTGGCGTAGTTCCGGGTCAAGGGCTGAGGTTGGCTCATCAAACAGCATCATTTTCGGCTTCACCGCCAGCGCGCGGGCAATGGCCACACGCTGCTGCTGGCCACCGGACAGCTCGGAAGGGAAGTGATTCGCGCGCTCGGCGAGGCCCACTTTGCCCAGCAGCTCTTTTGCCAGCCGCTGTGCATCTTCCTTCTTCGCGCCACGAACGCGGATCGGGCCAAAGGCGACGTTGTCCAGCGCGCTCATCTGCGGGAACAGATGGAACTGCTGGAACACCATGCCGGCTTCCTGGCGGATCAGGCGGTCATCAACTTTTGGATCGTTAACCTTCAGGCCGTCAACGATCAGCTCGCCGCTGGTGATCTCTTCCAGCTTGTTGATGCAGCGCAGCAGGGTGGATTTACCGGAACCCGATGGGCCGATAATCACGACCACTTCGCCTTTTTCGATTTTCAGGTCGATATCGTGCAGGACCTGAGTGGCACCGAAGTGCTTGGAAACGTTCTTAAATTCAATCACAGGATTTTCATCCTTTTCTCAATGCGACGCAGAACAAAGCTCAGCACCAGCGTAATAATCAGATAGATAACGGCAACGGCGCTCCAGATTTCCAGCGCGCGGAAGTTACCGGCAATAATTTCCTGCCCCTGACGGGTCAGTTCGGCTACGCCGATAACGATGAACAGGGAGGTGTCCTTGATGCTGACAATCCACTGGTTACCCAACGGTGGCAGCATGCGGCGCAGGGCCAGTGGCATAATCACGTAGCGCAGCGTCTCGCGGCTGGACAGGCCCAGTGCCAGACCGGCTTCACGGAAGCCACGGTTAATGGACAGCACCGCACCACGGGTGATTTCAGCAATGTAGGCACCGGAGTTGATCATGATAGTGACCACGGCCGCGCTGAACGGGTCGATCCGCAGATCGTTAAATGCCATGGGCAGTGCAAAATAGATGAACATCACCTGCACCACGATTGGGGTGCCGCGAATCAGTTCGATAAATACCAGCGCGATGTTGCGTGACAGCCAGCCGCCGTAGGCGCGGGCAAAACCGGCAACCAGGCCGATAATCACACCGCCAATCAGACCGAGGACCGAAATCCACAGGGTCAGTTTGGCACCTTCAAGCAGGATTGGAATAGCAGGCCAGATGGCGCTCCAGTCAAACTGCATGTTTATTCTCCGGATCTAAAACCATTTTTGTTGATGTGGAAAAATGCGGGAACGCATCGGCTCCCGCATTAAGTACAGCCGTTCGACTCTTATTATTTAGGTTCGCTGCCGAACCATTTTTTGTACAGCGTGTTGTAAGTACCGTTCTCTTTCAGCGTTTTCAGCGCGCCGTTGACTTTCTCACGCAGGTCGTCGCTGCCTTTCGGGAAGGCAATACCGTACTGCTGAGCTTCAACCGGTTCGCCTACTGCTTTGAACTGGCCTTTGCCCGCGGTATGGATGAAGTACAGGATGTTTGGCGTGTCGTGCAGCACGGCGTCAGCACGGTTGGTGCCGAGCTCCATGTAGGCGTTATCGATGTTCGGGAACTGGCGCAGATCTTTAGTTTTGATGTGCTCTTTCGCATAGTCCACGGAACCGGTACCGCTCTTCACTGCCACAACTTTGCCGTTCAGGTCTTCAATACCCTTCACGCTGTCGTTGTTCGCTTTCACCATCACCTGCAGGCCGCTTTTGTAGTAGCCGTCAGAGAATTCGATCGCTTTCTTACGCTCGTCGGTAATGGTGATACCGGCCAGTGCCAGGTCAACGTTACGCGTTTGCAGCGCAGGGATGATACCGGCGAAATCCATCGGTTTCAGGGTGTATTCAAGATTCAGCTGTTTTGCAATTGCATCCCACAGGTCGATGTCGAAGCCGACATATTTATCACCCTGTTTAAATTCGAAAGGAACAAAAGCGGTATCTGTTGCTACGATCAGTTTCTTATCTGCAGCTGTGGAAGACACGGCGAACGCCATGGTCAGCGCAGCCAGAGTGACCTTAAAAATTGACTTCATCATTTTATCCTTATCGCTTCCCGGACGTCCCGGGTAAATGCCAGCAGCCCTATGAAAGAATCATGCCAGGTTTGCAATGATATGGAAAACAGCAGGTTAATGCGAGTTTTCCGAAAGGTGCTGACACGATACAGTGTGTTGCACTTGTTTGGGGCGTCATTTTGGTGCATCTCGTCCGGTGTGGTGCAATGGGCCGCCCCGCTTGCATTAGCAGTTGTAGCAAATTGCCGGATAAAAACAACAGATAGTGTCGTAGGGGATTAATTAATTGCCAGTGGGCTCTGATTTTTTGTGGGATTAGCGTCAGGTGTGCGCCGATGTGCGGGATAAAAAAAGAGCAGACGGCGGGGCCATCTGCTCTTGTCGGTGGAAGGTATCAACGACGGTGTTTCAGGTTTATTCGATATTGGATTCGATAAACCACAGGAATTTATCCAGATCGCGGGACGCGGCGGTGAAGATATCGGCGCTGTCTTCATCAGACACTTCGCTGATGGCTTTACGCACATCGTTAGCCACTACCGCATAGCGGTCAGCCAGCGCTTTAAGGTGCTCTTGTACGCTGTGAATGTTAAGCGGGTAGCTTTTCAGCGGGGTTCTGTCGTGAACAATCTGCGTGGTGCCAAGGGCAACGCCGCCCAGCTGAACCACGCGTTCGGCGATAGTATCCTGGTGATCGGTAATCGCGGTGCGGAATCCATCCAGCATTTCGTGAACGGCGATAAAGTTGGCGCCGCGCATGTTCCAGTGTGCCTGCTTGGTGATCAGGGACAGGTCGATGAATTCGGTAACCAGACGATTAAGCACCTCAATGGTGGCTTTTTTCTCGTCGTCGGCCACATCGTTACGGGTGTAAATCAGATCAGAAGATTTTGCTTTAACCAGTTTAGCGGTACTCATCATTAATATCCTCTTAATAGTCAGGTTGTCCTGTTAATTGACGGGAATAAGTATAGCACCGTTTTTTAAAGCTGCATTAAAGGTGGTTCCTATCGCTTTAATAGTGCGTGATGAGTTGATTTGGCGGGTGTTTATTTGTTTTTTTCAGGGCGGATAATATTAACAAGAATTATTTTTATTTTCTTTTTTTATGCAGGTCATTGAATTACAGGCTGTTTTTGTTTTTCATCTAAATGGTCATTCTTTGTAATTAATAATTAACGATTATTTTTATGTTAATTTATTGTTACTTTACAAAATAATATATCGATGAATTTCCCGCTTCGTTCTGGCAAAGCGGGAACATGTTCATTATTCGCGGTTCTCATTGACCGGCACGATTTTCGCCTTTGCCGGACGCAGAGTCATGGTCGAACCTGCCGATGCCACGATGATCGCCAGCAGCGCCAGCCACTGTACCAGGCTCAGTACTTCCCCCAGGAAAAGAATGCCGGAGATCGCTGCCATTGCCGGTTCCAGACTCATCAGAGTGCCAAACGTGCGTGCAGGCATGCGGGTCAGCGCCACCATCTCAAGCGAGTAGGGCAGCGCGCTGGAAAGGACGGCAATCGCCAGGCCAATCGGGATCAGCGACAGCGCCCAGCCGCCGCTGTTGGCAAAGGTAATGCCTAGCGGAACAAACACCAGTGCGCCGATCAGCGAACCCATAGCGGCGGTAGCCGGCCCGTGCTGGCTGCCCGCACGCTTGCCGGTAATGATATATACCGCCCACAGCGCACCTGCGCCGAGGGCAAGCAGCGCGCCGACGGGATCGACGCTGCTGACGTTTTCACCCAGCGGCAGCAGGAAAACCAGTCCCAGCAGCGCCAGTACCACCCAAAGGAAATCCAGCGGGCGGCGCGAGCTGGCCAGCGCCAGTGCCAGCGGCCCGGTAAACTCCAGCGCCACCGCAATGCCCAGCGGGACCGTGCGGATCGATAAGTAAAACAGATAGTTCATGCCGCCCAGTGACAAACCGTAAATAATCAGCGGCAGGATCTGGCTGCGCTGGAAGCGCAGACGCCAGGGTTTAAATACGATGCAGAGGATTAACGTACCCAGCCCGAGGCGAAGTGCGGTAATACCCGGTGCGCCAACCAGCGGGAAAAGTGATTTTGCCAGTGCTGCCCCACCCTGAATTGACGTCATTGCGATCAGTAAAAGCAGGACCGGAAGCCAGATGGAATTTTTTAACTGTTGAGGGGACATCCTTAATCTCAGTCCTTATGTTCCGTTGTTAGTTGTTAACAGATGTAGAACGACAGTTTACTTGAATGACGACGATAATCTCAGCTTGCCGCGCTAAAAAATAAACGGAAGCTAAAGAAAACAAAAGAGTTAGGTAAAGAACTGTCAGGTTTCAATTAGGATTACTCTCAATGAACCTTTTTTTACAGGGGATAAAATAGCGAGCTGTGTCGCATAAATATAAGAAAAATGAATAACATATAAACTTTCATTAACTTTCTGTTACACCAAATATTCCGTTAGACAATGAAAATAGGGCGGAGTTTCTCACTATATTTTGTTATATTTTTAGCGTTGTCAGGATAGAAGTACTTTTTACATTTGAGGTGGTTATGAAAAAAATTGCATGTCTTTCCGCACTGGCTTGCGTTCTGGCAGTATCTGCTGGTTCAGCAATGGCACAAAGCACCGTTACCGCTGGTTATGCACAGAGCGACTACCAGGGAATTGCTAACAAAGCGAACGGTTTCAACCTGAAATACCGCTACGAAAACGGCAGCGATCCGCTGGGTTGGATTGGTTCTTTCACTTACACCGAGAAAGACCGTACTGAAGCGGGCGATTACATCAAAGGCCAGTACTACGGCTTCACCGGTGGCCCGGCTTACCGTCTGAACGACTGGGCAAGCATCTATGGCGTTGTAGGTATCGGCTACGGTAAATACCAGTACAACGAACCAAACCGCGAAAAATATGATTCAAGCGACGTAGGCTTCTCCTACGGTGCAGGCCTGCAGTTCAACCCAATCCAGAACGTTGCTCTGGACGTGGGCTACGAGCAGAGCCGTATCCGCAGCGTTGACGTGGGTACCTGGACTGCTGGCGTAGGCTACAGCTTCTAAGTTGCCTTTGCCCGATTTGCTTCGGCGAATCTGCGCTGATAAATCCGCCCTTCGGGGCGGATTTTTTTTGGCTGCTATTTGGCGAAAGGGTCCTGCTTCAGCTGGCTGAACGGCAGACGCTTGAGGGCAAAGTTGGTGACCTGAATCGCCGGGCCCTTATCGTTGGAAATAAACCGATAGGTGGGGGTTATCTCTTTGGCACTGATGCCGGTCCACTGCGAAAACAGCAGTAAAAAGTCATTCGCCGAACGCGGCTGGCTGATGACCTGGTGGCGGCTGTCGTTGCTGGAGCTGATAAACATCGGCACCTCAAAATTCTGCCGGTACTTGTCATCGTGCGTCAGATACTCGTTGCGCGTGCCTTTTTCCTTAAACGCCAGACCGTGGTCGGAGAAATACATCAGCGAGAAACTCAGCCCGCTGCCGTGCAGCTGTTGCCACAGCTGGCTGAGAAAACCGTCGGTCTGCGTGATGCTGTACAGGTAGCAGGAGGTTTCACTGGAGTGCAGATGCTCCACGAAGCGCCCGCGAGTGCGATCGCAGGCTTTCGGGTGCGATCCCACCAGGTGATACACCAGCAGGCGCGGTTTTTCCACCGGCCTGGCCAGCGCCGCGGCGGTAAAGCCCAGCAGATCTTCATCCCGCGTATTTTTATCCGCTTCAAAATCGCCCTGCTTGAGGAAATGCACCGTCTTCGCGCGGCGGGCTATACTGGCAATCGGCGTATCAAACTGCCCAATCTGCCCCTGATTCGACAGCCACCAGGTATCAAAGCCCGCACGGTTCGCCAGGCTGATAATATTGTTCTGGTACTGCGGCTGGCCGTTGACGACCTGATTCAGCGTTAGCCCCAGCGATTTCTGCGTGGAGGAGGCTGCGGATGTGTACTGGCTGAAAAACTGGCCGTTAAGCTGGCTGGCAAAAGGGGTGTTATCCCAGCGACCACCAAAAGCGCCCATCGCATCACGACGCGCACTTTCACCGATCACAATAACGTAAATTTGCCGATCGGGTTTGACCCCCAGCAGATGCCAGTCATCCTGCAGCGTGGCAAGCTGATTCATGCGGTCGATCTCTTTATCCACCGACACTTTGCTTTCAATCGTATCTTTCACGAAGCGCACCAGCGGATAGCCGGCATCTTTCAGATTGAATACGCCACCGGTGAGCTGATTCAGCACCGGCTGGGTGAGCCAGGCCACCACGACGAAAGCCAGACAGGCGCTCTCACGATGCCCCCACCTGGCCTTTGGCTCGGGTTTGCGCTTCAGCGACAGTAAACCGGCGGCGATAATCGCCAGGCCAATCGCATAATCGTGCAGCGGGAAAATCATCAGCACCTCGCTGGCTTCTTCCGCATTGGTGGCGTGCAGGGCGAGCAGGGTGTTGAAATTGGGTGGGCCATAAACCTGACCAAACGGATAATAGAAGCCGGCAACCAGCGTTGTGAGCACCAGTAGGATCTTTTGCCCACGAGGCAGTACGCGGGCAAGCAGCATCAACAGCGCGGTAAAGGCAAAAAGATAAAGCCACTGCAAAACGTAGCCAAATGCCTGGTTAATCATAAAGGAAAGCAGAAAATACAGCCCGGTATACGGGCTCAGTAAGCCACGGTAGCGGCTTAACGAAGCGGTTCTCAGCAGGGTCAGATTCATACTCAATTCTTATAGAAAACGCTATAGCTCACCGCTTCAGTTTGACTGAAGGGGCAGACCGCCTGATACAGATCGTCAGAAATGGGGGGCAGGTGAAGGGAGGTACCCGATCGGCCGGCACTCTTTACGAAAGGCTGGGAAGATAGTCGTTGTTTTAGCTGAAGGCAACCAGCAATATGAATAAGTTATGTGAAGCAGTATACAAAATGAATACGGACGGGGAAGGGATCAAGAGGCCGGGGTTGCCGGCCTGTTATTCAGCAGCATGTCCAGCAGCATCAGCCGCAGGGTGAACGGTGAACGACTTAGTAGTTTCAACAGTAGCGGTACTCTCATTTTAAGCCCCTCCCAAACGTCAGGGTATGAACGAATTATCAACAGATATAGCACAGGCTATATCCCATAGCCAGAGCTAATACGCTAAATTTTGTGCTTCTTTGAGCTTCGTTTACAATGTCAGACGAACAGACCGCTGCACGCTGGTAAAAAGCAGCGGTGGATAATAAGAGGAAGCTGAATGAGTCGTCGCGCAAAAGTAGCAGTGCCCGCGCCACTGAAAGATATTGAAGAGCATGTCGAAGGCTTCCGCCAGGTACGTGAAGCCCATCGCCGTGAATTAATCGATGACTATGTTGAGCTGATTTCCGATCTGATCCGCGAGTTCGGAGAGGCCCGGCAGGTGGATATGGCTGCCCGTCTTGGGGTTTCACAGCCAACGGTGGCAAAAATGTTGAAACGGCTGGCAACCGCTGGTCTGGTGGAGCAGGTCCCCTATCGTGGCGTCTTCCTGACCCCGGAAGGTGAAAAGCTGGCGGAAGAGAGCCGCGAACGTCACCATATCGTTGAGACATTCCTGCTGGCGTTAGGTATCAGCCCGGATACCGCCCGCCGCGATGCCGAAGGGATTGAGCATCACGTCAGCGACGAGACGTTAGCTATTTTCCAGAAGTTTAGCGAAAGCCGTAAGTAATCTACTTCAACTCTGCGAGCCAGCATGACAACCCTGCTCAGGCCTTTTTTGCACGATCGTTTTCTGCATCTGTTAGTGGTTCTGGGCCTGTTGCTGGCCTGCTTTGTTCCTTTCTCCCTGGCCGAACTGCCCCGAGCAGTTGACTGGCCGACGATGATCACCCTCTGTGGTCTGTTAATGCTGACCAAAGGCATTGAGGCCAGCGGCTATTTCGATGCATTAGGACGACGTCTGGTGCAGGGCTTTCACCATCAGCGCCAGCTGGCGCTGTTTCTGGTGGCCGCCGCCGCGCTACTCTCGACTTTTCTCACCAACGATGTCGCGCTGTTTATTCTCGTTCCCCTGACGCTTTCGCTGCGGAAATATTCGGCGCTGCCTATCGCACGACTGATTATTTTTGAAGCGCTGGCGGTGAATGCGGGATCGCTGCTGACGCCGATCGGTAATCCGCAAAATATTTTGCTGTGGCGTCATGGCGATCTGGGTTTCGGCGGATTTATCTGGCAGATGCTGCCGCTGGCGGCGTTGCTGCTGTTGAGTTTGCTGCTGCTAACCGTTTTTTGCTTCCCGGCCAGGCGGATTGAACGCCATCCGCATGAAGACGAGGCTCGCTGGCAGCGTCCTTTGCTGCTCGCCAGCGCGCTGCTTTATGCGGTGTTTATTGCAGCCCTGGAACTGGATCTGGCGGTCTGGGGATTAGGGCTGGTGTTTGCTGTCTTCCTGCTGATGGCGCGGCGTATTCTGCTGACCATCGACTGGAGCCTGCTGGTGGTGTTTATCGCCATGTTTATCGATGTATTTTTACTGACCCGGCTGCCGGTGTTGCAGTCGTCGCTGCACGCCGTGGGTCAGCTGCCGCAGCTGGGGCAGTTTCTGCTGGCGGCGGGATTGTCTCAGGTGATTAGCAACGTTCCCACCACCATTCTGCTGCTGAGCAGCCTGCCACCTTCGGTGCTGCTGGCCTGGGCAGTGAATATCGGCGGCTTTGGATTATTACCGGGATCGCTGGCTAACCTGATCGCACTGCGCATGGCGAAAGATCGCCGCATCTGGTGGCATTTCCATCTTTATTCTATTCCGATGCTGCTGTGGGCGCTGGTCAGCGGCTGGATTCTTCTTTTGATTATTCGTGCTGCCTGAACCCGGGATAGTCTGGTTTCGTCAAGAAAGCCTGGTAATTGTCAATTTACGCTTTATGTTTAGATCAGACTGACTCATTGCGACTTAATTTTGAGTGCGCCTTCTGATCGATGGGAACTATGGCTAATCAAACGACACCAGGCTCGACGGATGAGACACCTCATCAGCATGACCAGCAATCCCCGAACCACGATGACAATGAAGCTCCCCGCAAACGGCCCGGTAAAAAACCACTGATTATCCTCGCGATAGTGGTGGTGGTGATGCTGGTTGTCGCGCTGTGGTTCTGGCTGACTACCCGTAATATTGAAACCACCGATGACGCCTTTACCGAGGCGGACGCCGTGACCATCTCGCCGAAAACCTCGGGCTACGTCACCGAACTCCGGGTGAAAGATAACCAGCGGGTGAAGAAGGGCGATCTGCTGGTGGTGATCGACCCGCGCGATACCACCGCACAGCAGGCGCAGGCGCAGGCCCAGCTCAGTCTGGCGCAGGCACAGCTGCATCAGGCACAGGCGCAGCTCAGCCTGGCGAAGGTGCAGTATCCGGCGCAAAAAGATCAGGCGCTGGCACAGCAGGCGCGCGCCGAAGCCAACTATGCGAATGCATTGGCTGATGATAAGCGCCAGCGCAACGTCGATCCACGTGCAACCTCGCAGCGGAATATTGATTCTGCCAGCGCCCAGCTGCGCTCCGCAAAAGCGGAACTGGAAAATGCTAAAGCGCAGGTAGAAGTGGCCTCGCAGGTTGCTCTGCAAATTCGCCAGCAGGAAACCAACGTCGAAGCACGCCAGAGCCAGGTTGAACAGGCGCAGGCGCAGCTTAACGTGGCGAATCTGAACCTCTCTTACACCGAAGTGCGCGCGCCTTATGACGGCTTTGTCACCAAACGTAATGTGCAGGTGGGTACGCTGGTGCAGGCGGGATCGTCACTGTTCTCGCTGGTTTCGCCGGATGTGTGGATCGTCGCTAACTTTAAAGAGTCGCAGCTGCGTCGCATGAAGCCGGGCGATAAGGTGGAGATCGGCGTGGATGCTTGGCCGGATCTGAAGCTGGAAGGGCACGTTGACAGTGTGCAGATGGGCTCGGGTTCGCGTTTCTCGGCCTTCCCGTCGGAGAATGCCACCGGTAACTACGTAAAAATCGTACAGCGCGTTCCGGTGAAAATCGTTATCGACAAGGGGCTGGACCCGAATCAGCCGCTGCCGATTGGCCTTTCGGTTGAGCCGAAGGTGACGGTGGAATGACCCCCGGCCAGAGCTGGAAGCCGTCCAGCAACCCCTGGCTGGTAGCCATGACGGTCACGCTGGCGGTATTTATGGAGATCCTGGATACCACCATCGTCAACGTGGCCCTGCCGCACGTAGCCGGTTCGCTCTCTGCCAGCTATGACGAATCCACCTGGGTGCTGACCTCGTACCTTGTAGCCAACGGCATCGTGCTGCCGATTTCCGCCTTCCTCAGCCGCCTGCTGGGGCGCAAGCAGTTCTTCTTGATCTGCATTGTGATGTTCACCGTCTGCTCGTTTCTTTGCGGCATTGCCACCGAGCTGTGGCAGATCATTCTGTTCCGCGTGATGCAGGGCTTCTTTGGCGGTGGCCTGCAGCCGGTGCAGCAGTCGGTGCTGCTGGACTATTTTAAGCCGGAAGATCGCGGCAAAGCGTTTGGCCTTTCTTCGATTGCGGTCATCGTCGCCCCGGTTATGGGCCCGACGCTGGGTGGCTGGATCACCGACAACTACAGCTGGCGCTGGGTGTTCTTCATTAACATCCCGGTAGGGATACTCAGCGTGCTGGCAATTTATCAGCTGCTGGAAGATCCGCCGTGGGAGCGGAAGTGGGCGAAGGGCAAGCTGCGGGTAGATTATATCGGTATCAGCCTGATCACCCTCGGACTGGGCTGCCTGCAGGTGATGATGGATCGCGGTGAAGATGAAGACTGGTTTAATTCCAGCTTTATTGTCACCTTTGGCCTGCTGGCGCTGACCGGCATTGTCGGAGCGATCTACTGGCTGATTTATGCCAAAAAACCGGTAGTCGATCTGCACGTGCTCAAGGATCGCAACTTCGCGGTGGCGGGGCTGCTGATGGCGGGGATGGCCGCGATACTTTACGGCAGTTCGGTGGTGATCCCACAGCTCGCACAGCAGGATCTGGGCTATACGGCCACGCTTTCCGGGCTGGTGCTATCGCCGGGAGCGGTGCTAATCGTGTTGTCGATCCCGCTGGTGCTGAAGCTGATGCCGTTGATACAAACCCGGCTGATTATCGCCTTTGGCTTCACGCTGCTGATGCTGTCGTTTATCTATTCGGCCACGCTGACCCCGGATATCGACTTCACGACGCTGGTGATGATGCGCAGCGCGCAAACTATCGGTCTGGGCTTCCTGTTTGTGCCGCTGACCACGATTGCCTTTGTCACTATCCCGCAGCGGCTTAACGCCGACGCCTCGGCGCTGTTTACCATGTTCCGTAACGTGGCCGGTTCGATCGGCATTTCGCTGTCAACGGCGATGATAACCGAGCGAACCCAAGCGCGCAGCGCGGAAATGGTGCATAACATGACGCCGCTTAACGAGCCGTTTAACCTTGCCGTAGAGCGCTGGGCGCAGGGCGTGCGTGACTTTGTCCATATGGCGGGCGATCCGATCGCCATCGCCACCGGGCAGCTCTACCAGCAGATGATCGTGCAGGCGAGGTTCCTCGCCTATATTGACGTCTTTATGGGCCTGAGCATTGTGGCCCTGATCCTGATTCCATTTTGTCTATTGCTGTCGCCAATTAAGAGCGAAGGCAGTGCGGGAGCACACTGACATGCACGTTTATTTCCCTCTGGCCCGTTCGCGAACGGCAATGCTGGTGGCTGCCGTGCTGGCGCTGAGCGCCTGTGCCGTTGGCCCGGATTACCAGGCACCCAAACCCGCCACGCCGGGCAGCTTTAACAGCATGCAGTCGGGCAGCGCATCGCGCCCGCAGGCAACGGCGGTCAACGCCAGCTGGTGGAAATCCTTTAACGATCCGCAGCTGGACAGCCTGATTGAGCGGGCGATTGCCGGGAACCTGTCGCTACAGCAGGCGGTACTGCGCATTGCCGGTGCGCGTCAGCAGCTGAGCCAGGCACGCGGAGCCTGGGCTCCCTCCGTGAACGGCAACGGCAGATTTAACCGCCAGCAGTTGGGCATCAAAGGCGAGCTGGAGTCCGAAGGGGTTTATGATCGCGTTGATCAAATTGATACCGATACCGACTTAAAACCGGTGCTGGACAGTCTGTCTAAACCGGTCGGCCTGTACCAGGGCAGCTTTGATGCCTCCTGGGAGCTGGATATGTGGGGCAAAGTCCGTCGTCAGGTTGAGATGGCCGGTGCGCAGCAGCAGCAGTCGATAGAAAGCCGCAACGACGCGCTGGTGTCGCTGGAGGCCGAAGTGGCCCGGGCCTATCTGCAACTGCGCGGCGCGCAGGCGATCACCGCCACGCTCCAGACGCAAATCGCCGTTGCGCAGCAGACGCTGGAGCTGACTCAGAGCCAGCAGCGTAACGGGCTGGCACCGCAAACCAACGTGGAGAACGCCCGCGCCCAGTACAACCTGCTGCGTTCTCAGCTGCCGCAGTACGAAGCGCAGATCCATCAGGCGATGAACGGACTGGCGGTGCTAACCGGTCGCGTACCCGGCGCGCTGGATGGCGAACTGGCGGCCAGCAAAGCGTTCCCATCGCTGCCGCAGGTGGTGCCGGTCGGCATCCCTGCCACGCTGGCCCGCCGTCGCCCCGATGTGCGCGAGGCGGAAGCCAGCCTGCATGCCGCCACGGCGAATATCGGCGTGTCGGTGGCCGAGCTGTTCCCCAGCGTGTCGCTGACCGGGCAGTTTGGTATGCGCAACAGCGATGCGGGCTATCTGGATAACTGGAGCAGCCACTTCTACAGCTACGGTCCGTCCGTCTCCATCCCGATATTTCAGGGGGGGCGTCTGGTATCGAGCGTTAAAGTGGCACGTGCACAGCAGGCCAGCGCCGCGCTGGGCTACCGGCAAACTGTGTTGACCGCGTTGCAGGATGTGGAAAACGCGCTGGTCAGCTACCGCAGCGATCAGCAGCAGGTGGTCGGTCTGGATGAAACGGTAAAAGCACAGCAGTCGGCGTTCAATCTGGCCAGCGACAGTTACCGCCAGGGGATCTCTTCGTTTATTGAGGCGCTCGACGCCCAGCGTCAGCTGGCGCAGGCGCAGCAGCAGGCCGAGCAGGCGAGGGTGCAGACCGGTCTGGATCTGGTTGCACTGTATAAAGCGCTGGGCGGCGGCTGGGAAAATTACCAGAACGTCAGCCTGCCGGAATATTCCGTATTTGGCCCGGCGGAAACCCCACAGTAATATTGCCTTCCCCACAGCCCCCTTTTCGGGGGCTAATCACTTTCCGTGTTAATCCCTTCCTGTCGCTGCCGGACAGTTCTTATATCCGCACAGGTTTAATCCCTGTTTTAATTCCGGTTATCTCCCATAACCCTCACTCCACAAGATAAAAGTGATAGCGATGATGATGAAATGATAAATAAACCATCACCTGCATAACTAATTGATTTTTAATTGATTTAAATATATTTTTGGTTGATTTTTATTGAGAGGATGAATGATAGATAGCTATCACCTCTATTTTATAATGAAATTTATATTCTCTTTTGTTGTGATGTGAAATGAAATTGCAGGCATATTATCGGGCCAGTTCAAACTTAAAAGCGGATTAATGAGCGATGCGTCACAAATTAAAGGCAGTAATGGGATCGGTTTCTCAAAATTTAATTTTCATTGTTAATTAAAATGAAAAAAATGATCTAAATTGGTTATGCAGACGGTTGTTGTTAAAACAAGGTTGAGTTTTACCGCTCTGTCCCCTTACCAACCAGGTCGTTAAGAGGTCATTGAAGTCGCTATGGCAAAAGAACAATATATAACCGCTAACCGTGCGTCAGGTCCCAACAGCAACACCAAAACAGAACCCCTTGTTAAAGTGATTGCCGCAATCGCTACTTTAGGTGGCCTGCTGTTTGGCTATGACACCGGCGTTATTTCCGGAGCCCTGCTGTTTATGGGTGACGAGTTACACCTTACCCCCTTCACTACCGGACTGGTTACCAGTTCACTGCTGTTTGGTGCGGCATTTGGCGCACTGTTCTCCGGTCATTTTGCCGCCGCCGTAGGCCGCAGAAAGATCATTATTACCCTGGCGATTATTTTCGCGATGGGATCGATAGGCACCGCGCTGGCCCCTGACGTGGAGTGGATGATCTTCTTCCGCGTGGTTTTAGGCGTTGCCGTCGGCGGCGCGTCGGCCACGGTGCCGGTGTATATCGCGGAAATTGCACCCGCCAACAAGCGCGGGCAGCTGGTGACGATTCAGGAGCTGATGATCGTTTCCGGTCAGATGCTGGCCTATATCTCCAACGCCGGGTTTAACGCGGCCTGGGGCGGGCATGATACCTGGCGCTGGATGCTGTTCGTTGCCACGGTTCCCGCCGTACTGTTGTGGTTCGGCATGATGTTTATGCCGGATACGCCACGCTGGTACGCGATGAAAGGGCGGCTGGCCGAAGCGCGCAAGGTGCTGGAGCGGACGCGAGCGAAGGAAGACGTTGAATGGGAGCTGGAGGAAATAACCGAGACGCTGGAAGAGGAAGACCGCCAGCAGACGCGTTCCAGCGTTCGGGAACTGAGAAAGCCCTGGCTGTTTAAACTGTTCCTGATCGGCGTGGGCATTGCGGTCATTCAGCAAACCTCGGGCGTGAACACCATCATGTACTACGCGCCAACGATGCTGAAAGCGGTAGGCATGAGCACCGATGCGGCACTGTTCGCCACCATTGCCAACGGCGCAATCTCCGTCATCATGACCTTTGTCGGCATCTGGCTGCTGGGTCGCATTGGCCGCCGTACGCTGGTGAAGATCGGCCAGTTTGGCTGTACCGCCTGCCTGTTCTTTATCGGCGCGGTGAGCTACTTCATGCCGGAAACCATCAACGGCGAGGTGGATGTTCTGCGCAGCTATATGGTGCTGCTGGGCATGTTGATGTTTTTAAGCTTCCAGCAGGGTGCGCTGTCTCCGGTCACCTGGCTACTGCTTTCGGAGATCTTCCCAACCCGCCTGCGCGGCGTTTTTATGGGCGGCGCGGTGTTCGCGATGTGGATTGCCAACTTCCTTATTTCTCTGGCCTTCCCGCTTCTGCTCGCCAGCATGGGCCTCTCCGGTGCTTTCTTTATCTTCGGTCTGATAGGCGTTTGCGGCGCGCTGTTCGTGATCAAGTGCGTGCCGGAAACCCGTAACCGCAGCCTGGAGCAGATTGAACACTATCTGCATGACTGGTTGAGTAACGATGAAGATGCCGCAACGCTGGCTCCATCGAAGCATAAAGCGGAAAGCCACTAATCCTATGGCCGGGTACTCACCCGGCCTTTTTACCTCCGCGCCCGCCTGCCGCACCAGTACACTGTATTCGCCGCGCCGTTTTTGGCATAATGCGCGCTGACTCACATCCTCATTACGTAAAATAAAGGCAATCCTGTGCTAGTTTCCAGCAACGTCACCATGCAGTTTGGCAGTAAGCCGCTGTTCGAAAACATTTCTGTCAAATTTGGCGGTGGCAACCGCTACGGTCTGATCGGTGCCAACGGCAGCGGTAAGTCCACCTTTATGAAAATTCTGGGTGGCGATCTGGTGCCTTCTGCCGGTAACGTCTCCATCGATCCTAACGAGCGTATTGGTAAGCTGCGTCAGGACCAGTTCGCCTTCGAACAGTATTCGGTGCTGGATACGGTCATCATGGGCCACGTAGAACTGTGGGCGGTGAAGGAAGAGCGCGACCGTATTTATGCGCTGCCGGAAATGAGCGAAGAAGATGGCTATAAAGTTGCCGATCTTGAAGAAAAATACGGCGAAATGGACGGTTATACCGCTGAAGCACGCGCCGGTGAACTGCTGCTGGGCGTGGGTATTCCGCTGGAGCAGCACTACGGTCCGATGAGCGAAGTCGCCCCCGGCTGGAAACTGCGTGTGCTGCTGGCGCAGGCGCTGTTCTCTAACCCGGAAATTCTGCTGCTTGACGAACCAACGAACAACCTGGACATCGATACCATTCGCTGGCTGGAGCAGGTGCTGAACGAGCGTAACAGCACCATGATCATTATTTCGCACGACCGTCACTTCCTGAATATGGTCTGCACGCATATGGCTGACCTGGACTACGGTGAACTGCGTGTTTATCCGGGTAACTATGACGAATACATGACGGCCGCCACTCAGGCGCGTGAACGTCTGCTGTCTGATAACGCCAAGAAGAAGGCGCAGATCAACGAACTGCAGTCCTTCGTCAGCCGCTTCAGCGCCAACGCCTCGAAATCCCGTCAGGCAACCTCTCGCGCCAAGCAGATTGATAAGATCAAGCTGGAAGAGGTCAAAGCCTCCAGCCGTCAGAACCCGTTTATCCGCTTTGAACAGGATAAAAAGCTGTTCCGTAATGCGCTGACGCTTGAAGCGGTCACCAAAGGCTTTGATAACGGTCCGCTGTTTAAAAACCTGAATATGCTGCTGGAAGTGGGTGAAAAGCTGGCGATCCTCGGCCCGAACGGTATTGGTAAAACCACCCTGCTGAAAACGCTGGTGGGTGAACTGGCTGCGGATAGCGGCACCGTGAAATGGTCTGAAAATGCGCAGGTTGGCTACTACGCGCAGGACCACGCCCATGACTTCAGCGACGATCTTACCGTGTTCGACTGGATGAGCCAGTGGAAGCAGGAAGGGGACGACGAGCAGGCGGTTCGCAGCATTCTCGGTCGCCTGTTGTTTAGTCAGGACGATATCAAGAAGCCTGCTAAAGTGCTTTCGGGTGGGGAAAAAGGGCGCATGCTGTTTGGCAAGCTGATGATGCAGAAGCCAAATATCCTGATTATGGATGAACCGACCAACCACCTGGATATGGAATCTATCGAAGCGCTGAATATGGCGCTGGAGATGTACGAAGGAACGCTGATCTTCGTTTCTCACGACCGTGAGTTCGTCAGCTCGCTGGCGACCCGCGTCATTGAAATGGCTCCGGGCAAGATCACTGACTTCACCGGCAACTACGAAGACTACCTGCGCAGCCAGGGTATCGTCTAAATTGCCGTTCGTGGGCCAGGTTCTTCTGGCCCACGCTTAATCATTATTCCGCTACCTGATTCTTCCCCGCGTTTTTTGCTACGTACAGCGCCCGATCCGCCCCGGCAATCAACGCCTGCGGCGACAGTATCTGATTTTCCTGGGTCATGACATGTAGTCCGACACTAACGGAGACCCTCTGCTGGCCGCAGCTATTGTGCTGATGGGGAATATTCAGTGCGCTAATCGCTTCGACCACCTGTTGCGCCAGGCGACTCGCCACCTCACGATCGCCACCGGGCAAAATAATTGCAAACTCTTCTCCGCCGTAACGGGCCACAAGATTGTCCGGGCGGTGAGGCAGGTGGGCCAGCGCATCGGCAATGCGTTTCAGGCAGTCGTCTCCTGCCGGATGGCCGTAGCTGTCGTTAAACGCTTTAAACGAGTCGACGTCAATCATCAGCAGCGCCAGCGGGATCTGTAACTTATGTGCCCGATCGACACTGTGCTGCAAATAGAGATCGAACTGACGACGGTTTGCCAGCCCGGTCAGACCGTCAACCAGCGCCAGCGTCTGTAACGTCCGGTTCATCGCGGTGAGCCGGTCGCGCACGGCGGTCAGCTCCAGCTGGTTTTTCTGGTTCAGGCTGATATGCCGTAACACCAGCATCCCCAACAGGAAAATGACCAGCAGCAGAATGGTACAAAGCGCGATGTAGACGCTCAGCGTAGAGAACCAGCCGCGCATCAGCTGCCCTTTATCGTATCCGGCGGCCGTGACCAGCGAATAGCGCTGCAGGGCCGAATAGCCGAAGACGCGCTCTTTGCCGTCCAGTGCGGATTTATAAACGGCGGTGCCGCTGGAGGCGTTTTTCAGCAGGGTAGTGAACAGCGGGCTGTCAGAGATATTGCGGTTAATGGCGCTCTCAACATAGGGACGCACATACAGGATCGTACCGTCACTGAGCATCAACGCCAGTACGTTATGGCGACCCAGGTTGTAGTAGCCGTAAACCGTTTTGAAAAAACTAAGGTTGACAGACGCGAGTAGAATTCCGCGGAAGGAACCATCGCTGTTATTCAGGCGTAATGAAACCGGGATCACCAAATCACCCGTTGCGCGGCTGCGGATCACCTTGCCGATATGGACCCTGCTGTCGGCATGGGTGAGGTGATAACGGAAATATTCCCGATCGCTGTTATTGATCTGTTTTGGAATGTTCCCCCTGGAGGTGACTAACCAGTTACCCTGCGCATCATAGATCGCCATACCGTTAAGCTGCGGCAGTGAGCTGGTGCGCGAGCTGAGCAGCTCGCGCAGATAGCCGTGCTGTGCCTGATTTAACCCGATGAGCGAGATGCGGTCGCTGACGTCCTGTAACGTTAGATCGACCTGTAAGAACGTGTCCTCCGCCTGACGGGAGAGCGACTGCGAGAGATTATGCGCATCATTCTGCGCCGAGGCGATGGTCCGCTGCCAGGAGTTCCAGATCAGCCAGCCGTTTATCAGAATCACCACACTCACGATTGCCAGTAAAAAAATGATCATCATCTGGCGCAATGAAAGCTTACTGGAGTGGGTGGTCACGGCGTGCTGGTCTGCAATCATCTACGTCATCCTTCCTGCCACCGGGGCGGTCATACTTTATTATAGGTTCTGCCAGTCGAAACGCTTGTTTTTACTCCGTAAAAATTACGAAAAGCGTTTATTCCGATGCGCTGTCCGAGCAAACTTCACAGTGAGGGTCGCGGGCCACTTTCATCGTACGGAACTGTAAGGTCATGGCATCGTACAGCAGCAGTTGACCGGCAACCGGGCTACCGTAGTCGGTGAGTGTGCGAATTGCCTCCATCGCCTGCAGAGAACCGATCACCCCGACCAGCGGTGCCATCACACCCGCTTCCACGCAGCTGAGCGTTGCGGCGCCAAACAGCCGGCTGATGCAGCGATAGCACGGTTCGTTATCGCCCCAGCGAAATACGCTGATTTGCCCTTCCATACGAATCGCCGCGCCGGAAACCAGCGGCGTTTTGCTGCTAAAGCACAGGCGGTTGAGTTGTTCACGCGTGGCGACGTTATCGCAGCAGTCGACCACCAGATGATGATCGGCAATCAGCTGCGCCAGTTCGCCATCGTCAAGCTGCGCATTTATCGTGCTGTAGCGGATCTGCGAGTTGATGGCTGTTAAACGCGCACGCGCTGACTCGACTTTCGCCATACCCAGCTGCGCTTCGCCGTGCAGCACCTGCCGCTGCAGGTTCGACAGTGAAACGCTGTCGAAGTCGAGCAGGGTCAGATGACCGACGCCCGCAGCGGCAAGATACTGGCTGGCGGCACAGCCCAGCCCGCCCAGCCCGACCACCAGCACGCTTGCCGCTTTCAGCTGTTCCTGGCCTTCAAAATCAAAGCCGCGCAGCACAATCTGGCGGTTGTAGCGCAGCATCTCTTCATCGCTGAGTTCGGGATGCATATCAGCCTTCCAGCAGTGCGTTAAACGGTTCAATTTCTACCCACTCACCGGGCTGTACAGTGCCGCGTTCGCGCTCAAGAACGATAAAGCAGTTTGCCTGATGCCATGAGCTGAAGACGTGAGAACCCTGATGGCCGGTGGATTTCACTTCCAGTTCTCCCTGCGCGTTACGCAGCAGGAGCCCGCGCTGGAAGTCGAGGCGGCCCGGCGATTTTTTTAGCACATCGGCGCTGCGTACCCGCTGGCGCGGCGGCAGGGCAGGTCCGCTTTGACCGGTAAGTTTAGCCAGCAGCGGCTGCACCAGCTGATAGAACGTGAGCATGGCCGAGACAGGATTGCCGGGCAGGCCGCAGAACCAGCTGTTTTGCAGTCGACCAAAGGCGAACGGTTTGCCCGGTTTGATCGCCAGCTTCCAGAAGGTGACTTCACCCAGTTCTTCCAGCATCTGCTTGGTGTAATCGGCCTCGCCAACGGAGACACCGCCGCTGCTGATCACCACGTCAGCACGGGCATCGGCTTCATGAAAAGCGGCACGCAGCGCATCGCGATCGTCACGAATAATGCCCAGATCGATCACTTCACAGCCCAGCTTATTCAGCATCAGATGCACGGCAAAGCGGTTAGTGTCGTAGATCTGCCCGGCGGCCAGCGGCTGGCCCGGTGATTGCAGTTCATCACCCGTGGAGAAAATTGCCACGCGTAACGGGCGCAGTACCTGCACGCTGGCAATGCCCAGCGAGGCCAGCAGCGGCAGTTCGGCGGCACCGAGCCTGACACCGGCGGTCAGTACTTCGCTTCCCTGGCGGATATCTTCGCCAGCGCGGCGGATGTTTTGCCCGGCGCTGACTTCGGCGGTAATCACCACCGCGTCACCCTGCTGCTCGGTCTGTTCCTGCATCACCACGGCTTCACATCCCGCAGGTATCGGCGCGCCGGTCATAATGCGGATACAGCTGCCGGCCGGCCAGTCACCGTTAAAAGGCGAACCGGCAAAGGCTTTCCCCGCGACGGTCAGCGGCGTGCCGGATTGGACATCGGCCATGCGGACGGCATAGCCATCCATCGCAGAATTATCAAAAGGGGGAACCGCCATCGGCGATATTACCGGCGACGCATTGATGCGTCCTGCCGCCTGCGGCAGCGGTAAAAGCTCACTTTCATCAATAGGGGTAATGCGGCTCAGCATATTGCTCAGGGCATCGTCGAGGGAGATCAATCCCGATGTAAACGCTTCCATAACTTCTCCTCGGTTCGCGCCGCAGGGCGGGCGAAATGCTTTTGGCAGTATTATGGCGCGATTCGACAGCAGGGTCACGCATGCTGAAAACGGCGGTGCGAAAGGAAGAAACGCAGCTAAGTTAGAACCATTGGTTATTATCAGGGTGCGAACTTTCCGCTTTACAACCTCAGGTATGCTACCTATAGTCAAAACGGTATTTTTTCAAAAAATACCAGCTAACCCGGTGTTTTTCATGCTGATTTAACAGACAGGATAAATAATCATGGTCAGAGCGACGATTGCCATCCACGGTGGTGCAGGCACGATAACTCGTACCAGTATGGATGCAAAAGCCGAGCAACGCTATCGTCAGGCGCTGATGCAGATTGTGGCCAGCGCCCAGGCGATGCTGGCCAGCGGTGCGAGCGCGCTGGATGCGGTGACCGAAGCGGTCCGTCTGTTGGAAGAGTGCCCGATGTTTAATGCCGGAGTGGGATCGGTATTTACCCATCAGGCGACCCATGAACTTGATGCCTGCGTGATGGATGGCCGTACGCTTGAAGCTGGTGCCGTCGCGGGCGTATCCCATATTCGCAATCCGGTGCTGGCAGCGCGCGCGGTGCTGGAACACAGTCCCCACGTGCTGTTCACTGGCGCCGGTGCGGAATCGTTTGCGGCTGCCCAGGGGCTGGAAATGGTTGCCGCTGACTTTTTCTCTACGCCGGGGCGTCGCAAACAGCTGGAACGCGCGCAGAACCAGCAGAAAGTGGTGCTGGATCACGACGAAGCCCGTTCGGGCGAGCCGCTCGACCCGGATCGTAAAATGGGCACCGTCGGTGCCGTCGCGCTGGATTCCGCAGGAAATCTTGCTGCCGCCACCTCCACCGGTGGCATGACCAATAAACAAGTTGGCCGGGTGGGTGACTCCCCGCTGCCGGGTGCGGGTTGCTATGCCAGCGATACGGTGGCGGTATCCTGTACCGGTACCGGCGAAGTCTTTATTCGTACTCTTGCGGCCTATGATGTTGCCGCGCTGATGAACTACGGCGGCCTGTCGCTTCAGCAGGCAACCGAACGGGTCGTTATGGAAAAAATCCCTCAGCTCGGCGGCAGCGGTGGGCTGATCGCCATCGATCGCCAGGGAAATGTGCTGTTGCCGTTTAACAGTGAAGGGATGTATCGCGGTTACGGCGTGGTCGGCGAAGCGCCGGTGGCGGCTATTTTTCGCGAGGAGTATTGATGAGCGCGCTTCACCAGCACAATGAACTGGTGCTGACGGTCAACGACCTCAGCGTGAGTTTTCAGCAGGAAGGTCAGCGCATTCAGGCGGTAAATAATCTCTCGTTAACGGTTCGCGAAGGCGAAACGCTGGCGATTGTCGGCGAGTCCGGTTCCGGTAAGTCGGTGACTTCACTGGCACTGATGCGGCTGGTAGAGCAGGGCGGCGGCAGCATTGATAGCGGCAGTATTCTGCTGCGTCGCCGCAACCAGCAGCGGGTCGATCTGGCGACGCTCTCCTCCCGGAAACTGCGTGAGATACGCGGGGCGGATATCGCGATGATCTTCCAGGAGCCGATGACTTCTCTGAACCCGGTGTTTCCGGTCGGTGAGCAAATCGCCGAGTCTATTCGCCTGCATCAGGGTAAAGATCACCAGCAGGCGCTGGAGGAAGCGAAGCGCATGCTGGATCTGGTCCGCATTCCGGAAGCTAAAAATATTATGTCCCGCTATCCGCATCAGCTCTCCGGCGGCATGCGTCAGCGGGTGATGATCGCCATGGCGCTCTCCTGTCGCCCGGCGTTGCTGATTGCCGACGAGCCGACCACCGCGCTGGATGTGACCATTCAGGCGCAGATCCTGCAGCTGATCCGCGTACTGCAAAAGGAAATGCAGATGGGGGTGATATTTATCACGCACGATATGGGCGTGGTGGCGGAAATGGCCGATCGGGTACAGGTGATGTATCGCGGTAACGTGGTGGAAACCGGCGAAGTAGAAACGCTGTTTTCCGCACCGAAAGAGCCTTACACCCGTGCGCTGCTGGCGGCGGTGCCAAAACTCGGTGCAATGACCGGTCGCCCCTTTCCGCAGAAGTTTCCACTGGTGGGTGACGAGGTTGCAGCGAACGAGCCGCCGCAGGATACCGTGCGTAAAGACGGCCCGCCGCTGTTGCAGGTTCGCGATCTGGTGACACGTTTTGATATTCGCAGCGGTATCTTTAACCGAGTTACACGGCGAGTGCACGCGGTGGAAAAAGTCAGCTTCGATCTTCATCACGGCGAAACGCTGGCGCTGGTCGGTGAATCCGGCTGTGGCAAATCCACCACCGGGCGATCGCTGCTGCGGTTGGTAGAGAGCCAGGGCGGCTCGATTACCTTTGACGGTAAGCGCATCGATCTGCTCAAGGGCAGTGCGCTGTCGCATCTGCGCCGCGATATTCAGTTTATTTTTCAGGATCCTTACGCCTCTCTCGATCCGCGTCTGACGGTGGGCTACTCGATTATGGAGCCGCTGCTGGTCCACGGCATCGCCCGCGGGCAGGAGGCCGAGCAGCGAGTGGCCAGCCTGCTGGAGCGGGTCGGGCTGCTGCCGGAACATGCGCAGCGCTATCCGCACGAATTTTCCGGCGGCCAGCGGCAGCGTATCTGTATCGCCCGGGCGCTGGCGCTGAATCCCAAGGTAGTCATTGCCGATGAATCGGTGTCTGCGCTGGACGTGTCGATTCAGGCACAGATTATTAACCTGATGCTTGACCTCCAGCGCGACTACGGCATTGCGTTTCTGTTTATTTCCCATGATATGGCGGTGGTTGAGCGCATCAGCCACCGGGTGGCGGTGATGTATCTGGGGCAGATCGTAGAGATCGGCCCGCGCCAGGCCGTCTTTGAAAATCCGCAGCATCCGTATACCCGCAAGCTGATGGCGGCCGTACCGGTCGCCCAGCCCGGCCATCGCCGCCGCGAGCGAGCGCTGCTTGTTGATGAAATTCCCAGCCCGATCCGTGCCCTTGGCGATGAGCCGCTGGTGGCCCCGCTGGTTGAGGTCAGTGCCGGGCATTATGTTGCCCGACATGTGATTAACCGCGCCTGATTATTTGATAATGAAAATAAGAGACAGGAGATTGAGATGATGGTTCTGAAAACGCGTAAGCTGTTGTTAACCGCCGGGCTGCTGGGCACTATTGCCGCTCTGCCTGCCTGGGCGGCGAAGGATGTCACTATCGCCGTGGCCTCCAACTTCACCACCCTCGACCCGTATGATGCCAACGATACGCTGTCGCAGGCGGTGGCAAAATCCTTCTATCAGGGCCTGTTTGGTTTTGATAAGGATATGAAACTGCAGAACGTGCTGGCCGAGAGCTATCAGGTCAGCCCCGACGGTCTGAACTACACCATTAAGCTGCGCAGCGGCGTGAAGTTCCAGGACGGTACGGAGTTCAACGCGGCGGCGGTGAAGGCCAACCTCGATCGTGCCAGCAATCCTGACAATCACCTCAAGCGCTTTAACCTGTTTAAAGTGGTATCCGGCACTGAAGTTATCGACCCGACCACGGTGAAAATTACGCTTTCGCAGCCGTTCTCCGCCTTTATCAATACCCTGGCCAGTCCGGTGGCGGCGATGATCTCCCCGGACGCGCTGAAGAAATACGGCAAGGATATCGGCTTCCACCCGGTGGGAACCGGTCCGTATGAATTTGTCACCTGGAACCAGACCGACTTCGTTAAAGTGAAGAAGTTTGACGGCTACTGGAAGCCGGGCTATCCGAAGCTGGACTCCATTACCTGGCGCCCGGTGGTCGACAACAATACCCGTTCAGCAATGCTGCAAACCGGTGAGGCGAACTTCGCTTTCCCTATCCCCTTCGAGCAGGCAAAACTGCTGGAGAAAAACAGCAAGCTCGATCTGGTCACCTCGCCATCGATTATGCAGCGCTACATCAGTCTGAATGTCACCCAGAAGCCGTTTGATAACCCGAAAGTGCGCGAGGCGATTAACTACGCGATTAATCGTGATGCGTTGGCGAAAGTGGCCTTTGCCGGTTACGCCACCCCGGCTACCGGTATTGTTCCGCCGTCTATTCAGTACGCGCAGAGCTATCCGGCACCGGAGTACAACCCGGCGAAGGCGCGCGAGCTGCTGAAAGAGGCGGGCTATCCTGACGGTTTCAGCACCACGCTGTGGTCCTCCCATAACCACAGCACCGCACAGAAGGTGCTGCAGTTTACCCAGCAGCAGCTGGCACAGGTGGGGATCAAGGTACAGCTGACGGCAATGGATGCCGGCCAGCGTGCGGCGCAGGTTGAAGATAAAGGCCAGAAAGAGAGCGGCGTGCGGATGTTCTACACCGGCTGGTCGGCATCAACCGGTGAAGCCAACTGGGCGCTGACGCCGCTGTTTGCCACTCAGTCCTGGCCGCCAACTATCTTTAATACCGCCTTCTACAGCAACCCGCAGGTGGATAAAGATCTGACCGACGCGCTGAATACCACCGACAGTGAGAAGAAATCCGCCCTGTATAAAGATGCCCAGGATCGCATCTGGAAAGATCAGCCGTGGGTGCCGCTGGTGGTAGAGAAGCTGGTTTCCGCCAACACTAAAAACCTGACCGGTTTCTACGTGATGCCGGATACCTCGTTCAGCTTCGACGATGCTGACCTGAAGTAACGCCCGACAGCAAAAACGCCCCCTGTTAAGGGGGCGTAGGAACATTGATGCTTAACTATTTTATTAAACGCCTGCTGGGCCTGATCCCGACGCTGCTGATTGTGGCGGTGCTGGTGTTTCTGTTTGTTCATCTTTTACCGGGAGACCCGGCGCGATTGATTGCCGGCCGCGAAGCGGATGCCGAAGTGGTGGCGATGGTACGCGAACAGCTGGGGCTGGATTTGCCGCTGCCGCAGCAGTTCTGGCGCTATATCACCAATGCGTTGCAGGGGGATTTTGGCCTGTCGATGGTATCAAAACGCCCGGTGTCTGAAGAGATTGCGCTGCGCTTTATGCCCACTTTCTGGCTGACGCTGAGCAGCATGGCGTGGTCGGTTGTTTTCGGCATGGCGATTGGCATTGTTTCCGCCGTGTGGCGCAACCGCTGGCCCGACCGTCTGGGGATGACGCTGGCGGTGTCCGGCATTTCCTTCCCGGCTTTTGCCCTGGGTATCCTGCTGATGCAGGTTTTTTCCGTTGAGCTGGGCTGGTTACCGACCGTTGGCGCCGACAGCTGGCAGCACTATATTTTACCCTCGATTACCCTTGGTGCCGCCGTAGCGGCAGTGATGGCTCGCTTTACCCGCGCATCGTTTGTCGAGGTGATGCAGGAAGATTACATGCGTACCGCACGGGCCAAAGGCGTACGTGAATCGCTGGTGGTGGTCAAACACGGCCTGCGCAATGCGATGATTCCGGTGGTCACCATGATGGGGCTACAGTTTGGCTTCCTGCTCGGCGGATCGATAGTCGTGGAGGTGGTGTTCAACTGGCCTGGACTGGGACGGCTGCTCGTTGATTCCGTTGAGATGCGTGATTATCCGGTGATTCAGGCCGAAGTGCTGCTGTTCTCATTGGAGTTTATCCTGATTAATTTGATGGTCGATATGCTCTACGCGGCGATCAATCCGGCAATTCGCTACAAATAAGGATGGTTGATGCTTAACTGGCGACGCAAAGCTGCGCTATCCGCACTGCCGACAATCAGCCCCGATCGTCTGCGTACCCCGTGGCGTGAGTTCTGGCGGCGTTTTCGTCGTCAGCATCTGGCGATGGCGGCAGCCATATTTATCGTGCTGCTGGTCGTGGTGGCTGCATTTGCCCCCCTGCTGGCACCGTTTGATGCGGAAAACTATTTTGACTACGACAGGCTTAATGAAGGGCCGTCGATGCTGCACTGGTTCGGCGTGGATGCGCTGGGCCGCGATATCTTCAGCCGAGTACTGCTCGGTGCGCGTTTGTCGCTGGTTGCCGGGGTCTTTTCGGTGGCGGTGGGGGCCGCTATCGGCACGCTGCTGGGTTTGCTGGCCGGCTATTACGAAGGCTGGTGGGACCGCATTATTATGCGCATCTGCGACGTGCTGTTCGCCTTTCCCGGTATCCTGCTGGCGATAGCGGTGGTGGCGGTGCTTGGTAACGGCATGTCCAACGTGATCCTCGCGGTGGCGATTTTCAGCATTCCAGCCTTTGCCCGGCTGGTGCGCGGTAATACCCTGGTATTGAAGCACCTGACCTATATTGAATCCGCTCGCAGCATCGGTGCGCCGGACTGGGTGATTATTCTGCGCCATATTCTGCCGGGAACGCTCTCTTCCATCGTGGTGTATTTCACGATGCGTATCGGCACCTCAATTATCTCTGCCGCCAGCCTGTCGTTTCTGGGGCTGGGTGCTCAGCCGCCAACCCCGGAGTGGGGCGCAATGCTCAATGCGGCGCAGGCGGATATGGTGATGGCGCCGCACGTGGCGATCTTTCCGAGTCTGGCCATTTTCCTGACGGTGCTGGCCTTCAATCTGCTGGGGGATGGTCTGCGCGATGCGCTGGACCCTAAACTGAAGCACTGATAGCACTTTGAGCGCGCAGGGAGAGCTGTGCGCTCAAACCATCCGGTTGACATTACCCAACGCCCACCGCGCGGTTCACATTATCCAGCTCAGAGCCTTTAACTTACATCGTCCTTCTCACGCTGCATCATCCAACTTACATCGTCCTTCTCACGCTGCATCATCCAACTTACATCATCCTTCTCACGCCACATCATCCAGCTTACATCATGTGGCTGAGCACGATCGCGGCAGCGTAAATTGCGATGGCAACAATGCTGATGCAGGTTCCGCAGGAAATCGCCTTCGCCGAGCGGCCGGTGCCGAGGTAGTGGGTTTCCAGCACGATAATATTCGCTGCGGGCGGCAGCAGGCAGAACAGATACAGCGCGGCCGCGTTATCGGTCAGTATCTGAATGCCATAAAGATGCCCACATAACAACAAGGTGCTGACCAGCAGGAAAATGGCCCCGCCGCGCAGTAGAAAAGGGCGCAGCTCGTTACGGAAATCCGCTGCCGTCACCCGGACTTTCGCCAGCCAGATTCCCAGAATAGCCATCCCAAGGAAGCTCATCAGAAATTTGGCGGCATCGTAAAGTCCTTCCCCGAATTGGGTAATCTGCTCGCCGAAAGGGATCAGCGCGATACCCGCACCCAGCGCCAGCACCGGCGGTGTTTTTAGCAGACCTTTCAGATCCAGGCCTGCGCCGGAGAGCATACCTGCGCCAATCGCATTGCCAAAAATAGAGCTGCCGACGTACGCGGCGATAAAGATCACTACCGCCTGAGCGGAGAACAGAGCGCTGACGATGGGCAGACCCAGCCAGCCGATATTCAGATAGAAAAAGCAAAGATGCTGCACCGGATCGCGGCTAACAAGGCGGCCAACGCTCAGTAAAATCAGCATTAACAGCGCGGTGACCAGAATAATACCGCTCATGGCATGAAAGTGGCTGGAGACGTTATAGATGATGACCAGCGGAATGATGAGTCGGGTTAACAGCAGGGAAGCCAGCGCTTTGAAATCCCAGCGGCTGTGCCCCATAGCGTAACCCGCCAGCAGATAAATCAGCGGTAGGAAAATGGTCATCGGCGTTCCTTAGCGTTTTTTCCGGCTGAATGATATAGCACTTTTGTTAATGAATTGTCATTGACTAATAGGCTGGCAGGAAAAAATTGCGTGGCATCTCACTGCCATAAAAGATTTTTTCGGCTGCCGTAGAGGAAATCAACATCCCTGCATATGATGAAAAAGACATCAATTCACGCTGTTTTCCACAACAAGGAACTTCTCCATGATAACGATGCATTTGAAGTGGTCTGCCGGGCTGGTCATGCTGAGTTTAATACTGGCGGGCTGTTCCTCTAAAGTGGCTGAGCCGACGCAATTTTCAGGATTTCTCTCCGATTACTCGCAGCTAAAACCAACCAGTTCTCCGAGCGGTCATCAGACCCTACGCTGGATTTCGCCAACCTTTAAGTCAGCGGATTATAGCGGAATTTATTATACGCCGGTGGTGTACTATCCTGCCGCCCGGCCGACGGCACGTATCAGCCAGCAGACTTTAGACCAGGTGCGTGGCTATGTGGACACTCAGCTTCAGCAGGCCGCAGCTCGGCATAAGCCGCTGGTGAGTAAACCGGGGCCGGGGACGCTAATTTTGAAAACCGCAATTACTGCGGTGAGTGCGGAAAATCAGGATATGAAATTCTATGAGGTGGTGCCGGTTGCAGCGGTCGTTGCCAGCACAATGGCGGCTTCAGGCCACCGTACGCAGAACAGCGTTCTGTTCCTTGAGCTGGAGCTGCTGGATGCGCGTACCGGTGAGCCGGTGGTGAAGGTGGTCCGTAAGGCGTACGGTAAATCCGTTGCCAATAACAGCGCACCGATTACCTTCGACGAGTTGCGCAGCGGTATTGATGAGATGGTACAGGATGCGGCGGCGTTTCCGGCGCTGCAATAGCGGGGCGGGTGATGTTTGAGGAAACGACGCTAACTGGCAGTACCCATGTCCTGCCTCTAAGTTGTTTGCATCGCTTGGAGTTGGCGCTGGCTGGCCGTGCCCCCGTTCGGGCGGTCCTCGCGCCGCGTTGCGGTTCCTTCACTTCGTTCGTCAGCCTCACGGACCGGCCCAGACGCGCGTCCTGCGCGGCTGGGCCTTTCGCCTGCGTCCATGCAGGCGAATCCTGGCTTCCTCTCTGCATTCAGCGCTGCGGATTGCCCGAACGGGGGCACGGCCAGCCTGCTTTCTGACTTTTGTGTTGCCTGAAAAATGAATCCTGGTTTTCTCTCTGTGTTTAGTGCTGTGGATTGTCTATCAGGGGACAGCCAATCCGCTCTCTGAATTCTGAGTTATCTGATAATTAAATGACTTTGTAGGTTCATGCTTACATCCGATGCAAAAGCGACGTTCATGCAGCGATGAAATGCTCAAAGGGGAAAGCCTCTGCTGCTGCGTAAGGGCATCCACAGCGCTGAGGTGGAGGCATTACGCCAGGAGAAGGCAGCAGGGATGCTGCCATCAGGCCGAGTTTGAACAGGGATGTTCAATCCTGGCCGATCCGTCGGCGAAATGGCGTAACCGAAGGCACCGCAACGCGGCGTGAGGACCGCCCTGAAGCAGCAGCAGAGGCTGCCCCCTGGCATCCATTCCTCAGCGCCATCTTTATTACTCATTAAGGTTTTGTAAAAAGCCCGCCGCTTTAGCCCCGATTCGCTACGGTTATCTGATACATCCCGTTACGGAGAGAAAACAATGTTCAAACCTCTGGCCACTGTTAGCCTGCTTGCACTGCTGTTTAGTCCGACGGCGATGGCGGAAAACGTAACGGTTGAAGAGCTTCAGGATGGCCTTAATCATCCCTGGGCACTGGCGTTCTTACCTGATAATCAGGGGGTGTTAATCACTGAACGATCCGGCGAGCTTCGGCGTTGGCAGGCCGGAAAAGGGCTATCTGCACCGCTTAAAGGCGTACCGGAAGTCTGGACCCGCAGCCAGGGAGGCCTGCTTGACGTGGTGCTGGCCCCCGACTTTGCCGAGAGCCGCCGCGTCTGGCTGAGCTATACGCGGGGCGAGCCGGATGGACGCGGTGGGGCTGCCGTAGGCTATGGCAGGTTGAGCGAGGATTATCAGCAGCTCAGCGATTTCCGCGAAGTCATCCGCCAGCAGCCGGGCCTTTCCGGCGGGGCTAATCTGGGTACCCGCATGGCGTTCGACGGCAGTGGCAATCTGTTTATCGCTTTCGGGGATAACTTTCAGGCTGAAAAAGCGCAGGATCTGAATGCACTACAGGGAAAAATTGTGCGGCTGAAGGAGGATGGTTCAATACCACCGGATAATCCGCTAGTGGGTAAAGCAGGGGCGCGCCCGGAAATCTGGATGTGGGGAATGCGCAACCCGCAGGGGCTGGCGCTCAATCCCTGGACCCGGCAGATGTGGGAGAGCGAACACGGTCCGCGCGGTGGTGATGAAGTGAATGTTTTACGTAAAGGGGCCAACTACGGCTGGCCACTGGCGACCTGGGGTATCGATTACAGCGGCGCGAAAGTTCCCGGCTCAAAAGGCGGCGAGGTTGAGGGAACGCTGCAGCCGATCTGGTACTGGAAGGTTTCACCCGCTATCAGCGGTATGGCATTTTATAACAGCGACCGTTTTTCGCAGTGGAAAAACTCGCTTTTTATCGGCGCGCTGAAGGAAAAGAATCTGATTCGGCTCAGTCTGAACGGCGAGCGGGTAGTCGATCAGCAGCGCCTGCTTGAGGATCGCGGCGAGCGCATTCGCGATGTCCGCGTGGGGCCGGACGGCTGGCTGTATCTGCTCACCGATGAGTCCGACGGCAAGCTGCTGCGGGTGGGACTGGCTCCCTGAAATAGCGCTCTAGCGTACCCAATTACACACTTCCCAGCCGCGCTGCTGCGCCAGGGAGAGCAGTGTATCGGCGGGATTCACCACGTGCGGGCGATCGGCATTTTCCAGCATCGGCAGATCGTTTATTGAGTCGCTGTAGGCCCAGGTTTTCTCAAACTGACGGGCGCTGCTCTGTGACAGCCAGCGATTAACGCACTCCACCTTGCCTTCTTTATAGGTCAGCGGTCCGAAGATTTTGCCGCTGTAGCGGCTGTCGACCACCTCGACGCCAATGGCCAGTGCGCAATCGGCACCCAGTCGTTGCGCAATGGGGGCCACCAGATGCTCGCCGCTGGCGGAAATCACCATTACCGTATCGCCGCGCTGCTGATGCCAGCGCATACGATCGCGTGCCGCCGGATAGACGCGCGGCACAATGTCACGCTGGATAAATCGACGTATCCAGCCGCTAACCGTCGAGGTCGCCAGGCCCGCCAGCGGTGCAAGCGTAGTATCCATATATTCTTCCATTGAAAGGGTACCCTGATAGTACCGATCCATCAGCGCCTGCTCCTGTTGAAGGATCGCGGGAGGGGCGAAGCCCTGAGAAACCAGCCAGTGTAGCCATAATCCTGTGCTGTCTTCACAAATAATAGTTTCATCCAGGTCAAACAGTGCGAGATCCATGGTCACTCCTCCTCAGCAGATTGCTCTCAGAGTAGCGAATTATTGTGACAGGCTTAACCGTTTAACCCTAATTCAGAATTTGTCCTGGTGTAATCGTGTCGGGGTTGGTGATTATTTACCCATCATGACAGGCAAGGTTAAGATTTATCTAATAAACTCTAAGAAACTTTACGGTTCGAAGGTTCTTTTAAGTGATGTAACGTCTTAGTGTAGGGTGGCTCTGTACCCGATTGCGCTTCGAATACACGTCTTTCAAATGGATATCCGGTCACGCCATGAAGAAAAAACTCCTTTCTGCCAGCGTTTTTACGCTGGTCACTGCCACAACGGTGTTATTAACACTGCCAGCGGCCTACGCTGAACAGGCTCCTGCTGCGCCTCAGATTGATGCCAAAGCCTGGATATTGATGGATTACAACAGCGGTAAAGTGCTGACGGAATACAAGGCGGACGACCGCCTCGATCCGGCCAGCCTGACCAAAATGATGGCCAGCTATGTGATTGGTCAGGCGTTGAAATCCGGCAAGATTAACAAAGATGATATGGTCACCGTGGGTAAAGATGCCTGGGCGACCGGCAATCCAGTATTGCAGGGGTCATCGCTGATGTTCCTGAAGCCGGGGGATCGCATCCCGGTTTCAGAGCTGAACAAGGGCATTATCATTCAGTCCGGCAATGACGCCAGTATTGCCCTGGCGGATTATGTTGCGGGCAGTCAGGATTCTTTCGTTGGCCTGATGAACAACTACGTGAAGGCGCTGGGTTTACAGAATACCCATTTTAAGACGGTACACGGGCTGGATTCCGACGGGCAGTACAGTACCGCTCGTGATATGGCGCTGATTGGTCAGGCCCTAATCCGTGATGTGCCCGATGAGTATGCGATTCACAAAGAGAAAGAGTTTACTTTCAATAAAATCCGCCAGTACAACCGCAATCGCCTGCTGTGGAGCACCAATTTGCAGGTGGACGGCATTAAGACCGGCCATACTTCCGGCGCGGGAAATAACCTTGTCGCATCGGCGGTTGACGGCGATCAGCGGCTGATTTCCGTGGTTCTCGGTACGGCGACCGATGCGATTCGCATGCGTGAAAGCGAGAAGCTGTTGACCTGGGGGTTCCGCTTTTATGAAACGGTGACCCCGATAAAGGCCGGTAAACCGTTTGCCACGCAGCGCGTCTGGTACGGTGAGCAAAGCGAGGTCAATCTTGGTGTTGCTAAGGATGCGGCAATCACCGTGCCGAAGGGACAGATGAAGAATCTGAAAGCCAGCTTTACGCTGACTCAGCCGCAGCTTACTGCGCCGCTGGCAAAAAATCAGGTGGTTGGCACCATTGATTTCCAACTGGATGGCAAATCCATCGATCAGCGTCCGCTGGTGGTATTGGATGAAGTGAAAGAGGCGGGATTCTTTGGCCGTATCTGGGACTTTATCGTGATGAAAATCACCGGGCTGTTTAGCTAACGCTAATTGTTGCTGACTTGCGCTCGTGAAGCAGGGGCGGACCGATCGGTCCGCCCGCTGAGGAACATCAGATTAAATCGTAAACCACGGCGGAAATCGCCACCAGGCCTACCAGCACCACAAACACGTTGCTCAGCTTGCCGCTGTACTTGCGCATTGCCGGAACTTTGTTAATGGCATACATCGGCATCAGGAACAGCAGCACGGCGATAATCGGGCCGCCCAGGCTTTCGATCAGGCCGAGAATGCTCGGGTTCAGCGTGGCAACAATCCAGGTCGTTACCAGCATAAACAGCGCGGTAAAGCGGTTCAGTTTATTTTCAGCAATGGTTTTACCGCGGCTGCGCAGCATCTTATTCACCGTACCGTTGAAGCCTTCACGCGCGCCAAGATAGTGGCCGAGGAAAGATTTGGTGATCGCCACGATGGCAATCATCGGTGCCAGCCACGCCATCAGCGGAGTGCTGAAGTGGTTTGCCAGGTAGGACAGGATGGAAATGTTCTGCGCTTTGGCTTCCGCCAGGTTTTCCGGTGACAGGCTCAGCACGCAGCTGAACACAAAGAACATTACTGTAATCACCATCATGATATGGCTGCGGGCCAGGATGCGGGAGCATTTATTCTCGGCCATTTCGCCGTACTCACCGCGTTTGGCTACGGCAAAGGCGGAAATAATCGGTGAATGGTTGAAGGAGAAGACCATTACCGGGATCGCCAGCCACAGTGTCATGAGCAGGCCACTGCCGCTGCCGCTCAGGCTGACGTTGTTGAAAATCGAGCTGTTCCAGTGTGGGATCAGATAGAGCGCCAGCGCCATTAGTACCAGAACAAACGGATACACCAGCATGCTCATGGTTCGGACGATAATGTCTTTACCAAAACGCACGATGGTCATCAGACCGACGATCAGAATCAGCGACAGCAGCGCGCGCGGCGGTGCCTGCATTTGCAGCTGATGAGTCATAAAGCTTTCGACGGTGTTGGTAATCGCTACGCTGTAAACCAGCAGGATAGGGTAGATGGCGAAGAAATAGAGCAGGGTGATCAGCTTACCTGCACCTACTCCAAAGTGCTCTTCCACCACTTCGGTAATATCGCCGTCAGGTTTGCTGCCTGAAAGCACGAAGCGGCACAGTCCACGGTGGGCAAAGAACGTCATCGGGAAGGCCAGCAGCGCCATAATGATCAGTGGGATCAGGCCACCGATTCCGGCGTTAATCGGCAGGAACAGCACACCTGCGCCAATGGCCGTGCCGTACAGGCCCAGCATCCACATGGTGTCGGTTTTACGCCACGTACTGGCATCCTGAGGGGCTACGGGATTGAGCACCGCTGTTTGGGATGAGTCCATCACTTTCTCCAGTGTTTAAAAACAATTAATTAAATCGCTTAACATCCGCTCAGCAATTTTTAATTACCGATAACGGATTTAATTAATCACGCTGATTTTTATGGCGCACACTCTACCATCAGAAAAAATAGATGAAAGCACTGGATGATCTATTACCGGTGATCGCAGTCACAATTCCATTACCTTTTTTGGTGTGAACCTCTGTCGACGGAGGTTTTGCAGGGATTATCTACCAGGTAACTGCTTTCTTGACAGGCATTTAAACTGAATTTAAGGTTTTTTAAATGGTTAAATAGTAGTCTTGTTGGCTGTTTTTTGTTAGTGCCTGTTTTTATATTTTATTAAAAACAATGAGTTATTTTAAATTTATGGATTGAAGTGTTGCTGGTTTAATCAATTGCGCAACGGTAGTGGGCAGGCAGCATTTAATTCGGACTTATTGCGCAATAAGAAAAGCGGAGAGAGGAAGAGGTTTATCCTGGCGTTGCGGGCCGGAGGATTCCGGCCCGTCAAATAATTAGTGGCGTACCCAGCCTTTACTGATTGGAAAAGCAAATACCGTGCGATAAAGAGAAGAGAGCAGCGGTAACAGGCGACTACCGAACATCAGCCAGAAAATTTGTGCAAACAGGCAGGACAATACGCCGACCAGCAGCCCGCCCAGCATATCCATTGGCCAGTGGACGCCAAGGTAGATGCGCGACCAGGCGATAGCTGCACCGGTAGCCAGCAGAACGGCGCCGGACCAGATGCGATGCCAGGCAATAAACGCCAGTGCAAAGGTAAAGATCACCGTGCCGTGATCGCTGGGGTAGGAGTCATCAGGGGCATGGGCAAGATACTGGTGGCCAAGCCCGATTGCGAAGGGGCGAGGATGCGGGAAAAGATGGCCGAGGCTCCAGGATATTGCCAGCGCATACAGCAGCGCCACACCGGTTTTCACCACCAGCACGCGCTGTGAGGTCAGCTGGCTGCGTGGCCCCCACAGCCACAGTACGACGATCATCAGCGGGACGATGGCAATCACGTCGCGGGCTATAAACGTTGCCAGTGCGATCAGCCACCCCGGCGAGTCACCGTTGGCGTTGATCCAGAGAAACAGCGAGCGGTTAATCTCTTCCATCATTGTATTTATTTCCTCTTCATTTTAAACAGATGCGTCACGCACCCGAAAATTACACACTGCGTCAGCCAGACCCACCACGCGGCCCAGAGGTTGTGGGACATGAAGTGTGCGCCTCGCATAATCTGACCAAAGCCCATGGCCGTCCCCAGTACCAGCGCCGCCCACCAGCAGCACCAGGCGAGGCGCGGGCGACGAGGCCAGAACAGGAAAAACAGCGCCATCGCACTGAATCCGCTGGAGGCATGCCCCCCCGGGAAGCAGCGGCCCGGCCCGCTATTTTCGGGAATAGATCCGAATAGCGGATAGGAAACGGCATGACCACCAAACTGCACCAGGTCCCACGGGCAGGAATGCGCACTGCTGCTTTTCAGCACACCAACCACCAGCGGTCCGATACCCATCAGCAGTGCCACCAGTACCCAACGCCACTGACGGCGTACGATCCCGGCAATCAGCAGCAGTACACCGCCGCCGATGACCAGGTCTTTTAAAAGGCGGTGGTTAATCACATCCAGCCAGACGTTATCTTTCCATGGAAACCGCTGAGTCAACGGGTCATACCACATCTGGCTAATGGCCATGTCCCAGCTTTCACTGCGCGACAGCCAAATCAGAAACATCGCGCTCAGCACTAACAGCACGGATTGCTTAAAATAAAAGTCAGCCGGAAGAGGGTAAAGAGCTTCCCTCCTAATTACGCGCTTCGTTTCGGGTTTGTTGAGAATTGATGACATTTTTATGACGCTTTGACGATAAGTACAGGGAGTCTACAATGCCTGAAAGCGCTTAAGGCAACATTAAGAGCGGAAGGAAAGGAGGCTGTGGAAGTTACGGAGCAGAAAAGAAAAAAACCCGCTAAACATAATGTTTAACGGGCTCCTCAATTTGGGGATTTCAAAGAAAAGCAGTGGCATTAATTCAGACTGCACCCCGCCATAAAAGTTCTCTGAAGTCCCTAAATATTTTTTGTCAGCCGAAAATCGGCCAGATTACCACGATCAGCGTACCGGCGAGCGTAAGCAAAACGTTAGCAATCGCATAAGTTCCTGCATATCCCAGTGCCGGGATGTTGCTGCGTGCGGTATCGCTGATAATCTCCATCGCCGGGGCGCAGGTACGTGCCCCCATAATGGCACCAAACAGCAGGGCGCGGTTCATCTTGAGTATCAGCGCGCCAAACAGGAAGCAGATCACTACCGGCAGCAGGCTGACAATCAGGCCGGCAGCCAGCATCAGCAGACCGGTTTCACCCAGCCCCTGATTAATTCCGCTGCCTGCGCTAAGCCCGACGCCGGCCATAAACACCATCAGGCCAAACTCTTTCACCATCGTGAGTGCACCCTGCGGGATATAACCAAACGTTGGGTGGTTAGCCCGCAGGAAACCGAGCATGATCCCGGAAAACAGCAGCCCGGCGGCATTACCAATGCCAAAGTTGAAGCTGCTGAACTGGAAGTTAATCATGCCGATCATCAGACCGATGATAAAGAAGGAGCAGAAGGCCAGCAGGTCGGTTACCTGGCTGTGGATCGAAATAAAGCCAATGCGGTCAGCAACGGACTTCACGCGCTTTGCTTCACCGCTGATGTGCAGCACATCACCTTTATTCAGGATGATGCTGTCGTCGATCGGCATTTCAATCTGGCTGCGGATAACCCGGTTGAGGAAGCAGCCGTGATCGGTCAGCTTGAGCTGGCTGAGCCGCTTGTTAACCGCATTGTTATTTTTCACCACGATTTCTTCATTAACGATGCGCATGTCCAGCAGATCGCGGTCGAACACCTCTTTGCCGTTACGGAAGCTGGGATCGAGGCGCGAATGGGCATCCGGGTAACCCACCAGTGAAATCTCGTCGCCGGGCTGGAGTACCGCATCGCCATCGGGATTTGCCAAAATACCATTGCGGCGAATACGTTCGATATAGCAGCCGGTCTGCCGGTAAATGCCCAGTTCGCGCAGATTTTTGCCGTCGCTCCATGCGACTAATTCGGGGCCAACGCGATAGGCGCGGATCACCGGAAGGTAGACTTTCCGCTTGCTGTCCGGGTCGAGGCCGCGTTCGCGGGCGATTTGCTGAGCGCTGGTCGGCAGATCCTGGTGCTGCAGTTTGGGAAGATAGCGGGCGGCGACAATCAGGCTGACGAGGCCAATCAGATAGGTCAGGGCATAGCCGAGGCTGAGATGATCCTGCGCCTGGCTGAGGCTACCGCTTTCGGTCATTGTTTGCCGCAGGGTATCACCCGCACCCACCAGCACCGGCGTAGAGGTCATTGAACCGGCCAGCATCCCGGCAGTCAAACCGATGTCCCAGCCGAAAAGTTTGCCCAATCCCAATGCAAGAATCATTGCGCTGGTGACCATGACCACCGCCAGCATCAGATAATTTTTTCCATCCCGGAAAAATATAGAAAAAAAGTTCGGGCCCGCTTCAACTCCGACACAAAAAATAAATAACATAAAGCCTAAATTCAGGGCTTCGGTATTAATAGAAAAATGCTGTTGACCGAGCAGCAAAGAAACCACTAAAACGCCAATGGAATTACCCAGTTGTACCGAGCCGAGTCGTAATTTTCCTAAACACAGGCCCAGTGATAAAACAACAAACAATAACAGTATGTAATTTCTACTTAACAAGTCTGCGACGTTTATATTCACGGTTTAACTTCTTGTTTACCATTAACCTATTGATGAAAGGGCATTTATGCGCTAAATTTTACCCGCCAGGCCCCGTTGCAGTTCAGCCACAGCATGAGAGCTGCGGGCTAATTTTTAGCAATGATGTTTACGGATAAAGCGACGACTATTTTAATCGTTATACTGCCTTACAGCCAGCATCCGCCTGGTTTATTTTTAGCAATATCAAGATAATTAAATTTGTTGTTGTATAACAATCACACGCTCATTCTTTTTGAATTGATGTTGGGTTAAAAATAACCTGGAGAAGATTCTGATGTGGGTTAAAGCCTTCAGCTGGTCTGGTGTTATTGCCTGCAGCTCTCTTTATGGGTTGCTCTTTCTTGCCGTGCGTTATCTGATCGCTATCGGTGGGGCTAACCACGTCCAGTTTGGCCTGCTGCTGTTTATGATCCCCGGCGCGCTGGCGGCGCTGATGTCGAAAGAGGCTCCGTTTACCGTTTTACTGCTGGCGGTGCTGTTGGCGTCGCCGCCCTGCCTGGCGCTAATGCAGCTAAGCACTTTCCATAGCGTGGGGCTGGGTCAGGAGATCGCGATTATCACCAGCGCGGTTTTCTGGTGTGGCTCAGGGGCATTGGCGGTGATGCTTTGCCGAACGCTGGTGGAGATTCATCAGCGGCAGAGCAGAGGGTAAGGGGAGCGAAGAGGGAAGTACAGCATCAGGGGGTGCGATATCGCCTCCCCTGAGGAACAAAGCCGTTAAGACTGGAACAGTCCCAGATTAGCTTTAGCGTAGGCTTCAAAATCAGTGCAGCCACCGATGTGAGTCTGATCAAGGAAGATCTGCGGCACGGTTTCAACAGGTTTACCCACGGTCTTCTCCAGATCTGCTTTGGTGATCCCTTCCGCATGAATGTCCACATAGCGGAAGTTAAAATCATCACGCTCTTCAGTCAGTTTCTCAGCCAGTTCTTTAGCACGTACGCAGTAAGGGCAGCCCGGGCGTCCGAAAATCACAGCAAACATAGATGTCTCCTCAAGGGTTGGATTCTTTTATGTGACTTAAGTCACAACTTATTGCTCAATGCCGCCTATGATGCCCGCAACCCCTGTTGAATGAAAGAAGGAATTACCTGTTGGTATGATTCGTACAGGCTATACCCCTTGCGTTTTTCTGCTCTTTTAAGGCAGAGTGTGGCGGCGCGAGGCCGGGACTTTTGGGTTGATTAACAGAGCGTAAGGAGAGTCAAAATGCGTGCTTTTACTCAGTTACCGCGACCGGTTCTTATTCTCGAAGCCCTGGGTGGAATCGTGTTGCTTATTGCCCTGCTGACGCTGCATGACGTGCTTCCTTTGCCACCCCCTTTCACCGGTAAACTGGCCGTAACCGGCATGATTTTCGCCGGGATTGTCCTGATGCTGCCCGCCGCCATCGTGATGATGTGGCGCACCGCTAAAGCTATGGCCCCGGACTTATTTAACACGCGCCGTTCGCATACCAGGAAAAAAGGAGATTCTCATGACGCCGACCATTGATTTGCTCTGCGCCCATCGTTCCATTCGCGCTTTTACCGAGCGGAAGATGACCGGGGAGCAGCGCGCTGCCATTCTTGCCGCTGCGCAGTCGGCTTCCAGCTCCAGTTTTTTACAGTGCACTTCAATAGTACGCATCAGCGATCCCGCACTGCGTGAGGCACTGGTCACCCTGAGCGGTGGGCAAAAATATGTTGCCCAGGCCGCCGAGTTCTGGGTGTTTTGCGCCGATTTTAATCGCCTGCAGCAGATTTGTCCGGATGCGCAGCTGGGGCTGGCAGAGCAGCTGCTGCTGGGCTGTGTTGATACCGCATTGATGGCGCAGAACGCAATGACCGCTGCGGAATCGCTGGGTTTTGGCGGCGTGTTTATCGGCGGTATTCGCAATAATATCGCCGAGGTGACCCAACAGCTTAAGCTGCCGAAATATGTGCTGCCGCTGTTTGGGTTGTGCCTGGGGGAACCCGCGCAGAACCCGGTTTTCAAGCCGCGCATGCCTGCAACAATGCTGGTGCATGAAAACCAGTATCGGGCTCTGGAACCGGCCGAGCTGGAAGAGTATGACCGCCAGCTGGAAAATTACTACCTGAGCCGTGACAGCAATCGCCGCGTTGAAAGTTGGAGTGACCATATTCGTAAAACGCTGGTGAAAGAAAGCCGACCGTTTATGCTTGATTACCTGCACCAGCAGGGCTGGGCTACGCGCTGATCTTCCCGCTTCCGGAGGTAACTGTTGAAAATTGCCGTGCTTTCTCGCGATGGTTCGCTTTATTCCTGTAAACGTCTGATGGAGGCTGCGCGCGCGCGTGGCCACAGTGTAGAGATCATCGATCCGCTCTCCTGCTATATGAATATCAACCCTGGCTCGTCGGCGATTCATTATCGAGGTCGGCAGCTGGAACATTTTGATGCCGTGATCCCGCGTATTGGTCCTTCTACCACTTTCTATGGAACGGCGGTGCTGCGCCAGTTCGAGATGTGCGGAAGCTATCCTCTTAATGAGTCGCTGGCGATTGCTCGTGCGCGCGATAAGCTGCGCTCGCTACAGCTGCTGGCCCGCGCCGGGATTGCCATGCCAATTACCGGTTTTGCGCACTCGCCGGACGATACCAGCGACCTGATTAAAATGGTTGGCGGCGCGCCGCTGGTGGTGAAGCTGCTGGAAGGAACCCAGGGTATTGGCGTGGTGCTGGCGGAAACACGGCAGGCGGCGGAAAGCGTGATCGACGCCTTTCGCGGGCTGAATGCGCATATTCTGGTTCAGGAGTTTATTAAAGAAGCGCAGGGGCGGGATATTCGCTGCCTGGTGATCGGTGGCGAAGTCGTTGCCGCTATTGAACGGGTGGCGAAAGAGGGGGAATTCCGATCCAATCTGCATCGTGGCGGCAGCGCCCGACGCGTGGTTATTGACGATCGCGAGCGGGAAATTGCGGTTCGTGCGGCCGCAACGCTCGGTCTGGATGTGGCCGGGGTTGATATTCTCCGTGCTGAACGCGGCCCGCTGGTTATGGAGGTCAACGCCTCTCCCGGACTGGAAGGCATTGAAAAAACGACCGGTCTTAATATTGCTGCAATGATGATCGGCTGGATCGAAGAACAGGCTCGTCCAGGTTTCTGCCTCAAAACCGGTGGCTGATGTCTTATTTCTGTCGTAAACGTGGTTTTTATTAACGATTTTCCGTAAGCTAGTGCGCAATTTTATGGCGGCAAGAGATAAAGCATATGGATTCACTCATCGTCCCGGATCTCGACGTATTACGGCGTTGGCTGGATCAGCAAAGCATCACCTGGTTTGAGTGTGATTCCTGCCAGGCCCTTCATCTGCCGCATATGCAGAATTTTGATGGTGTGTTTGATGCCAAACTGGATCTGGTTGATAACGTGATCCTGTTTTCGGCGCTGGCCGAAGTGAAGCCTACTGCGCTGATTCCGCTGGTCGGAGATTTGTCGCAAATTAACGCCAGTTCACTGACGGTGAAGGCGTTCCTCGATATTCAGGATGATAATCTGCCAAAACTGATTGTCTGCCAGTCGCTCAGCGTGAGTGCCGGTGTGACTTACGCGCAGTTCGTTCACTTTATGAAGCAGAGTGAAGAGCAGATTTCGATGATTGTGATGGAAGCTTTTGCCAATCATCTACTGATGATCGGTGAAGACGAAGAGCGGGCACCGGTCATTACCGGGCACTCTATGCTGCACTGATTCTATTCTCTCCTCCCCGGGCAGTAAATCATACTGCCCGACAGCCCGACAGCCCGACAGCCCGACAGCCCGACAGCCCGACAGCCAATATCCCGGTTTCCGACTTTTCAGCATTCTGCTTAATTATTTGCGCGAGCTGTATTTTTCCTGCCTCTTACCGTCCGAACGCCACCACTTTTTATTCTGCATTTTGCCCTTAATTGCCAGATATCTATCGCTGTTTATGCCGCGAATGGCATATCACGTAGAGGAAACATGCATAGAAAATCGATAAAAGGCGTTTTTTACGCTAAGGTCTGGTCTGGACCAGTGAGTGGGGCTATTCTTGCGTTGCCGTATTCATGCGTGCAACGTCGCTACAAATATAGGTTTTTTCTATTAACGGCGCAGTGAATAATGATTCATTGTGGACCTGTATTTTGCGGCAAGCGCTCACCGGTTCGCTTGCTGAGAAATGTACCTCTGGGTACTGCTGTGATTATCCCTGTTCAGGAGAATGGAAGATGTTCAACCAACGCAAAAAATGGTTGTCAGGTGTGGTTGCGGGTGCGCTGATGGCGATCTCCGCTGGCTCTCTGGCGGAAGATAAAACGCTGCACGTTTATAACTGGTCTGATTATATTGCGCCAAACACCGTAGCCGATTTTGAAAAGCAAACCGGCATCAAAGTCGTTTATGACGTGTTTGACTCTAATGAAGTACTGGAAGGCAAACTGATGGCGGGCAGCACCGGCTATGACGTGGTGGTGCCATCTTCCAGCTTCCTGGCGCGTCAGCTGCAGTCCGGTGTGTTTCAGCCGCTGGATCGCAGCAAGCTGCCAAACTATAAAAACCTCGATCCGGATCTGATGAAAAAGCTGGAACAGCACGATCCGGGCAACAAATATGCTATTCCTTACCTGTGGGCTACCACCGGCATCGGCTATAACGTTGATAAAGTGAAGGCCGCGCTGGGTAAAGATGCGCCGGTTGACAGCTGGGATCTGGTACTGAAACCGGAAAACCTCGAAAAACTGAAAAGCTGTGGCGTGTCGTTCCTGGATGCCCCGGAAGAAATCTTTGCAACCGTGCTGAACTACCTGGGTAAAGATCCGAACAGTAGTGATGCAAAAGATTACTCGGGTGCGGCAACCGATCTGCTGTTGAAACTGCGTCCAAGCATTCGTTACTTCCACTCTTCTCAGTACATTAACGACCTGGCGAACGGTAACACCTGTGTGGCGATTGGCTGGGCGGGTGACGTTCTGCAGGCGAAGAAACGTGCGGAAGATGCGAAAAACGGCGTCAACATTGCCTACAGCATTCCTAAAGAGGGTGCCTTGGCGTTCTTCGATATGCTGGCGATCCCTAAAGATGCGAAAAATACCGATGCGGCCTATCAGTTCATCAACTATCTGATGGAACCGAAAGTGATGGCGCAGATCTCTAATACCGTCTTCTATGCCAGCGGCGTGAAAGCATCGATTCCGTTTGTTGATGAAGCTATCCGCAACAACCCGGGTATCTACCCAACTCCAGAAACCATGGCAAAACTGTTTACGCTTAAGTTGCAGGACCCGAAACTTGATCGTGTGCGCACCCGTGCATGGACTAAAGTTAAAAGTGGTAAATAACTGAGTAGTGAGTCTGACTCACTCTTGCTAAGCAGCAGAGGCCGGTTATCGGCCTCTGTTTGTTATTTTTGGGCCTGTCCCACAGCGGGAAGGCTCTTTAGCGCCGGAGAGTAATGGTAGTGAACGACGCGATCCCCCGTCCTCAAAGCAAGGCTGGCAGGGCGTTAACGCCGCTGCTGGAAATCCGTAATCTGACGAAATCGTTTGATGGTCAGCACGCGGTAGATGATGTCAACCTTACCATCTACAAAGGCGAAATCTTCGCCCTGCTGGGTGCATCTGGCTGCGGTAAGTCTACGCTGCTGCGTATGCTGGCCGGGTTTGAAAGCCCGACGCAGGGGCAAATCCTGCTGGATGGCCAGGACCTCTCCCACGTGCCGCCCTATCAGCGCCCAATCAACATGATGTTTCAGTCCTATGCGCTGTTCCCCCATATGACGGTGGAGCAGAATATCGCCTTCGGACTCAAGCAGGACCGCCTGCCCAAAGCGGAAATCGCCAGCCGCGTGGCCGAAATGCTGACCCTGGTACACATGCAGGAATATGCTAAACGTAAACCGCACCAGCTTTCCGGCGGTCAGCGTCAGCGTGTGGCACTGGCACGTAGCCTGGCGAAGCGACCTAAACTGCTGCTGCTGGATGAGCCAATGGGCGCACTGGATAAAAAGCTGCGCGACCGTATGCAGCTGGAAGTCGTCGATATTCTTGAGCGTGTCGGGGCTACCTGCGTGATGGTGACGCACGATCAGGAAGAAGCGATGACCATGGCGGGCCGTATTGCCATTATGAACCGCGGCAAGTTTGTGCAGATCGGCGAGCCGGAGGAGATTTACGAGCATCCGACAACCCGTTTCAGCGCTGAGTTTATTGGATCGGTTAACGTCTTCGAAGGCCTGCTGCGCGAACGCCAGGAAGACGGGCTGATTATTGACAGCCCGGGACTGGTACATCCGCTGAAAGTGGCGAGCGATGTGTCGGTGCTGGACGGCGTGCCGGTGTACGTGGCGCTGCGCCCTGAAAAAGTGCTGCTGTGCGACGATGTTCCGGCCGACGGCTTCAATTTTGCCGTGGGTGAGGTGGTACATATTGCTTATCTGGGCGACCTGTCTATCTATCACGTGCGCCTGCGTAGCGGACAGATGATCAGCGCTCAGTTGCAAAACGGCCAGCGTTTCCGCAACGGTACGCCGACATGGGGTGATGAAGTTCGCCTGTGTTGGGATGCCGATAGCTGTGTGGTTCTGACGGTATAAGCGGGGGGAATAATGAGCCAATTTTCTGAACGTACCACCAAACCACCGAGCGTGCGGCGCATCGGCGTTTCGCTGCTGACCCGGCTGCAGATGGCCCACGGCCGCAAGCTGGTGATAGCACTGCCTTACATCTGGCTGTCGCTGCTGTTTTTACTGCCCTTCCTTATCGTACTGAAAATCAGCTTTGCTGAGGTGGCGCGCGCGATCCCGCCCTACACCGAACTGCTGACCTGGGCTGACGATCAGTTGAGTATGGTGTTGAATCTCGGCAACTACTTTACTCTGACCGACGATCCGCTTTATATCGATGCCTATCTGCATTCGCTTCAGGTTGCGGCCATTTCAACGGGCATCTGCCTGCTGATCGGCTATCCGCTGGCCTGGGCGGTGGCGCATGCCTCACCCTCAACGCGCAATATCCTGCTGCTGCTGGTGATCCTGCCATCCTGGACCTCTTTCCTGGTCAGGGTATATGCGTGGATGGGTATTCTGAACGATAACGGTATTTTAAACCGCTTCCTGATGTGGACTGGCGTGATCGATCACCCGATCGCCATTCTGTACACCAATATGGCGGTGTATATCGGTATTGTTTACTGCTATCTGCCGTTTATGGTGCTGCCAATCTATACCGCACTGACCCGCATCGATTATTCGCTGGTGGAAGCGTCTCTCGACCTCGGCGCGCGTCCGCTGAAGACCTTCTTCAGCGTGATTGTGCCGCTGACGAAAGGCGGCATCATTGCCGGTTCAATGCTGGTATTTATCCCGGCAGTGGGCGAGTACGTGATCCCGGAACTGCTGGGCGGACCGGACAGTATTATGATTGGCCGCGTGCTGTGGCAGGAGTTCTTCAACAACCGAGACTGGCCTGTGGCTTCTGCGCTGGCGGTGATTATTCTGCTGATCCTGATCATGCCGATCGTCTGGTTCCACAAGCATCAGAACAAAGAAATGGGGGATAAGGCATGAACAGTTTGCCGACCATTCGCTCGAAGTGGCGTACGGCGATCCTCGCTGTTTGTTTCTTCTTCCTCTATGCGCCGATGCTGCTGCTGGTGATCTATTCGTTTAACTCGTCGCAGCTGGCCGCGTGGGAAAGCTTCTCGTTCCACTGGTATAACGTGCTGTTCCACGACGATGCGATGATTAGCGCCGTCACGCTCAGCCTGTCGATTGCCGCACTGTCGGCAACGGCGGCGGTGATCCTCGGCGCCATTGCCGCCGTGATCATTGTGCGCTTTGGTCGCTTCAAGGGATCGACCGGTTTTGCTTTTATGCTGACGGCACCGTTGGTCATGCCCGACGTGATTACCGGTCTTTCGCTGCTGCTGCTGTTTGTGGCGATGGCGAACGCCTTTGGCTGGCCTGCCGATCGCGGGATGTTGACCATCTGGCTGGCGCACGTGACCTTCTGTACCGCGTATGTGGCGGTAGTGATCAACTCGCGCCTGCGGGAGCTGGATCGGTCAATCGAAGAAGCGGCAATGGATCTGGGGGCAACACCGCTGAAGGTGTTCTTTGTGATCACCGTGCCGATGATCGCGCCGGCCATCGTCACCGGCTGGCTGCTGGCCTTTACGCTGTCTCTGGATGATTTAGTGATTTCCAGCTTTGTTACCGGACCGGGGGCTACAACGCTGCCGATGCAGATCTTTGCCACCGTTCGTCGCGGTGTGAATCCGGAAATCAACGCGCTGGCTTCGTTAATTCTGTTTGTGGTTGGGCTGGTGGGCTTTATCGCCTGGCGTCTGATGGCACACGAAGAGAAACAGCGAATCAAGGATATTCAGAAGGCCCGTTCCGGGCATTGAGTTGTCAGGCGGGTGCGTTCGTCTTCAGCATCCGGTCGACGAACCACCAGGGCGCGGGCTTCCTGCCCGCGCCCCCCCTGATGGCCCCAACCCGGGAGTTGAGAACGGGGCCGGGG